>CAYZFQ010000037.1:0-1520 GCA_964477895.1 uncultured Bacteriovoracaceae bacterium | reverse complement strand
GAGTCGGCTGTTAAAAAGCCCTTAACGCCTTAAAAATATTAAGGAAATTGGTAAAAAGCGCTTTTAAAAAACGCAGGATTTTGCTATGATTCTGATCAGAAGCTTGCAAAATGGAATAGAAAAATATGCGTCCAAAAAAGCAAAATGATGTCGGTCAACAAGACCTTTTCCGTCATCGCCTGGATCAGATCATCGACTTAAACCATCCTCTTGCTCGTCTATCAAAACTCGTCGATTGGGAGCGCTTGCATAAAGAATTTTCTGTGTATTATTCGGAAGTTGGCCGTTCTGGAACGCCAATTCGGTTGATGGTGGGGCTCCATCTTTTGAAGCATATGTATGCTCTTTCTGATGAAGTGGTTTGCGCTCAATGGGTTGAAAATCCTTATTTTCAGTACTTTTGTGGTGAAATCTTTTTCCAACATCGCGTTCCTATTGAACGTTCGGGCCTCAGCCATTTCCGCGATCGCATTGACCCTGCCTCCTTTGAGAGCATTTTGCAAGAAAGCCTTGCCATTGCTTGTGAACTTGGAGCCTTGAAGCTCAAGGATTTGAAAGCAGTCGCTGTTGATACAACTGTTCAAGAAAAAAATATTGCCCACCCCACGGAACATGCTCTTTTATCTAAAGCCGTTGATAAACTTGGGAATCTTGCACGCAGGGCTGGAATAAAGCTTCGTCAAAGCTACACACGTGTTGTTAAAAAAGCTGCCATCAAAGTGGGGCGATATATTCATGCTAAGCAAATGAAGCGAGCGAAGAGAGAACTCAAATTTATACGGGTTCGCTTGGGACGCTTAATTCGAGATATAGAACGTAAGGTCAAGGATGTAACCGACAAATTGCCTATTGATTTTGATGTTACCTTACAAAGAGCCAAACGTATTCATAAGCAAAAGCGAGGGGATCCAGATTATCTCTATTCGTGGCATGCACCTGAGGTGGAATGCATTAGCAAAGGTAAGGCCAGAGCACCTTACGAGTTTGGCGTCAAGGTCTCCATGGGAACGAATCTGCGAGCGTCAGGAGAGAATGGCAAACACTTTATTGTCCACTCAAAAGCCATGCATGGTCGTCCCTATGATGGACACACTCTTGAAAAAGCAGGAGAAAACATCGAAGAAATCATTGGTAGATTACCAGAGCGCTTCATCGTGGACAAAGGGTATAGGGGGCATAAATGGGACGAACCACGGACAAAGGTCTTTCAATCAGGACAAAAGAGAGGCGCAACACCAGCTATTAAGCGAGATATCAAGCACCGTTCAGTTATTGAGCCCATCATCGGACATGCCAAAAATGACGGACTCTTGCGTAGAAATTACCTGAAAGGCCGAAAAGGCGATGAAATCAATGCTATTCTCTCGGGAATTGGCTTCAACTTCCGCCAAATTACAGCTGTTTTAGCTGCTTAACTCTCCACACTCTCCCAACTTCTAGATCGAAAAAAAATTCCAACCAAACTGCGCGAGATTTTTTTATCTTCTGTTTTTCTGAAATCCTATTTTTAACGGTCGACT
>CAYZFQ010000036.1:0-1604 GCA_964477895.1 uncultured Bacteriovoracaceae bacterium | reverse complement strand
GGTGGGGCCAGCCACTCAATGCTATTGAGCATGAGAATGGGAAAAGCCAATTGCAATGGCAAATCGCTACGGCGCAATTCAAAGGGCAACACCACCACCCGTTGCAATGGCGGCTCGCTGTCTTTACCAGCCAATTCAGCCGGGAACTCGCCGGCAAATAACAAAGGCCCGCCTTGTGATTGAATGACAGGTTTGAGCCAAGCCGGGGCTTCAATTAATGGCGTAGCCTGTACGTTAACGGTACGCCAATTCAACGACTGGGCGATGGGGTGCGGCACGGTGCGCACATAACCCGTATTGCTAAAGGTGTCGGTAGCGGTAAATACTTGTTGCGGCCCAATAAATAACACATTTGCGTGCGGTGGCAATGCCGATAAATCGGCATTCATGCTATCAAGAATATAAACATCAAACGGGCGTGAATCGAGCGTGGTTACGCCCGTCGTCACGGCCCGCGAGACTTGAATATTGGGCAAATTGGCCAACGCTTGTTCTAAAAAGCGATTACCGCGCGTGACTAATAATGCCCGCCGCAAAGCGGTATTGGCGCTCACGGCATAAACCACATCATCGGCGGCCAGATTATTGTGGCTGGCTTTGTCGATGGAGGCCCGCACGGATGCTGTATTGGCATCAATATCATTCACGGTCCACGACACCGATTGCCCGGCTGGAATTTTGACAGTACGCGCATCGAGCAACGTGCCATTATCGGCCCGCAGCGAGACCAAACTATCGTCGTCTTGTTTGCCATTATTGGTAACACGTACAAAGGCCGCCAACCCACGTAAGGTTTTGCGTAATGAAAGGGTGCTAATCGACAAATTATCGCCATTTACCCCAATCGGCACAAAACGGGCTTGGCGCTGCAATAATTTTAAATCTTCGGCGTGTGCGCCATCGCTAATGACAATAAAGGTGCTTTGCTCATTGGCCGTAGCCGAGCCAAGCGAAATGGCGGCGGCCCAGTTTGCTTGCCCCAATGATGCTTTTGAGGCATCTAATGCCGCCAATAACTCACCGCGATCAGAAGTAATGCCAGTCAAAGCGCGGGGGTTGCTATCGACCAAAATGAGCGACATTTCATCGCCTACGCCCATCCCGCTAATCAAATTGCGGGCTTGCTCTTTTGCCGCGTCAAAGCGCGATGGCAACACGTCGGTGGCTCGCATCGAGGCCGAGGCATCCATTAGCACAATCAACCGCCCATTCAACCCACCCGGCAAGCTAATATAAGGGCGCAACAGCGCAAACACCAAAAACGCCAAGGTTGCTAACTGCAAAATAAGCAACAAATTGCGGCGCAGTTTTTGCCATAGCGTGTTGGCCTCGCGGTCAAGCACCACTTGCCGCCACAGCAACGTGCTGCTTACCTTTTGCTCGCGGCGTTGCAGCCGTAAAATATAAAGCAAAATAATTGGGATTGCTAACAAAGCAAATAACAGGGCAATAGGATTGAGAATATTCATTAAATTAATAATCCTCTGGCGGATGCTCCCCGCGTTCGAATAAAATGGCGCGTAAATTGATTGCTTCTAATCGGTTAAGTTTCAATACATTTACACTGGCTCTGCCAATAGCAGTAATGCCAATAACCAATGTGC
>CAYZFQ010000035.1:0-1613 GCA_964477895.1 uncultured Bacteriovoracaceae bacterium | reverse complement strand
GATTCCAAAGCTCGTCCATGCCCTGCTTGCCGGCACCAGAAACCGACTGATAGGTGGAAACGATAACCCGCTCCAGTCCGTACTGATCGAGCAGCGGCTTTAGCACCACCGCAAGTTGAATTGTTGAACAGTTTGGATTCGCAATAATTCCGCCGCGCCGACCTGCCGCGCGTTGCGATGCGAGATACTCGCGCGCAGCCTTACTGTTTACTTCGGGAACGACGAGCGGCAACGCGGGGTCCATACGGAATGCGCTTGAGTTATCGATGACGATAGCACCCGCCTCTACCGCATGCGGAGCAAACTTTTTGCTTATCTCTCCCCCGGCTGAGAACAGCGCGATATCGATCCCATGGAAGGAATCGGGCGTCAGCTCCTCAACGACGATCTCCGTGCCGTTCACATCGATAGAACTCCCTGCGGAGCGCTCGCTCGCCAACAACCGAAGTCCCTCGAGCGGCAGCTCCCGTTCGATCAGCACCGAGATCATCTCTCTGCCTACCGCCCCTGTCGCTCCTACCACCGCAAAACGCACGTTCTCCATCGCTCCCTGGACCCTTGATTAGAGTGTGATTAATCCGATTCCTTAGCTATTGCATGAGGCTGTTTCCCTGTCTATCACGGGAGGCCGCAGGTCGTTTCGATAGGTAGTGGTGACTTGTGTGGGGCGGAGACCACCCCTCGGGGAGAAGTCCGGGGCGCTTCCCCGATGACTTTTCCCTGAGCGTGTGTGCTGTAGCCGGAGACGGAGAGGTGCTTTTGGACTGCTAGTGCTTTAGCGCCGCAAGCTTAAGCAACGTTCAACTGCACGTCGCGATTAATTTTCAATAGCAAGGGTCGAATTCTTATATCCACTAAGGATTTCCATAATCTGCTCTCTATGGCGGAGCTTCTCCTTTTTCAGCGACTGCTGACGAAGTGAAGCGGCCGTAGAGTACGCCGCGTATCGGCGTGCATTCTCGACTTCCTTTTCTAGTTTCCGATGCCTCTCGTATAGCCTTTTCAGATTCGGATTGGAGGGAACGATCCTCAGTAACAACTCCTGGTCGGCTTTCTCCATATGGGCCACTCCGTAGTTGGTTTGCCTGCATGGGTTCTTAGAAACCGTCCTCCAGCGACAACCCTTAAATTATGCCGGGCTGGCGGAGAGATTGTCAAATACGCACGACCCTCGTAACCAACTATAAAAACAGAACTATTTGACGCCGCGCGGCGCGCCTATCACGCTAACCTGCCGCCCTGATAGCTCTTTCTCTCGGCGAAAGGAAAAAAATCGCGGATCACAAATTGTGCACCCCTCAAAAATCGCAATCCGCTCCGCCTGAACGCCCTGCGAGAGCACCTCAGCGCGCACCAACACGGCGTTATCCACGTAGATTGATTCAGTAGTTCGCCTAAGCGGGGAAGCCAGCGGAAGTGAGGTAGCGGCCTGATACTCGGCAAAACAGCGTTCGAACGCCGGGACCAGCTCCTCGCCGATCTCGTAGCAGCACCCCCGCGCCCCCGGTCCGATCGCAACTTCCACTGTGTCCAGAGCGATGCCCTCCTCGGCAAAACAGCGCAGTGCCGCTGAGACCACCCGCCCGACGCTCCCGCGCCAACCGCTATGCACA
>CAYZFQ010000034.1:0-1749 GCA_964477895.1 uncultured Bacteriovoracaceae bacterium | reverse complement strand
GCTTGAAAGTGGCGCTGCCGTTGAGTTTTGGCTTGATGCATCTGGGACCTGCCATCAATGAATTTTTACAAACGCATCCCGACATTGAGTTCGATCTGGATTTTAATGACCGCCAGGTGGATCTGCTGGCAGAAGGTTTTGATTTGGCAATTCGGATCGCCAGTTTGGCGGATTCCAGTTTGATCGCGCGCCGCCTTGCCCCCATACAGGCCGTGATGTGCGCAAGTCCGGCTTATCTCGAGCGCATGGGCACACCGCAGTCGCCCGTCGAATTGATTAATCATCGCTGCCTGGTCTACAACCTGATCAGCAATTATGAACACTGGAATTTGCACGATGCCGAAGATCAATGGATCAAAACCAAAATAAACCCCTACCTGAAAGCCAGTAACGGTGAATTTCTGCGTGACGCCGCGCTTGCCGGACTAGGCATCGTGCTGATGCCCACTTTCATTGTGTACCAGGAAATTGCAAGCGGTCGATTGATCCCGCTATTACCGAGCTATCAGTATGCGCAACTGGCAGCGTATGCCATTTATCCTCAAACCCGCCACCTCTCGCAGCGCGTCAGGGCGTTTGTCGATTTTCTCGTCAAACGGTTTGATGGATTGCCTTATTGGGATGTGTGTTTGCAGGACAAAGCGTATAAGTAAAAAAGCGCGATCCCGTTTATTATTTCAATTCACAACTTGTTTCTATGCTGCCCTTTGATAATATTCCTGAAATACAATCAAAAATTTGTAAAAAATTTTTAAATTCAGAAACATCAAAGTTTTTAGCATTCTCCGCGAATGAAACCTTCGCTCTACTTGATGGATCTATTTCAAATACTATGGAATCAGCAATAACAGGATCGCCTTTTAACCCATTCGCCTGCAATAACTCATCCGAAAAAAAGTGCTCAATCGATAGATATCGATTAGTTAGCTTGGTAGTAGATACAAAAATTTCTCTTCCAGGTGGAATTGGCAACAACATCGCGTACATCTGCTTCTGTTTGTGATGCTTAAGCGAGAGATTTTTCCCGAGTCCAAAAGCCTTATTGGTAATTGATTTGAATTGTTCGTTCCCGCTTCTATCGTTGTCGAAAATTGCGATGACTGTTCTGTCTGTGACAATTGACAAAAATTCAAAACAACGGCGAAGCATTTCTGCTCCACCACTACGTTCATCGGGATTTGGATCAACGCCGCAAGGTACTGGCGTAAATGGAATAGGAGTATTGGGGTTTAACTTTTCCCAAGCGGAGGAGATAAGTGATGCATCGGTCTTTCCCTCCAAGAGCAAAATGGCTGACTCAGACTTAGTTGCATTTACTTTCGCCAATAGTTCTTCTTGGAACTTATTAGTGTTCGCGAAAACAGCAAATGCAGTTAGAAACTCAGAGTAGTTCTCAGATGTAATTAGAGCGCCAGTGGGCAATTCACGAATCTCAAAACCATCCGAGCCAAGATTCTTTTCCAAACCCAAAGCCACCATTGGAGCGTGTACGCTGATAATAAATTGAATTTTCGGAAATAGCGCTATCAGTCGAGGCAGCGCCTCATATTGCAGGCTAAGGTGTAAGTGTAGATCGGCTTCATCGACGACAACTATTCCTGAAATTTGGGCTGGTGTTTCAAACTGCATAGAAGCGAGATCGGCGTCACGAAGAATTGACGAAAACATGCAAAATAACGCGCTTTCACCAGCGGACAAACTCATCAAATCTTTGATGTGACGTATGACCTGACTGTCTCTATTAATAGT
>CAYZFQ010000033.1:0-1943 GCA_964477895.1 uncultured Bacteriovoracaceae bacterium | reverse complement strand
ATGCCGCCGGTTTCGCGCACTCGCTCGCAGTAGCAGGTCAGACAGACGCGGCGCTGCATTTTGAACACCAGCGCGCACGCCTTGCCGAGCTGGAAAGACTGCTCACGGATGGCGGCAAAAGGCCCGTGGCGGTCGAGCTGGTGGGGTAGGGTGCCAGCATGCGCGACGGCAGAACACAAAAGGAAGTAGCGGACGCTACAGAGTCTGCGGTCTACTCCGCGCCGATGTCAGAGGCGAAACAGAACCATGAGGCGATGCTTCAACTCCTATCGCCATTCGAGCCTGACCAGAGAGTAGGGTTTGCTTCTCGTCGGCCAGTGAAAACTACGGGCAAAGTCGCCCCTCACTATCTATCGGCAGTATCTGCCCGTGAGGTGTGGTCTTGGATTCCGGAACTTTGGCGCTATGAGATGGCCAAGTCGGAAACGCTCTATTGGATACTCCAGCCACTTAAGCCCGACTTACAACTAAGTGGCGACCCACCGACGGCAGAAAACGGTTTTCGCCCTCAGTATTTCCCAGCCAGAAACGGTAGTGTCGATGCGTTCGCCAGCGTGCCAATTGACTTGGACGTGGGCAGACCCGGCCTTCCAACGTCAGGCGCGGCAGTCGGTGTTATAGCCGACGCGGTACAGGCTGGGAGGATTCCCGCTCCTACCTTCATGGCCCACAGCGGACGCGGGGCTTATGCGATTTGGCAACTGCGGCAGACGGTTCCGAACACGCCAGCAAACCGTACCCGATGGCGTGCAATTCAGCTCAAGCTGGTGTCACTGACCGATACACTCGGACTTGCGCCAGATCCGAATGCACTGCGACAGGCGCAGTGGCTCAAGCTACCGGGTACGCTCGACACCAAAACACAGAATCGAGTGCTGTACCTGCCCTTCATGCTGAACGGGGCCGCGCCGTCGCGATACTCTCTCGACGAGTTAGAGACGGCATTAGGGCTTCTACCAGCGCCAGACGTGCCAGCGATAGAGCCAGCGCCAGACGTGCCAGCGATAGAGCCAGCGTCAGAACGGATTCAGCGCAAGCTGCGCAGAGATAAGCGCCACGGTGGGTATGTTCACTCGGCGAGGATCACAGAGATTGTGGCTCTATCTAACTCTCGCGGCGGTATGGCCGAAGGTGTGCGTCACATGACGCTGTTTTACTACTACGGGTTCTGTCGAGCTGAGTACGCTTGCCATTTCCCCGGCAGTGGTAGGGCTCATGAGTGGGCAGTGGCTAGGACAGTCGAGCTAAACGCTACGTTCGCCCCACCGTTGGATGGGGCCGAAGTGATGTCAGCGGTGAGACAAGCGGCGGTACCGGGCAAGCTCAAGCACTGGCAAGCTGACACGATAGCCAGAGCGTTACAGGTGGCCCCGTCCGAAGCGGAAGCTCTGGACTTGAGCGCGATAGCCCCGGCCAGCGTCAGAAAGCGCCGAAAAGAACAAAACCAAGTCGTCGCCAAATCAAGGCAAGAGGCTCAATTGCAGAGAGCGGACGCCATCCGGGCACTGATAGCCAAGCACCCGAAGTGGAGCGACATGGACATCGGGCGCGAGCTGGGGGTAGACCGAAAGACAGTGGCCAACCATCGGGCACAGATGGAACGAACCATGCCGGACATTTCGACAGCCCACCAGCGCGAGCTACCGGGTCTCTCTGAATAGGTCGGACCAATCTGGGAGTGCTCGATAGGATTTCTGCTCCCTAGGGGTTCTGTGGTCTTTGGCCCCCCGTATTCGATGGGCTTTCTTTCTGGTCTTAGGCTGTATCTGTCAGCGTGGATCTTCGCGAGCTGGTTGGTTGTGCTGTGCCAGCGCGGTTGAATCCGGGGTTTTCCGTGTTTCAAACGAGCCAAAATCGCGTGAGGCGTTTTCGCGGTTTCGCTCGGGCTGTCGCGTTTCTAGTACAGCGCCCCAAAAGCCCACAGAGGCGCGCTAGGACAGCTC
>CAYZFQ010000032.1:0-2421 GCA_964477895.1 uncultured Bacteriovoracaceae bacterium | reverse complement strand
ACCATGTGCTATTTGATCCCAACAAGCTGCGTCACTATGATCTGACACTCGCTACGGTAGATCGAGCCATCGCAAGCAATAATGCCAATGCCAGCGGTAATCTTTTAGAATTACATTCCGAGCAATATCTGATCCGTGGCGTGGGTTTGATTCAGACTTTGGAAGACATCAGAAATATTGTCCTGAAAGAGTTAGATGGTGTTCCTATCTATGTGCGTGATGTCGCTGAAGTAAAATTTGGAGGAGAGGTTCGTCAGGGTGCCAGCATTAAGAATGGCTATACCGAATCTGTCACCGGCATTGTAATGATGCTGCGCGGTGGCAATGCCAAGGAAATTGTTGGGCGCGTTAAAGAAAAAGTGGCTGAAATCAACGAACGCCAATTGCTGCCGGGCGGCCTCCAGATTGTTCCCTTTTACGATCGAACCGATTTGGTTGATGCTGCGCTAACCACAGTGCAGACCACACTGATTGAAGCGCTGATACTCGTCATTATTGTGTTGTCGGTCTTTCTTGGCAACGTCAGAACCAGTTTGGTCGTGTGTTTTACCCTGATCATCACTCCGTTAGTGACTTTTATTGTCATGAATCATTTTGGCATGCCTGCAAATTTGATGTCACTGGGTGGATTAACGATCGCATTGGGAATGATGGTAGACCCAACGGTCGTGGTTGTAGAAAACATCTACCAGCGCTTGGGTGAAGCACGTGGCACCAATCAGTCGAAATTCGACATCATTGTCAAAGCAACAGCCGAAGTAGGAACTCCTGTCATTTTTGGCGTGATTGTCACGGTTCTTGTTTTCCTGCCATTAATGACTTTACAAGGCATGGAAGGAAAAACATTCAGTCCGCTGGCTGTCACCATAGCAATCGCACTGTTTGTCGCACTGCTTGTGTCAATCATGCTATCGCCGGTGCTCAGCGCTTACCTTCTCAAAGGTGGTAGCGAACAGGATACAAAAATCATTGCCATTATGAAATCCGGCTATCTGTATCTGCTCAATCTATCGCTAGGGAATCAGAAGAAAACAATGATTATTTCATTGAGCTCATTGGCGATTGCATTTGTTCTGTTTCCACTCCTGGGTAAATCGTTTATTCCAATTATGAAAGAAGGCTCTGTCACGCCTGTCATCATTCGCGCTCCCTCCATCTCTGTGGAACAGTCGATTAAATTGGAAGCTGAAGCCATGAAACTGATCGCTGCCATACCGGGCGTCAAGTCAGTGGTCTCAAAGCTGGGACGGGGTGAGTCACCGGCTGATCCTGCCTCACCAAACGAATCAGATCCGATTGTGGATCTTGATTTGGAAGGATCAGGCCGCACCCAGCAAGCTATCGAAGAGGATATTCGTAAAGCGCTGACTGTAATACCCGGTGTCAATATCGTCATATCACAGCCGATTGCGCAACGGGTGGATGAAATGGTAACGGGCGTGCGCTCACAGGTTGCCGTCAAGATCTTTGGCGATGACCTTGAGGAATTACGCAAGCTGTCGGAGCAAGTGGCACGCATTATTAAATCAACACCCGGCGCAAGGGATATCCGTATCGAACGACTTTCTGGACAGCAGGAACTGACGATCAATATTGACCGTCGCGCCATTGCCCGTCACGGTCTCAATGT
Organism: uncultured Bacteriovoracaceae bacterium; assembly: GCA_964477895.1. Classification (GTDB taxonomy): domain Bacteria; phylum Bdellovibrionota; class UBA2428; order UBA2428; family UBA2428; genus CAYZFQ01. The sequence goes on along the minus strand of CAYZFQ010000032.1, from coordinate 791 downwards.
TTCTGATGTAAATGAGTTAATTGCCACAGCGATTGGCGGCAAAGCAGTTACTCAAGTATTTGAAGGTGAGCGGCGCTTTACGCTCCTCTTACGTCTTCCTGCAGAATTTCGTGGCAATGTAGAAGATATTCGCGAGCTTCTACTACGCCCTCCTGTGAATACACCTGAACCAGGCGGAGTAGTCGCGCGAGGCGGTGTTCTTGTTCCACTGAGTGCAGTCGCTGATATCAAAATCATTGACGGTCCCGCCATCATTTCACGTGAATTCGCCAGACGTCGCGTGGTAATTGGAGCCAACGTGCATGAACGCGACTTGGGTGGTTTTGTGGCAGAGCTGCAGGAGCGCACTGCAAAAGAAATAAAATTACCACCGGGCTATTACTTTTCATGGGGTGGACAGTTTGAAAATATGGAACGGGCTATGGCAACTCTTTCCGTGATTGTTCCTATTACCTTGGCGGCCATTTTCTTTCTGTTGTTCATGCTGTTTAATTCAGTCAAGATGGCCGGACTCATTTATCTGGCCCTGCCTTTTGCATCAGTTGGCGGTATTGTTGGACTTTTTATCACTGGCGAATATTTATCCGTACCCGCATCGGTAGGTTTTATTGCCGTATGGGGTACTTCGATATTAAATGGTGTGGTACTTATTTCTTTCGTGCGGGAATTGCGCGAGAAGGGATTGAGTATCGATCAATCTGTCAGGAAAGCTTGTGAACAGCGCTTCCGGCCTGTCATGATGACCGCAGCCACTACGGTGTTAGGACTAGCTCCTTTTCTGACGGCCACAG
>CAYZFQ010000031.1:0-2582 GCA_964477895.1 uncultured Bacteriovoracaceae bacterium | reverse complement strand
CAACTACCACGCACTCGTGCCGGTATACCTTGTCGTAGCGATGCTCTACTGCCTCGTGAACTACGCGATATCAAAGGCGAGCAAACGACTCGGGGCGCCAATGCATTGACCGTTACCGAGCTGCTCACCAGTCCTCGAAGCCGGCGCTCCGTCAAGGGAAAACGGCGCAGGTCGCCTTTGGCCGGAAACGGAAGACGAGTGCTCTACAGCGGAAGCGGTCGTTGCGATAAGTCCGCCGACAGCTCCTCCAGCCAAAGCGCAAGTCCAAATACATAGTAGGGTCCACATCCAGCATTGGCACCATGCAACGTCATTTGATCGAGGCTCGAACGGCCTCGAACGTGGCATCCACATAGCTGACGTTATGCCACGGTCGCGTGCTCAGCGCTTGGGCTAGGGCTCGTGCCTGCTGCGCGTTGCGGCCGAAGAGCACGATGCGGGTGTTGAAGTCATCCTCTGGCAGGGGTGGTTGCTTGATCTTGCCGGCGACGAAGAGATCGACGGGCAGGCTTCTCGCGCCCGGCAGGCTGCCAGCGGTGAAATCGTCTGGCGAGCGGGCATCGATGAACACGGCGGTCTGGTCGCGTCCGTAGATACGCTGCAGGCCGTCCAGGGTGATTTCCGTCGGGCCGCCGAGCGCGCGCCAAACGGGAATGCCCAATTGGTATCGCCGCACATTGGTGAAGCCCGCAGCCAGGAGCTGCTCGCTTAGACGCCTGCTCGCTTGGCAATACGGTCCATTGCAGTACAACACCAACGCCTTCGCCTTATCGCCACTCACCAGCTGCGTCACCGCAGCGACTTGAGTAACTGAACCATCGCCGAGGTTCCTGGCGCCAGGGATGTGCCCTGCGGCGTACTCCGCCGCCGTGCGCGTGTCCACGAGGATGGCGGAATCTTCGACGAGGATCCGCCGGACGTCCTGGGTGCTTACCTGCTCTGTCTTCGCATCCCGTTCGGCGAACGTGGCGCCGGCAATGTCCAGGCTCTCGGCGCGGATATCCGCCGCGCCGAGCGTGAATCCGACACCCAGCAGTACAGCGCCAAGAGCATATGTGAGGCGTGTGCGATGCATTCGATCTCCTGCGCAATGTTGGTTTCGACCTGAATTGGCCGCAACTTCATTTCAGCGCAGGTGACCCGCACGGGTCCAATACGTTCGGCTTAGCGCAGCCCAAAGCACCGCTTTGGACTCGCGTTCACTCGACTGCCTTCGCGCTACGCGCTCCGGTATTCGCCCTTGGGACGGCCCGGCGGGGTCTCTGGACTGCCTTCGCGCTGCGCGCTCCGGTATTCGCCCTTGGGACGGCCCGGCGGGCTCATGATCCCTACGGCAGCGGGTCCGCTTCCGAGACCGGATGTGCCAGAGGCCCGAGTACGTCGGTCAAGCCCGTCAGCGATGAACGAATCACGCGCTCCAGCGCCGGTGCGCAGCGAAACGGGGTGCGTCGCGCAAACGCGGCCAGGTACAGAGTGCGTCGAAGCGGGGGCGAGCCTATCGGATGCGCATCAAGTTTTCCACTACAAACTTCGTCGATGACGGACCCGTAGGGCAGCACCCCCGCCGCTACACCGCGCAGGATCAGATTCTTGATGCCCGGCACCGAGCGAACCTGGAAGGCGATTTTCGGTTCCAGGCCCAACTCTCGCGCGGTGCGAACAACCAGCTCGCGGATCGTGTCGCCGCTCTCGGGCAGCGCAAGTGTCTCCTCGAGGGCTTCGGCAACGGTAACCGGACGACCTCGGTCCAACGACGGCAGGGTGACGAGCACAAGGTCCTCACGGAGCAAAGGCGTGCGTACGACGTGGGGCGTCTCAGGCACATCATAGGCAAGGCAGAAGTCGATCTCTCCTCGCGACAACGCATCGACGAGCACATGGCTCATCTCTTCGACGAGGGCGAGGAATACCTGGGGGACGCGATCTCGAACGTTGACGACGACATCCGGGCCGAGGACCAGCATCAGCATGGGGGTTAGGCCGAGCCGAACCGCTTCGCCAGCCTGTTCATTGTGTGCCGTTACCTCCCTGCGAGCCCGGTCGACCAAATCCAGGATCTCAAGCGCACGTGCGTGAAGCAGAGTTCCCGCGGGCGTCGGCTCTACGCCGCGCGAATGCCGAACCAGAAGGGACACGCCGAGATCCTCTTCCAGCTGGCGAATCTGCATGCCGAGTGCGGGCTGGGCGACGAACAGGCTTTCCGCTGCCCGAGTCATATTGCCAAGCTCGACAATCTTCACAAAATATCGGAGCTGCCGCAGATTCATGTCGAAGTCGCAAGCTTCCCGAGACGATGTCCGGATGGGCTTTCAGATCTTACGCTGGCGCACATTCGACTCTAGCTACTGGAGATCTGCTGCAGGGAAGCGCCGGTCCGCCACCGCTCCCACATCAATGCCCGCTGGCTCGCCGTATAACGAATTCGCGGTCTGCGCCCCATTGGCAACACTCCTTCCGCCGGTCAGGCTTACCATCCCGCGACATGCATCGCTTGCCCCGTTCGCGCAGCGTACGGGGTCGGCCGTTCAGCCCGGCCGACGATATGACGCGGGGCGCCGGTGCTTCAGTCCGGACCGCACAGC
>CAYZFQ010000030.1:0-2968 GCA_964477895.1 uncultured Bacteriovoracaceae bacterium | reverse complement strand
GGTGATCGGCGTCGCATCCGGTGTCTGACTGAACGCCCACAGCCGGTTGTCGCTGACGTTGCTGGCGGAGACCGACGGCGAGCCCGATCCGTTGTTGCCCGTGCCCGGAGTGGAACTTGTACTGCTACGGTTCTTGTCCGCCAGCTTCGATGACGCCGTCGTCGTCGAGATCGTCGAGGAGATCGGTGCGGGCTGGGCGCTGCCGACCGGCTTCACGAGCTCATACCGGTCGATCTGCGAGACGATCGGACGCTTGAGCGCTGCGCTGCCGATGGTCTGCGACGCGAGGCCATAGGTCCACTTCGTGATTTTGGAGATTTCGCCGGAAGTGCCCTCCTGCCACGCGTCGTTCTCAAGAAGCCCCGCCGCATCGGTGGACGACACCCGTGTGAAGAGCGTGATGAGCCCGACCGACGAGCTCTGGGTGTACGCCACCGAGCCGTTGGTGTGCGTGTACGACGTGATGTTCGCCGGCGAGTGGATCTCGGTGAGCTGCCCGCTGCTGTTACGGACGACCTGTGTCGCCCACACATTGCTCGGCGTCCCCGTGGGTGCTGCGGACGTCACCACCCGCGAGAGCGGCTGCGCAACCTCGTCGAAGTACTGCGTGGTCCACCGGCTCTCAGGCTCGGCGACCTCGGTGCGGCGGCACCAAGCGGTGTCGTACCCGCTGTTGTTGGTGTACGAACTGTTGGTCTTGTAGATGAACGTGTGCGTCCCGTTCGTGCCGCCCGAGCAGCCGCACTGCCCGTTCACGAACGCCGATTCCACCTTGGAGTTCAGGTCCGCGTCACCATTCGAGTGCGAGTAATAGGTGAAGAATGAGTCGCAGTACGACTTGAGGTTCGCCGTGGTGGCGGTGCGGAAGTCATCGTCAAGGTTGCCATCCTGATCAAGATCGAACTTGCGGGCCCCCTCGAACCCCAGCACGAGCCCGAGCTGGTACTGGTTGCCGGGGTTGGTCGAGCCGTTGTAGGTTGCCTTGTAGTACCGGTAGTATTTCTTGCTCTCAAGCGTCGTGCCGGGATCCGATAGGGGCGTCGTCACCGTCACCATCTTGAGGCAGCCGTAGTAGTCCGTGCTGTTGATCTCCTCGCCGGAATCGCCGCTGTTGTAGTACGCGTAGTCCACCTGGCCCACCGTCGCCAGGCCCGAGGGGCTCGCCCAGGTGCCGCTTGTCTTGGTCTCGGCCTTGACCCGCGTGAGGCGCGAGACGCTGTCGATCGTCGTGTACGTATAGGTGTACCGCCGGTCCGCCTGGTCGTAAGCCTTGATGATCTTGTTGCCGCTGTACCCCGCGCTGATCGCGGTCGTCGCCGTCGTCGCATCCCCGACATACGCGGTGTTGCCCGCTTCGTCGACGATCTTCCAGATCTGCCACTGCGCTCCGGAAGACAGCGCGTCTCCGCCGAAGAAGTAGGTCTTCGTACCCATCTGGTCTGTGTAGATCCAGATGTCAGGAACGGTGGGACTGCCGTTATTATCGTGGATCCGCTGCACCACACCCGCGGCGCCGTTCTCGCTCCGGAACTCGTCCTCGCGACTGGTGCCGTTGTTGACCGACGTGCTCGCCCACTTGAACTCAATGTACCGGTCGGCGCCGTAGATGATGTACACCGCATCGCCCGTGCCCAGCCCGTTCGAACTCGCGTCGTAGTACTGGATCTCCGGCTGGCTTGTCTGGAACCAGTTGCGGCCCTGATGGCCGTTGCTGTCGCGGTGCGTACCGCCCAGTGCGCCCGTCGTCGTCTGCACCGCGTTGTAGGTGCGCCCGATCGTCCACCGCGGGCCCGCGCTCGGGAGCGACAGGTCCACGTCCATAATCGACGGTGTGCCCGTGTCCAGATGCACTCCCGTCATGCGAGCGTTCCCGTTCCACGACTCGCCCATCGGATTGCCCGCGAGCGACCACCCGAAGGATGAGCCCGCCCACATCGTCCCGTCGATTCCCACTCCCCGCTGCGTATACAGGGGCAGCACATCCTGCCCCGCAGTCGCCGCGGCGGGCAGATACGACGTGAGCGAAGTGGCGTTGATGTCGAGCACCGGATCGCCCCAGGCGTTGCCGGCAAGAGCCGCGAGAATGCCGCATCCGAGCGTGAACCGACGAGCAAGAGTCTTCATGGATGAACTCCCGTGGAATCGTGTGGACACGGCGCGAAGCCGCGTATGCACACAGTGAACCGCGTCGCTGACGATCGTGCAAGCTCATCTTGTCTCGATTCTCATTTCGACGGAATGAGAAGTGTCGCACACTCTCGTGTCATTTCGTCCGATCGCGAAACGAGAACATTCGTGCTGGACATGGCGGGCCCCGCGCGGTCTACTGAGCATCGGCCACGCGAATCAACGCGATCGCCACAGGAGAATCCCCATGGCAGCCAAGCGCACATCCACACCGACGTCCCACGATCAAACCCGATCCGGTTCGGCCAGCATCATCGCGCTCCTAGCGCTGACGGCCGTCATCGCCGGCTCGCTCTACTACACCGCCAAGCACTCGCCCACGCTCTGGTCCGCTTCAATCGCAGCTCCCAGTTCGCCATCTCCACGCTCGTCCCGACTGGACGTGTCGCCTTCGTCGCTGCTCCGCGACGCCGGTCTTGATGCGGCGGCGCTCGCCACCGTCGGCGTCGACGACCAGGAAGTGGGCACCGTGGTCGCCGCGGCCCTCGTGTACATCAGTGAGCACGGAACCCCGCACACCACTGCCATGTCCACCGCGAAGCAGAAGAAACAGTTGGTTGGTTCACTTGAAGCGGTCGCCCAGTCCGGAACTGCGACCCAGCAACAGCTCCAAGACCTCGCGGTGGCACGCAGCGACTCCGCCACGGCGCAAAGCGCCCTTACCTCGGCGAGAGCCGCGCTCATCACCGCCGCCACCGCGAGCCTCACCGAAGGTCAGAAAGCCTCCCTCGCGAACATCCGCGACGCCCGAGCTTCGGGCGTCGACCTGCCGCTCGCGTTC
>CAYZFQ010000029.1:0-3903 GCA_964477895.1 uncultured Bacteriovoracaceae bacterium | reverse complement strand
TATAAATTCAAGTTTTTCTTCCATGCGAGTCTGCCCTCGCAATTTCTGGGCCTACTTCACGCCTTCCGGTCCACTTCCCGGCGCACAGTTAAATTTAGGCCCGCACACTTTGTCTCTCTTGACGCGGCAAGGCGTTATTTTCGTCGAAGTTTTTTTGAAAGCTAGCTAATCTTCAACGCGAAAGGTGGTTCAAATGAACTTATTTAAGAATGGTCTTCTTGTTGCGGCGATGGCATCGGCCCCCGCCTTCGCAATCGAGGGCGGATACTTTGGATTTGGCTTGGGTCTATCGGATGTGGATTTTGGTAAGAATCCGCGTTCAGGGGCCCTTAACCTCAACGGGGGTTTTGTTCTGACTCCGAACTGGAGTCTGGGTGTAGATATCTCGACCTGGGCCCGCAAGGTGGATTCGGTTTCACTTTCGGTAATTCCTCTCTCCTTAGTGACAACCTACAACTGGGCAGGCTCTCCCATTAGCGGTTTTAATTCGAGCTTTCTTGTGTCAGCGGTGAGTGAAACTCTTTCCATTAAAACTCCGGTGGGGACTGTGGCGGCTTCTGAAACTGAATTGGGTTTGGGAGCAAGCGTGGGTTATAACTTTGCTTTGGGTGATAGTTTTGGCTTGGGGCCTAAGTTCACTTATGTCCGAGTCTTTGGAGATCCCTCGAAGTATAACTTCTGGCAAGCGACGCTGAATGGGACTTTGTTTTTCTAAACAGAATTGAGCTCGGGTGGGCGAAGGTCTGCCCGAGCTGTTCCTAGTTCAAAAACTTTTTCTTAGTAGCATCTGCTTCACTCGTTAGCGCAGCCGTAGGCGTGTAGGCAGCCACAGGTCCCGCCCCCTCACCTTCAATCTGCACCGAGGTCCACCCCGACTCATTCAGCACATCTTTGGCGGCTTTCACCACCGCCTCAGCATCAATGCCATGATAGTGATACACATCCGACGGACGGCCCGATTTGGAATGCTTGCGCACGGCCAAGGCTTTTTGAAGGGTGCCCACGATGGCGCCAATATTGTCCATTAGTCCCGCCTCTCCATCATGCACACTCACCATGGGGATGCGCCGGCCACCTAAGCTCATAAGCTGGGCTTGACCAGCCGAACCGCTTCCAATTTTTTCAAAAGGCTTGGATCCATAGAAGGCGGGAGGATAAGCCTTTTCAGCGGGGCTTGTTTTACGAGGGCTCAAATACAAGTCGCCCGTAATTCCTAATCCCTCGCGCAAATGCCGATAATTATTTTTGTATCCTAAGTTCCCTAGCAATAAATCGGTACAAGTGACCTGAATCACATTGGCAAATACACCTTCTTTTAAAAGTTCATCGGAGGCGGCCAGGGCCTCCGTAACCAGGGACCCAAGTGAGAAGATATTGAGCACGTTCTCAGAAGGTCGGTAGCCTTCAGCTCCGCGGTGATCCACCAAATAGTAAGCGCCCTCTAAGCAGTCGCGACGAGTAGTCTCTAAAATCTCTTCGTCTTTTTGTCCTTCAAAACGTTTGTGGGCACGCAATCGCACGAGCATTTCTTTTTGCTCCAGACCTCGTGTCACACCACGAATGACCACAGCCGAACGATCTAAGTTGGAATTGGGAGATTCTTCCCCTTCAAAGTAGGTCGCAAAATGGCGGCGTACGGACTCGGTCACAATCCAATCCAGTTCCACCGCGAAGGCCGGTTCCCAAGTGATCATATTGGCAATTTGAATGTCGCTCTTCCAAGAGTGCTGAGCACCTTCAGGAGCCAGAGTCACTCCCGCGGGGGTTCCCACGCAGATAAAGCTCGATTTCCAGTAAGCATCATAAAAAAGCTGATCGAGTGCGCGCTTCAAGAAGAAGTCATAAACCGTCATCACGGGTACAAAGGGCACGCCCAGCAGTTCCCCAATTTTGCCGTAAGATCCTACGCAACTCATCACGTTTCCTTCGGCAATATCAAAGCGGATATGGCGCGAGCGCATAGATTCGTGCGGCACGATATCTGGCGACTTGGTGTCTTTTACTCCGTAATCGCGCTCGTAATCTTCGGTGTCGGTTCCGTAAATTTTTCCATCCATATTGGCATTGAGGTTGGTAGAGGTTCCCACGTCGGGGGCCATGGTGACCCACAAATTCGCTGTAGCTTTAAAAGCTTTTTCATTGGGTGTGAGGGGCTTTTGAGGAGCCCTTACTTCGGTATCTACAATCGACGTGTCTGCAATGCGGCTGAGCTTGGCTGCAATCTGACCTAACATCCACTGAGTGTGAATGATGGGAACAAATTTAAGATTGATGCCCACTTCAGTCGGCAGGCCTTTATCGGCGCCCGTGGCCGTGAGTAAATTTTGCACCGTGCCCAAATTTTCTTTGCGCAAATTTTTCAGAGCATTGATGCCATTCCAATTCCAATCGCCGCGCGCCTTGAGGTACTGACCCTCAAAGCTTTTCTCATCGAAGCGTTCAAAGGCAAAGAGGTCTTCACCCTTCATGCCGTTTCGCGCGCGAATTTCTCGCACTTCGGACTCGTCCAGCATGGCCGAGTGATTGGCACTTTGGGCCGCACACTTAAGGCCCCAGCCTTTGACCGTGTGAGCAATGATAAGCATGGGTTTGTCGGGATCTTTTTTGGAGGCCTGATAGGCATCGGCTAGAATTTCCATATCGTGACCCCCGAGGTCGCTGAGGAAATTCACAACATCGCTTTCATCGAGGGCCTTTAAAGCTTTGCCGGCTGCGCGATCGTATTTGCTCACAGCATCCACAATAGTTTTGGCATTTTTGCTGGCGAGCAAAGATTGAAATTCATAGTCGGGAAGGGCCCGCTCAATCACATTCTGGAGGGCTTCTCCGTCTGGTGAATCCGCGAAGATTTTTTGCCGAAGTTTTCCGTGTCGCAGCTGCATCACTTCCCAGCCATTGGCTAGTGCTGTGCCTTCAATGCGGTCATTGTCTTTTCCGCCAAGTCCGGCTTCATTTAAAATTCGGTGTCCATCCAAAGACTGGCGATTGTAGTCCACAATCCAGGTTACATTTCCTAAGCCTCGTTCGGCTCCTTCGGGCAAGGCTTCCATAAGGGAGCCCTCTCGGTACTCAGAGTCGCCCATGATGCACCAGAAGTGAGCGTCTTTAGGAACTTTAAAGCCTTGGGTCTCGGCCATTCGGTAGGCGTGGGCAAGGTAAAGAGCGTTGACGGGAGGAATCCCGACCGAGCCCGAGGGAAGGTAGTTCCAGTGGTCGGGGTCAAAGGAGGAATGGTAACTTTGGAAAACAGGTTCGCCAATGGACGAGTAGTGGCGCAAATTTTTCATAGCCAGCTTCATGCGCTCATCGGGCATGCGTGTGTTGTCTGTCTCGGCAAAAAGACGAAGCAGGTAGTTGTTGGCGTGATCCGTAGGGGAAGCGTGAGGTTTGCAAGCGATGTAGTCCTGGGGATTCTTCACCCACAGGTGCAGGGTAGATAGCAAGTGCAGGGCGCTTGAACTCGCCGAGGGGTGGCCCCCCACTTTGGGATCACCCTTTTGGACGTCGTCCCTGTCGTTTGCGAGATAAATCATGGTCATCGCATGAGCGTGCACCCGGCCCACAATGCTGCGAAGGACCTCAATGGGAGCGACTTTGGGGGCGGCCGAAGGGAGGCTAAAGGAGGCGGATTTTTTTTGAGTCATAAGTGATGAGAAATTATTACTTTATGGGGCACTTACAAGGAGAAAATAGGGATCCTTGGACTCTCTGCGCGGGGGGAGGCCGGGGCTTAGGGCAAAAATGAATTTATTGCATAAATTATGCGAGCCGCTCTGGATTTATGGGGATTTGTGTAGGATAAAGCCCACCGTAAACAGCCTTTAACGTCCTCATCGTCTAGAGGCCTAGGACAGCTCCCTTTCACGGAGCAGACCGGGGTTCGAATCCCCGTGGGGACGCCAT
>CAYZFQ010000028.1:0-4316 GCA_964477895.1 uncultured Bacteriovoracaceae bacterium | reverse complement strand
TGTTCCAGGTGACCCCTTTGGCCCGCATTTCGTCTACCACGCCTAGCCGATCCCAAATTTCGAGGCTGCGTTTGGCAAAACAAATGGCGCGTGAGCCGCCACGAGCGCTGGCGGCGGCGGTGATTGGGGCGGGGGCTTTGGCCTCTAGCACAATGGCGGCGATGCCATGCGCATGCAGGTCGAGCGCAGCGGTCAGGCCGATTGGCCCGGCCCCAATGATGACGATGGGGATGGTTTGGCTCATGGTAATTTTGGATTTATGATTTTATGAGCACAATCATAAATCACAGTAAGTTGGTTGCGATGTATTGCCATTCATCATCGAGGCTGCCTGCAAATACAGGTTGCTTGGCGTGGCGATACCAATAGGCGGCGTTCCATTCGTCGCCTTCTTTGCGATGTAGATAGGCATGCACCCACGACCCCGCCGAACTGGGGTCGGTTTGGGCAATTGCGTGGGCGCGTTGCCAGTCGTCTTTGCCATCCCACCACAGGGCTTGTAGGGCTAAGCCACAGCCATCGGGTGGGGCGCTTTGGTGAATGGATGCTTTGAATTGGGCGGGGCTAATATTTGGCATGACCCCTATGATAGCGATGTTTTTGAGCTTGCGAGCCATGAGCCGTGAGCTTGTGCTGGCGCTGCGTTTCAGTATCCGCAACCGGATCGAATTGTTTGAAGCCCCAATAGCGATCATTGGAACGATGATAGTCTGCCGTTTCAGTATCCGCAACCGGATCGAATTGTTTGAAGCACCGCAACATGCCCAAATACGCTGCCGATCTTGACGTGGTTTCAGTATCCGCAACCGGATCGAATTGTTTGAAGCGCGGCCTCGCCGTCCGTCCAAAGGGGGGTGTTCGCGTTTCAGTATCCGCAACCGGATCGAATTGTTTGAAGCATGTGCGAATTGACAGTGTTGAATATGCTAAGTTTTGTTTCAGTATCCGCAACCGGATCGAATTGTTTGAAGCATTAGCGATCAACTTAAGATTGCCAGTGGCGAACTGAGTTTCAGTATCCGCAACCGGATCGAATTGTTTGAAGCTTTGCACTCGTGGCATGTTTGTGAGTGCCACGCTTTGTTTCAGTATCCGCAACCGGATCGAATTGTTTGAAGCGGTATCTATTACCCTCTCGCACCGTGCGCTTGATTGTTTCAGTATCCGCAACCGGATCGAATTGTTTGAAGCATCAGCGGCTTACAGCGGCTTACAGGCCAATCAGGTTTCAGTATCCGCAACCGGATCGAATTGTTTGAAGCGGTGGGATTTCGTATGAGATTTTGAGCCGTATACCGGTTTCAGTATCCGCAACCGGATCGAATTGTTTGAAGCTGAAGCTGAGACTGTGGTGCCGTTGGCCCGATTGCGTTTCAGTATCCGCAACCGGATCGAATTGTTTGAAGCGTTGGGTGTGGTCTCAATCCACACCTGCCCATCGTTGTTTCAGTATCCGCAACCGGATCGAATTGTTTGAAGCAACAGGGCAGCCGTCGCTAAGATTGCCCAACCGCGGTTTCAGTATCCGCAACCGGATCGAATTGTTTGAAGCCCACGTTTGCACAATTGCAATTGCCGAGGTAATCGGTTTCAGTATCCGCAACCGGATCGAATTGTTTGAAGCTTTATTCCGCTAGTGATTGCCAAACACAACCACGTCGTTTCAGTATCCGCAACCGGATCGAATTGTTTGAAGCATCCGCAAAATGGTCGATAGTGGGTGGTTATTCAGGTTTCAGTATCCGCAACCGGATCGAATTGTTTGAAGCTTTTTAGATCGTTTGTCGTAGGCAGCGCATCGTTCAGTTTCAGTATCCGCAACCGGATCGAATTGTTTGAAGCGACGATGACCTAGCCAAGATCAACACCATCTACCAACGGTTTCAGTATCCGCAACCGGATCGAATTGTTTGAAGCTTGCAATATCCCGATAATCAACTTCCACCACTGCACGTTTCAGTATCCGCAACCGGATCGAATTGTTTGAAGCGGCGTAGTTAGCGCGTCGCTGACAGTATCAACGACGTTTCAGTATCCGCAACCGGATCGAATTGTTTGAAGCTGTCGCTGCCATTGGCGGCGAACCAACCGAAGCCACGTTTCAGTATCCGCAACCGGATCGAATTGTTTGAAGCCGTTAAACACGACACAAACTTCGGGTGGGGCATTTGTTTCAGTATCCGCAACCGGATCGAATTGTTTGAAGCTGTGATGGATTTCATTTTTTTTAGGAATTATGCAAGTTTCAGTATCCGCAACCGGATCGAATTGTTTGAAGCTTCCCAGAGTTGCAGATGGATATTTGGAATAGCGCGTTTCAGTATCCGCAACCGGATCGAATTGTTTGAAGCACTGTTTGGCGTTGGCTCGTTGAAAGATGCTACCGCGTTTCAGTATCCGCAACCGGATCGAATTGTTTGAAGCGCCGCGAGATTGAAGACGAGTTCGGCGTTGAGCTTGTTTCAGTATCCGCAACCGGATCGAATTGTTTGAAGCCCGTCTGTTAATGCGGCGACTCTATCCATTTTTCGTTTCAGTATCCGCAACCGGATCGAATTGTTTGAAGCGCTACAACTCTCGTCGAGGTTGGCGGCGGCAAGCGGTTTCAGTATCCGCAACCGGATCGAATTGTTTGAAGCGTTCGTGAACTGATTCAATTTATCAATACACACAAGTTTCAGTATCCGCAACCGGATCGAATTGTTTGAAGCCGCCATGACCACCGTTTGGCAACGCTCAACCGCGAGGTTTCAGTATCCGCAACCGGATCGAATTGTTTGAAGCTTCGGGAGGTTTCCCATGCCAAGACATCAGCATTGCGTTTCAGTATCCGCAACCGGATCGAATTGTTTGAAGCGAGTTGGGCAATGTAGCGCGGTTCCTCGCGCACAAAAGTTTCAGTATCCGCAACCGGATCGAATTGTTTGAAGCTTTTACGCAGCGTTTGATGCTGATGATGGCGTGTTGAGTTTCAGTATCCGCAACCGGATCGAATTGTTTGAAGCCGTCTTAATCGTTCTTGGCATCGGCGGCCTCATGTGTTTCAGTATCCGCAACCGGATCGAATTGTTTGAAGCCCAAACTTGTGAAATTTCTCTTTTTCGTTTTCGTTGTTTCAGTATCCGCAACCGGATCGAATTGTTTGAAGCATCGCCACCAGCCGTCAGAAAAACACTCTGATTATGTTTCAGTATCCGCAACCGGATCGAATTGTTTGAAGCAACAATGTGCTGCCGCTCGCGGTTGAGCGTTGCCAAAGTTTCAGTATCCGCAACCGGATCGAATTGTTTGAAGCAAAGGGGCCGGAATTGACGGGGCCAAATCTGGCCTTGTTTCAGTATCCGCAACCGGATCGAATTGTTTGAAGCCGAATATAACTAAATACCTCGCCCCGACCACTATCCGTTTCAGTATCCGCAACCGGATCGAATTGTTTGAAGCAAGGGCTTGACCAATGCCAGCGCTAGCGATATTGACGTTTCAGTATCCGCAACCGGATCGAATTGTTTGAAGCCAGACCAGATTCGCGGCATTCGATTTGACCCGTTAGGTTTCAGTATCCGCAACCGGATCGAATTGTTTGAAGCGCAACCACCGACGCGGCATTCCCAGCCGACGCAGACGTTTCAGTATCCGCAACCGGATCGAATTGTTTGAAGCGTCAATTATTGATTGTTTCTCACGGAGAAACGTTGTTTCAGTATCCGCAACCGGATCGAATTGTTTGAAGCTTTTTCTGTTTGCATACCAGTCCCACTATTGAACATGTGTTTCAGTATCCGCAACCGGATCGAATTGTTTGAAGCTCATCACCCTGACAGCAGACGAATGGCGCAAGGCCGTTTCAGTATCCGCAACCGGATCGAATTGTTTGAAGCTTAAGCTTTAGAACTCAAAGCGAAAATAATAAACAGTTTCAGTATCCGCAACCGGATCGAATTGTTTGAAGCTTAAACTCATCTAGTTTGCGCTTTGAGTCGTCGCGCGTTTCAGTATCCGCAACCGGATCGAATTGTTTGAAGCGTCTGTGCGATTTAATGATTCGGTGACAGCCTACGTTTCAGTATCCGCAACCGGATCGAATTGTTTGAAGCCCTGTTTTGCAAATCGCTCAAAGAATTTAAACTCGGTTTCAGTATCCGCAACCGGATCGAATTGTTTGAAGCTTCAGCCCACTTCGCAAGGAACTGAGCGAGCACCGTTTCAGTATCCGCAACCGGATCGAATTGTTTGAAGCCAGATCAGCTCGGATTGCCACGCCTCACAGGGTTAGTTTCAGTATCCGCAACCGGATCGAATTGTTTGAAGCCCAATTA
>CAYZFQ010000027.1:0-4736 GCA_964477895.1 uncultured Bacteriovoracaceae bacterium | reverse complement strand
GGCGTGAAGACATTCCCGAACTTGCTCAATTTTTCTTGGCGGAGATTTCAAAGTCCAAGCCCAAGATGATCACGCAAGATGCTTTGGCGCTGTTAACGGTCTACCACTGGCCCGGAAACGTGCGCCAGTTAAAGGCTGTGATTGAAACCATGTGCGCAAAATCAGAAGACGGCGTTCTTCGCGAAAAAGATGTTTGCCAAGCGCTTCCGCAAGCGGTGGCTGTCTTTGGCAATCGCACATCTCGGGTAATGGTGGGTCGCTACGGCGCAAGTCTCATCGGTCGCGAGCGAGAGCGCTTCGAGAAAGCGATTGTTGAGTGCGACGGCGACCGTGACCGCGCCGCCCACATTCTTGGCCTCTCACGGGCCACGTTCTACCGTAGAGCGAAGGAGCTAGGGTTGGTGAAAGAGCGAAGACTAAAAGCTATTCGCTCGCCAGAAGCATTGGCTTAGGAGAGGCCACGGTCCCCTAACAACCCCATGAGCACCAATGAGCACAAGGGAGCATGGTGAGCACTATGGAGCACTGTGAGCACAGTCGCTTTGAAAGAAATGCATTAACTTCGATATGTTACAAGCGATACAATCTTGAGATAACACATCTGGATGCCTGGGATTGCAATATTTATTGTATTTTAGGTCATCCAGATGCTAGGTTTCAAGGCTGTCGCGCCAGCTCAAACAATGCATAAATCATTGTAACCATTGGCTTTTTTGCTAGATTGGCCTCAGGTGCGGGTCGACGGATTTGTGCTCAGGCTTAATTTTGAGCGGACAAGGAATGCTTCGCGAAGCCGTGGTTGTGTCCAAAGCATCCACGCCTCCTTCGAAGCTCAAGGTAGTGGCGGTGGCCTCCAAAGCCACCGCCCTAAGCCAACTACGACAAAGAAGGGAATTTGAATGGCAAACTCAAAGCGGCTTCGAACTAGGGCCGAAAAAATCGAAAAGCAGTTTGAAAAAGTAAAGAAAACTTATTGGCCCGAGGTCACTGACGAAGATTTATGGTCTCGGAAAAGTCGGGATGGATTTACAACAGTTCCGAGGGGGCTTCCATACATCATGAGGATTATGGACGATCTCTCAAACGGGCAACCCTTGTCGACCACATACCTGGCACTGTGGTGCAGAGTGTTTGATCATGGCGTAGTAACAATTCAAAATAACTCTGAGCTCGCCTATGAGTCAGGCTTTGCCGGACAGCGAGCGGAGTCAACTTGGGCCGTTAGAATGAAAAAATTGGAGTCGCTGGGCTTCATCAAGATAGGCGCTAGCAACATCAACCCATTCCATTACGTTTTAATTTTGAATCCATACCTTGCTGTAAAAAGGCTCCACGAAAACAAACTAATTGGAGCCGAGGTATATTTGAGTTTGCAGTTGAGAGCTGATCAAATTGGAGCCGACGATCTGGAAGTCCCCAATGCTCAATGATTTATACATTGAGCTTGATACCTTTTTAAATAGGTTCGAGGTTCGCCCGAAAGGTTCTTACGCGGTATTTCTTGGTTCTGGGTGTTCCGTACAATCGGGAATTCCAACAGGAGGGCGTCTTGTGTGGGAGTTCAAGCGCCGACTCTATTGCAGCCATCACAAAGTCTCAGCAGAATCGCTTCGCGACCTCGAGTCATCTGAAAACCAATTGACCATCCAAAATTTCATTCAGGACAAGAAGCTCACGCCAGCCGCGGGACAATCCGACTACTCCTACTATTTTGAAAAATGCTTTCCCACGAGCGAAGACAGAAAATACTATATCCAGACTCTCGTTAGGGACGCAGTTCCGTCAATTGGACATCGATGTCTGGGTAGAATTTTTGTCGAAGGCCAAATCGATAATGTGTTCACCACTAATTTTGATGAGCTGATAGAAGCTGGGATATACAAATCCAAAGTCGGCCACAGCTTTCTTGTGCTTTCCCCTGAAAAACAACATCTTTTAGATAATCTTTCGAAGTCTTCTTTATCAAGAGTTACAAAGCTTCACGGAGACTATCGCTATGACAGTCTTCAAAACACAAGTGAAGAATTAAAATCACTCAACAACAAGCTCGGCGATTTTGTTGTTGAGACGGCAAAGACCAAAGGAATTCTATTCTGTGGCTATTCAGGTGCAGATGAGTCGATTCTATCAATTCTTGAGTCGATAGTTAATGAGCGAGGCCATTTTCCGCACGGCCTAGTTTGGTGCATTCGACCAGGCGAACTGCCCCTCGATCGCGTCAAACAAGTTATTTCTAAATCCCGCGAAACAAACGAACACTCGGGATTCCTTATCATCGATAACTTTGATGAGCTTGCTTACCTTCTTTACAGTCGCACCTGTTCAAAAGATTCGGAAATAGAAAAAGACGCTAAGCTTATCGTCAATCGCAAGTCGGCGTTCCAGCTCAGCTTTGCGCCTCCAAAAATACAACCAACTATTCTCAATGCGCTTGAATTTGTAGATTTTCCCTCAACTGCGTATGCAGTTAAATCCATCGACCTGAAGTGGCAGGACTTGAAAAGTGCCGCTTCGAAGCCGGCAGTCATTGCGTCTCTATATAAACGCAATCTCTACATGTGGGGAGAAATTGAAAATATTTCAAAGTTCCTTAAGGAGCTATCGGTAAACCAAGTTCCGACCACTATTGATTTGCACTCGAGCAAATTGGCCGAAGATTCTTCATTCTATCAAGGGATGCTCTACGATGCGATCCTTCTATTCCTTGAGGGACGTGGTCTAAAAAGATTTAGGCGAACAGGCGTATATGACCCACAAAAGAAAATTAATGGCATATATGACGCACTTAGAAAATCATCCAGCGCACTACCCAAAGGATACGAAGCGTTTGAGGCAGTCGAATACCAGTTGTCGTGGGCCGAGGGGGATCTGAGACTTATTCTAGGTCCAACGGTCTACATTAAATCAGACACTCCTCACGAACGCGGTAAACCTGATTCAATTATTACCGAACTAGTGAATAAAATTAAATCGAACCGTTACAACGCATCGTATGGCTCGACTTTAAGAGAATGGAGAAATCGTCTTTTCCCAAAAACTACGGAGACGTTTAATATCGGTGAGTTCTCTTTCACTATAAAAGCTAGTTTCGCTTTCGCCGGCTATCCACAAACTGACGGCACATACTTTTTTAAAAGGCTAAAATATTTTGAAGAACCAAAAGTCTATTTTGATCCGAATGACATAGATTCCGCTGCGGCTCACCCTCTAAAAGGGATGCTTGAATTCGGTCCCTATGAAAACAATCTATCGACCAGTTCTTCAGCAATTAGGCTTGCTCTAGTTACTTCATCAAATCATTTCGACGAAATTAAGCGTCATTTGGACAGCCTCAACTCAGAAGTTTCCAGTACTAAGCAAAACGAACAATATCTAATAAACTATCCAGGTTTCGCACAGGTATTTAAAAGCCCATTGGACGTTCCTGTTACACCAACAGAGCCCCGCACATGTCTGATTAACAGTCGTGACATAGTCGGCCATTCCTGTGTTGAGTTCTACGATGTCCTAAAAAAATGTATCGACAATGTTGCAGTCAACAAGCACCTCTTTGATGTTCTGGTGATCTATGTTCCTGATGAATGGGTCCGTTTCAGGGAATTAAAAAACGACAGTATTTATTTCGATCTACATGACTCCGTAAAAATGTACGGTGCAAAAAAGGGAATAAAAGTTCAATTCATCGAACGTAAATCACTCGATTATCCAGAGCAGGCACGAGTCAAATGGTGGCTTGCGCAGGGCCTGTACGTCAAGGGTGCAGGTATCCCATGGAAAATTGAGCCAACCGTTCCGAACACGGCGTATATCGGATTGGGATATGCCTTACGAGACGGGAAAACTCTTTTAGCGGCAAGCCAGCTTTTTGATGAAAGAGGCCAAGGCTTGAGGGTCCTTCTTCAGCCGATCAGACAGCATGTGATGATCGGGAAGAATCCTTTTATGAGTAAGTCAGACGCTAGAAGACTCATTACCACATTGAGAGAGGCATATTTTTCCTCTGGCGCAAATTCAAAACTCGATCGTCTAGTGATTCACAAGTCCAATTTTTTTAGCCGGGACGAGATTGAAGGAATTACGCAAGCCCTGGACGGTGTGCGAAATGTCGAACTCATTCAAATTCAAGAGAATACTCTATGGAGAGGCTTGAGGTGGAATTGCGAGTTTTCTGAAGGTAAGTGGCACAATCGCGATTCAGGAAACCCATACTTCAATTTTCCCATTCAGCGTGGGACCGCCGTCCAAATCGATGAATTCAGCGCCCTTCTTTGGACTGATGGAAGCGTACAACATCAAGAATTAAACAATCCCAGATTCAACTACTACCAGAGTCAACGAGGAATTCCCTCACCCCTTTTGATAAAGAGATTCCATGGTGTCGACCCCGTAGAAGTTACACTTCAAGATATTCTAAGGCTTACGAAAATGAATTGGAATAGTGGTCAACTTTATAAGCGCCTTCCAGTAACAATTGAATTTTCAAAAATTTTGGCAGAGATGGCGAAACAGTCGGAACAACTCAATGGTACTCACGCTTACGACTTTAGATACTTTATCTAGTCTTTAGAAATGGATATTTCTCCCTGACAAACCCTCTTGTCTGATTGATCAATCCGCGTCCGGCCCCCTTTGTGTGAGACTGAGACCCATTGCTGAGACTCAAGTCTCGTAGTCTCAAATCGTGAGACTCAGTGAGACTGAAGTCTCACTTTCTTTTCGCACACTTAAGTTTTTGA
>CAYZFQ010000026.1:0-6882 GCA_964477895.1 uncultured Bacteriovoracaceae bacterium | reverse complement strand
AGCGTACGTACGGTAAAACGTACCGAGGGTTCGAATCCCTCCCTCTCCGCCATTTATCGGGAATCAAAAAAGTCCTGAACCCAAGACCCAAAAGAACTCAAACAGATAATAAACGGCAGAGGAGAAGCTCTCGAAGAGCTGAGATTTCTCCAGATTTCACATCGTCACTTTGGTTGGCTACATTCTGGCTACACGGTGGCTACATCGAATTTTTGATAACTCCCGCCGGTCGGCCCTTTGGGCCTCGACCGTTGGGTCTTTTTGAGAATGCACTCTAAAGCAGGCCTTGTTGTGTTTGCAGCGATATTACATGGACTTCGTATTGAAAAATGCGGCCGGGAATCATTGGTTTTACAAATCATTCCTATCGAGTCCTTGGCGGACACCGTTGGCAGGTAAAAACCAATTAAAAAAGTTCCTCGTTTTTCAAAACATGAATGTTAAATTTTTAAAGTAATCTGATACACTTAACGTCAATGATAGAGGTAAGTGCATATGGAGATTCTGAATCGTTGTTTGGATTTGAGGAGCTTTTTTTTTCTACAACTAATGAAAAGGGTATCATTGCTACAAGCAACTCTGTTTTTAAGAGAGTCAGTGAGTTTGATTGGAATGAGCTGGAAGGAAAACCGCACAATATTATTAGACATCCAGACATGCCCAGGGGAGTTTTCTATCTCTTTTGGCAGATGATAAACAAAGGTCTCCCGATTGGTGCCTACGTCAAAAACCGTTCTAAAACAGGTCGTTTTTACTGGGTGTTTGCATTGGCGCAGCCGATCAAGGGAGGATTTCTATCTATTCGCTTTAAACCAAGTAGCAGTATTTTTGATTTAGTGCGTGTTGAGTATCAAAAACTTCTAGAGTTAGAAAATACGCAAAAGCTGCCCCCGCAAGAGTCTTGCCATAGACTCTCTGAGCGGATTGTTGAACTTGGCTATAAAAATTATTCAGAGTTTATGATATCCGCATTGATGACAGAGCTAGAATCACGGCAACAGCGTTTGAACAGAGCCCCAATTTCAATCTTAAAAAAGATAGCAATCGCTGTTGAGATGAATTCCCGCTTGAGTCAGGGTTCACTCGAGATGATCAAGAAGTTTAAAGAAAGCGGAATGTTGCCTCTAAATCTTACTGTTCAAGCTGCCAAGTTGGGCGATGAAGGAAACTCCTTGGCTGTAGTGGCAAACCAATATTCGTTAATGTCAGATGAGATTGAAGTTGAATTTAAAAAGTTCATAGAAGTTCTTAAGAAAACAGAAAAAACCATGCAGGAGTGTCAGTATTCGATTTGTGCAGCTTTGCTGCAAACGGAAGTCCTTGAGCTTTTCGAACAAGAACAAAAGAATTCCAATGTTGATCTTTCCGGAGATTCCGATCTCCTTAAGCAAATTCACGAAGCTGGAATGCGACGCTCTTCAAATGCTTTGAACGAAATAAGAGAGACTTTCAATGCATTTATTATGACATGTCAAAACATCCAAACCATGAGCACAGGCCTTGAAATTGTTCGACTTACTGGAAAAATTGAGATTTCTCGAATCGCATCCAATCAAGAAAGCTTAAAAAACATCCTTGATTCATTGCACGCCTTTAAACAACTCCTTGATTCAACCATTAAAGATGTTTCAGCCTTGGGCCTAAAAATTCAGGAGCAGGTCACTCAAATTTCTCCGGACGAACTCTCATAGAAAAATTATCCAACTTCCGAGGCGCACAGAGAAACACTAGAAAATAGGTTCGGGCCAGCCCGTCAGACTTGGGACTTTCGAAACGAAAAACCCTTCGGAGCCAATCGGTCCCGAAGGGTTTTGTTTTTCCTAGCTTTAAACTGCGCCGAGGCAGTTAAAATCTAGGGTTAAAAATTTCAATCCAGATCTTCACATGTGCGATTTTCGGGTAGATACTTATCATTGCGGAGGAATTTTAAATGGATTTTGATCAAGCAATTTCGGCCCACAGTGCTTGGAAAATGAAACTTAGTACCTATTTAAGGAAACCGGACGGCTCGATAAAATCTGCCGAAGTTCAGGTGGACAATAAATGTGCCTTAGGACAGTGGATTTATGGCGAAGGCGCTAAGTGGAATACGTTACCTGAGTATACGACTTTAAAAAATGAGCACGCGAAGTTTCACAAAGCCGCGGCAGAAGTCGTACGAAAGGCTGACAGCGGTGATTCAGTATCTGAAGATATCGCATTGGGGTCAAAAAGTGACTTCGCGGCAGCTTCCAATGCAGTAGTATCTTCAATAATGGCAATACGTCGCAAGGCAACTTAGCCCATACGGAAGATTTTATTAGTAGTCGACAGTTGTGTCGGCCTCTAAGAACAATTTTACGATATCCTCAAAAGTAGCAATTTTTGCACCGTCTCGTAGTCCCTTTAACTCACAGCCTGCGGCCTTCGAACAACCGGGGCAGGCTAAAACCTTACCGCCGCTTTTCACGAATTCTTTATAAGACGCCTCAATCGTATCTTGAGGGCCCGAGCCCATGTGACCAGAATGACCAGCCAGGCCCCATGTCATATTGATCGGTTGGTTCCTATCAACAAGTCTGACACCCTCAAGACTGAGCACTAGAGTTGTGTCCGCTCCAGCTTTTATAAATCCATTGGCAAAACCAAGGGCCATCTTTACTGAATGAAGATCTGTCGTCATGTGCTTAAGATGTACGACGGCTTTTTTCTTCGCGACTGGTTGCGCGAGAATTGGGAAACTAAAGATCATTGCAGCCAATAAAATTAAATTTTGAATTCTTTTCATTTGAGCTCCACTAAATTGGAATATTTTTCAGACTACGATTGTCCTACCATAAGCATAGACCATGAGACAAAAACTCGACTTCTTTGCACTCGATGGACCAATATCTAAACAGCGGCCACGGTGCGGCAAGTCCTAGCTCTAATTCAAAGCGACTTAAAGCCCGCCCTAATAAGCAGGATTTAAGGTGCGCTGCCGCTAGTAGCAGCGAGGCTACTTGTTCGTTTTCTTTGCTCGAAACTTAGGTAACGGGTTTTTAGCCAGAAAATCTGCAAATTCTTTCTGTTTCATTTGAAGGACTCCCGGTGGCGGATCGGGCACAACTCTAGGCGAAAGACTAAAAAGAAAGTCGCCAATGTGACCCACAGCCTCCGTTGTGATCCAGCAGCGTTTAAATCGCCCATAGCGTTTAATTGTGACGAGTCCCACCTCTTCGAGCAGCGACACATGATGTGAAAGCGTGGGCCAACCTATCTTTAGGCCAATGCCAGCTTCTTTGATGGTGCAGCCTCGGCCTTGCTTGTCTTGCCAAGCGCCGACGGTACCATGCTTTGCAATATTTCGAACAATGCGGATTCTGACATCAACCGAAAGGGCTGCAAAAATCTTTGCAAGCTTTGCTGCTGGTAAATTGGAAAGCGAGTAGAGGTGAGCTTGTGACTTCGACATACATCGAAGTATAAACTCACATAAATAATCTTAACAAGTGCACACTGTGAGCATTTTGTTCTTGGGTTGAGTGGCGCAAAAATGCTAAAATGGAAGCGTGGGCAGAGCTTTGCCCGAAATTGAAAGGGGGGTTTGAAGAGTTTCTTTTTGGAGAATGTCTATGTGGAAGAAATATTGCCTTGAACAGCTATAACTTTCTCATATTGCGTTCACTTAAGTCAACTTAAATGAACATAAAAAATAAAATCTAAAAACAAAATTCATTTTTAAAATTCTGCAAACTGCATGGCGGTGCTTTGCCTTTAACTTTTTTGAAAAGTTGAAGGTGAAGGATCTTCGCACGCGTTTGCATACAAAAAATTTGGAGATCCAATATGGGAATGAAAAGTCATGTCCATAGTTAGCGGTGCGCTAAAAGGCACGGCTGTGTTGGTAGTTGGAATGCATTTGATCGGCATAGGTCTTTGGCTAAATGGCGATGACGAGCCGTCAAACTTTGCTTGGCAAATGGTGCGAGCATTTTTTAATTTTGAGCTAGGCGTTTTAGCCGCACTGCTGATTTTGGTCGCAGTCGCTGGTGCACTTATGTTCACGCAAATGATGAGCGAGAAAAGTGCAGACTTAAACACTTCCGCTCAGAATAAAGTGAGTAAGCCAGATGTTCGGCATGTGGACGCTCAAATCAAAACTGATGCACCAGCCACAGCCACTTTGAGCACTGCGCGCGCAGCCGATGCTCCGAGAGCGGTAGCTGAAAGTGTTCAGTCCGAGTCATCTAAACCACTTTCGACACCAAAGGCAGAACCATCAGAGGTGCCACCACTTAGTGCAGAGGAGCTAAGAAAAAATGTTTTACGGGAACTCACAGGAAGGAGTTAATAATTTGAAAATACAAATAAGGGATAAGGAATTTTTACATAAATTAAATCGCTACGGACTACTTGGATCAGCTCACATCAGTAATTTGTGTTTTAGCGGCATTGCCGAAAGCACAATGTTTAGGCGGCTACGGAAACTTGAAGATGAGGGGCATATTGTAAGAGTAGCAGGACTTAGACGCGGTAAGTGTGCTTGGTATCTCGGGCGTGGTGGGGCTCAAGTAATCGGCGTTGAAGCTCCATCTCGTTTTACAAACAGAAATGCTCTTGAACACGAACTCGCCATCACAGATTTCAGGCTGGTGCTTGAGTCACAAGGACTTGCACAGAACTATGTCACTGAACGTGAGATCCGGAAAAACTTCACATGGCAACGCGGGCATGAGCGCGCCGACCAAGTCATTCCTGATGGTGTTTTGATTGAGAATGTTAGGGGCAAGCTATCTGCAATTTCGATTGAGATGGAGCTAAACCAGAAGTCACAACAAAGGTATCGTCGCATATTTCACGACTATCTCTACATGAAAACAACTGGCTTTGTTTGGTACATCACAAAAGATGATGCGATAGCTCGGGCGGTTCTTAATTCCTGGCGGAAGGTTGAGCGATTTGATTCATCTCCTAGGCTACTTTTAACGCGACTGACTGACCTTTTGGGCAACAAATCAAGTGCAGCGATCGAGTTTGAAGACGGATCAAAATTGTCGCTTAAAGAACTGCTCATTGGGCAAAGCGAAGCTGCTCAGAGCGTGAGCAAGCTGCCAGCTGAAAATGCGAGTCCACCATAAGGAAAAATTTCTTTTCTCATCAACGGTTTAAAAAACTTTTGGTGAAGTGACGAGGCACGCTCCCCGCAACTGACCACTCCCTCTCTACATCTAGGGAAGAGGGAGTGGTCAGTTGCGGGGAGCTTAGAGGTAATTAGTGGTTGGGATTGGATGAAAAAGAGAGAAATGAAATTGGGAATGAGAATGAAGAATAGAAATAAGGAACGGGGAAAAGAGAATGAAAATAGTTGAGTGCTTAGATCGGAATTTTGTGATTTTGGGTCATGACAGAGGAGGGCTTTAATGGGTATGAATAAAAGAGCAAGTGAGTTCTTTGAAAAAGTAGATGAATGTGAAATCTGGCTGAATTCTATTGATGCAGCCTTTTACCTTCGAATGTCGGTCAATGCTCTGAGGATTCAGGTCTTCAGGGGCAATGTGCCGGCATATCGAATCGGAAGGCGGCTAAGATTTAAACTTCGAGAGCTGTCTCTTCTTCCAAAACTTGAACCCTAAAAAAGTAAAAAGAGAGGAATAAGAGTATGGCTATTAGAAAAATAAATACCAATGGAAAATACACCTATGAGGTGTATTTAAATTTACGGGGACCAGAAGGACGATTGCAAAAACGGCTTCGTGGTTTCAGCTCACAGCGGGCAGCAGGTGAGGCCGAGTTCAAACTTAAGGCTGAGTTCTTTGACCAAAAGAACGCGCCGAGAGTTTGGCTTTGGCAGGATTGGGTGACTCATTATTTGGAGCGTGAAAAACTTCAACTAAGGCTGTCAACAATTCAAAACTATGCTGGGCAAATGGAAAAGTGGGCCACTCCGGTGCTTAAGAATATGAGTCTTGAGGCGATAAGGGCCGATCAGATCCATGAAATTCTTTTTGTGCAAATGGCTGTGCGATCGGCGCACTCAAAGCTAACAATGCTCAAAACCATTAAACGGGTTTTGGCTTTAGCGATTGAAGAAGGAGTCCTTCAGCGAAACCCCTGCAACGGTTTTAAGATCAGGATTCCCGAGGCTAAGCAATCGGTGCTGAATTCAAGCGAGGTTGATATTTTGCTCAGAGAGGCCAGCATCAATACTCACAGGTTTTATCCTGTATGGGCGGTGGCAGTGTTTACCGGCATGAGATCCGGTGAGCTTTATGCGCTCAGGTGGTCTGACGTTAGTTTTGAAGAAGAAAAGATTTATGTAACTAAATCTTGGTCATCTAAAACTGGGATCGGTCCCACCAAGTCGCGGCGAAACAGAGTTGTGCCAATTTGCGAAAGCCTGAAGCTTCTTTTGATGCAGCTTAAGCTTAAATCAAATGGCGATGATTTTGTTCTTCCAAGGATTGTAGACTGGGACAACGGTGAACAAGCAAAAATTCTTCGTGAATTTTGCAAGACCATCGGTATCACCCAGGTGAAGTTCCATGACCTGAGAGCAACCTTTATCACGCAGATGCTGCTTAAAGGCGTGTCGCTGGCGCAAGTCATGTCCATTGTTGGTCATGCCGAGCTTAAGACGACAGATCGCTATTTAAGAGTTGCAGGATCGGATTTAAAGGGAGCCACTGAAAAGCTAAGTTTTTCTCTTCCCAGAGAAGAATTGGCACGAGTCATTGAGTTTCGCCCGAGTGAAGTGCGCTCATGAAATGCGGTGAAATGTCAGATTTCCGATATGGTTGGCTACATTTGGCTACACGCACCCGCCTTGATATCTTAGATTACAAGGAGATGCGGGGGCCACCGTCACTTCCGCCATTTTCAAGCACTGACAAAGCCCTCAAAACCCACCGACCCCAATACAAA
>CAYZFQ010000025.1:0-14149 GCA_964477895.1 uncultured Bacteriovoracaceae bacterium | reverse complement strand
CACGACCCCTTGCACCCGAGACAAGTGCGCTACCAGGCTGCGCTACACGCCGACGTAATGGGGTGAAAGAAAGGTCCTTCGTAGCCTTTTTTTTTTGCCCCCTCAAGCTTAAGCTGTAGGGGGAGGCCCCATGCCACAAGACAATATGAGCCCGCAGACTGCTGCAGCCCCTTCGCTTGAGAAATATTTGGTGAATGTGCGCTTTAGTCTGCCGTTTTTTTCCAAGCCTATTTTCTTTGTTTTTCTTATGGGTCATGACCACCGAGCACTCAATGAACTGAGCTCACAAGCCCCCGTGAATAGGCGTTATAAATCTCCGGCAGCCGTGGTCTTTGTTTTTATGACGGGTCTTCTATGGGCCATCGCCTCGGTTAGCGTTTTCGCCCTGATTATTTTGTATTTGGGCAAGAGCTACGCGGGCATTGACTTGGTTCAAGGCTCGAGCCCCTTGCAGGAATTTTTTGCTCGTATTGGTCTTTGCCACCCTATTTGAAAACGAGATTTTAAAGAGAGTCATATGGAACACAAAAAAGCTCGGGGAATTCGTTTCAAGGCCCATCCTGCGGATACTGCCAAAGTTTATTTTGGCGAGGATGTGGCAGATTTTCAGGAAGACTTAGCCGGACTTATTCTCAACGAATCCATCCAGGGAGGTGCCCTCCTCGTTATTTCCGATCGAAAGTTTATCGAGGGCGAATTTGTGGTGGTAAAAGTAGGACTCCTGGCTCCTCTCAGAGCTGAGGTCCGCTGGGTATTGCATAGTGAGGCCAACATTTACAAAGTTGGCCTCCTCTATGCGGAGTGACTTTTTAATTCGCCGTAGGGCAAGTCTGGCCTACGGGCTGAATCACAGTGAAAAGTCGATTCACCCCTTTGCCAGAAGCTGAGCGGGCGTGGGCCATATAGCGACCCACAGGTAGAGGATCGGCGTGCACCACTTTGTCGTAGGGAGAAAGCACGGGCAAGCAGTTCGTACCTTCGCGACGCACCCGAGCCAGTACCACGAGAGTTCCTTTTTCTTCCACCACGGGGGCGTTGAGGGCTTCGACGGGGTGAACACAGGAATCCGGCAAAATTCCCGAAAGAACAATTTTAATTCGGTCGCGGCAGCTGAGTACTCCGCCACCTAAGCCAGTATTATTTCCATCCGCATATACACTCACACTTTCAAGGATGGGATAATGGAATTCATTGACTTGGTTAGAAACCGTCGCCACACCTACGCTAAAAGTTTTCTTCGCTAAACTATCTTGTCCGGCGGCCTGATAATTTACAGCCCAGTCACCTTCGGAGAGGCGCTCTCGCAACTCAATTTCGGAGCTAAAGGCTTTGGGTCGGCGCATGTCTTCTGAAAGCTGAGCGGGATCCGCACACTCGCCTTCGGTTGAACGACGAGCCTCCTGGCGAAGCAAAATACTTTTGGTACTTTCCATCACCTCCCAAGAGGTGGCTCCCAAAAAATAGCATTGGTTGGGAAGTTGGCCATCCACCATGATTTGAATTTTGTCGTTGTTGTCGTAGCCTGTTGCGGGCACAAATACGTTCTCGATTGTCACAGTTTCCACAACATCTGCGAAAGCTACTGGTCCTGCCAAGAAAAAAGCAAATGTCCAAATATGTTTCATCTTCACCTCCTAGTGAGGACTCAGGCCTAAGGGAAGCAGAGTTGTCAGGCAAGCATGACGCGACGTCCCTTTGGTAATTTTTTTACTTCGTTTTTGTTAGGGCTGGGATAAGAATAGAAAGAGCTTTTAGAAAGGACTTTCGTTGGCGAGAATTGAAGCGAGTTTCATCAGTCGTATTTTATTTGGAAAGCCCCTCTCGACGGACGAAGCCCCCCACCAAACAGTCACAAAAAGGGTTGGCCTTGCTGTCTTTGCTTCTGACGCTCTTTCCTCGGTGGCCTATGCCTCCCAAGAAATTTTACTCGTTCTTTTTGCTGCGGGTACGGGGGGCCTCCACTTTTCACTGCCTATATCTGGAGCCATTGTAGGCATTCTTTTTTTAGTGGCCATTTCTTATCGACAAACGATTTATGCCTACCCCAGTGGGGGTGGGGCCTATGTTGTCGCACGAGATAATTTGGGCATACGCACCGCTCAGGTGGCCGGTGGGGCTCTCTTGTTAGACTATGTTCTTACCGTGGCGGTGAGTTTATCCAGTGGTACCGACCAAATCGTTTCAGCTTTTCCTCAGCTTGCTCCCTATCAAGTGCCATTAGCTCTTAGTCTCTTGGGCGTGATGACTTTGGTTAATCTGCGAGGTGTGAAGGAATCCGGGGCCATCTTTGCTATTCCTACTTACTTTTTTGTTGGGACCATGGGGTTGACCTTGGCTGTTGGCTTTTACCGCCACTTTTTAGGTGGAGGACTCGCCCCTATCGGCTCTATTGAAACGGTCAAAACGATTTCGGAGCCCTTGGGGCTATTTCTTATTCTTCATGCCTTTAGTTCGGGTTGTACAGCACTCACGGGAGTCGAGGCGATATCCAACGGGATCCAAGCTTTTAAGGAACCCAAAAGTGCCAACGCGGCCAAGACCCTCACTATTATGAGTTTTATTCTGGGTACCTTTTTTCTTTCCATTACCTATTTGGCCAATAAGGCCGGAGCCCTGCCATCCGATCAGGAAACGGTGATCTCTCAGTTGGGTCGGGCCATCTTTGAGCGCAACTCCATATATTTTATTTTAATGGCAGCCACCACCTCCATCTTGATTATGGCAGCTAATACCAGTTTTGCCGATTTCCCACGCTTGTGCGCGTTGCAGGCAGGAGATGGATTTTTGCCTCGGCAGCTGACTTTCCGTAGTTCGCGTTTGGTTTATGGCTGGGGAATTGTGTTTTTGGCTTCTTCCTCGGCATTGCTGATTACAATATTTCAAGCTCACACCTCGGCTCTAATCCCCCTCTATGCCATTGGGGTCTTTTTATGCTTCACCCTTTCTCAAACCGGAATGGTGGTGCATTGGTGGAAGCTTTATCGCTCGGGCACACCGGAGCCATACTGGTCGCTTAAAATGGTCCTCAATGCTGTGGGTGCCTTTATCTGTGCCGGGGTCACCATTGTGTTCTCGGTTACTCGATTTCATGAGGGGGCCTGGGTTACCGTAGTCGTTATTCCTACTTTGGTTTTTATTTTTACGCGTATCCATGCTCATTACCAGCGAGTTTTTGCTGCTTTAAAATTTGGTAAAATGTTGCCGCCGGCTTCTACTTTTAAAATGCGCACCATTATTTTGTTAGATGATGTGCACCAAGGAACCTTGGGGATGGTCAATTTTGCCCAAAGCTTGGGGCATCCATGGATGGCCGTGCATGTGGACTATGACGACAAAAAAAGCGAAGTGGTGCGCCAGCGCTGGATCCAGTGGATGGGCAACGACGAGCATTTGAAAATCGTGATTTCGCCCTACCGACGCCTCATCGGCCCCGTGCGCGATTTTATCTTAGGAGAGCGGGACCGCCATCCCGGAACCCTCATTCATGTGGTAACTGGGCAGGTCGTGATTGAAGACCAATTTGCTCGGGTGCTTCATAGTAAAAATGCCCGAGGTCTTTTGGATGAACTGCAAATTCACTCCGGTATTATTGTTACCGGAGTGCCCATCCAAGTTTGATCTCGCGCCCTTTAAGCACAAGAATGCTGATGATTGGGAAGAATAAAATTCTTGGCCAAGAAAAAAGCACATTCCAATCCACATCAAAAGAGCTGAAGGCATAGGCCGCGACATAGGTTGCAAGGGCTAAGGCAGGCACCCAAAGATAGGTTTTTGAGGTGCACACCACAAGAAAGGCAGCCACGATAAGGCCGAGGCTCACGCTGCCAAATAAAGTTCGAAAACGCACCAGCTGGAGAGTGGATTTCATGATGGCGTCGATGACATCTAAAAGGGAGTGGGGGGGGAAGATAAGATGTCGAGAGGCTTCAAAATTGTGGTAACGGCAAACAAAAATCCAGAGCAATGAGGGGAGAAGAGCCCAGAGCAGTTTCCAGTTGCGGCTAAGGTAAAGAAGAATGGGCATAAAGATAAATAGAAAAGTCTGGCCCTCGCTTTTTCCCATGGCCGCAAAGCTTAGGTAAAGCACGGCCTTCCATAAATTTCTCTCTATCAGAAGCCAGCCTAGGCCCAAGGTGAAACTCAAGGCCCAAAGAGTGTCGTGATAACCATTGGCCCAGAGGGCTGGGAGGGGAGCAATGAGAACAAACATCAAAAGTTCCCAGTAGCGCTGTCGGCTCGGTCGTAAAAAACGTCCCAGGGACATCCATAAAAGTAGGGATTGAAAAACAATGGTGAGGCGGTGAACCTCAATGGAAAAATCATTCTTAAAACTGTGCCAAAGTCCCGAAAGTCCCACCAAGCCCAGGGGATAGTCGTGACTGATCGTAAAGCGCGGGTCGGCTGGGCCCACGGCGGGCAAAAAGCCAAAAAGGGCTAGGGCCTTGGCTTTGGGCATCCAAAACTGGATGCTGTCGTTGTCGCGTTCAGGATAGTAGGCCGCAAAGAAAACCCAAGTCAGTAGGCCCACCACAAAAATGGCAAAGGTGAGAGATTTGGGAAGGCTAAACGTTGGTTCTCGGTAGCAGGAATAAAGGATCACCCCTAAAGGCAGGCACAGAAAAAAGAGGGGAGGAAGATAGATTTGCGCCAGAGTAGCGAGGCTATACAAAAGGCCAAGGACAAGAAGTCCTAGGACGATTCGATCTTCCAAATGTAGAGTGGAAGAGTCGGATGGAGTGAGGGGAGAGGCCTTGGTCATAAACGCTCCCGATTGGCAGCCTTCCGACTCACTTCCGGACCCATTAAAGCTTCGCGGCGCTCAGGGTAATCTTGGGGGTAACACACGGTACGTT
Source organism: uncultured Bacteriovoracaceae bacterium (assembly GCA_964477895.1). GTDB lineage: Bacteria > Bdellovibrionota > UBA2428 > UBA2428 > UBA2428 > CAYZFQ01. Next base: position 9,296 of record CAYZFQ010000025.1, on the reverse strand, counting down.
TGTAAACCTCAAGCCAAGAATGCAGCTGGGGATCCTCGCAGAAGCTTCCGTCCATGGGGCTTTGAGTAAAGGGATAGGGGATGCGCTTTTTTTCGCTTTTTATCGCAAAAAAAAGAAGGAGGGCCGCAATAAAGGGAAGAAAATTATCGACTCGGCTCACAGCTTTGACTGAGATCTAGGGAGGAATTGAGGCCATGGCAACAGAAAGAAAAATTTTAGGTCTTTTCGGCTCCGGCCGGGTGGCCCTTCATATGGAAGCCTACTGGGAATCCCTGGGATTTCGGGTTCTTCGCTGGGCCCGAAATATGGCAAGCGAGGGCGATCCTTACGGCGCGGTAGCGCTTAGAGAGGCGGAGCTGATTGGGGTTGCGGTGACGGACTCGGCTATTGAGAGTGTGATCAATCGGCTAAAAGAGGAAGATTCCCATTATTCGCTTTTGCCCTTTCTGCATTTTTCCGGAGCTCACCAAAGTCCTCAGGCGATTTCGCTTCATCCCTTAATGACTTTTGGTCCGGAACTTTATCCTGATTCTTTTTATCCACGCATTCCCTTTGTGAGCGAGCTTAGTTCAGGCGAAGTTCTTGAACTTTTACCCGACTTGCCCAACCCCCTTTACTGCGTATCACCCTCGGAAAAACCCTATTACCACTCGCTCTGTGTTTTAGCCGGAAACCACACTGTGCTGCTGTGGCAGAAATTTTTTGCAGAGATGCAGGGACGCTATGGCATCCCTGCAGAAGACCTAAAACCTTATTTGGAAAGAGTATTTCTTAACTTAATCGAAGATCCTGCGGCGGCCCTCACCGGCCCGCTGGCCCGGGGAGATCGGGACACGCTTTTAGCCAACCAAATGGCCTTGAAGGGCGATCCCTTTGCCCAAGTTTACAGGGCATTTGTGAAAGCTTATCAAGAAGGCCACGCATGAAAAATGTTCTTGAATTTGCTGCTCGCAAAAAAGAAGGTCCTAAGATTTCCATGGTGACCTGCTACGACTATTCGCTGGCCAAAATTGTAAATCAAAGTGATGTGGATTGCGTGTTGGTGGGAGACAGTGTCGCCATGGTAATGCACGGCTTTGCCTCAACCCTCTCGGCCACCGCGCAGATGATGGCTCTGCATACGGCCGCCGTCAGTCGAGGACTCAAGGAAAAATTTCTTATCGCGGACATGCCCTTTCCCAGCTTTCGCACGGGCCCCATTGCCGCCATGGACACTGTGGATTTGCTCATGAAAGCGGGAGCCCAGGCTGTGAAAATAGAGGGTGTGTGGGGGCATGAAGACGTGATCTCTCATGTGGTGGAGTCGGGAGTTCCCGTGATGGGGCATCTCGGTCTCACTCCACAGTCCGTTCATAAGTTTGGAGGTTTTAAAGTGCAGGGCCGAGACAAATTGGCTGCAGATGACATTCTGGCCCAAGCTCGCAAGCTCCAGGACCTCGGGGTTTTTGCGGTAGTTTTGGAATGTTTACCCACCTCTTTGGCCTCTGAAGTCACGGCGAGCCTTCAAATTCCTACTATTGGCATAGGGGCTGGCACGGGAACAGATGGTCAGGTGCTCGTACTCCAAGATTTGTTGGGACTGAATTTAGATTTTAAACCTCGTTTTGTAAGAAGTTTCGCAAACTCGGCACTTGATATGACGGCGGCACTCCAGGCTTTTCATGAGGGAGTGCAGAGAGGGACTTTCCCCGCCTCCAACGAATCTTACCTATGATTCAAGAATTTAAATCGCTCGCCACGTGGCAAAAATTCCGTAAGTCACTTGTGGGATCTCTAGGATTTGTTCCTACCATGGGTGCTCTGCATGCGGGTCACTTGAAACTGGTAAATGAATCCCAGAGTGAAAATGACCACACTCTCGTGAGTATTTACGTGAATCCTACTCAATTCAATGACCCTCAGGATTTTGAAAAATATCCGCAGACTCTTGAGGCAGATCGACAGCTCCTGAATAAAACGGGAGATATTTTTTTACTCCTTCCGCAGTATTCCGAAATTTACGCGGACTCCCAGCGTTTTAAAGTTGTTGAGGAGGAGAAATCTAAAGTTCTTTGTGGGGCGCATCGGCCGGGGCATTTTGACGGAGTGCTTACAGTGGTGATGAAGCTTTTGCACTTAGCCCAGGCTCATCGTGCCTATTTTGGTGAAAAAGATTTTCAGCAGTTAGTATTGATTCGTGAAATGGCTGAGAGTTTTTTCTTGGCCACGGAGGTGCGAGGTGTGCCCACTGTGAGAGAGGCCTCAGGACTTGCGATGAGCTCTCGCAATGAGAGACTCTCTCCCCAGGGCAGGCGAGAGGCGGCCCTCCTCTTTGAACTATTGTCTAAGAGAGCCCCCTTAGCCCAGTTGAAAAAAGACTTAGAGAGAGCTGGTTTTAAAGTGGATTATTTTGAAGAGCGATGGGGTCGACGTTTTGTGGCCGCCTTTAAGGACGGTGTCCGCCTGATTGATAATATTCCATGGTTGGAAAACAATGAAGCCTCCTAAAGTTTTAGTCACGGGTGGAGCGACCCGAGAACCTATCGATTCCGTGCGCTTTATTTCGAATCTGAGCAGTGGGAGAACGGCTCTTTATTTAGCCGAGCGACTCAGCTCGAGTGGATTTGATGTGACGGCTGCGCTGAGTGAGGGAGTGAGTATTCCTGAAGCCCCTTCCTTTGAGGTCCTGCGTTTTTCCGATACCCAATCGCTCGCGAAGCTCATGAAAAAGTTTTTACAAAACGAAAAAGCCCAGGCCCTCATTCACGCGGCCGCTGTGAGTGACTACTACGTAGAAAAGCTGTGGGTGGACCATCAAGAGTATAGCGGGGCGGCTTTGCGATCTTTAAAGAAAATTCCGAGCTCCGGCGCTTTGAGACTGGAACTTGGAAGACATTCAAAAATTATTAATGAGATTCGTAGTTGGGCAAGACCGGATCTGAAACTCGTGGGATTTAAATTGAACGATGCGGCAGGTGAGGGGACTCGCGAGGCTTCCGTTCAAAAGCTCTTTCAAGAAGCGGCCTGTTCGGCCGTGGTACAAAACGAAGTTAGTGAAATTTCAGCCTTAGAGAATCGCAAATTTCGCTTTTACACCCAAGCCGGCCAGGAGGTGAAAGAACTGAAGGGTTTGGGAGAGCTGGCCCAACACCTCACGACCTATCTTGGAAACCTGACATTATGAACTTAGCGGTTGTGGCTCTGGGTAACGGCACGGTCAAGGAAGCTTTGTTTGTAAAAGGGGAGCTGATAAAAAAAATTCAATGCTCCGTTTGGGATTGGCCGGGTCCCCACGATTTCCAGGTGGGCATTGATAAAAAAATTCTTATTTCGGTGAATCCAGCCCTCGAAATAAAATTTTCTCGTTATCTCGGAGGATATTCAAGTCCCCGTTTTCACCAGCTCCGGGGCTTTAAAATTCATTATCCTAAGCCCACTTCACTAGGAAAGGACCGGGCCGCCGGGGCTCTTGGTGCCCTCAAGCTCTTTCCGGGCCATGATATTATTTTAATCGATTGTGGAACCGCGATGACCCTGAACTTGATTCGTCGAGATGGGCATTTTTTGGGGGGTCTTATCCTGGCGGGAATGGGGCTGAATTTACGGGCTTTAAGTGAAAACACGGGTCTTTTGCCCGAGCTAAAGCCTCAATTTCCCGTAGAACTCTTTGCCACTAGCACCGAGGCTAGCCTGGCCGAAGGCTCAGTTCTTATCCGCACCCTTGGGCTTAAGTCGTGGATAACAAAAATAAAAGCCGATTTGTTGCCGGAGGCACGGGTTGTGGGAACGGGGGGAGAACTTCCCCTCTTCAGGCAAGCGGCCCTTTTTGATGATATGAACGAAGACCTCGTTCTTTGGGGGGCTCTTGCAGCCTCGGAACGTGAAGGAAATGGATAAAAAGGCATGAGAAGGACTTTTTTAAAATCTAAAATTCACCGCGCCACAATCACCGACGCGGATTTAAGTTATGAGGGGTCAATTTCTATTGATCCCAAACTTTGCGAAGCCGCTCGCTTTCAGCAGTTTGAAAGAGTGGAAATTTATAACTGCAACAATGGCGAGCGCTTTGCCACTTACGTGATATACGGCAAAGATGGTGAAATCTGTGTGAATGGTGCGGCCTCCCGACTTGTGCAGCGGGGAGATATTTTAATTATCGCTTGCTACGCTGATTTTGAAGATTCTGAATTAGCAAACTTTAAGCCTCAGTTGGTTTATGTGGATTCGCAAAACCGCATTAAAAAATCGTGATGCCTCGGCGCCCCTTTCGGGTGAACACTAGCAGCCCATCCAAACTCAAAGAATACCAGAAACTTCTCGGAGAGCCGGTGGAAGCTTCGACTTTGGATTTGGCTGAACCGGAAGCGGACCTTCTCACCATCATTCGCTACAAGGCTTCTCAGTTTGAGAATGTATTGGTGGATGACGTTTCCCTCGAAGTGGAGGGGGCCGAAGTGGGTGTTAATGTGAAGTGGTTGTTGCAAAATTTGAGTCAGTATATCGGGCGCAAAGCTTGCTTTATCTGCTGGGTTGGCGTGCGCTACGATGAAAAAATTTACGTCTTTCGAGGGGAGGTCGTGGGGGAGTTGGTGAGTCCGCGAGGGGAGGGCTTTGGCTTTAGTCCCTGTTTTCAGGCCGAGGGGGATAGTTTTACTTTGGCCCAAGCTCGGACTTCAAAGAACAATGCCCGCGCACTGGCGGTCCATAAATTTCTCAAATGGCAGCCTGATTTCACGCTGGATCCCCTAAGGGAGTGGTCGGGACCCTTTCAAAATGATTCTTGAATTCACGATGGAGTGCCTCGACTTTTAAAAGGGATCACGTTTAAATCTCGGGTCTATGGCTGAGATTTTTGATTTTTCCGACTTCCGAACCTTTTTACGCGCCTCCCAGCGCAGGCATCCTCAGCTCAAGCGGGCTCTCACGACTGAAGAGTGGTCGAAGCGTTTGGGTTATAAGTCGCCTCGCAGCGTGGCTATGGTGCTCAAAGCCCGGCGCTTTCCCTCCTCTGAGTTGATTGAAAGCTTTGCTCGGGATTTGAAGTTGAACCCGATCCGTAAACGTTACTTTGAGCTTTTAGTCATGAAGGAGCGTTACAAAGAAGAAAAAGAAGATCTAGAAAAAATTAATTCTGAACTCGAAAGTTTAAATATCAAGGTTCCGGAAAAAATTATAAACGAGCGCGTTTTTTTCCCGATCTCCGAATGGTATTACCTCGTGATCCGCCAGCTCGTGCAGGCTTCGGATTTTGAGGAAAATGGTGAGTGGATTTCCAAGCGTTTAGGCTCAAAGCTCAGTCCCGAGGAAGCCCGCAAGGCGGTGCACAAAATGCTCGAACATAAATTTTTGATGCGCGATGAAAACGGCGCGCTCCAAGTGGTGAGTCAAGAAAGTTTGGCCAGTACTCCCGATGTGCCAGCACAAGCCATGAAGCGATATTTGGCGCAAATGATGCAACGAGGGGTTGAAGCTCTCAGTGAACACGATTCCTCGGAGCGAGAATTTTTAGCCCTTACTTTACGCTTCGATGCAGATCGCATGCCAGAGGCCAAACAAGCTATAAGAGATTTTGAAAAAACTTTTAACAAGGGATTTTCTTCCAAAAAATCCACAGATGTTTTTCAGCTGGGCGTGCAATTTTTTAAACACACAAAGTCGTAGTTTTTCCTCTATTCTTTTTTGGGAATCTGAGACCCAGGAGGTACTTTGCCTTCTTGGTCTAAAGTTTGGTTTCCGTCCGGCGAAGTAGAGCCGGGAGCACTTCGGGGTTTGGCGGGGCCCGGGTTATTGATGGTGTCACCCATGGGGGGCGGCAGTTCTTCTTTGTCCGGTGGAGGGCTCTTTTTTGTGGTGTTGGTGGCTGCATGGAGGGACGAAAGCTGAGATAAGCCCAAAATTGCCACAAGCCCGGCTAATAAAACTGCGTGTAAGAGGGGGGATTTTAGTGTTCCTAAGAGAATCTTCATAAGGTGAGAGCCTAATTTCGCTGCCGCGCTTTGCCAAGTCTTCCTAAATGAAAAAGATTTCATCCGCACATCATGTGCGCTGTGGGGATGGCGCCGATAATCTCTATTGAAGAGCATGAGGATAACCGGCACATTGAGAAGTAGGGAGGAGATGAAATGGTAACTTTGATAAAGCGCGTCTTTCAGTCGTCATTTTATGGCATTGTAGGCTCCAGCTTCGCCATCGGGATTTTTCTTTCAACTTTGGTCCGGCCTCCCGAAAAATTCACGCGAGAGCCCGACCTGGAGCCTCAACGCCTTCAGGTTGTGGTGCCAGACCCCTCGCCTGTTTATGTGCGCGTTTTGATGCCGTAGCTCGTCAGTTATTTGACCTTGACCTAGGCTCTACCGGGCCGTCATGCTTTAATGTTCGGGGATGGAAAATTGAGGCGGCATTCTATTTTTTTATTAGTGATTTTGTCGGTAGCCTCCTTGCTATATTGGCGCTCCCGCAAAAGCTATTTGGAATCTCGGAAATTAGATCGCGCTTTGGTAAGTCAATCCCTGGCGCCCTCCTTCCAAAAATTAGAGTTTCCTCTCAAGGTAGAACTTCTCCTGCCAGGAACCGAGAAAGTTCAACGCGCGGAAGTGGAATATTCCTTGGATGCCCAAATGCAGAGTGAAGTGGAAGACCTGTTGCACAACTTCAAACCCGACTATGGAGCCATCGTGGCCATCGAACCTAAGAGCGGAAAAATTCTTGCTATGACGAGCTACTCCCGCGAGCGCAAGAATATGGGAAACTTGGTTTTGCGAGCCACTTTCCCTGCGGCATCTATATTTAAAATGGTTACTGCGACGGCGGCTATTGATGCCAATCATATGAATCCGAATACTGTGGTGGCTTTCAATGGCCGCAGTCACACGCTTTACAGGCGTAATGTGGAAAAAACCGAACACAACCGATGGACGCGCTACATCACTCTTCGTGAGGCCTTTGGAAAATCGGTGAATACAGTTTTTGCGAAGGTGGGAATTTTCTACGTAGGGCCGCAAAATCTTTTGAGTTATGCTGAGCGCTTCTTTTTTAATCGGGCGCTGCCCGGAGATTTGCCGGTGGAACGTGGCATTGCGAGCGTGCCTGAGGGTGACAAATGGGCGCTGGCTGAGACCTCGAGTGGTTTCACCCGAGAAACGACCATGAGTCCGCTTCAGGGAGCTCTGATGGCGGCAGCCGTAGTGAATGAAGGTGTGATGATGGAGCCCACGCTTATTCAGAGTTTAAAGGACGAAAGCGGTGAAATATTTTATCAGGCGGAAGCCAAAGTGCTTTCGGTCACGATGTCGAAAGAAAGTTCTTATATGCTCCGAGAGCTTATGCAAGAAACAGTGGAGTCGGGGACTTCTCGGAAATCCTTTCGCCAAGTCTTAGGCCTGCGCAAATTTAAGAATTGGGACTTCGGGGGTAAAACCGGTTCGCTGCAGGGGCGTGATCCTAAGGGGAAGTATGATTGGTTCGTGGGCTATGCGACCCGAGGAAAAACTAATGAAAAAATTGCTATTGCGGCTCTTACCATCAATGAAGACCGTTGGCGTGTGAAGTCCTCCTACTTAGCCGGAAAATTTCTCGAGACATATCTGCGTCGCTTTGAGAAGAGTAGGGCTGTGGCATATTCGGATCAAAGTCCCCGATGACAGAAGAATTTTACTCCCTCGGTCCTAATGAGGTCTTAGACTCGGTGGAGGCGGCTCTTAGCGGTCCGCTCGCGGGAATTCGGGCCACGGGGCGCACGCAGGCCCTTAATAGTTTGGAGAATCGAGTTTACGATATTGAATTGGAGAACGGTTCCTCGGTGGTGACAAAGTTTTATCGCCCCGGACGTTGGTCGATTGAACAAATTTCGGCGGAACACGATTTCCTTCAGCTTTTATTGGCCCGCGAGATTCCTGTGGTCGCTCCGCTAGAAGTTGCAGGGGGTGTGCGCAAAACTTTGGGCCGGAGTCCAGAGGGGATATTTTTTGCAGTCTTTCCCAAAGTGCAGGGTCGTATTCTTAACGAGTTGGACGACGTGAGGTTGCGAATTTTAGGTCGTTACATCGGTCGCATCCACAGCGCAGGGAAAGCCTTTGCTGCCCCCGAACGTATTGGCCTCAATGTGGAAACCTATGGGTGGCAGAGTTTGGATACTCTTCGTGAAAAAAACTTTTTAAACTCTCCTATGGCTGAGCGCTACGAGCAAGAAGTGAAGCAGCTGCTCTCACGTATCGAAGATTTAGACCTCTTGCCTCAGGAAAATTTCACCATTCATGGAGACTGCCATTTGGGCAATACTCTCTGGCTTGAGACCCAGCCCTTTTTTTTGGATTTCGACGATATGGTGGCGGGTCCCCCCGTGCAGGATATTTGGATGGTCATTCGTGGGCGTGATGAGGAAGCCCAACGACAACGGGGGGTCTTGATTGATGCCTATGAAGAGGTCATCGACTTTCCGAGAGAGAGTTTAGATTCCATCGAGGCCTTGCGTGCCCTTCGGATGATTCACTACTCCGCCTGGATTGCCCGACGCTGGGAAGACCCGGCTTTTAAAAAAACGTTCCCAGATTTTTCGAGCAGTCGCTACTGGCAGGAAGAAATCGTAGCACTTTCAGAAATTTCGGAAATACTTTTGGGCGGTAACTAGCGTCGAAGTACGGGCTTTCCTTCGATGCTCACAATTTCAATGAGTCTGTTTCCAAAGGGCCGGACATCGAGCTCGATACGTTGGGTGATATTGCTGTTTAACTCGAGATTTGATCTGGAAAAATACAGGCTGTCGGCGTAATAATTTTGCCGATCGATTTGCACGGTGCCTTGGTTGATTTGGTCGTTCACCAGCAAGGTGAGGATGCCTCCTCCAGTAGAAAGAACCTTGATACGCTCCAGCTCCACCCCATCACAGTTTTCCTCCCAGCCGAGGAGTTCTTTAAGGTCTAATTTTTGAGAAGTTGATATCTGCAGGGCGGGTGCAAAGACCTTGGCCAAGGAACAGTCCGCCTGTGCCGATAAGATCAAGACGAAATTGAGAGATAGGGCCGCCACTAAAAATCGTTTCATTTTTAAAATTCCTCTTCCTAGGACCAACCCCCGTTGGTCAACAAGCGAGAAGCTAAGGAGGGGGCTGGCCTTTGGCAAAATAAAAACTCTTACATTTTTAACTGTGCGAGGTTAAGTGTGACAAATTGGCGCTAGTTGAGGTCTTTCCTAGATTGAAGTTGACGAGGATAGGGTACAGATCCATCGATCATCAAAGCCCACTCCTCGGGCAAAGGGACCTGCCTTTGAGTTCTTAACTCATCAAAAAAGTCCGAGAATTCTAAAATTTTTGTGGTGAG
>CAYZFQ010000024.1:0-17194 GCA_964477895.1 uncultured Bacteriovoracaceae bacterium | reverse complement strand
AATTGAAAAATGCGGATCGCTTCAGCCACTTCGCTGCGATCGTGAAAGCAGGAACTACCGGATTGAGTTTTGGTAAGGAAGGACAATTGTATCCTATATTATATGGTAACATTGTAAAGGTGCAAATTGGAGCACATGGCAAGCGCGAATTACTGAGACGCATGCCGAACGTGAAACATATCGGAGAAGGGCAAGTAGTATTGAAGGGAGATGAATTCAAGCATGACAAGGCGAACAATAAAATTCTTGTGCATATACCTACGGATAAAGAAGTGCCTTTGACGTTGGATAATATTCGCGCTGCGTATTTCCGGATCATCTGGAAGGATAACGAATTTACCGATATTGTTGTTTACCATGATGAGATTGTGAAAGCAAAATCCAAGTCCAAGATGCAGTCGGAGCAAAGCACCTGGAATACATGGCCAGGTCAGATGTCCGTAAAGGTTGCATACAATCGCGGCTACAAGTTATACTACTCACCTCCACAAGCGGAAGTAGAAGGATTGAAAGAGTATGAGTCCGAAGATGATGACGTAGATGTTGTTGTTACCACCACTCAGGATGTGGTGCATCAGGAAGTAAAAGTAGAAGAGGTCAAACCGGCCGTTGATCCGATTGATGAGTTCTTGAAGTAATGGAGACTAAGAAAGCTGAATAGTTTTGGACCGCATCAACGAATTTGGATTAGAGCCGGGAGTATATGCAGGCGAAGGAAAGCGAGTCGTATTGGTCAACATTGTTAATGAAATGGATGGCCAGAAGTTGGAAGATCCTTTGGTATGCTACCGACCTCTTGAGAATGTTCCTCGTCACATAGTAACGGGAATGAAAATGAGTGAGTTTAAACTTAAATTTAGAATAGCACAATGAGTGAATCAAATCTCCCCGCGCTTCCATCTACTACGATGGAGGTAGCCAAAGCAAATCTACCCCGGATTATCAAGGGTAATGAAATTGCTGTTACGTTGCTGAAGGAAATTCAGATGCAAGAGATTGCCACCGATGAAGACAGACAGGCATCGATCGAAAAACTTGCGAAGACAAAAGCCGTTACCGACAAGTTGGATTTGCTGATTAAAGAAACAGTCGGACCGTTTGAAGACTTTATCGATCAGGTGAAGTCGTATAAAAAGTCCATCGACTATGCCAGTAAGACGAAAGATGGTAACGAGTACACGAAAGCGAAAGCTGTTATCGAAGCCTACGACCAAAGGAAAGCGAAAGAAGCTGAACGTATCCGACTGGAAGCCGAATTCCTGAAACGTCAAAACTTGTATAAGGCGGAAATCAAAGAAGGTATCGGCCGGAGATTAGTAGACATGCTATCCGGGCAAAAAAAGAACATTATTGACGGGATGGCCCGCTGGGAGGCAGGATTGACGCTGGCGAACTTCGAATTATCGTTTGAGAAGTTGGCTAATCAGAAGCCTATTCTGAAGAAAGATAAGTGGGAGGAGTGTTTTAAGAAGACGTTTACCGTACAAACCGCACTATTGACTCTTACGGAAACAGATGCCTATCTGGAGGAACTGAAAAAGGAATACCCATACGAGAATTATAATGCCCAATTTGCAGAGGCCACAGCTCCGATACTCAATGAGTACCGCGCTAAGAAAGATGCCGTGAAGCGCAAGTTGGAAGAAATTCAGAAGGCCAGTGAGGACGCCAGGGTAGCCCTTGAGCAGAAACGTAAAGACGAACTAGAGAAACAGCGCGTAGAACAGATTAAGATAGCCGATCAGCAACAAGTCGAGGCTATGGAAAAAGTGGATCATGAGAAAGAGATGGACAAGATGAATGCCGAATTTACGGAGCAGGTCCAGACTCAGGATATTGAAGACTTGCCAACAAAGAGGATAGCCTCATTTGATGATGACGCTAACTACCTGAAACCTTTCGCGGAAGTCGTTGGCGCGTGTGCGCTGAATCCAAAGTTCCCTGGCATCATGAAGAAAAACGGGACCGAATACGTGGATCACGTTCAATGGTGGCTCGATTGGTATGCAGGGAACTGCAAGGATGCCATCAAAGGAATTAAGATTGTGAATGTGCCTAAAACTATAATTCGGAAAAAATGAAAGGCGGCTTAGAATTCAATATGAAGTGGAACGATAGCATTCATGGCGTTCAACCGGGGAGCAAATTCAAACAAGTTCCTCCAGAAGATTATTATCGTGCGATGGAGTGCGTGAATGCTTTGGTTGGAATATCAGATCCGAAATTCTTTGTTGAAGAAGCGGTCAAATTAATGGAGAAAAAAGAAGAGTCTCCATTATCAACCCTCACTGAAACCGACCGTGGTAACTTATGCGATATTATTTGGTGGTTGAGAGGCTATAAAAAAGGCGCGGAGAATACGTTTAATGATTGCCCGTTCCATCAGGATCATCTGGATACACTTGAGAAAACTACAACGGTACTAAGAGAGATATTTAATCAGAAGAAATAACCCCAACCCCTATGCAAGAAAAATTTGAAACATGGGCTATCGTAGAGTTGTTCGGACACAACAAGATAGCCGGTAAAGTAAGTGAGCAAACTATTGGCGGAAGCTCGATGGTGCGTGTGGACGTTCCTGATACGGAAGCATCACCTAAGTTCACAAGATTGCTAAACGTATCCGCTATTTATGCAATCAATCCGGTGACAGAAGAAGTTGCCGTTGGTTACGCTGGCAGGCTACAAAGCAAACCAATCGAAGCATGGGATGCCCGCGAAGTACTGAAGCGGATCGATGACATGAAGAAACTGAATGCTCCTCCTTCGGTAGAGGCGCATGGAGGTGAGGGATTTGAAGACGAAGAAGATAGGCCGTATTAATGAGCGAGTATTTTTCTCATCCGTCACTTTCCAACTCAGACCTCAAGAAAATGAAGGAACGGCTGGGCTTAACACGTCCGGCTCCGGAGAATTTGCAGTTGATCTTTGAGTTTGGAAGTTTGTTTCATAAGTCAATTTTGGAACCTCACTTAGTCACCGATGAAGAGAAGCGTAAAGATGACTACCCATTGGCTCAGGAGATGAGCAAAACTTTTTGGAAGGATGCATTTTGTCGTGACTTCGCGATGGCATCAGACTTCAGGCGCGAACATGAGTTTTACGATACGCTTACGGTAGAAGGAATGCAGATTGATGCTCGGTGTAAGGCAGATGGCTACCGGGAGAAACGAAAGTTCTTCCTGGAATTGAAGTCAACGGCTTGTGAATCTCAGAAGTCATTTGAGGCGGCTATGTTGGATTTAGATTACGATCAGGCTTGCGCTCACTACATGCTTACTTCGCGTTGTGATGTTGCCTTGATTGTGGGGATTAGTAAAAAGAAATCCGATCGCCTATTCAGAAGGATTGTTAAGAAGTATGACGACTGGTATCTCAATGGAGAGCAGAAGTTGATCAATACATTAAAATTGTTACTGGATATTTCACCTGAAGACGTAAGAATGATATGAGTAAGTATAGTTCAGCATTTCCAACTGTTAAACAAAATGAAGACCGTTTTGATGGTCAAGAGGGGGTTAACAAACGCGAATACTTTATTGCCGCTGCGTTGACGGGACTACTAGCGAATCCGTCTTATAAATTAATTTATGGTGACGGTGTGTATCCACAAACAAAAGACATAGTTGATTACGCTGTAAAAGTTGCGGATTCTCTTTGTGATAAATTATACGAGAAATGACCCTCAAAGAACTTGCCCTCGCCTACTCGAACAAGATGCACTCCAAAGTGCCTGCGCATTGCAGGCCGATGAAGACATTCAGTGACAAGTCGGCTAATGATTTGACGAAAGCGATTATTGCGTATGCGAAAGTAAAAGACTTCTTTGCGGAGCGGCAAAGCTCAGAAGGTCGCTATCGGCCAGGGAAGGAATTCACAAACGTAATTGGACAAGTAAAGCAAATGCCAGGACAATGGCTTCCTGGACAAGGAAAGGGCAAAGCGGATATTAAGGCCTTAATTAAAGGACGCCTGATTGAGATTGAAGTGAAGCATGGTAAGGATCGCTTGCGTCCGGACCAGATTAAATACAAAGAACAGATTGAGCGCTCAGGAGGCGTCTATCTGGTAGTAAAAACTTGGGATGACTTCTATCAACAAATAAAATTTTATGAGTGAGATTACATTTAAGAAAGTTCAAAACGAGAAGTCAGTTGAAAGACTTTTCGAAATGAAAAATGAACTGGTTAAGTTAGCCAGCGACCTTCACATTGAATTACATTCAGGGAATTCCAACCGTGACAAGTCAGAGATTCTTGGCGACATCAATGAGACGCGAGATTTGGAAGACTACGTGATTGAGCGAATTAAAAACCAGAAGCGCCAGGATTACATTGATCATAAGGAGGCTAGACATGGACTCAGGGAATTCAAAGAGATATGCCGGAAGCGGTTACCGGCTGAATTATTTGCTGAGATTGACCGTGAAAGTAAAAAAGTCTCTTCCTAGCTGGACAGAGACTTCTTGAAAGCGGACTAAGCAAGACCGAATAGCGACAGTCGATCAGGTTGAGACAAAGATAACTTAAAATTTAATTTTCATGAAAACAGAGCAGATTACAGGGATATTTCATTTTACTGAAGCATACCATACATCAAATTGGTCTACCGGAGACGTAACTATAAAACTTGTTATTGACTATCGAGACAAAACATTTTCCATCACTCCGCCTTACGGGAAAGATCAGTTTAAGTTCTCCCAAACATCGAAAGACTATAAAAAATGGATAGCAGTACTTAATTGCATCCAGAAAGCCATCGAATTTGCCAATGAGGAAATTGGCGTTACAACAAGAAATATACCTGCAAACCAATAACTATGAGACAAATTACCTACGATCAGGAAGCAATGACAAAAATTAAGGCTGGCGTTGACAAGCTGGCCAATACGGTGAAATCCACACTAGGGCCGGGCGGCTCGAATGTGATCATCGAAGAGAACACCCGCAATGCACACATCACCAAAGATGGGGTAACTGTGGCAAGGTCCATCAGTCTGGAAGATCCAATTGAAAACATGGGAGCTCAGATTGTAAAAGAGGCCGCAAGTCGCACCGCTACTATGGCGGGGGACGGAACAAGTACGGCAACGATACTAGCCCAGGCTATCCTCACCCAAGGAATTAAGAACGTGGTGGCGGGCGCCAACCGTATTGACATTAAGCGCGGTATTGACATGGCTACCAAAGCGATCGTAGCGGAAATTAAAAAGATGGCTATTCCGGTAGGCGACAATGTGCGAAACATCGCCCTGATTTCTGCCAATGGAGATGACGAAGTAGCGGACCTGATCACGGAAGCCATTGAGAAAGTTACTAAGGATGGGTTAGTGATCGTGGAAGATAGCCGGAATGCTACAAGCGAAGTAAGTGTTATTGAGGGAATGACGTTCGATCGCGGGTGGTTGAATCATTATTTCATCAATACCCCAGAGGCAGGCACTTGCGAATTTAATAATCCATTGATCTTGTTAGTGGATTATATCATTGAAGAATTTGCTCCGATGATTCCTATTCTCAGGAAAATCCAGATGGAATACCCTGAGAGACCGATACTGATTGTAGCTGAAGACGTTCGCGGAAATGCGCTATCAACGCTGGCTCTTAATGTCAATAAAACAGGGTTACGGGTATGTGCGGTACAATCGCCTGACTTTGGTGACACCCGAAAAGAAGTATTGAAAGATTTAGCTGCCCTGACCATGGCAACCATTATCACAAAAGATGCAGGCATGACCTTGGGTAACATTGACGTTACCGTGTGCGGTACCTGCGAGAAAATCCGGGTAAGTCAATGGGAGACTACCATCTTTGGAGGCGCTGGCCGTGGCGGGGAACTTGAAGCCCGCTTGGGGTTGATGAAAACTCAGATGGAGCAAGCGAACGAAAATGCGCTGGCTAAACTGAAAGATCGATTTGCCCGGTTGACCGGATTGATTGGAGTAATCCACATTGGAGGCTTCTCTGAAATCGAAGTACGCGAGAAGAAAGATCGGATTGATGACGCGCTGCAGGCTACCCGGGCTGCTATCGAAGAAGGAATTGTACCTGGTGGCGGTGTGGCGTATGTTCGGGCATTGCAGGCGGTACGTGCAGGTTCTAAGCCGGAAGGATTTAATATCGAGAATGATGATCAGTTCCAAGGAACCGAAATTCTGTTTCGGTCAATCATGGAGCCGATTAAGTGCGTGGCGGAGAATGTGGGTGTAAGTGGTGAGGTGGTATTGAATAATGTAACGACAAGTAAGTACGATCCTCAATCCTACGGCTTCAACGCCAAAACGCACAAGTACGAAGACTTGCTGGCCGCTGGCGTAATCGATCCTGCCAAAGTAACCCGATTGGCTCTTGAGAATGCTGCCTCCGTATCGGGCATGCTGCTGACGACGAAATCAATTATAACCTACTTACCCCAAAAGTAATGAACTACCAACCCTTAGATGACCGGATACTAATCAAACCGGATGCACAGGAAGAAACCCGAAGCGGCTTCCTTGTGGCGGAAGAAAACAGACTAAAGAAACTCTCCGGCACCGTTGTGGCCGTGGGTACTGGCGTACCGCTGCACAACCTTAAAATCAACATCACTACAGATACCAATCCGAATGCATTGGCTATCCTGAAGGAGATTGTTGACGAAATTAAGAACGGTCGGCCGATGAAAGTAAAGGTAGGTGATCGCGTTCTATACGGTCAATTTGCTGGCACCCGGATACCATTGGACGGTCAGGAGTACTTGATGCTCAGGGAGTCGGATGTATTTATGACAGAAATACCCTAAATTAGTATGGTGAAGCCTATAAAATTCGAAGACTGGTCTCAGCGCTTTGCCAGGCATCGCGCTCAGAAAGCCGTGGAAAGACTGAATAAGGAGGACAAGATAACCGGATGGTTGTTCCCGATTATCAGCACTGCTACGGGGTTGTTTCTTTTATATGTTATCAGCCGCTTAATCTGGGGAGCATGAACGAACTCGAACCCATTAAGCCGGAAGCCGTCAAAGAAGAAATCGTCATCCCGGTAAAGACGGAAAGCAAGCGAATCGTATCGCGGCATCTCCACAAGGGAATGATTCAATGGGAATTCAACATAGATACCCATGTAGGCACTCCGGTGCAGCCAAAGTACACGGAGACGGTTAAAACTGATCTCGGCATTCAGCTCAGGCACCATATCGAATACCGGAAAGATCGGTATTACTGTACGGCTATCAATCTGAAAAATGCCATCCGGAAATATACCAGATGGCGAGTTATTAATGAGAAAGTAAGGGCGATGATGGCTATGAGGCAGGCATCCGCTCCTTCGCCCACTGCTGAATAACCTTCGGCAGTGGTTTATGAATAGGCACCAAGTCATCTTCTGAGAAGTAATCCATCGGCTCAAAGATATCATGCCGGTCTAACTTCTTATCGTATCCAGCCATTTCGAAGACGTTGACCTGCATATTGATTATTTTGGACTTCATAACTTCGCGCTTGCGAACAAAGCCTAAATGGAATATTTCTATTTTATCCAGGTAATCGATATACACCTCATTGCATCCTAGCGATTCCGCGTCTCCTACCGCATGTGCTCCTTTCTTGCATAGACGGACAATCTCCGTACTACATGGCTTTCGGCCCTGCTCCACATTGAGCATGTGATACGGGTCTTTCCAAAGGTTATACCTCCGGCACATATAGCCGGGCATCCCTTCTTCCATCGCTTTGCGAATCCAGGGGAAGCTATCTTCCGAAACAATCTCATCTGCCTGTAAACTAAATACATAGTCTGTGTCCAATAGGTCAAGCGCAATATTAGTGAAGTAACTTAGCTTCTCGCGACCATGTTGCTGCTCCCATTCGTCTACGCGCATGAACTTGCACTGCCGATCGAATAGATGCATCAATGTATCAGCCGTTCCGTCCGTTGAGCCCGCATCCACTACGATTACTCTATCACAGAAGTCCTTCAGGTTTTGAATGGCCTCCGCAATACAGTAATCGTATTGAAGTGCGTTGTGGTAGAAAATTGCTCCGCCAAGTGTTTTCATACCTTTCTCAATAAGAATACTGCGAATCCGCGCCACCAACTCTCGTTGTCGTATTCATGGTTAGTAACTAACTCTCTTTGGTACAACACCTCATACCCACCATCCTTGATACCGTCCATCGTACCTTGCGCAACTTCAGGCAACATAAAATCATCCACAACATAAACAAACTCTTCATCCATTGCATCCTTGAAATGAGTCAATGCCTTGCGTTGGCTCTCATAGCTATGATCGCCATCAAAATAGTACAGATCAATTTTGTTCTCAATCTGCTCAGGACTTACCGCAAAGCTATCCGACTTGATCAACTTGAACGTAGTGCCCGGATGCAGGAACTTATTGGCGTTCTCAAGGAATATAGGCTCTGCCGGATCCACCTGGTTAGTCAAATCCGACTCAAAGGAATCCACGGCCGTAGCGGTGAGCAATTGATTGTTGCAGATCGTAGAACAGAAACTACCACCTTTATGAACGCCATGTTCCAGGTAGTTTTCAGCTAGAGCGCCTAAGTTGTTAAGCAGGTGCCGGATCTGCAGGCTGCCCAGCATAGGAACCTGAAAGGCTTCGGGTGTAAGTTTGGACTGGCGCTGAATGGCGCGTTCAATGGCTAAGTCAATTAATTCAGGAGTCATAGTATGGTTAATTTAAAAAACTTTTAGTTTCAAATTCAGTCTCGTTGATTTTTCTAACACTCCAAATATGCGTACCAAAGTACGGTTGGCCAAATCGTTCATGAACAGCCTTGTGAACACCAGGCCAGTAACGACCGTTGTGGTCGTAGTCATGACCGGATATAATGCCTCCATTTCTAATAATTGGCCACCAGGCATTAATATCAGCCTTCACGGGCTCATACGAATGATCAGCGTCAATAAAAACCATGTCGATAGACTGAGGCTGAAATTGCTTAACCGCCTTCAGGCTTTGGTGTGGTACAGGGATAACGTGGTTAGTTAACTCAAATGATTTTAGGGTTTTGATAAAATCATCATACATGCCAGCCCTTTGAGAAGCGACATCTGGCTCATCATACTCAGGAGTTGGATCGGCTTTATCAAAAATATCCACCGCGTAAACTTTAATATTTTTCATAATAATGGTAGGAGCGATAGAGGCTAACGACCTACCCCTGAAAGATCCGATTTCTACAAGCGTTCCATTATCAGGAAGAGAGTTTACAAGATGGGTATAATCCATCCAGTCTAACCGGCTAAAATAGCCATTCACATCCATCCAGTCATTCATAGTCGATGCGCTATTTTAGTTACAATGGTTTGAGTGTCGTACTCACAGCATGGCGGTATAACAGGATCGACATCACAAACACTTCCGGTTGTGCCTGGCTTTTCATGCCAGCAAAACTGCTTCTTAATAGGACAATCGGAAAACACAGGCGTAATCTTATCTAAATCAGCGTGAATGTACCACGGGGAAACAGAACCGAAAAGAATCACAGAAGGAATTCCTAACGCCACAGCCACATGGGAAGGACCTGAATCAACTCCGATAAACAGGTCGGCTCCGGCAATCACCCACATGAGCATCATTTCCGTAACGCAATTGAATTCTACCCCGGCCAGATCATGCTCGTTTTTACCGATCTGGATGACCAGATATCCGCGGCCTTCAAGGTATTTTTTGATTACTCCCCATTCAATACCAAACTGATTTCGGTGTGAAGTCTCGCGCTTATCGATGTGGATAACTACATACTTCTGCTTAAAAAGCCTTGTATCCTTAGTTAACTTATAAGTTAATTTCGGGTTTCTGAGCTTGTAATCCGTGATTCCAGCGGCCTCAAAGTAGGATTTTAGGTGCAATTGCCGGGGCTTGATCTCATACGCCATATCCAGGTTAATTACCCGATGCCGCACTGTATTGTCAAATTTCCGGTAGTCAATCACCGGGTAATGATGCATGGCAAACACATTATAAAACGAGGGAGTTGTTTCCAGTACAACCGGATGTCCCTGCTTGTGAAAGTATTCCAAGATCGGCTCCACCTGGATAACATCTCCGAGAGCGCCCGTTCTGGAAATGACAATGTGCTCCTTAAATGAATTATGAAAAAATGAATGGAATCCAAAAGTTTCTTGTCGGGGTCTACGAAGTTCAAATGAGAATTTTTCACATATCCTATCAGGAGCAAACTTAATATCGTATTTCTGTTCCAGATAATTACGATATGTTCGGCAGATAGCGTCATCCTCAAAGGCAGCCGGTAAAATAAAATTATCCTCAGCTAATATTTTATGAAGTTGAACTGAGCGCAACGAGAAACCGCCATTCCCGTTAGCATGACCGTCATCGTAGAGCCATAAGGCACCAATAAATGAATATTTTAAGAATTCATCGTCCCACTGGTTTTCATCGATCACATATCCATCCCATTGAATCACTAAAATATGAGAAGTCTCGAAGGGGTACTTCCCTAACTCTTTTAACATAAACCTAGAGTAGTCCTTTTTACTGTACAAATGCTTTATATTAACTACTTCGTCAATTTTATCAGGAGCGCAAGCAATGTCAGTAAAGAATATTGTTTTGAATGGAGTTATCCTCTCCAATGTTTTATAAACCGCATCCAGAGCTTTGGAATAATTAACGGTGTCAACAATTACAAGTGTTACATCTTTAAGTTCTTTCATAAGTATTTCCATTTAAATCCTCCGGCTGTTTTGTATCTTCCCTTACAAGCTGCAACAATTCTTGAATTACCTATACCGGTAGCTATTTCTGCGTCCCTGATAGAACCATAATCAGATAACTTATTATTACTAAGGTCAAATTGGATAACTTTTCTTGCTTTAGGATTCAGGTGTCCTCGTTCGTGATTTAGAAATCTTGCATTATTTTCTTTACCTAATATAGAATAGGCATGTTTTACATTTTCTGAATTTGTACACCATTCAAGATTAGAAACACAATTATCTGTCTTAACCCCATTCTTATGATTTATAAATGGCTTATTCTCCGTATTAGGGATAAAGGCTTTAGCAACTAAACGATGAACAAAAAATCTATTGCCCTTTTTATTCAGTTCGACTCGTAGATATCCATAGTTTATAAATTGTTGTTTTAAGATTCTGGAAACCCTAGTTCTCTTATAGAATAAACTTTTAACTCGTCCTAGTGAGGATATTTGGTATTTGGGATAATCCTCAATAGTAGCCCATGTTTCACCGGGGATTGATTCAATATCTCTATTAAGACTAAGCATCATTCAAAACATTAAAGTAATATTCAATAGCGCTCTGAAAATAGGCATCATACGCTTTTTCACCACTCGGAATAACATTCGGCAGGTACGAGCAAGTTTCCAAGATACGCGGCACCTTCATGGCTTCTGCAAGCGCAAAGCATAACGACTGATTGCCAATAAAGAATTTGCAGGAACGGATCACGATTGCTAATTCAAGGTGGTTTTTTGGGGTGCAGTATTGAATGGACTTAATTTCATCCTCACCATCATTCAATTCTTGGTAGAAGCTAAACACTTCATCATGAAATCCGATAAACATAATTTTCTTATGGAATTTTCGCAAGAACTTATACGAAATCGACTCATTCCTTGCTCGCAATGTTCTGTTAACAACGATGGTATCCTGATAAGAATCATCCGGAGCAACCTCTATCCATGGCTTACTTAGATCACATGCCATGTCCGGATAGCAATACCACGGCCAACGGTGAATGTTTCCGTAGGGAATATTGGTAGGTGTTAAGTAAATCTTATCCAGATCGACATACTGCTTGAAATTCTCATTGTGCCAGGTGATCATCTCTTTTGGAGACCTGAGAATTTTAAAGAACTCGCACCACTTTTGGTAGTCTTCCGGGAATGCTTCTTCCCAGGAAAGTACCTGAGCGATGTACGGCTGGCTAAGGAGAAGAGGTTTAAGGCTTTCGAATACTTCAGGACTTATGGTAGAGGGTGATTTTCGGGTTAACTGACCGATGGATTGCCAGTTGATATTAAGGCCGAGGTAGATAATTGCGCGGACGTTATCCCGTTCGCAGACATGCTTGATTCCAGGAAGGAAATTTATGAGATCACCGGGGAATTGTGAGAACTTAAAGCGATAGTAGTTTTGCACAAATATTTACCTTAAATTTGAATCACTTAAAACTTTAAATTACCATGGCAAATTCAATTAACCTGCATGTGTACCGTGTTGAACAAAAAGCTGATGGCACATTCGCCTTAAATGGTGTTTTTGCGAGAGCGCTCAAGTCGACAGATATTAAGGAGGTAACCCCAGTAAACACGTTGGATGCTGGCGCTATCAATCTTACTGGACTTGGCATGTTGTACGGACGCGTTGTAGAATCTCAACCTGGTTTAGATCAGGAGTTCTACGTGATGCAGACGGTTGCTCAGGTTCATACGCTGCTGAACGCTTAATAAAGCGTTTGCGGATTGAAGATAATAACCCGGTTGTGGGGACGGCCGGGTTAGTTTTGTTTGTCATAATTGTTGGGGTTAGGGCCCGCTGGTTAAAAGCCGGTGGGCTTCTTTTTGTCCGTACAATGATAAAACAAATATTCGTAATAAAAAAGCACTAATATATTCGTTTTTATTTATTAGGTTTGGGGTATGGAAAATGTTGTAACTGGTAAAATTGGAGATTTGGATGTTAAGGTATGGCTTACAGGAACAATCGATCTTGAGACCAAAGAACAAGCAACTCAAATTAATGTCTGGATTCAAAATCCAGACGGAACGAGTTGCCATCGAAGCGTTCCTTTGGTTTGGGATAAGCCCGTTGTTTACAACCCGTATGTTCAAGGGTAATGATCTACGACCACTATCTAATCCGCGTTGATAACGTATTTGACGATCTCAAGGAAGGCAACCTGATAGGCCGGAATAACGCCTGGTACATTGATCAGGAGCGTGATCGATACGAGCGCAAGATCAGGAAAGGTTTAGTTATAGCTAAACCCATGGGCTACACAGAGACAAATTATCAACCGATCGATCCGGGAGTACCTAATCACCGTATTTATGTCGGCCACGATGCCCTGCAGGAGCTCGCCAACATAGGCCGGAAGTCGGCTACTATTCAGTATTACCCCAGCACGAAGGAACAGATTGACTTTATTTCACTGGCTGATATCGGTGCCATGGTGGACGTTGAAGTAGGCGAAACCGTCTATTTTCATCCGAATGTAACGGAGCCTGAGAATTTACACGAAGAGCGCGAAGACTGCTTGATTTATAAAGCCCTTCCGGACGCACTGATTTGCGTAGGAACGAGGATGCAGGCGGGATGGGTATTGGTAGAGCCGCACCTAGATAGTACCGTGACGGATACAGGATTGCTCTTGTCGATTGAACCTGTACATAAGCTACTGGAAGGCACGATACGCCACATTCGCAACCGTCCCAGCATGAAGCCCGGTGATCATGTATTTTTTCAGGATGATTCGAATTGGGAGTACGAAGTGGAAGGTGTAATGTACTACGCGATGAAGGAGGATAATATTTGGTTGAAGTTCAATAAAACACCTGCACAACCGCAATAATCCCTACGACAATGGCAATTCCCTTCCATTGTCGTTTATCCTTCTTCTGCTGATCGGTTAGTTTAATCTGGATTTCGTATAGTTCTTGGTAGGAACTCTTCTCATCTACAAGCATAGAGATCATTTTATTGCGCTGCTGAAGCACAATTTCATCCCCAGCTACAATAGAACCTAATCGGTTGATTTCGTTGATCTGAGCATCAATCAGGCTATCCAGAACCGGCACTCTTTGAGCGATGGCAGTTAGTTTCCGGATCTTCCAGATAGGAGCACAATAGAGACTATCGGATGATTGTGCCGATGATGCTATCGAGATCAGAACTGCTCCAAGTAGGAACAGGACGATTTTTGAGGCGGTTGTTTTCATTATAAAGTCGGGTTGTGGTTTTGCGCTCGATGCGTAATGAATCCTTTTGCTTCTGGACATATTTTGTCCAAACTGAATCCTTGATAGCTACGGCTCTTTTGATGGAATCAATTTTCTGTAAGCCCGAGATAATTTCATCCCGCTGGCGCTCCAGTTCGTTAGTGTATTCTTTATCAGACCGCGGAGCTATCAGGAACCCCACTGCTAGTCCGACTAGAAGTGCTGGTAGTATTTTCAGTAGTGACTGTTTCATTGGGGATTTTGCTTCGTAAACGAATAAGTAACTCTAAAAGACGGGAAAAATTATCAAGAACTTTATCCATGGCCAGAACAGTGAGTAGTGCGCTAATGATAAAGAATACCCAGGTTTCAGAAAATACATGGTTGGTATTGGCTGGACGCGATCCCTCTTTAACAAGCACGTATATGAAAGCTCCTACAAAAAGAATATAGGCGGTAACTTTTTTAAGTTCTTCTCGGTCCAGCCTTCCATCCTTACCGGCAAAAATTCGCACAATCCATCGGAGGGTAAAGAAGGCAATAATTCCTCCTATAATTTTAAGAATCAAATCACCGGTTTCGTTGGAGATATTCATTCTTCAGTTTCGTTATCGTAAAATCCAGGAGGTCGTGTTGACATAGCCCTGAGCTTCATAGCGATATTCATGGCAAGTTTTTCACCGTCCGTATCTAACTTACTTTTGATAAGAAGCACCTGCATTTTAGTATCCTCATGATGTTTCACTAAAGCATCATGTTCCTCTTCCCTGGTATCAATACGAACATGGACGTTTTTTATTTCCTCCTTAATTCCCTTAAGCGTTGAAATAAAATAATTGCCTACTAAGGTAGCTACGGCAACAAGGAGAAATCCAATGACGCCAAAGGCTAATCCCAGCGCATAGTCGCCTGAAAGAGCTCCTTCGGAAGTAATTGCGTTACTTAAAGTCTGAAGTATTACCATTGAATTTCATTTTGCCATTGAATAGGATGCTTGATATGGTGCCACACCTTTCCAACTCCAAAATATTCAGGACAAACATCGAAATGCACGAACGTATTTTTATCAGCTAGGTATTGCTCGAAACCAATTCTCACTTTAATCCCCAACTGCTTGGCAGCCTCACGAATCATGGCTGCGTTTAATCGGGTTTCCTGTTCTGTATCGGTATCCGCGTCCAAGGCAAGAAAATATTCATGAGGAGATGTAGCCGCGGCTTTAAATCCATCAGCAATCAATTGCTCTTGCTTTTCCCGACTACGGTTGAATGAATTTACCCGTACCGATGCGGCCTTCATATCGCGGTACTTATCAGCGACTTTCATGAGCAATTCACAAACTACGAGCTTTCCATAGTCCTGAATGTTCTCCATGAATTTAGATTCTGTAAACCAGAAATGCTTGGCAATGCGGGCACTTCCTACCTCATAGCCGTTCTCCTCCTGCCATTGAGCAAGGGGTATTTCTGAGCCATCAGGCTTTAGGATAAAAACCTTTGTATGGTGCTTATTGACCATTATTTCGAGCAGGTAAACTCGATTTCCGCATTAGCAGCGCTGGCATTATAGGCCAATGGAGAGCCGCCTGTTACGGTACTTGAGCCAATAATAAAGGATGATTCCTGCAATTCAGCATCTACGGTACCAGAAGATCTTGCCGTAATTGCCTTGTAGTAGGACCGCTTTGGTACTTTAAGAGCAAGCGCGGATACACTGGCCGGAAATTTTTCTTCCAATTCCAGCATCGTATCTGAGAATACGGCTACTACCTTACGGATAGCGGCATTATTATCGTAGATGAAATCGCCAGGAAAAACTTCGGTTAAGAAAATCGTACCAGAACCTAAAACGATCAATCCTGCGGAAGCCCCTGCGTTATCGGTCGTGATGGTGCCGGTTAGCGTTTCAGCAAGTGGAATAGTGCCCTTTGTAGGGATTGCGCCAAGGTACGGATGGGTTGTTCCCGTGGTGATCCGCTCTACCTTAACTTCGTTATTGACTAGATTCTGGTTGATCATGGCGATGGGTGTTTATAGGGTAAATTTAAGGATAAATTTGCTTACTTAGGTTTGAACTTATTTTGCTTACGTTGCATCCTCCGATTTGCCTGCTCTAACTCCAAAGGAATCATCCGACTTACGTTGTAGCCCATGTCAATCATGAAGCGCTCGCGGCCTAATTCTGAGCCATCGCGGTAGATAGCTTTCAGTTCCTCTTTCTTGTCCTTATCACTTGCGCGCTCGTAGGCTTTCGAATTAATATACGCCTGCGTCATATCCTTGCGCTCCTGGCCTACATAGGTAGAAAGCAATTCGTACTGAGTGCCGTCAAGTTTAATTTTCTCACCTTTTACAGTGATTGTTTTGGAAGGTGCACCTGGCAGCCAATCAGCATCGTAGTCTTTTTTGAAATCCTGATACAACTTGTAGCGGAAATCATCCGTATCGACTTCTTTGAACTTGGTAGGATCGAACAGATAGTACACGTATTTATTACGACCTTCCGGATTGCCGGTAACCTTATCACCCCAGATACTCACCTTCGCGGGCAAGGCATCACCCATGAACATTTTATTCTGGTACACGTTGCCTAGTTTCTTCAAGAAAGAATCATCCTGCACATCGCGTAGGTATTCATCAGAAGCCTTGCTGATAGTGGCAAGAGTGTTTGGATAAACGATTGCACCAACCGCTTCAGTGGTGGTGATAATCCAGTCGGTAGTCTTTTTATTTCCACCGTCTTTCACGGCTTCCAGTAACTTACTTGTACCCTGTAAGAACGTTTGATCAAGAGACGCGCTGGCTACTTTAGGACCGGAAGTAATCATATCCGATAAGTAGGCATCTGTATCTAACATTGGCTCGTTGTTAGCTGCTCTCTCTTTGTAGGTGTTGGAATAATGATCAAATAAGATTCCGGTAGTACCCATCTTTGTGTAGGACGCCCAGATATCCCCATCTTTCGTTTCCCATCCCTGCCCGACTAATCCGCGCGCTATAGCTGACGTATTAATACTATTTGCCGGAACGCTATCAAATTGAAAATCGCGTTTCTTTTTCTCCTTGTCATCATCACCGGTAAGCAATCCTTTGATAAATAATTGATAGGCTACGGCTTGAATCATGGCGCCAACCATAGCTTTCCCGATCATGATGCTCCCACCACGCTTGTTACCATTGGCAATCTGATTAATTCCAATAGCCAGGGTGATAGGAGGCGCTGCATACTGCATTGTTTCTGCGGCTACATTCCAGGGAGTTTTTA
>CAYZFQ010000023.1:0-22818 GCA_964477895.1 uncultured Bacteriovoracaceae bacterium | reverse complement strand
TGATCGATGGATCAGTGCCCTATCCTCGACAACTCCCCTCTAGAAAGAACCTCAACTAACGCCAATTTGTCACACTTAACCTCGCACAGTTAAAAGTTGCATAGTCAGTGTTTAACTACGGATTGATAGTGATATCCAAAGAGCCGCTGTCGGTAAAGTTGGAGTAGTAATCCACAACATTGTAGAAAATTTGGGCAGGACCCGCAGGTCCTAGGTCATAATTCATATAGCAGAAGTTTCCATCACACTGGCACGATATATTCGAGAGGTTGCCGCTAAATGAACTTACTAGGCAGGAGCCATTGCCTGTTAGTGTGTTCGGCATGACGGCACTTCCGTTGGCAGCTATGGTCAACGTTGAGCTCTCCCCAGGAGTATTCTGTGTTTTGAATGCCGGCTGATTGTCATCGGCTACAATGCTCCCTACCGCCTGAACTGTAACAGTTAGAATTCCGGTATCTAAAACCGCCCAGGTGCCGTCTCTAACGGTGTAGCTGATCTGCCCCGTTCCCCACCCACTTGTGGTGTAGTTATCCATAGTGCAGATTGGCCCGAGTGAGCTGCACGAACAGGTAGTTGCAGACACACTCCCGGTACTTGAATCCACCGTACAGCTGCCCTGCCCAAAAGCTGTATTAGGAAAAGTAGCTCCATTGGCAACGCTCACTGATAGATTGGAATTTTGGTTAATGCTATTTTCACTTTTGGTATCCGTATCCACATCTGAGGCGGTGATGGAGGGCGGAGTGGGATTTATAGTAATGGATAGCGTACCCCCATCACTTATGCTCCCTAAATAATCTGTAACTGTGTATTGTATATTTCCCGCCCCTGCACCCAACGCATCGTAATACAGGGTGCATGTTGTCCCATCGCAGCCGCAACTTATATTGCTCACCCCCGCAGAAGAACTAATATTACAAGTGCCATTGCCCGTCCCCGTATTTGGAATATTGGCGCCGCCCGAGACTACGACATTTACTCCCGTACTAAGTCCCGTGAGATTTTCAGTCTGACTGGTTGTGTCTGTATCGGAGGCTGTAATTGTGGGAACTACGGCGGGAGTTATGGTGATATCTATACGCCCAGAATCCGAGTAGCCACCCGTAGAATCTGTCACGTTGTAGGTTATAAAACCCGAGCCTGCCCCTCCCGTCTCGTAGTCTGTCCGACAGCTTGAGCCATCGCAACTGCAAGAGGGAAAGCTTACTCCTGAACTGCCGGTGATGTTACAAGTTCCCCACCCCCCACCGGTATTGGGCAAAGAAAGGCCCCCTGTAACAGACACACTAAGTGCACTCCATTGCCCCGTGCTGTTCTCCCCTACCGAATCAGTGTCTACGTCTGAGGCCGTGATGGAGGGCGTTACCGCAGGTTGAATTGTAATATCTAGAATCCCAGTGTCGGACTGAGAGCCGTTAGTCACGTTGTAAGTGATTTGCGCCGCGCCGCTTGGGCCGGTATCATAATGAGCCCAGCAGGTAGCACCATCACAGTCACAAGTAGTGCTAGTAACCGCTCCGGTACTTCCGGTAATGGAACAAGCACCTCCACCCGGATAAGTCGCCCCGTTATTCGCTGAAACCGTGAGCGTTGTGTTGTAATTTGCCTGATTCTCATTGACCGAGGCTGTATCGCTATCACTGGCCGTAATCGAGGGAGGGGAGCTGACGGTGACGTCCAGAACCCCGGTATCGGAGAGGCCGAGCACGTTCTCGACTACCGTGTACTGAATCTGACCCATCCCCGCAGCACCCGTATCGTAGGTCGCCCTACAGGTCGTCCCATCGCAACTACAAGATGCCCCCGTTAAGTTTGTCATGAAATTAACTGTGCAGGATCCCTGACCTAGACCGGTGTTTGGAATTGCAGCAATACCTGAAACTGCAACGTTGAGAGTAGATGACTGACCCACCGAATTTTCGAGTTTTGTATCTGTATCCACATCGGAGGCTTGAATATTAGAAGCGGGGATGGGGCTTAATGGAATATCTAAGCGTCCAACATCTGTGTAAGTATTGGTACCGTCTGTAATGGTGTAGTTCATCTCGGCAGCGGTGCCCGCCCCTGGAGAAACCGTGGCATAACAATTTGTTCCATTGCAACTACAGCTTGCAGCACTAAGATTCGTAGTGGAATCCACCACGCAAGACCCTTGCCCCATTGCCGTATTGGGAAAAGTTGCCGCTCCGCTCACACTAATCGTGAGGGATGCCGTTTGGTTGTTTAAATTTTCGTAGAGAGGTGTAACATCCCCCTCAAGCGCAGAAATCGAATTCACTGCCACCTTAGTCACGCTCAACCTACCGCTATCAAAATAAAGACCCGTAGCATCCGTTACGGTATAATCAAAGTTACTAAGGCCCGCCGCTCCTGTGTCATAGCTCGCCGTGCAGGTCGTTCCATTGCAGGCACAGCTCGCATTAGAAAGTCCCGTGCTGGAATTCACCACACAAGTTCCCTGCCCTAAGGCCGTATTTGGAATTCGAGCAAGTCCACTCACCGTTACCGTGAGCGCCGTTGTTAGAGTCGTGGTGGATGCGGATTGAATCGCAGTATCGCTATCAGACGCTGTAAGTCGGCTCAGTACGGAATCCGTACTCGGCGCTCGACCCGCACCCAAAGTGCCTGGCTCAACGGTAGACTCCCCACACGAACCCAAGCCTAGGCACAGTAGAGCGAGACAAATTTTCCTTATCATCTCTCCCCCTCATCTCGGCGCCGGCTTTTTCCAAAACCAATTCCTAATTCAAGGTGGATGCCATATTCCTGAACACGGCTAAAGGAAGTGCTAAAGGAACTTCGTGAGATTTTTAATGTAGAAAAAAGAGTGGTCTCATCCAAAAGCTGAGCCGCCTTAATGGAAAGGTCGATCTCATGACCCATTTTCGAAGTATAAGTTTTGGCTTTGCCCGGCCCGAGCAAACTTAGCGTTGGCAAGAAATCAAAATTCACAGGACCCCAGGATCCAAGGGAGTACTGTAGACGCGAGGCTAAGAAAGGAACACGCACCAAGTCCAAAGACAAAGCGGCTGATGAAAGCTGGGAGAGGGAAAGTTTTTGATCAAGCCCCACAACCGCTCTCAGCGAAAGTTTATCGGTGAAATTTTTTGTGAGACCTAAGGAAATTTTGGATGTGCTCTGACTGGATGAACTTAGGGTCGCTACGCGATTGGGTTGGTCCATTCGGTAGTTTCGAAGTGCAATCTCCGAATGCCCTCGAAGTTTTTCACTGAGTTTGGGCGTGTAGGCTAAGCGAAGCCCAAGTATCCCTTTGGAGAATATTTTTGCCTTGGAATTGTTTTGAGTGTCTTTGACTCCTAGCCAACCATGGCCCGATTCCAGCCCTATGTGAAAGAGCTTCTCCTCCGGGCTTCTCGTAGCCGGCGCCGGTTGCGAGGCTTCGACTAAGACCTGAGGAGCCACTTTCACTTTCTCGAGCTTTGGCCTCAGGAGCTCAGGATCGGGCTTGAGCTCCGGCTCTGGCTCCGCAACTTTTTCTTCAACAGCCTCCACTTCCGGCAAGGTCTCCACGACCTGCACTTCAGCAACGGTGGAGAGCTTTTCTAAAACAATTTCTGAATGCTCGGACAAATTCCAAGACTGAGTTTCGCTTTCAACAATAATCTGAGGCTGGGGCTCGGTCTGCATGGCAGGTTGTCGAAGGGCCACAGGATCTTTTTTAAAACTAAGCTTTCCCTGCTTAAGTTTAATTTTCATTTGAGGAGCGGCTTGCCTGCCTGAGCTTGAGGCTCGCTCTTGGTCAAAAACCACCATCACGATGGCATTGGGCTCCAGTTCTAAAGTTCCCACATTGTCTAAAACTACAGTGGCCCGAGACCCCTCACCCACAAACAAGGTGTCTTTTGCAAAAAGCTCAAAGTTCTTTTTTGAGGGAAGATTCTGAAACTGGGAACTTAAATGAGCCTTGGCCTTTACTTCACTTCCTGAGCCTTTAACCCAACCAATTCGTTTTTGCTTTGTGGGCGCAAGAAATGAATCTGCATTTTGATGCGTGCGAAGCCAACTCAAAGCCAAAAGCGAGAGACAAAAAATTGCGAAGGAAATGCTGATCGTGGGATCTAGGCGGCGAATAAAAAAAGAAGACCCTTTTCTCCCAGACATCTATACTGTCTTGTCGGAATATTTTTTTATCTATATGAGTAATTTTTTTATGTCTCGGGGCGGCAATCCCATGGCCCCGCGCGTAAAGACGGTTCTTTGACGGTCTACAGCTTCTTCACAAAAGCTCCGATAACAAGAGTTGAGTTTTAACGATGAAAAATAAGCACTTTCGCTTTTTACTAAAAACCAAAGTTTTAACCCTTACGGTTGGAATTGTGGTGGGAGCTTTGGGCCTTTATTCGGCTTTCACGCTGAGCCGATTCCGAGACGATAAAATTAAGTACATCTACTACTCAAACATGGTGGAAATCGCCTCAGTTTCAAGAATCATTACAAAAATCATCGAAGACTCCTCGAATATTTTAAAACTTCTGGGGAAAAGCCCCGATGCTCACAGTCGGAAGCTTCCCATTCAGGAGATCCTTCAAACTCAAGGCGCGATCGTGGCCCTCCTGCAAGAAAGCCCGTCTAAAGGGGAAATAAAAATTACCATGGGAGACCCGCAGCAGAAGAGTCCTGACTGGTTTCAAGAGAGGACATTGATCACGGAAGCTCTTAAAGACCTAAACTCAGCCCTCACCGTGAAAGCATTTCAGAATTCCATTCTAGTAGGAACTCAACGCTCCGAGCTTAAAAAGTCGGCTGTGGTGATTTCAACAGAAACCTTAAAGGAATCTGTAAAAGATATTTCCATGTCCAAGCTCTCGTTGGTAGACCTTAAAAACTTTCAGTCGTTTGCGTTATCCCAAGGTGTTTTTAAGGAAAACGCAGCCCCTCTCCCCCTGGGACCCGAGCACCCCGCCATGAAAGTAGCTCTCAAAAGCCAAGTCACCCAAGGAAGCCTCGATTATACAAATGGAGAAGTGGACTTTGTGGCGAGCTTTCATCAGCTGAGCAAAGACTTTGTGCTCGTGGCCGAAACCGAAAAAAGTACCCTCTATTCCGAATTTCAAAGAACAGTCCTTGAGCTCCTCATCGCGGCGGTGGCCATTCTCTCTCTGGGAATTATCGTTGGAACCTTTTTTGCGAATAGTATCGCAGGTCCCTTGGCGAAACTTTCTCAACTCGTCAACGAACTCGGAGCCGGTCGCTATGATGCTAAGCTTTCCATAAAAAGCAACGACGAGGTTTCCGACCTCTCTGCGCATTTTATGATGTTAGGGAAACGACTCTCCGACCGTGAAAAAGAGCTGGAGAAAAGCACCGATCTTGCGAATCGCGATGGGATGACGGGACTCCACAATTACCGAAATTTCCGAGAGCGCTTGGACCAGGCCATTTCTCTTTCTAAACGCCACAAAAGAAATCTCTCTCTGATGCTCATAGATGTGGATCATT
The DNA here is from genome assembly GCA_964477895.1 of uncultured Bacteriovoracaceae bacterium. Lineage (GTDB taxonomy): Bacteria > Bdellovibrionota > UBA2428 > UBA2428 > UBA2428 > CAYZFQ01. The sequence continues at coordinate 17,355 of CAYZFQ010000023.1, read as the reverse complement.
TTAAATTCGTGAACGACACCTACGGGCACCCTGTAGGCGATCTGGTGCTTAAAACTGTGGCTCAGCTCTTGATCACATGCTGTCGAGATACCGATGGAGTCTTTCGCTACGGAGGCGAGGAGTTCATTGTGATCTTGCCTGAAACCGACAAAGCGGGAGCTTTCACCATTGCAGAGAAGGTCCGCCAAACTTTGGAAGCCACAAAAATTCCTATTCCTGAGAAAAATGGAGAGATACTTTCTCGAACAGCCTCCATCGGAGTGGCCAGTTTTATAGAAGATAACTTAGAGGGCGCCGATGCCTTTATTGAAATGGCGGACTCACGCCTCTACAAAGCCAAAAAGACTGGCAGAAATAAAATTCAAAGTAGTTAAACTGTTTTCACCTTTTGGCTCAGCATCGTAGGCTGCATGGGCGTGACAGGAGGAGTTGAAGTGGCAGGTCCCACGGTATGAGTATGGGCATTGAAAAGGGCCATAAAACTTGTCCCCTTCACCAAGGCTTCGGTTGCGCCGGCACCCAGCTCAATAGAGCCCGAAGCCTGGATGCTCACTTTGCCACCCGCAATCGTCACCTTAGAACCCTCTTTGTTTTCAATATTAATTTCGGACGCGCTCAGTGTTATCCTGTGACCTTCGGCATCCTTTATCTCGACCACTTTAGCCTGAGACTTTATTTCAATGGAGCGCCCTTCTTGGTCTCGCAGAAAAATACCTCGTGTGGAGTCGGAATCATCCACCCCCACCACGTGCCCACTGCGACTGCGAATAAAACGAAGACTGTTTTTGTTATCAGCGTTGAGATCTCCGGACTGCCCAGAACGGGGCGGCGGATTTTTTTCGTTGTACAAAGACCCAATCACCAAGGGTGACTCAAGATTTCCGTTATCAAAGTAAACCAGAACCTCATCCCCCACTTCGGGCAAAGACCAGCTTCCGTGATTTTTTGAGGCGTAGGGCAAAGACACTCGGGCCCATTCCGAAGGAAGCTTAGCGCTCGACTTCCCTAACCACGGATACTCAAGTCGAATTCGCCCCTTTTGCTCGGGATCTTGGTTCGAACTTACAATAGCTCGAGAAAATTCCTTAAGTGCAGGATTAACCGAAGCAAATAAAGTCATGACAGGTCCCCCTTAGTTGGCAAGCACAGCTCGGTAACGAGCGTATTTAAGTTTTGGCAAGGAGGGCAAGGTGCAACTCGCCTGATCGCCCGTCACACTTGAGACCTCACAGTCGCCCAAGCTTTCCATTTTTTCGCTACCGTTTTGTCCGCTAATTGCCAGCGTGCTGCCCACTTTTACATCATCACTTGCCTTTAGCAGCACGAGCGATTTGCTGTCAGAAAGAGGATACAAATCAATCACCGCAATTTTAGCCATCTTGGCCGCAGTTCCCCCAGCTGTTAAATCTTTTCGAATAATTGAATAGCTGAGCTTGGCTGATTTTTTTGCAGCCTCAACCTGTATATAAAGGTCATCTTTTTTTAGAGAGAAGCGTGCCACTTTACCCACTTTAAGCACACGAGGTTTTCCCCGGGCCTTGGCTTTCCCAAAGACTCGGTAAACTTTAGCCGTGAGTTCTTTGTGTGATGAGCTGAGAAAAGTGAGCTCTACTTCTTGGTTCTCTCCTTTCAAAAGATACCAATCCGTTTGGTCTTCCTCCTTATATCCCACTGAATCTTTATGTGTGGCGTTCGCGGCCAACGGGACCGCTCCCCCCAAAACTTGGTCGGGGCCTGAATCCGCCTCGGACCCGCGAAAAGGTCTAGAGGAACAAGCACTCGTCATTGCCGCAACAAAAAGGGCCCATACAATAAATGGTGATTTCATGATTTTTCTCCTGTTAAAAAGGTAATAGAAAAGCCAGCCAGGCTTAGCCGATCTCCACGCGCCAGAAAGGTGGGCTTCTCCAAGTGCCGGCCGTTGACCTTAATTTTTTGATTCGACTGTGAGCTGAGAGCGAAGGCATCCCCCAAGGTATGGCGGCGGCGCTCGATTTTTAAGACCGAGTTTTTTCTCGAGCCCTCGGTCCCAAGTCCATAGCGTGTTTTGTAGAGCACAGCGGAGTCGCTCACTAAGGGCAGTAAAAGACCTCGGTCCTTTGAACCCTCTCGCTGGACCCAAAGCATAGGCTCTTGGAGTTGGTGGCAAAACAGACAGTGCTCATCACTAAAACGCAACTCTCGCTGACAGGAGGAACAGGCTTTCACGCGGTAACGTCGCACCGTGAAATACACTAGAATCAAAAGAGACAAGAGCGAGAGAACTTGCAAATAAGGAAGCCACTTCGAAAAAGCCGCTCGAGGTACCAGCGCACTAAATGCGGTGCTAGCAATGACTTCCTGAGTTTTGTCCTTGCGAGTGGCGTCTAGGCGAAATTTTGCCGTGCCTCCTTGGCTTTCGCGTGGGGCCGTAAATTCGATGGATAGCCTTTGTTCCGGCACCAACAAGCCGGCCTTACCCTCGGGATCTAGGAGTGAATAGGAGTAGAGCTCGCCTAAAACTTTCATGTTGGAAGTTAAAAGCGGTTCTAATTGAGTAAATAACAGGGGCATGTAGAGCGAAAGGTGCACGCTAATTTTTCGCTCCTGGAGTTCTTTGGCAAGTTCTGAGCCTAAAACGACATTGCCAGAACTATAAATCCACAGCTGTATCGGTAAATTGCTCTTGCTTTCTTGTGCCAATAGGTGGCGCAGGGCTCCTTCGTAAGAATTAGAGAGCGACTTCTCATTGCAGTCCACTCGCAACTCACCCAATTCAGAAATCTTTTGGTTCTTTGCCAAAACTATCTGCGTGTCTTGAGAATAAGTCATCACACTCACCAGGGTATCGGGATTCAAAAGGCCGGGCACTTTGGGAAAGAGAGAATTGAGGTACTTGTCCATTTTCGCGCTACTGCAATGCGAAGAATTATCTACGAGAATCCATAAATTTGTGGCCAGGCCTTGAGGGGCTGCCGAAACTGCTGCGACAGTTCCTGAAGAAACGAGCATAGTGATGGGCTCTGCTGGGGCCGACTGCAACGAGGTTTCGATATGGAGTTTTCCCTCTGCCTCCCGCACCTGACTCACCTTGAGTTGAGCACCCTCAGCGTAGGGAAAAAAACCGAAGCCTAGTAAAAGGCCAAAGATCTTAACGTGATTCATAGCAATTCTCCCTGAGATCTAAAATTCGGTGGTAAAAGTTTAATTAAATATTTTCGATCGCCCAGCATAATGACTTCGTTACTCGCGTAAGCTTTCTCAGCCATAAAAACGGAATCGCTTGCTAAACGAAGTTCAGCGCCGGCTACCGTATTAAGTCCCCGATACAGTGCCACAGCAGAGCTCTCTCCCACTCCCGTGAGCCATCCCACAGGCTGGCGAGGCAAAGTCATTTCCTCGTTGTTCACCGGGGCCGAGGCCCTCTGCAATGCCAAGGTTTTTTCTAACTCAATAACCCGCTTAAAAGCCTGCTGTGCGCGCTCCAAACGTTTGCTAAAGCGGTCACCAATAGCCACCACTAAGGCCTCAGTTGTTATCATGAGAATCTCCCGCGCTGAGGTTGCGCAAATCGAGAACTAAAAAATTATTATCTAAAATTTCAACCTCATCGAAGTCGAAGAGATGGGCGGATTGGTGGATTTGGCCATTCAATCGAAAATGCTGGTTCTCACCGCCGCTAAGTTTAATTTTGCCGTTAATGAGGAGCTGGTACTGCCCTCGCTGATTGAGACTATCGGGACTTAAGACGACGTCGGCTAGTGGGTCGCAACTTATAGTGACCCGATCTTCACTAAACAAAAAAACTTCGCCCCGACTCGATCCGCTCACACAATACAGAGCCAAGCGTGCAGGCTTGGCCCTTGCCAGACGTTTGCGTCGTTCAAAGTCTTCGATATTTTTCATAGCGCGGCACTCAGGACAGAAGTCCCAATTTCCAAGCAGCGCATGTCCCCTGGAGCACAAAGAATCCACTCGGTCCATCGGTCCAACCAAGGCTTTGGTATAGGCCCAGGCCGCGCGAAGATAGGCTGGGGTTTCTTTTACTTTGAACGCCATATTACTCTTCCCCCACGATGGGTTGGTAAACACTGAATCCGAAGAAGGCAAAATCCAGATCTGTTTTTTCCAAGTGCAAAGAAAGTTGGTTCTCGCCCACCACCAGTAGGCTTGATGGAATCACGAGTCCCTTGTTGATCCAGGAATTCTCCAAGTCTGCTCCCTCGACTCGGCCGGCTTCCATCGGTCGTCCATTCACTTCGTAGCTAATCTGCATTCCTGCCCGTCTTACATATTGCTTCATCATGATAAGGACAGGACGATCAGCATGTTTCACATCAAAGCGGCAGAAGAAGCTACCCTCACGAATAAAGGCACCCGTAAGAGAGAGCTCTCCCCCACTGGCAAAGGATGCAGAAAGTTTGCGGCGGTGATTCTGTTCGGGTTTTGAACTCCATCGCTTCTCCATACTGAGTTCCACCTCATCCACCCGACCAAAAACTCGACCCGCCAGGGAAATTTTATCCACAAATGGAAATTCCCGAGTGCGCAACTCCTGAAGGGCCTGACGCACCGTAGCCGAGAGGCTGTAGTGCGTTTCGGAATAGTCGATAAGCTGCCTCAACTTGTCTCCGAACTTCGTGAGTTGAGCAATGGGCAAGAGTTCAGCCCGAACGGGGGCCGTGCGTAAGGGCTCCAATACTTGGATGGCTTCCAAGGCGAGATCACGATTAAAATCACTGCGAGAAGACTGCGTTTTTTGAAGCAAATGCTCAATGTAAAAACTAAGCTTCTCAGCAAGCTTTGAGATAAGAAAAGAAAGCTTCAGAGGCTGAAAGGGTTGGGAAAGAATCTCGGCATGGAGAAAATGAATATACATTTCGCAGTGAAAGGTATCTGGAACCAAATAAGTGCGGGCCAAAGATTCTACCCCCGCCGCCATGCTGAGTAGAGATTTGCGCAGCTCGAGGTTTTGGGAAAACTCGTAAGGGCGAGCCACAAAGGCCGCAATGACTTTGCGGTGCCGCAGGTCAAGGAGCGATACGCTGGGTGCTTGGTCGACCAAGTTGAGTATTTCCGTGTCGTCCGCCCATTCTTCAACGGGACTTAAAAAGCGAATTTCTTGGCTTTGCGGAGCAATCATGACGCGAAAAATCTCGAGCCCCGCTGGTGCGGGGGTCGTCGTTGAGACCTGGTAGAAGAAAAACTCGGGATCAAAAGCTTCGCTTTTAAAGCCGGCGATTGTGTTGTCTTCCGGGTCAACGAAGTGCTCAAGCCCTCGCAACACATTGCGAGCCGCCAACACCAAGATCTTTCGGCACCCGTCTAACATATAAGGACTCAAATCAAAGAGCTTGGCTTCCCTAAGATTTAAAGTCTGACCATTGTCCAAAATGGCCGTTCCCGCCCCCACTTCAATTTTGGATTTAGCTAGAATACGAACAGCAAAGCCTTCCGTCTCGGTGGCCGAAGCGGCTAAGATGCCACCCCCTGGATACAGATGAGTAAGTTTGGCCGACATCAGTTCATCGGGTCGTGCGGAGAGCTGATTAAAGTCTCGGTAGTCGATAAGTTGACCGGTGAAAAAATGGGGTCGAGTATTGAGAACTAGGGTCATAGTGCGCTCCTTTCTAAAGATTGCGCGCGAGATTTAAATGAGAGTTCGTCTACGACAGGACTTTGAGAGGCGTAACGAGCCCGATGAGTCGCCCAATGACGAAGACCTTCGATGCGATCCCCCATGGTTTTGCTCAAGGGAACGGTTTGGCGTAGGGCCGCAATCACATGGGCCTCTGTCATCTCACTTTGCTCGGCACTAAAGGCATCGAAGCGAGCTGATACAATGGCTTGCTCAATTTCGGCGCCACTAAAACCCTCAGATTCCTTGGCCAGGAGATCCACATTCAGTGCAGAAGTGCACCATCCGAAGCGCTTCAATTGAATGGAAAAAATCTCAGCTCGCTCGGAAAGCGAAGGGAGGTCCACAAAAAAGATTTCATCAAATCGACCCTTGCGCAAAAATTCTGGAGGCAAAGCCGAGATGTCGTTGGCCGTGGCCATTACAAAAACAGGGCTTTTCTTTTCTTGCATCCAAGTGAGCACGGTTCCAAAAACTCGGGTGCTCGTGCCGCCATCACTGGAGCCCGAGGAACTCCCCGAGAGGCCTTTCTCAATTTCATCTATCCACAAAATGCACGGCGCTACGGCTTCCGTGGTTTTCAGGGCCTCGCGAATATTGGATTCACTTGAACCCACGAGCCCACTATAGACCCGCCCTAAGTCTAGGCGAATCAGCGGCAAACCCCACTCCTGACTCACAGTCATAGCGGTCAAACTTTTTCCGCAACCTGGAACCCCCACCAACAAAACGCCTTTGGGGGAAGGCAAGTTGATAGCTCGGGCCTCGGCGCTAAATCCAGAGCGCCGCACTTTGAGCCATTGACGCAAATTCAACATGCCACCCACGGCTAGTGAAGATACTTGTTTCTGATCGATAAATTCTAAGACACCGGACTTTTTTACAATCTGTCGCTTTTCCTCCAAAACTCTTAGCTTTTCGAGTTTTCCAGAAGACACCAAACTTTTGGCTAGCACGTTTTCGATTTCTTCTTGAGTCAGTCCGCAGGCTGCGTCGATAAGACCCTGAAGGTCCGTATCTGCGGCATCCACACCCGTCTCCTCAATAACTTTAGATATAAGGAGAGAAATATCCTCGCGGGATGGAAGTGGCAGTTCCATCAGAGTGATGTCCTTGATGAGGTCCGGAGGTATCTGCTGCTGGGGCGACAAGAGAACAATTGTTTTAGGCGAGGTTTTTAAACTTTGAGCCAGGTCGCGAAGCTTACGGATAACGAGGGGGTCCTTAAGATAGTGATGAAAATCTTTGAGGACTAAAACTGACTTCTCTTTAAGTTCTTCGAACCACTTTAAAGGAGTCATCGGATCTAGCAGACCCGCCACGGCTTGCCCCCCCCGAGTGATTCCTTCAGTGCGTGACCATACATAGAGAGAGGCTTGGCGCTGCAAGCTGAGTTCCGCTAAAAAACTTAAAGCTCGAGACTCCTCAAAGCTGTGAAGATAAATTAAGGGATATCGTGCCCGAATCAGTTGGGCGAAATCTTCTTGAAATGCTTTTGCCACGTTCATGGCTTTTCGTGAGCAACTATTGTACCAAGTCGATTTTTAATATTTTTTAAAACTTGGCCGGCTATTTGCTCAGCAATTCACTCATGAGCACGGATCGAAACTACTTCCTAGGTCTATGTGAGAAGCTAAAGAGCCTGATTTCATTAGCGATCACCGACAAATCTCGAGATTGGTTTGCCTTCAACAAGGGGGCAGCCGCCATTCAGTTGGTGGGTCCGGGAGAAGTTTTTTCCGGAAAATCGGATCTGGAACTCCAGTTTACGGGATTTGAAGTCTTGGCGGACACAGATGGAACCTTCAACGCCGAAAGCAGTCCTGAAGAAGTTTTTGTTTTCAAAATGCCCTCCCGCATCTGCGCGTCCTTTCTTCTGCGCATACCCGCACGGGATTTGCGCGAAGGACTGAGAAACTTCGATCGCCTTACTTCCTCTTTCTTCAATAAAAAATCTGTGGAGAACTATGTTCCCGAAGAATTCCGTGAAATCCCTGCGCTCTATTCTTTAATGAATGCGTCGCGCGCCGAGATTTCCTTGAAAAAGGCAGCGGCCTCCCCAACAGGGGGAGGATACGAAATGCAATTGGAATACAAAGGCCTCTTCCACAGCGGAGATCCGATTCGAACGGAAAAACGCGTACGGCAGAGAATCCTACAAGTTAACAAAACAAAGGAAGGTAATTAATTTATGAGAAGTACATATGAAGCCCCGGGCGTCTACTCGGACATCGTGTCGAGCGGGAACAAGCCCATCGATTCCGTGGGAGCTTCCACGGCCGCCTTTATCGGCCAGAGTTCACTCGGGACCGATAAAAAAGCTACGCTGATCACCAGCTGGGCGCAGTTTCAAAAAATCTTTGGAGGAGTCGCAGAAGCGGGCTATCTGGCCCACGCCGTTTACGGATTCTTTTTGAACGGCGGCGGGCGTTGCTACGTTTACAACATCGGGCCCAAAGTTGAAGGTCAGACAGAAGAAGATGTCGCCGGACTTATCAAAGGCGAAGACCGAGGGCCCGCTCGCCGAAGCGGCTTGGAGGCATTCAAAGACATTGAAGATATTTCCCTCGTAGCCGCTCCGGGTTTCACTTCTACTCTTGTTCACCAAATGTTGGCCGACCACGCCCAAGAATGTGGGGATCGAATGGCCATTTTAGACGGAGTCGATGATTTGGGTGAAGTTCAACTTCACGAATTTCCCCGCATTGGCGACAGCGCGGAAGCCGCCCTCTATTGGCCGTGGATCTCCGTCTACGATGAATCCACAAAAAAGCTTGCCTACGTGCCTCCATCCGGTCACGTGATGGGTTCTATTGCACGGGTCGATTCGCAGCGCGGAGTTCACAAAGCCCCCGCCAACGAAGTTCTGCGAGGTGCCGTGGGTCTGAAATACAGTCTCACCCGCAACGAGCAAGCTCTTATGAATCCGCGAGGAATTAACATCATTCGAGATCTCGATGATATGGGCATTCGCATCTACGGGGCACGCACTCTGAGCACCGACACCGAATGGAAATACCTCAACGTGCGTCGACTTTTTCAGGTCGTCAAACAAAGCGTTACGAAGGGGACCGACTGGGTTGTCTTTGAACCTAACAATGAGGTTTTGTGGGGCAACATCGAAAGAAACATTCGTGCCTATCTTAAAACTCTTTGGGCCAGCAATGCCCTTGTGGGCAAGACTCCAGAAGAGGCTTTCTATGTGCGCTGCAACGCTTCCACAAACCCTACAGAAAATGTGGATCGTGGACTCGTCACCATTGAGATTGGCATTGCTCCGGTGAAACCGGCTGAATTTGTTCAAATTAACATTCAACAAAAGATTGATGACGAAAAAAGCAGCCAATAACGGGTGCTTTAAAAACGAAAGGCAATAAGGAAAAAATTAAATGGCTAATGCAAATGAAGAGTTTTTGAGTGTATCGAACTTCAAGGTCTCCCTTCAGGGCGGAACCTGGGAAGTTTACGAGAGCGTATCGGGCCTAGGCTTGGAAATGGAAGACATTCCCTTTCAAACGGACCGCAACCAACTCACCAATCGTCCGGGTCGCTGCAATGCCCACGACATTGTGCTCACTCGCCGCTTTAAAAAGGACAAAGAGCTCTACAACTGGATGAAATCCACTAAAGAAGGCAAGCAAGAGCGCAAATCAGGCTCGGTTGTGCTTATGGACGATCAGAATAAAGAAGTGGCTCGATTTAACTTTTTTGGCGCCTGGCCTAAAGCCTGGCACGGCCCTTCGCTTAGCAAGCAAAGTGGGAGCAACGACACTCTCTTAGAATCCATCGTCCTTAGCATCTCCGATGTGGAAATGGCTTAAAGATGCAAGCTGAACAACTCTATAGGATTCGTTTCGATGAGGCGCAGACTTCCGGTCGAGGTAACCGTGTGGGACTTTTACATTCTCGCACGGGTTCGCCCGCTTTTTTGCTTTTCTTAGAATCATTGGCGAGTCCTGTAGAGTTTCAGTGTCAGTCCCTCGAGAGTTTGGAGCTTTTCGCCAGCGGTTTCCATTCGTCTGATGACCGCCAAGCTATTCTAGAGCTTCGATTGTTTTTTGAAGAAGGGGGCAAAAGTACCACAATACTCGGTTCCCCCCTCAAAGCAGACGCCGATCTCCTCGGTCAGATGATTGGACTCTCACGTAACATCAAAAGCCGAAGCGGCCTCCAGCTTTTTCGCAATGTCTTTGAAATCGCCGATCTCTTAGCCGTTCCTCAGGCTCGTCGTTTACTAAGTCCCGAGTCCAACCAACGCTTTACCGAGGAACTCCTCAGCATCACCACTGAATCTAATGCCTGCTTCGCACTGGTGGAAGTTCCTCAGTTACTGAATGTTGAAGAAAGCATCCAGTGGGCAAAGGTCTTCACCTGTCCGGACGCCGCTCTCTATTATCCCGCGCTCATCAGCCGCAACACAGAGGGTAAAATCGTGGAATTTTCTGTTCTCCCTGCGATTGCTGCGCACTACCAAAGCACCGATCGCGACGCCAACCTTGGAATCTCTGAACTGCCCACGAGTCATGCTTTCCACGGCCGAGCTGAACCCTCTGTCCGCTTGAGCCCATCACAACAAATGGAGCTTCTTGCGGCCCGGATGAATTCCATTGTCTTTGCTCCAGGGCCGGAAAAGTCAGTTCGGGTCTGGGGCGGCTACACTTTGGCCCGCCCCCCTCACTTAGAATTTAGTTTAATTCCAGTGCGCCGCACCCTGCGCGCCCTACGTGAAGCCCTAGAAAACATCGCCGAGTCTTTTGTGCTTGAACCTCTCTCAGCTGGAATGGAAGACACCATTGCCGACGAGATCAAAGTGTTCTTGGACGAGAACGAAGAGCTCCTCGATCTTTTTAAAAAGCCGGCCTACTCCGTCCAGGTAAAGTTACTTAAAGGCCGGGATGCGGATGGAATCGAAATTAATTGCCGTTTTAAACTTTCACGCTGTGTTCAGGAACTCAAAATGAGTTTCGGAGTTTCACAATAAGGAGTTCATTATGTCTTCGGGCGTCGGAAATAATGTTGGCCTCTCACACGGTTTTAAAGTGAGCATTGCCTCAAGTCAGGGTAGCCGCGGAGGAGCTGCCGTCTTGTTCAAAAGCTGCGACGGAATTCAATCCGAGATCGAAGTGCATTTTTTGAACGATGGGACGGCGGTAGACCGTGCCATCCCCGTGCGGGGCCGCAAACTGGGGGGCCTGATTAATTTCACTCGAGGTGTGGCTGACAACACCAAGTCAGCAGATGATTTTTTTAAATGGTACCAAGATGTTTGCGACTCCTCAGTGGTGCTCAAACGAAAACTTCTAAGCATCTCCCTTCTCGACGTCGACCAAGGGAACAAAGAAATTGCTCGGTGGGAAATTAAGGGAGCTTGGCCCTGTCGATGGATAGGACCTCTCCTCGACACCACAAACGCCACTCCGGCCATTGAAAATCTAAGTTTTGCTTACGAAAGCATTGTGAAGGTAGCCTAATGAGTAACTCATCCGTTGGTAAACTAATCAACAACGACACCAAGTCCGAGCTTCCCTTCGGTCTGGCGCCCGTGGAATTTCATGTCGACCAGAGCTTTGAACTTCGAGCCGAGTCATGCTTAGGCCGCGCGCTACCGATTGTGAGTTTTCATGGAGGAGGTGCCAAGGTACTTAGCGCCTCGCTGGTCTTCGACCGAGATGCCGAAGAAAACCTCGACATCGCCAAGGTCCAGAAATTTCTCAGTTCCTTAGGAAAGGTGAACGCTGAAACTAAGTCCATACCTACTGTGACCTTCAGCCTGGGCACTTTTAGCTTTCGCGGTTATCCCATGCGCCTTGGAGTGAACATGGGTCGTTTCACAAAAGAAGGTCAAGCCACCCAGCTACGCGTCGACCTTAGCCTCACTGCTATCGAGGAGGATGCCCATGCTTAATAGTACAAAGTCACATCAATTTATTATTACGGGCGGAAAGCTTCAGCACGCCACGACCGAAGACCATATCCGATGGTGCATTAAATCACTTCTTAGCCTCCAACAAGGAGAGCTCAGTTCTCAACCAGAACTCGGCGCCGACCTTATGTCTATGATGTTTCGACGAGATGCCCCTGCCTTCCGCCACAACATCATACTCAAAGTCGCAAACTCCCTAGCAGTCGGTGAAAAACGAATCGAAGTTGAGGAGACACAAATTCTCTCCGAAGAAAGCGCACCCGACGCCCTTTCTGTGCAAATTCGATACCGCATCATCGAAAGTCAACGAGTCGAAACTCTGAAGGTGTTCATATGAAACTCGCCCATAATTACCAAAACATTATTAATGAAGTGATGAACCAGCAGATCGAAGGATGGAACTCTCTTTCACCTCTGGATCCCACTAAAATGATTGTCTCAGGGCTCGCGGGCAGCCTAAGTGGTATTGAAGATCGCCAAAAACGACTCACAGACTTGATGCTTAGCCTTGGGCCCACCTTCAGCGGCATTCATTGCAAAGGGGCACGTGGATCCACCCACCTTATCCAATTCCGAGCGCCTCCGGATTTACTGCAATTTCTTCCCCTCAACACCCCTCTTAAACTAGTCGGCGAATCAGAAAGCCAAAAATTCAGTTTTCACTTTGTGGAAGCGACGGGTTTGGCTCCCATCGAAATTTTAGAGACAAAGAGCACGGTCGAAACTGAACTTGGCACCCAAGTGAGAATAAAACTAAAAGTTTTAGCCCCCACCCAGAAATTTCCCCTCTTCTTCCACGCCCCGAGCAAATCTCAATACGCAGGAAAACTAATAGAGGCCAGAATTCACAGTGGCACTGATCAACTTAACCTCAAACTCAGTGAGATTGACGACCGCACAGATTCACTGCGTGTCTCCGGAAATATTTTTTTAAGTTGCGATGCACAAATCCCAGCCAATGACGAGATTTGCATTGAATTGCGATGGGAGCGCCCTGTTCACCAGGTCAACGGGGCCAACTTTTATGCCAACGCTTTTTTAGCGGAAGTGCTCGAGCTTCGCGAGAATGCGGATCTCGGTCGTTTACAAGGAGATGCTTGGGAGGAACTGAAACTCCCTTCCTCCCTTGTAGATATTCCTAACAGAGTGTTTTTGACTTACCCCAATGGGCAGCAGTTTGAAATTCACCAAGCTAGTGAAGAACTTTTGCGACTCAGTCAGATTAAATCGGCCGCAGCCCGCGAAGTATTTATCTATAATTCAGTTCGCCACAGTTTAGTTTTTCCCGCGGCCCACAAACTTGTGGGTGACTATATGGGTGGACTTGCCCTCTCTTGTAACGGAGCACTTTTTGCCAATGTCGTTCCTCACAACGTGAGCATAGACACACTTCAACTGGAAGCGGGACTCATCGAGTGCGAAAAAATCACAGAAATTCTGCCGGTCCAAGAGCGTGAGAGTGAATCTGCCCTTGTGACTCGTTACTACAGCACTTTGCGCGCTCTCCAAGTTCCCTCAGCCCAAGACACCCATCGCATTGACGAGCGCCGTCTCAAGGCTCGACTCCTCAATGCCGACTCCCGATTGCGTTGGGTAGAGCTTAGCTTTTCTAAAAATCCCTCCCTTTTGTATGTTTATGCTTCCACGGGTCGCACCAACGAGTTGCTGAGCCCTGATTTGCGGGCCAAGCTCAACCAAGTTCTCTCAGAAGAGATGGAAATAGGGCTGAACTGGAAGCTTCTGAACTTTGTGAGCCACACTCTGTCTTTCTCGCTAAAGATAGGCCGAAGTTCTGAGGCGGAACTCAACAGTGATATTTTACGTCAACAGCTCCAACAAATTCTTGAAGCCTTATGTCCTGACCAACTCTTGAGTGGTCTCAGCAAAAACCAAATTCTTAAAGGACTTTTTGCATTGAAGGGGGTCATTGCCGTGGAAGGCAGCATACAAAATCTGAAAACGCTTGCCTTCTTAGATGAGGTTGAACGACCGGCCGGCACCCTGATCGAAGTCCAACTGCAGTATACGGAGGTGCTCCATGCTTAGTTCCATTTTGCCTTCCGATCACTGGCCCAGCTTTTTGCGCCTTGCCCTGGAGACTGGAAGCCCCGAGGAGCGTCCCATCTCTCGCGCCCTAAACCTTGTAATGAGCGAATTCAGCCTACAAGCCGGCCTTTCGGTAATGCCCCTTCACCCGCGCTTAGTTTCTCCACCTCATATGCGGAATGTCCTCAGCCAACTCGGTTTTGCCTGCGATACATTGAGTGACGCCGAAGTTATCGAACTTATGAATCTAAAGGATGATTTCCTACGAGGCTGGGGCCAAGCAGCCGCGCTGCTCAAGTTAGCTAGATTTTATATGGGTCCTTGCCACATTCGCCGAGGCCACGATTTTTCTCCAGACCTCATCGAACCCCATCGTCGCCTCTATAAGATTCGCTTAGGTCAAAGCGGCGACCGCGATGAAAATTTATGCTTTGTGCTGGACACGGCGGAAGACCGCGTTTCTGCAGACCGCATCGAAGACTTTCGCTCCACCTGCCGCTCCCTCGTTCCTCAGGGTTTTCAGGTGCTGGTGAAAAGGGCCATACCCTTAACTTTAATCTCAACGACCCGCAACCCCAAGCGACTGACAGGCTTTCGCTTGAATCAAAGGAGAATGGCCTAATGTCTCATTTCAGCCAGGTAAAAACAAAAATCAAAAACGAAGACATCTTAAAACGCACTCTAAAAAAACTTGGACATACGGTCGTGGAGGCCACTCAAAATGCCACTGTAGAAGTGCGGGGATATTTTGGAGCGACACAAGACGCAGATTTTAAAATCCTCACTTCGACTCACTACGATATTGGCTTCAAAAAAGGTTTCGATGGGACCTTCGAACTCGTGGGCGACTGGGAGATTTTGCCCAAAGTCTCAGGCCTACAAGAAGACATCTTCTTAAAACAGGTGAAAAAAGAGTACGCCCACCAAATGATTTTAAATGTCGCGGAAAAAATGGGCTACACCGTGGATTATCAGAAAACTGCAAACGAAGACGGAGACATTCAAGTCTCCGTTAAACAATGGAGTTAAAGATGAAAGAAATTATTTTCAAGATCGATGCAGATGGGGAAATTTCCATGGAAGTCCAAGGAGCTCAGGGAAATAACTGTGAGGATTTCACCGCGCCCTTTGAAGAAAGCCTAGGTGTCGTGGCCTCGCGGGAGCTCAAAGCGAGTTTTTTTGAAAGTGCCACGAAGAATGAGCTGAATGAGGAGGCCTCCTAATGGGCGAGGAAAAGAAAACACAAATCATCTCGCGTTTTTTTATCACCGCGGATGGAGATGTCGTGGTGAGTGATCTTTGGGAAGAGATCTACCAAAATTTGGTAGAGGAAGTAGAGGGAGAACTTGTCTTTAAAGATTAAAGTTTATCGTCACGGACTACACCGAGGCGAAGAAAAACTTGTTTATGGAAATATTGCTGCAGGAATGGTGAATTTTTCAGGTTGCCATCTGAAATGCAGTTTTTGCTATACGCCCGAAACTTCCGTGCGTCGCGAGGGTCAAGAAATGAATCCTCTGGATTTCTATTCCCTTCTTTTAAACCTAAAAAGTTCCGGAGCCCGAAATATCAATTTGATTTCGCCCACCCATTTGTGGAAGCAAATCGAAGCCCCTCTCCGAAGTTTCCGTGAGAATGCGCCTCTTCCACTGGTTTTAAAAACCAGTGGTTACGAGAGCCCGCACTTGCTCTCCCGAATGGGGGAACTCGCCGATGTCTTTGTGCCTGACTTTAAGGTGATGTCCGAAGAAACAGCCGAGTCGGTAAACTTACCCAGTGACTACGGCCAAGTGGCCTCTCAGGCCCTTAGTGTTTTGCTCAAAAGCCATAAACCTAAGTGGAATGCAGAGGGCCAGATGACCCGCGGAATTTTAGTACGCCATTTATTGATGCCGGGTCGCCAGGAAGATTCTTTGCGAGTGCTTCAAGAACTTAAAAATATTAATTTCCGAGGGGCCCTCAATATTATGACTCATTTTCTAGACCCTCTCCAGGGGCGCTTAGTCTCCGCCAGTCCCCAAGCTTTGCGACAGATTTTAAGAGAGGCCGCCGGCGGACATTTTAAGATTTTGGTGAATGGCACAGTGAGCGAGGTCATCCATGCTTAGACCCACTCAACATCAGGGAGATTTTGTTTTTAAATTTACCTCACCGTCCATGCTGCCAAGTGGGGCCGAGCTAAAAGATCGCATACACGCTGCCGACTGGTATTCTGAACTCGACAAGAGTGATCTTCTCAAGGTGGAGATCTCCCTAAATAAAAAGGAAAGCCTCGAGCTGAACCTTAGCGATTTTCCTACAGACATTTCACTTGAATGGCAAAGTCGTCCGCTTTTTGCGGGGGGCTTGGTGGAGGCTCGCATGAAGTCGCCCACACGTCTGGAGCTTAGCTACCGAGATAAGCTGTATGCACTCGAGCGTCAGGTGGACGGCAGTCACCTCAAAGCCCAAAGCTTGGAGAATGTCCTCAAACAAATTAGCCAGAAAGTGAATTTGAGCACTCGCTTCTACGGAGATTTTTTTGAAGAGCTACCCGCAATATTTCTTGGCCAACGCAGCCTTTTTGAGAACCTGGCTTTTTTGTCTGAAACTTTTGGCTTCTTCTTTTACTTGCACGGTCCCTCCAAGCTTTTGCACTTTATGCGCCTGGGCTCTAACAGTAGCAAGGCCACCATTGGAGACCTACGCGAAATCACCCGGCTCACGCCCCAGTGGCGCTCAGACCTTAGCTGGACTTCGGTTGAGACCCGGGTTTTTGATGAGCGTAGCATGGACTCTCAGAGCAAACGCATTGAGGGAAAAAGCATTTATCAATCTCTAAGTTCTTTAAGCGAGCACGCGGGCTATAAGAAAAAACAGTCTTGGCCCTATGCTTCGGGCGAGTATGATGTGGCGGCCCAAAACGGCACAGAATTTGACGACAGTGAACGGCGGGTCAAGCATCCCCTAGCCAAACGCGCCGTCTTTCAGGAGTCTTTGCTCGTGAGTGCTCTTTCACTCTTAGCCTTACCCGGTGATGAGGTAGAAATTTCCAAATCTGTGGGGGGTGCTTTGCACCAAGGCAAGTACCTCATGCACAAATGCCATGCCCAGTTCCATTCCAGTTTACCCAGAGTAGAAATGACCTTTATTCGTCCTTAAGGAGAAAAGATGTACCACCCTTCTATAGACATGGCTCAAATGGATCGTGACAAGCAGAATCTGGCCAAGCGTTTTTTGATTGAGAGCCGCTTTGTCGAAGGCTTGAATCTGAGTCGAGGACACCTCTATGATTCGCAGATTCTCAACAAGCACTTTGTAAAATGCCATTTTCAAAATATTTCTCTCCTAAGTTCCAAGTTTAGCAACTGCAATTTTGATCATGTCGATTTCACTGACTGCGAGCTGCGTACTGTCACCTTCAAAAATTGTTCATTTAAGAAATTGCAGCTCGAAAATGTTTTAATCAGCGAGATAATTTTTGAAGACTGCTACTTTGAAGATACTAATTTTAACTTTGAATCAGGGGCCATCACGCTTAAGGATTGCCACATCTACAAGCCCACTGTGGTGGCTACCAAAGTGAGCGCGGAGTTGAGCGCTAAAGGCGAGGCTCCGGTTTCGGCCGCGACTGTAGCACCCCTTGCCGAATCCGCACCAAAAGGCGGCCGCTTTGGACATCTGGACAGAGAGAAGAATTAATTTACCACTTCCGCTAATTTTAACTGTGCGCCCGGAAGTGGACCAAGGAAGCCTCATTAATTCACCTGCCTTGATTGGGTGGGTTGCT
>CAYZFQ010000022.1:0-26233 GCA_964477895.1 uncultured Bacteriovoracaceae bacterium | reverse complement strand
ACTTTTTTGATGAGCTCAGAACCCAAAAGCAAGTCCCCTTGCCCGAGGAGTGGGCCCTTATGATCGATGGATCAGTGCCCTATCCTCGACAACTTCGCTCTAGAAAGAACCTCAACTAACGCCAATCTGTCACACTTAACCTCGCACAGTTAAAATTTCTCAAGCAGTGCGTATACTGTTGAAGCGCCAAGATGAGCGTCTGACTTTTTTAATAACCACCGGTCCCAAGGTTTTATTAGAAGCGCGACTAGTGCCATAAGGGGGATTCGCAAATATTTATTTGGGAAGGCTATCGAAATGCAGGTGATGCTTATGTGAAAGAGTGCATAGGCGGGTCCACACGCCACCCCACTTTGCAAAACTTTGAAACCACATGACTCGAAAAGTCGGTTATGGCCTTCACGCGTGAAATTTTGAAAGTGATTAGGGTAGCCGTGAAAGGGCTGAAGGAACGGGGTTTCTAAGTAGGCCTTTGCTCCTTTTTTCAATACGCGATGGAATTCCTCTACTGCTCGTTTGGGATTTTCCAAATGTTCCAACACAGCCACACAATGAATGGCATCAATCGAGTTATCTCGAAATGGCAACTCATAGGCATCTCCAACGATGTCGACATTATCAAAATTTGAAATGTTGAGATTTAGAAACTTTGGGTCGTGACGCTGTGGCCCGCCGCCTACGGAAACATACACCGCCTGAGCTTCTTGTTTGGCCACATGTTGCCATGCCTGTAGGCTATCTGCTGACCGATGCGTTTCGGCGTTGATCCACCGAAGCAAGGAGTCAAAGGCTTTCTGCACCCAACTTCGAGAGGGTGGGCGATAGGTCTTTTCCATAGAAGCATTGTTTTCAGATAAATAAGACTTTTGAATCGCCGAGCTTAAAAAAAGAGGGGCACCGCTAGGAGCAAGTGGGTATCGCTGTCCGTCCTTTGAGCGAAGGGAGCGCTCCTCAAGGCGGAGCGCCTCGCGATTTTTAGGGCAAACCAAGGTGCCGTCTTTGACCAGTTCTTCGATTGAGCGCACACCAAATCTTTACCTTCAATTCGTTTACCCAATCAAGTCTGCGCCGCAACAGTCTCACGTAAGTTCCGCTTCATTCCAGCCTCGGATTCGATTAAGCTCCCTGAAATGATATACGAAATCACTATCCCGCAATATATTAAGATGCTTAAAAACTTGAGCGCTATCCTCGAAAAAGGGGAGAAATTTGCATTAAGTAAAAAGGCCGAGCCCGAGGTTCTTCTTAACTCTCGTTTGGCGATCGATCAGTTTAATTTTATCAGGCAGGTCCAGATTGCCTGCGATACCGCGAAGCTTTCGGCCTCGCGTCTTACAGGCAAGGAAGCTCCCACCCACGACGACAGCGAAAAAACTTTTGCGCAACTGCAGGCCCGGATTTCTCAAACTGTGGCCTATCTTGAAGCCTTTAAACCTGCCGACTTTCAGGGCTCAGATGAACGTAAAATCACCCAGCCTCGCTGGGAGGGAAAGCATCTTTTGGGCTTTGAGTTTGTCGTCCAACACGCTTTGCCCAATCTTTATTTTCACGTGACAGCGGCCTACGAAATTTTGCGTCATAATGGAGTGGAAGTTGGTAAAAAAGATTTCTTAGGTCCAATGCCCTTTAAAACCTAAAAAATAGATTTGATCACTAGCTTGGGGGATAGCTCTTAGAGTGCTTGCGCCTGAAGCTCAATATATTCGTCATAGGTGATGTACTTATCGTTTTTAATCGTGACGTCGATATCGATGATTCGGTTGGCCACTGTTTGGACTAATTCGTGGTCGTGCGAAGTAAAAATCAAGGTCCCCTTATATTTCTGAAGGCCGTCATTGAGGGCGTTCACAGATTCGAGGTCTAGGTGACTCGTGGGTTCATCTAAAAGCAATAAATTGGGTTGGGAGAGCATCAACTTCGAGAGCATACAGCGCACACGCTCGCCCCCCGAAAGCACGTTAGTTTTTTTCATCACCTCGTCGCGGGTGAAGAGCATCTTTCCTAAAAAGCCTCGAATAAATGATTCGTCGGGATCTGGAGAATATTGCCTTAGCCAATCGATCAGAGAAAGCTCGGCCTTGTCGAAGTAAGGCGAATTATCCACTGGAAAATAGCCCGCCGTTATGGTGCTTCCGAAGATAATCTTCCCTGAGTCGGGCTCCAATTCACCGCTTAATATTTTAAATAGGGTGGTTTTGGCGACGTCATTTTTTCCGATCAGGGCAATCTTATCTCCCTTTTTCACGGTAAATCGCAGGTCTTTGAGTAAGACTTCCCCGTCCACTTTTTTGCTCAGACCCTCAACCGTGAGGATGTCTTTGCCGGCCTCACGTTTTTGCTCAAAGCCCACAAAGGGTTCTCGACGAGTAGAAATGGGGAGGTCGGCGATGTCGAGCTTCTCCAGCTGCTTTTGACGAGAAGTAGCCTGGCGAGATTTCGAAGCGTTCGCGCTAAAGCGAGCGATAAAACTTTTGAGTTGCTCGGCCTTGTCTTCGTTTTTGCGATTTTCCTCGGAGCGCAATCGGAGTGCGAGTTCCGAAGATTTTTTCCAAAACTCGTAATTACCGGTGTAGGTTGTGATTTTTCTAAAATCCACATCGGCAATATGAGTGCACACTTTATTCATAAAGTGCCGATCGTGGGAGACCACCACCACGGTATGTTGGAAATTCAGTAAAAAATTTTCCAGCCAGCGAATAGCATAAATGTCGAGATGGTTGGTGGGTTCGTCGAGTAGCAATACGTTGGGATTGCCAAAGAGGGCCTGAGCCAAAAGCACCTTGACTTTCTCTCCACCGTTGAGTTCTTTCATGAGCTTCTGATGAAAGCCGGTACCTATTCCCAGGCCGGCGAGCATCAGGGCCGCATCCGACTCCGCCTCCCAGCCGTTGAGTTCCGCGAACTGCCCCTCTAGTTCTGAAGCGCGCAAGCCATCGGCCTCAGAGAAATCAGGCTTCGCGTAGAGCGCGTCTTTTTCGCGCATCACACTAAAAAGACGCTCATTTCCCATCATCACGGTGTCGATCACTCGTAGATTCTCAAAGGCAAAGTGATCTTGCTTCAAAAAGGAAAGAGTTTCTCCGGGACTTAGGAAAACCTGTCCCGTGGTGGGCTCAATTTCACCAGACAGAATTTTCAAAAACGTGGACTTCCCGGCACCGTTAGCGCCGATAAGTCCGTAGCAGTTCCCTGGAAGGAATTTTACATTCACGTCCTCAAAAAGCTTTTGGCTGCCAAAATTTACACTAACTCCAGATGTGCTGATCATTTGTCTCCAGACATAGCCGCTGGGGGAAATGGGGCAATGAAAATATGAGTTTAGCTTTAAAAGCCACCCTAGGGTTTGATGTCGTCTCGGCCTAAGCCTCGAAGTTCTAAAATAAATTGGTCGGGCAGCTGCGAATTCGAAAATTCTACCAAGGACCAGTAGCCAAATTCTGGAGGGACCACGTTAAAAAAAACACCTTCATAACCAGGGATGAGAAGGGTGGGATTTTTCACCATTGTATTTCTGTTAAACCAAAGCTGCTGCCCCTTTTTCATGGGGATTCGAAAGGTAGATTTTGGAGCATCATAAAAATTTGCAGCTTTTGGGCCAAGGCTAAGATCCATTGCGCTGGGACCCTCGTTAGAGTGGTGCACGAGCTGGAAGGGATAGCTTTTTCGAGTGCCCAAGATCCTAAAGAAAGGGTCTCTATTCACGGCCTCTTCGCACACTTCTTTAGGCAGTTTCACGATCCAGCTTTCTGTAGCGCTACCCATGTAATGAATGGGAATTTTGTAGTTCTCAAAATGGGGGCAGCTTAGCAGGTGCTCTTTCCAAAAAAGTTTCTCATGAAAACGAGTAAGTTTTGGAAAAACCGCAATGACCGAAAGTCCCAACAAAATTGCGCTACCAACCTTTAAGAATCGGTTGGACCGTTCAAAGTAAATTTGAAGGAGGACCCAGGAGTGCAAAATAAAAGGAAAAAAGAAGTAGCGAGCCGCCCACTCGATGATGTCTTTGGAGACTCGCGAAAGTCCGATAAGAATGGAGGCGGCCCATAGATAAAGAAGAGCTAAGGGCACGACGCGATTTTTAGATTTCCAAATGCCTACCGCCATAAAGATCAAGGTGAAATATCCAAGACCCAAACGCATGGAATTGTCGAAACTCCCGTGAGCGCCCAAGAATTTTGGAATAATGGTTTCCCAAATGACTCGCAGTTTGAGATGCCAAAGGTGTGAGGCCACGGGATCTTTAAAATTTTGCATCGTCCAGGCTTGGATCGCCACTAGAAAAGTTGCGAGTAGCGCTAGTAGACCCTCGTTTTTACGAGAGGCTTTGTTAAAAATTACGCGACCCCAAAAAAGTGGGAGGGTGATGACGCAGGCTGGGGACGAGAGGGATCCAAAAGCGATAAGCCCCATGCGAAAAAATAAATCATTACGGTTGAAACTCCAAAAGACGGCGACAAAAAGCAAAAGGGTCGCCCACCAAAAGGTGTATAGGGGCAAACCGAAAACTTCGGGATTTGTGGGCACCAGAAAACAAAAAACACCCAGCCACGCCCCGCCTTTTAGTTGAAGTGGAGAGCGAGCAATAATTACAAATATGAGCGAGGTGATCACCCAGGCGACGAGGGTGCTGACCAGGGGATAGTAAACAATAGAAATCGAAGCTGATAGAACTGTGATGATTTTAGGTACAACAATGAGGTAACCGTTGGCGGGTTGAAAGATCTCTCTTAAGCCCCTCTCGAGAAAGCCTGAGAGATTTTGATTGCCGTCCTCGTTCCAGATCTCAGGTCCCAGCAGTCGTGGCCAGGCTCGTAGAAAGAGAAGAAAAAAACCCACACAAAAGGTTGGAATGAGAGATCTCTCAAAAAGGCATTTTTCTATTTTTCGCAAGCGAGACATAGGATTCTAGAGAGCCACAGATGGCTTAGGATCGCAACCATTCTGGCTGCTACTCTTTAGATTTTAATCCAAGCTCAGCGTGTAAATTTATTATAATTTGCGAGGGCGAGGAGAAGTAAAAAAGTTTTTCTCTAGTACCCGAAAAAAGAAGGATTTCCTCGTTCCCAAACTCTGTTTTTAATTGGATTTTGAGGTCTCCGGGCCTTTTTAGACGCAGGGCACCTCCAAAGGCTTCCGCCCATTCCTCCGCAAGATCAGTATAGAGTTTTTGTCCAAGGGCTTGGAATCGGGCCAGGCTGTCTTCTGTGGGTGAAAACTGAACGGCCCGGCCCGCTGCAAAGTCGTCCCAGGTGCCTTCTATAAAATGGGCGTCCATCATCAAATCCACCTCCACGAACTTCTCGCTTTGAAAACTTTCTGCCTCACCCGCGGACCGCATACTGCGGTATCGACCCAACTCGTTGGAGTCGAGTATGACCAAGGCTTCATAGCGAATAAAAAGCTCATCCCCCTTCGAGTGGGTAAAAGTGTAGCGCTCATAGCCAGGCAGCTCGACCCCCCAGTTCTCAGTGTTGGAGTTAGTTTTAGTAACCAGAAGGGGCTTTAAAAGAGTTTTTAAAGCGAGGTCTAGGGCAGGCTCACGGCCAGTGGGAAGGTATGAGAGACTTTGGCTCGTCGTTGTGGCGCTTTGGGTGGGGCGAAGCTCAAAAGAATGGGGCCCGGGTGGAGTGAGGGGTTGGCTAGGGGCTTCTAAAATTTTTTGGCAGCCCTGCGTATCGTAGCGAAGCTGCAAGGTAAAGACAAAGGGACTTGCTTTGGCGTGTGGGGCAAATAATAAAAATCCACAGAGAAGGAGGCGGAAATAGAGATGAAGGGGGGGCAACGAGGAGATATATTTCGAAAAATTATTTTTGGTTATCTTCATGAGGCACTCTTTGAAAGTTGGGCTGACAGTTAGAGTAGCTAGAGGCTGGGGTCAAAGTTTTTAGCCGACATCGCTCCTAAAGTGGGTCCAAGTTTTAAACTCCTGCGATTAGCGAATTTGGGAATGAGGCGCCTGGCGCCTTTTCATGTGGGCTACGCGTTAATCTAACTTGGTAAAAAATGCCAAGTTCCTACATTCGACGGGCCTCATAGTACTTACGGCCCTAGGCCCCTGTCGAAAGGACATTTTCTGATGCCTCCCTCATGGGTCTGTGCTACCCGTCAATGAGGCGAAACCCTCGAGTATAGGAGCTTTTATGAAAACGAAATTTCTTGCTTTGATTTTGAGTGTAGGTCCTCTGAGCGCTTCCGTCGCCGACTCCTACGATCGTAGTGCAGCAGCGCGCCCATCCGCGCATAGCCACGCCAAGATGAAAGAATATGGCTTCTTCGACGACGCCAGTTTCGAGAAGAAATCCCTTCCTGAGATGAAACGAGTGTTTGGCGAGTATCTGGAAAGAATGCGCGTAAAAGTTGTTTCCTACAAAGACCCGGGAATCCTTCATAAGTTTGATCAAAATTCTCATAAACTGCTGGGCGACATAGCTCGGGTGCAGACCAAGCAAGAAATGCTGACCAAAACAGAAAAATTTAAAAAACGCTCGTTTGACTCCTGGAACAAGCCTGTTGTCGACGCCGCCAGTCGCCCTTCCATTTCCATCTGCGAAGACATCACGTCATTTTTTGGGGAGCTTTTATTGGCGTTGTTTGGTGGATTTCCTTGTTAGTGGGTTTTCGCGATGCCCTCGGTCAGTTGTAGAAATGGGTTAAGCAAGTAGTCAGAGAATGATAACTTCCTAAATGCTATAGGGCCTGAGTGAATTGGCAGCCACCACCGGCGCCGAAAGTAATTCTACTGCCGATATCGGCAGTGAATTGAGGGTCAGTTACAAAAAGTTGTTGTTGAACCTAATTTTGATCGAATTTACTCTGCCGATGGGCCTTGGGAGCTCATAATAAAAGCCCCCGCGTATTTTGCCGCGCTCAGAAATCTATTTCCGGTCTGCGAATCCCTGATTGCCACCAACCATTTTCTTTGTACCTCGGCTAAGGCATCGGCCGCATTTCCGGCACGAAGGGCCTCCGAATAAAAATCATCCATAATGTGCACTGTGATTTCGTCGCCGATGGGCCAAAGTGTCATCAATAAATTTTGGGCTCCAGCCTGAATGACTCCCCTCCGTAAGCCCATTACGCCTTCTCCAATATATGACTTGCCGGAACCGGTATCACAGGCCGATAAATTCACTAACCATGTACCTCGTAGGTCAAGATTAGAAAACTCACCAGCGGTCACAATTCCATCATTCTCCAAAGGAGGAACAATTCCCTTAGCCCATGCATGCAGGGTATTTTGCGCTCCCGAAAGCGCAATGCCACTGCGTAGCATGGGGTCCCTTAAGAAAACTTCTTTGTCGTCTGCGCTTTCCGGTAAAACAAATCCGTGCGAGGCGATATGAAGAATTTTTGGAGAATGCACCTGCCGTAAAGCTTTTTCAGAAGCTTCTTCGCCCAGGTAACTTGATATTTTAAGTTTCCAATCTCTTTCTTTGAATTTCAATGAGGTCACTTCTTTGCGAGTGCCGGGAAGCTGGCTGAGCTTCATTTCGGACAAAAACCGCAGATCGTCTGAGCGTGCTTGGCTTGCTTGAGTAAGAAGCGCCGATTCTCGCTTTTGCTCAAACTTTGGATCGCCGAAGGCGGCAATGTTTGTGTTCCCAACTCGACGTACCTCACGCAGTAGATCTCGGCCAGTGGAAACATAGCGAATTTTGTAGGCCTCGCTTAAAAACTTTTGATCTTTGGAAACAAAAGTAGCAAAGGAAACGAAATTTAATTCGCCTTCAGGACTAATGATCAGTTTATCTACGCCTGCGGGAAGCTCTTTTTCGATAGGGCTCCAAATGAAGTTATACAGTTCATGAAGTGAGATAAGAGCGCTAAGCTCAGTGGCTTCCTTAGGCGCGCGCACTATGTATTTAAAACGCTCCACTGCAGAATTTATATCTGAATTTAATGGAATCCAAATAGGATTGCTGGCTGAAGAAATGATAACAGCGCCGTAGTGGCTTTGACCTTTATGAAGGTAAGAAACAAACTCAATTAGGGCCTCATCTCGCCTGAGAACGCGCCTCACGTCTTCTACTCTTACTTTGGCAAAATCTAGTGAACGATTCATTCCAATGTATGTTTCGCGGATTCGGAGCTCCGATCGGAGAATGTCAGCTTTGAGTTTATAAATTTCTAAGTCGTTTTGTGGGTTCTGAGTCATATTTAAACGTTGCAAGGCGGATTTCTTTTTCTCAATAGATCTTAAGATCTCTTCTGCCGTCGCGTTTTTCTTCTTAGCCGAGGCTAGCAATAAATTTTTTTCTTCTAAGACGGACTCGAGCGCGAGACCTTTATATTTGAGCACTGCTTCAGCAATGTCGGGGGCGCTGCCTAGCGCAGCAAATAAATCGTTAACGCCACGGTTGCTTAAGGAAAAAATCCGCGTTTCTTCAGTTCCCCGGGTAAGCAACGAGCTAGTAAACCTTTCGTTTTCTTTAGCCGCCAGACGGGCGTAGGCGAGGGCTTTTTCATTCTCACCTCGGGCGGCATAGAAAGTCATAAGGTCGGTATTCACGTAGCCTGGGGCCGAGACTTCCTGAAATGTTGGAGCTGGCGTGAAGTATTGCTCCTCCTCATCGAGAGGAGCCGGTTCTTGATTAAAGATGAATTCATTTTTTAAAAACCAGGACTCTGCCGCTTCCAGGTTTCCGTCATGCCATTCAACAAGGGCTAAGTTTCGGTACACATCCATTAATGAAGTTGCATCAAGATTTTTACCCGCAATCTTATCGTGGTTTAAAACTTTCTGCGCATAGTACCGAGCCTTTTCAAAATTTTTAAGCTGCCGAAATGTTTCGGCAAGGCGTTCCCAAATGTCCCGAAAGTTTTCTTTTTTGGTGTAAGGATTTCGCAAATGATTCAAGTATAAATGCCCACCATCGGCGGGCTTTTTCATCAATAAAAAGGCTTCAGCTAGCGCGGGGGTAGAGGAATCAATGGGTCCATGTCGCCCGTCATAATCCTGCAAATGGAAACGCTTTACGGCAGCTTGCATCCGGGGATAAAGCTCCTCCATTTCCTTTTGATAATTCCAACGAGAATAAAGCTTGGTTAGATATGTGAAATTCTCAACCCAGTCCTTCCCCTCTCCTGTTCCGATTTTCTCATATAGAGAAATCCAGTCGAGCATCAAGGCCTCCGCCTTTTCGGGCATTCCGGCCTCTTCGGCAGCCTGAGCCTGTCGAGCGATATAATCTGGTGGATGTAGACCGGGAGCACCAGGTGTTGAGTGATGTTCGTGCTCAATATCTGAAAAAGTACTTAATGCTTTTTTATTTTCCCTACGATGATAGAAACGTTCCATATCCCGAAGCGCTTCGTAGAGACTGCCCCCGCGCTCTAAAAGTTTTTTTACAGCGGCCCGAATATTTAGTTCCACTTCAGGATAGCGATTTATGTACCAGTGAAGATCTGCAAGTTCTATATATATTTCGGAAACTAAATAGAAGGATGCTTTTTGCGCCAAGGCTTTTGTGAGCTGGTCCTTGAAAAAGCGGATTCCGCCCTCGAAGTTCCTTGTTCTAATAAAAACTTCACCGTAATGAAACATTGCGAGGCTGTCGTATGTTGGGGCGAGACCCTTCCTGCAGGATCCGTTTTCAATATATAGTTTGGCGAGCAAGGTGAGGTTTTGATGAAAAATTCTTGAATACGCACCAAACTTTTCTTCCGCTTCTTTGATGCGTTCTTCAAGGACCTCCTTGCTCGCTACGGTGGAAAGGAACTCGTTTTGAGCAAGGGCTGCATGCTGGGGGACCTGAAGAAATAAGATTAAGCTGAGCAATGCAATTATGGGCATAGCAAGCAGGGTCTAGCTGGATTTAGGCACGAGCTCCAACAGAAAAATTGCCTTGGCGACTTGCGAACTGCGGTAGTGAGCTAGGCGGTTTAGGAGCTATTTTCCGAAAGCACTTAATGCCGAGCAACGATCTCTTCAAAAAATGATAACTTCCTACATGAGATGGAGGCCGATCGAAGTAAAGGGCTCGCCCGCTGCCGGCGCCGAAAGTAAGTTGGTTTTTCAGTACATGAATTCGTGAATTCAAGAATACGCAAATTCACGAATTCTTGAGCGTCGCCAGACGCGACTGGCGCACCCAGCTGGGATCGAACCAACAACCTCCAGATTCGTAGTCTGGCACTCTATCCAGTTGAGCTATGGGTGCGTAAAAAACAGACTCTTTACATAGCGGGGCTTTGGCCAAGGATCAAGAGAAGTCTCCTTCTTAAACCCATGATATGCCAAAGAAATGCAAAAAATTTGGGCTTCCCCGCATTTTTGGGGTGGTTTGGGCCCTCTCTAAGCCTCACTCGGTCGCAGGCTTACGCACGCCAAAGCGATTTTCAGTTTCGGGAATAATATAAATATCAATGCGGCGGTTGCGGGCCCGGCCCTCTGGGGTGCGGTTGTCGGCAATGGGTTTAAATTCCCCAGCCGACATGGCTGTCATTTTTGCAGGATCAATATAGTGACCTTCCACAAAAAATCGCACCACGGTGGCGGCTCGCAGAGCCGAAAGCTCCCAGTTGGTGGCGAAGAGTGGGCTTTCCGTGGGCAAATCATCGGTGTGACCTTCAACCAAAAAGCTTGCGTCGATGGTTTTTAAAATTTCAGCAATTCGATTTAAGAGGCCTTCGGAATCAGATTTTAAAAGCACGGCGCCGGGACTAAACAAGGACTCCGCCGTAATCGCAAACTGAATGCGGTCGGGCTGCACTCGGAAATCAAAAATTTCGGCCTTAAAGGGAGCCATGCCGGTTTCAATGTTTTTTGCTAGCAAATGCAACCGTGAGATTCCGCCGCTTTTGTTGGTTTGGGCGACCCCACCTTTTTTCGACTGATCGATGGCTTCTTTTCCGTTATTGGCCGAAAAAATGCCCGAGAAAATGCGGTCTGTTCCAAACATATACTTGAGAGGATCGTTAAAGAATTTTTCGATGCCTTCTTTTTGCGGTTGGCTCATGGCTACAATCCACATCACAAGAAAGAAAGCCATCATGGCGGTTACGAAGTCGGCGTAGGCTACTTTCCACGCGCCACCATGGTGGCCGTGTCCGCCCTTTTTGATTTTCTTGATGACAATCGTTGTCCCGTTATTTTCATCCGCCATGAAGGTTACGCTGCTTTTTTAGCTGCGCCTCCACTGGCCGCGTTCTTGAGCAGATCTTCCAACTCTTTGAAGGTGGGGCGATCGCTAGGGAAAATCGTGCGTCGCGCGAATTCAATGGCAACTTGTGGCGGAAGTCCGCGACAGTTGGCCAATATTCCCGCTTTAATACAATTGAAGTAGCGGCCTTCCGCTTCGAAATGGTGCTCTAAGCGTTTGGCGATGGGGCCTACAAATCCGTAACCTACGAAAATCCCCAAAAAGGTACCTACGAGAGCGGCGGCTACCTTTTCACCTACGACCTCAGGACCTTGGGCAATACTGCCCATCGTTACGATAACCCCGAGTACCGCGGCCACGATCCCGATGGCGGGAAAACCGTCGGCAGTGCCTTGAATCTGGCTGGGAATTTTATGTTCCTCGGCATGAGCGGCGTCTATGTCACCTGTAAGAAGGTCGTCCATATCATAAGGCGAGGGACCCCCTGAAATAAAGGTTCTCATGGAGTCGCAGATAAAATCTAAGGCGTGATGGTTTTTTATCAATCCTGGATATTTGGAAAAAATTTTAGACTGTTCGGGATTTTCCACGTGGCCTTCAATCGCTTGAACGCCGTCTTTCTTTTGGGCTTGAAAAAGTTCATAGAGGCAGGCCAGAACTTCCACCATTTCTTTTTTGCCAACGTCGGTCATCGAAAGTGATTTTATTCCGTAGGCAAAGATTTGTTTGACGTATTTGGGGGGCGTAGCAATCACCATCGCTGCGATGGATGCACCCATGATTGTGACGTATTCACCAGGGTGTAGAAATACGCCGATGGAGTTCATCCCACCGCCCATGGCAAAACCACCGAAGACCGTACCAAAGAGGATCAATAAGCCGACAAATCCCATAGCCTCTTTATCGGCAGGGGCTGAAAAGAACTTAAGTGCTAGAGGTGGAAAATAGCCCGGCCCGACTTGCCATGGTGCGGCTCACCATGGCGGCAAAGATTTCTTCGATGATTTCGGAGACTTGGGGGCCCTCTATGACCTTAAGCGCGCGAGCGATGGCCTCCAATGTGGCTAAGCCTCCTGCTTTGGGTTCGCGCCGCAGGAGATAGGTAGAGGCGGGGCCCGTGGGAATTTTGACAGTGGGAATGCCCTGAAAAGCCAGTTCTCGCTTTTGAGTTTTAGCGGCTTGGCGCCAACTGCCGTCGGGTACCAAGAGCTGAATGGGTCGGGAAAGAGTTTTTAGAAATTCTTCGTTCAGCTCAGAGGCCTCGGTCGATGGAAATAGGAAGAGTGGGCTGTAGCCTTTCAAGAGGACTTCTTCTTTATTCAGAGTTTGGCGAACTAAGCCACGCAGGTGAATTTTGCATTCCGGCAAAAGAAGGGTGGCGATACGAGCGGTGTTGGTGGTGAGAAATTTTTCTCGGTGATGCATGAGGACTGTGACTCGAGTGGAAAGGCCTCGAAGCTTTTCTCGGGCTGGAGCAATAAGAGGGCAAAGGCAAATTTCCGCGCGCATGGCGCAAGCACTACAGCGCGCGGAAAATTTGCGAGTACGGCTCAACTTAAATCAATTCGTGGCAGCAGGAACCGTTTCCATGCCGGCTTCCTTCCAGCCCGTGATGCCATCTCGCATAACGGCGACCTGAGTGAAGCCCGCCTTAACCGCCCGATTGGCCGCTTGGTCTGAGGCTGTGCATTTGGTGTTGGCACAATAAAATACCAGTTTTGCTTTTTTATCGGTCGGAAGAACTTTTGTATCGTAGTTTTTGGAGGACTCCAGAAGGATGGCTCCTGGAACGATGCCGTTTTTGCTGCGGGTTTCCGCGTTGTTGGCATCAAAGAAATAAAGGCGATTGGATTTGTTGTTCCATTCCTTGGCAATGTCTTTGCTGTTTTTAATCTCGTACTTTTCCTTGGCGGCAAAAGCCGAGAGGTTAAAGATTGCAGCGAGGGCAAGGATCTTAGTGAATTTCATGTGGGCTCCTTTTAGATGCGTTGGTAATTCACAAAAGAATAGCGAAAAGGCTCAAGGAAGTCTTGTCGCGCCACTTCCTTAAAGTCTTCCAGGCGAAGCGGGGGAAAAAAAACATCTCCGTCAAAATTTTGTTCAATCCAGGTCAGGTAAAGGCGATCCGCAATGGCGAGGGCTTCCTGAAAAAGTGCGGCGCCCCCAATAACAAAAACCTCTTCTTCGTTGGCGCAAGTTTTAAGGGCTTCGGGAAGCGAGTGCAGAACTTCGCAGCCGGAGACGACTAAGGCGCTTTGGCGACTGATCACAATATTGCGACGCTTAGGCAGAGGCCTTCCGATAGATTCGTGAGTTTTTCGGCCCATAATGACCGTGTGTCCTGCGGTGACTTCTCGGAAATGCTTAAGATCTTCGGGCAAATGCCAGGGAAGTTTATTGTCTTTCCCGATAACCTGGCGACCACGGGTGAGGGCGACCACTAGCGACAAAATCATATTATTTTAAACCGCAATCGGGGCTTTGATGGTGGGGTGGGGATCGTAAGCTTCGAGCTTAAAGTCGTCGTATTTAAAGTCGAAGAGATTGGTGACCTCGGGATTAATAAGCATTTTAGGCAAGGGTCGAAGGTCGCGAGAAAGTTGCAATTTTGTTTGGTCAATATGATTGGTATAGAGGTGCGCGTCGCCCAAGGTGTGCACAAAGTCGCCATATTTAAGTCCGCAAACTTGGGCGATCATCATCGTGAGCAAAGCGTAGCTGGCAATATTAAAGGGCACGCCTAAGAATAAATCTGCACTTCGCTGATAAAGCTGGCAGGAAAGTTTTCCGTCTGCCACATAAAACTGAAAGAGAGAATGACAGGGTGGGAGTGCCATCTTCGACACATCCGCCACGTTCCACGCACTCACTATAAGCCGTCGAGAGTCGGGATTATTTTTAATTTGCTGGACCACTTCTTTGACCTGGTCGTAGGTTTTGCCGTCGGTCCCGGGCCAGGAACGCCACTGATAACCATAAACAGGACCGAGTTCCCCACGTTCATCGGCCCACTCATCCCAAATCGTGATCCCATGTTGGTGCAGGTAAGAAACGTTGGTGCTGCCCGAGAGAAACCACAGGAGCTCGTGAATGACGGATTTCAAATGTATTTTTTTGGTGGTGACGAGAGGGAACCCTTCCGCAAGGTTAAAGCGCATCTGGTGACCAAAGATGCTCAGGGTGCCGGTGCCGGTACGGTCCGATTTGAGGGTGCCGGTCTCTAGAACTTTTTTCAGCAGATCAAGGTAAACTTGCATTCCCTAACCTTGGTCTAAGTAAACATAGTTGTCATCTTGGCTGTAGCCTAAAAATTCTCCGTAACGCCCCCAGCTCAAGACCGTTTCAAAAAGCTGTTCGGACTTTTCTTTGGGCAGGGCGTCTTTAATTAAGTCTATGAAATCATTTTTACTGATGTGGTGTTTCTCTGCTTCCATCAGTTTTGCTTTTAAATATTGAAAAAGGGTGAGTTTGCGCAATTGCTGTAGCAGAATTCTTTTTTTAGAATTCATGTCGATTTCAATCATTTTCTTGCCGAGAGTCTTGATCACCACGTCGGTGCCCGGCGTGTAAACAAAGTCCAGGGCCTCCGCGGCTTTGATGACCAGAAGGAGCTGGCCAAATTCCATGCTGAGCTCGCGAGCCAGTTGATAGATTTTTATTTTTCCCGCTCGATCGTCGAGAATTTCCAAGAGCCCTAAGATCTCGGATATGCCCGCTTGGGGCAAGGGGTCGACCACGAGGGCCGGACTTTGTGCATTTTCAGGATCGCTCATAGAAAATAACTCCTTTAAGTTATCAGCGAAAAAATTTCTCCCACAACATTGTGGAAGGCTTCCGAGTTTTTGTCTCGAGGGCGGGGCAGGCTAATGGGCACTTCTTGGAGAATACGACCGGGACCGCTGCCCAAAACCACCACCCGATCGGCCATCTCCACGGCTTCTTCGATGAGGTGGGTAATCATAATGATGGTGTTGATGCGCACTTGGGCATCATTCCAAATATCTAAAACTTCTTCGCGCAAGTTGATGCTCGTCAGTGGGTCGAGGGCAGAAAAGGGTTCGTCCATGAGGAGAAGCTCGGGTTCAACCGCTAAGGCCCGGGCAAAGCCCACGCGTTGTTTCATGCCGCCCGAGAGCTCGCGGGGGTAGGCGTCTTCGTGTCCGTCGAGACCCACTTTGTCGATGTAGTGCGCGGCAATTCTTTTGCAACGATTCTCGGGAACGTTGCGGGCTTTTAGAGCTAACTCGATATTCTGGGAAACTGTGAGCCACGGCAAAAGGGCGAAGGCCTGAAAGACCATTCCACAATCCATGTTAATTCCGCTTTGAGCTTTTTCTTTATAAAGGACTTCACCTCGAGTGGGCGCGATGAGCCCGTTGATGATGCGCAAAAGCGTGCTTTTGCCACATCCGGAGGGCCCTACAAAGGCCACGAATTCTCCTTCACGGATTTGCAGATTAATATTTTCGAGCGCAAGAAAATCCGTCTGATTGAGCTTGAAGCTTTTCGAGATATTTTTCAGTTCCATCAGCGCCGACACAGTAAAAGTCCCCTCTTAGCCTTCCAGCCGATATTTTTTTTCAGACCAACGATAAAGTGGCTGCCAAAAAAAACGATTAAAAAGCACAATGACCGCCACCATAAAAAAGAGGGCCAGGGATAATAGTCTGGAATTCGCGCTGACGTAGGTGGCCTGTGCCAAAACGCTCCCCACTCCAAAAACACTGTAAATCTTGTCATTCAGCACAAAATATTCGGAGATGATAAGGGCGTTCCATCCGCCGCCTACGGCTGTGATAGAGCCGGTGATAAGGGCGGGAAAAATGCAAGGAAAGAAAACTCTGCGCAAGTAAAGTCCCCGCTTCAGACCCATAACTTTGGAAGCTTCTCGGATATCGTTGGGCAATGAGTTGGCTCCGGAGATCACGTTAAAAAGGAGATACCACTGCATTCCCGTAAGGAGAAGCAAAAGTACCGCCCACTCGTTAGAAGGAAGAAATCGTTGGGCAGCTAACATAATGAGAGGGAAAAGTGCCGTGGCGGGTAGGGAAGCCAAAATTTGAGAGCTCGAATTTAAAACTCGCATAGCTTTGGGGCGCTGATGAAGAAAATAAACGAGAGGCAAAATCCATAGGAGGGAAAGTAACCAGGCCCCTGTGATGCGTACCAGCGAGACCCCCACCGAAGCCAAAACTACCATGGGGTTCATTTCCCAGGGCGGGACCAAGGCCTTGAGTAAGCCAAAGCCCGCGTAACCCCCCAAGGTGCCAACGGCAAACCAAAAAAGAGCGAGCAGTAGCGTAGAAACCCAGCGCCAGGAGAAGTTCTCCTGAAATCCCTCTTGGGTGGGAGTTTCGGCAAAACGTTCAAATTTATCCCAGACTCGCCACAGAAGAGCTAAGGCTTTTCGAAAAGGACTAAAGATTCTTCGGTTGCGATAGAGAGCCAAGACTCGCGCGCCCGTGGAACCTTCGCTGCCTTCCATCTTCGTACTTTCAAATTTAAATTGTGCAGAAAGAGCCTCAAGGGGTTTCCAAAGAAAAAGACTCATCAGGGCAATCACCAAAATTAAAGCCGAAAGACCGGCCCCAAGAGCGATCCAGTCTTTGCGTTCAATTGCCGAGGAAAGAAAGCTTCCGAGGCCGGAAACTTTATATGAAAGGGGTCCCATCGCGATAATTTCGCAGGCCATCAAAAAATACCAACCATTGGCCCAGGAAAGAACGGAGTTGTAGACGAGGCGGGGCAGGGCCGCGGGGAGATATAATCTGCGAAAAAGTCCGAGAGGGCCAATGCCCAAAGAGCGCAGGGCCTCGGTGGATTCGGCGGGAATCGCTTTAATCCCATCGTAAACTCCAAAAACCAAATTCCAACTTTGGGAAGTGAAAATCAAAAAGACGACGGCCAGTTCCACGCCCCAGTGAGAGCCGCCGCCGGCCTTCACGAACCAATAAATAGCGGTGGGGAAAAATCCCAAGACCGGAATGCTCTGTAGGACATCAAGAATGGGAAGAAGAATTTTTGCGCGCACTTCTTTGGTGGCGGCCAAAGTGCCTACGAGCACAGCAAAGATTAGAGAAAGAATGTAAGCCGAAAGCATGCGTAGCCAACTGGAGAATACATAAAGAGGCAGGGACTTCATCTCGAGTAGTTCCAAATGAGCTTTAGGATTGGAATTGGCAGGCGAAGGGGCTCGCGTGACGCTAATGAGGAGGGCGGTTAAAAAAATTCCAATAAAAATCCAGGAGGCACGGCCCCATATTAGGTTTTTAATGGTTCGAAAGGGCTGAAAAAACATCGCTTAGGGGGCCTTCACTTCAAAGACCCAATTTTTATTGTCTTTGCGGAAAAGGTAAAGGCCGGGGTCTTTAGGTAAAATATTTTGATCGTTTAAAACCCGGCTCTGCACAATTTCGCGAAATTCAGCTCCACGGTGACGGTGTTCATCCCAAACAACTCCCCAACACCAGTGAGTCGCCATTTCAAACATATACCAGTCGCCAATAGAATCGCCGGCTACAAACCACGGGTCATGGATGCCTTGGCCTTCGAGGACGGTTTTTTTCAAAGCCTCCCAAACAATGCCCGGAGCAGAAATACGAGGAGCGTTGATGCCATCGACTTCGTCGAGCAAAGTGCCGAGGACTCGGTGATCGGGGATTCCCAGGTCGCCGCCAATGGCGGCGACACAGGTGTGCGGAGACCCGCTGACAATCCAAGATTGCTCTTTCATGGTGCGGGCCAGGTCGGAAAGGGGGTGGGTGAAAACAAGGGAACCCTGCTTTTTTCCCTCTGCAATGACTTGGTCTACGAGCTGGCGAATGTGAGAGTTGGGCATTCCGGCGTGGAGCAAGACTTCCCATTCGTAAACGCCGTTGAGGCCGCGTTTTTCAATGATGATTTTACGAAACAAGTGAAAGGTTTCGTAGTCGAAGGGACTATCTTTAAACATCTTCCACTCGCCGGGCAGGTGCTCGGGGTGGGCAAAGCCAGATTTAATAAGCCACCAGGCGGTATGTGAGGCAATGTCGCCAGTGATGAGGGTCCCGTCGCAATCAAAAATCCAGATCTTGTCTTTGGTGCTTTCTTGCTGAATACGAGCCACAATTTCTTGGCTCGTTACCTTTTGTAAAGTTGAAGCATTCATAAGACTTAGGTCAAAACACTTTCCCAGATTTTCGACAATTGAAAAGGGGGTTGCCCCAGTTTAGTTGGCGACCTATCAAGGGGCTTAGATGTCGGCACCCTATTATATCGAGACCTTTCCGGTAGGCGCCTTTCAGTGCAATTGTAGTTTGCTGGTGAAGTCTGGTTCGCGAGAATGCATGGTGGTGGACCCAGGCGATGAGTTCCCGCTAATCTTAGATCGCATTCACGCCTTAGGTCTTAGCGTGAGGGCCCTTTGGCATAGTCATGCTCATATCGACCATATCGGGGCCACCAAAGCGCTCTTTGAAACTTTGACTCAAGAAAATGCGGGGCGAGGGGAGCCCGCGCCTCGGGTTTATCTGCATGCTGAGGACCGGTGGCTCTATGAAAATGTGGCCATTCAAGCAAAAATGTTGGGACTCTATCCCTTTGAGATTGTAAAAGATTTCACGCCCATTGTAGAGGGTCAGACCTATGAAGAATTCCCCGAGGCCAGGGCCCTTCACACCCCCGGACACACCCCTGGCTCTTCATGTTTAAGGCTCAAGGCGGGGGCCGAAATTGAAGTTCCTCGCCCCTTTCAGTCAGAAGATACCGAGGAACCGGTAGAAGTTCTCTTTTCAGGTGACACGCTTTTTCGTGAGGGTATTGGACGTACCGACCTCTGGGGCGGAGACGGGTCCCTTATTATAAAAAGTATTCGCGGAAAGCTCTTTGGGCTAAAGGAAGAAACAGTTGTCATCCCGGGCCACGGTCCGCTAACGACGATTGGATACGAAAAGCGGAGAAATCCTTTCGTAAAAGTTTGAGGGTGTGAGGAAAATTTTGTGATGCCATCGGGGAGCATCAGAAAGGCCGTTTCGTGAGCGCCAGAAATTATTTTATTTTTTTATCTTCGTTTTTGATCGTGGGTGGAGTTTTTGCACAGAAGTCACGGACGGATCGCTCCACTCCTGTGTCAGAAGAGGGGATTCTAGAGTCGGCGACTCCTGCTGTGCCGACTGAAGCACCCATAGCCAACGCCATTGCGGTGATGACGGCCGACGAGTCGGTGGGCGCGTTTAGAAATTTTTTAAAGCAACGTGGAAAACATAACCTCGCCCACTTTGCGGGGCCGGTGAGCATTGTGGGTGACTACGATTTAAAAACAAATATTAAAGACGATTTCCCCAGCGCTGGCCCTGCCTTTACTCGCAATTACTACGGGAGCTATTTTTTAGAAATAAACGGGCAATTGGCCCGAGACTTGGATTCCCCCGGCCAATCCAAAGTAAAAGCCATCAAAGATTTGCAGTATCGTTTGGGTGAATACGACGGCAAGTCCGCCGTTGGGTTGCGTTTTTTGCCGATCGTGAATCGTTTTGATGCCGGTAGAGATGGGCTCGTGTATCCCGTGGCGGGAGAAACGGCAGACAAAATCCCACTCTTGGGATCTCAGGTGGTGGATCGAATTTTATTTGAGGGGCACTATGGACCCGGGGCCTTTGATACTATTGGAGAACCCACTGAAGAGCCCAAGACTCGAAACCCCCTTGAACTCGAGGCGGCCATAAAAAATGAAAACATTCGCGAAGCTAAGCTCGACCGTGAAAAACCGATCTTTGCGGTTTTAGGATACACCCATCCTCAGTATTGGACGGGGGGCTTGGGGGACGTTGCTTCCGAGACCTTCTATAAAACTCAGGGTGGCATGGGACACATGGCGGCCTACATAGGTTACGGTCGGACTCGCAATGCTCCCCAGCGTCTTTATGAAGATGCTTGGGGCGTGAAAGTGGGAGCTGAGGCCGAACCTGCAACTCTTTATTCCGTACGTATGAAATCCAACACCGCCAATAAAGAATTCGAAGATCAGGCCAGTTATAATCAGAATCTTCGAATTACACTTTTAATCCTTAACGATGGGGTAAAGTTTCCGGCCGACTATGGCCGAGATAAATTTGTGGCCGTGAATCTCAAAGAAGTTCTGGCGTTTTACCGAGGGTGGCTAGATTCTCAGTGGCTACGCGAAGACATTTATAGCCCCGAAGAGTTGGCCCGTATTAAAACGTTGAAAGAAAGTTCGGTGCCAGCGCACCAAGCAGAGTATAAAAAATATCTCTTCAATTACAAATTACGCAAAGATCCCGCGTGGGCCAATTACTGCGCGGAACACATCACCATGGTTCTCAATTTAGGCAGCAATTTGCTCCATAACGAGGAATCTTACCGGGATGTTTATGGCGCCGAAGTTGGAGATCGATTGTGGGTTTTGGCTCAAGAACGATATAAAAGTATTATGTTGGCAAGTTTGGGCGAGGGCGCCGATCCGGAATTGCTAAAAATCCCTGTTGTAAAAAAGGGATCTTTCTCACCTCTTTGGGAGGGGCAGCGCTTTGGTATCGGCCCCTTAGCCAAATATCTTCATAAGGTGGAGGGAGAGGGACCCGTGTATGATCGAAAGGGCCGGGCAATGACTGCTGCCGATGGCACGGTGACTTATCGCAATTCTCCCAGTACTCAGGGACTGGCCTTGGTTTGGCAGCCACAAACAACGGCAGATATTTTAGCCGCCTTTGTTTCCACCTATGTGGCTTGGCAAGATGTGGGTTCGGTCTTGAGTAGTGCAGTTGTTATGAACTTTGCGCCGGTCGCCAAGGATCGCATGGGGATTAAGGTGGAAAAGTTTCTAGAAGTGGCGGTGCCCATCGTGGTGGCCATGAACTGGTATGAAGTCCCCTTGCGCCATCCCCAGGCTATGGCGAGTGTTGATACACTGAAGGCACATTTCAAATCGCTTTTGGAAGGCAACGGGACTCCTGCGAATCCTGGCCTCATGGGAATTCTTAAGAGTGGCCCCTTTTATAACGATGCTGCCATGGCCAAAATGGCGGTTGAGGCCCTGCAGGCGGAGTTCGACAAAAACTCTAGCGACAAAAGCTTAGCCCAACTTAAAACAGTGGATCGTCGACTCTCAGCCATCTCAGTTATTGCAGAAAAAAAATCAACGCTGAGTATTTTATACAAGGCCTACGTTGAAGACTTCTTGGAAAAAGCCCGCCAAGTGAAAGTGGTTGAGCAAGAAGCTAACCCTGACGAATGGAAGCCCGAGGTTATTCAGTACAATACTCCTCCTGCTATTATTCAGCACCTCATCAACGGATTGCACCGGGGTAACGGGCGGATGGTATTTACCGCCGACGGAACAGTGGTTCACGCCAGTATGGTTGTGGCTAATAAAGACCCTAGTTTACAGGAGCAAAAAAGCATTGAAACTCAGTATGGAATTGAAACCCTTACTCAGCGAGAGGCTTCAGCGGGGTTACGCTAAAAAACAGGCTTTGCGCTGAGCCACTGCCAATTTGTATTGGGCAGGGACTCGGCTAAAGCCTTTTCTTTGTTCTTGGCGGAATCAAAATAAAGTAAAAGACAGCCCCCGCCTCCTGCACCGCAGGCTTTGCGGGCCGTGGCTCCCTGGGCTTTCCCGAATTTCCAGGCGTCCTCGAGTTCCTTAGCATTTACCGCTGGCGCCAACTCTTGGCGCAGGGCCCACTCGGTATTTAAGAGGTCTCCAAAGGGACTGAGGTTTTTTTTGCGTAATTCCGCGGCCATCTCACCGGAAAGCTTTTTAATTTTTTCCAAGGCCAACTTCGTTTTGAGATTTCCATTATGGAATTCCGTAAAAATCTGCCAGTTGTTGAGGCCTGAGTGATGAGGCTTGCCAGTGTAAAGAAGGGCGCAGCGCTGCCCGAGCTGGAGAGCCACGGACTTGGGTAATTTCTCCACATATTTTTTCTGGGTGTCTAAGTGAAAAACTAAAAGGCCTTTAAAAAGCGCAGGCACATAGTCTTGTTCTCCGGCTGGGTGCTCAATTTCTACGGCCTCAAGGTCGCGAACGGTATTTTGGAGTTCCCAAGGGGTCGACTTGTCTTTGGCATTCAACAAAACTTTTTGACAAAGTTGGGCAAGTGCCACCCCCAAAACGGAGGAGCCACCAAGGCCTGAGCCCGGTGGTGTTTGGGATTGGGTCTCAATGCGGAGCTTTCCACTAAAGTTGCTTTGATCGAGGTAGTAATGAAGCACGCGCTCTACCCAACGCAGGGGGTTTTGGCTCGAATGGCTTTGCACGGAGTCTTTGAGTTCCGCCAAGACGGCCTTGGAATTTTTAGTGGAGTGGTAACGATTTTCCACTTTAAGGTCGTAGGAAAAAACTTCTAGCTCGAGTCCACCTCGCTGTTTTTTTTCAAAATGAGCCGTGGCAGTGGCGCGCACATCTATGGCCATATGCACGAGCTCGAGTCCGCCCAAATACAAATAAAGAGGCCACAGATCTGCCGTGCCTCCTGCAAAATCCACTCGACAGGGCGCAGATACGGAAACGTGCTTCATAAGTTCCAGCCTAAGGCCTTTTTCAAATAAAGAGCAGCCCCCTCGCCAATGATGATCATCACGCAAAGAGCGTAAAGAATTCCGGTGGCTGACTGAGTGGAGCGAATATCCACGGTTTTTTTCACCATAAAACAAAGTATCCAAGGGGCGAGCAATCCCCAAAGAATCCGACTAACAAGTAAAAGGGAGGCAAAAAGACCCAAGCCGAGCCACACATCTCCCTCGAGCCCGTGACTAAAGCTTTCGTTGAGCTGCAAAAGAGGGCGGCCCATGTCGTCGATCTCAAAAACCCGCCCCATTTGCCGAGCTTTGACAAAGAGTGTGAAGCTCAGTTCCAAAGTTTTTATTCCAAGAAAAAATATCAGGAGCCGGCTCACCTTTTGCAATTCACGAATGTTGAGCCCTGGCACCGTTAAAAACCAGTGACCGAGGTACTGACCTGTAAAAACACTTCCAAAGAGCAGGCCCGAGCTGATGAAGTTAAAGAAAGTGCCAAAATCTTGACGCCACCAAAAAGGCAAGGGCGCAAAGGCAAAAAGAAGAAAGCCCACGATGCGTAAAATTCGCCCACTGAAAAAGGCATAAAGAAAAATCCCTAGAACAAGAGCTCCCAAACAAGCCAGTGATTCGACCTCTCGCCCCTTAAGTCCAAGGGCCAGCCAAGCTGCAAAAAGAGCGCAGCCCAAGCTAATGTAGGCGGCAATACGGGGGAAGCGCTCAGAGGTTTCTTTGCGGGAAACCGTGGAGAGGACTAAGAGCGAGCCCCAGAGAAATCTCAAGATCAATTCAAATCCTAGCTCTGCCATGTTACCCTTTGGTTTATACCATGCCACACCGGAGGATACATGCTGCTTGATTTTAGATTCGCCTTCACTCTCACTTTAATATTGGTCTGTGGCGCTATTGCGGGAAAAAGTTTCTTAAGGCTATGGCGGGGAATGATGCTGGGCCGCAAAGAAATGCTTTGGGATCAAATCGCCAAGCGCATTGGCCTCGTGATGGAAGTCGTCATCGGTCACAAAAAACTTCTTAAGGAACCGGGCCCCGGCATCGCCCACGGGCTGATTTTTTTTGGTTTTATTGCCGTCACCTTAGGCACGGCCGAACATGTGATTGAGGGCCTTTTTCATGGTTTTAGTTTTGAATTTTTAGGCCCGATTTATCCTGTTCTGACGACCCTCCAAGATTTTCTGCAGTTTACAGTGGTGGCTGCGGTTTTGTATTTTTTCTATCGCCGTCTTTTTGTGAGGCCGAAGCGATTGTCGCAAAAGCCTCAGCACAAGCGCGACGGGATTATCGTGCTGTGTTTGACCGGCGGGCATATGGCTGCCGACATTTTGGCCTTCACTTTTTGGATTTTAGCCAACGATCCCCATGGGCAGGCGGCTCACCGGCCACTCACGGCGGCCTTTGCAAATTTTTTAGGCAGTCTAGGTGTGGGCGGTCCTCATATGGACCAACTCGGATGGATTTTCTGGGGTATTCATATTGCCACAGTATTTATATTCCTCATGTACATTCCTCACTCTAAGCATCTGCACATTATTACGGCTGGGCCGAACACTTTTTTCACTCGATTGAGAAACCGAGGAACTCTGAGTCAAGTGAACTTTGCTGACGAAAGCCAAACAAGTTACGGCGTGGGAAAAATTAACCAGTTCAGCTGGAAAGACATGCTCGACACCTACAGCTGCACCCAGTGCGGGCGTTGCAATGTGTATTGTCCCACCGCCACCACCGATAAACCTCTGCGACCCATGAAGCTGATCGACGACATGAAGACGCACCTTTTCAAGGTGGACCAAGCTTTGCTCAAAGACCCCAGCGCGGAAGCCCCGGAAGCTTTGATTTCGGAAGCCAGTGGAATTTCTTTTGATACGGTATGGTCCTGCACCACTTGTCGCGCGTGTGTGGAAGCCTGCCCCGTGATGATTCAACATGTAGACAAAATTGTAGATATGCGTCGCCACTTGGTCATGATGGAGGGCAATATGCCAGCCGAACTCCAGGGAACGATGAAAAATTGGGAAACCCAGAGCAACCCTTGGGGAATGGCTCCGGACTCGCGAGATGAATGGGCCCGAGACCTGAATATTGCGAGGTTTAAAGACAAGCCCGAGGCGGAATATCTATTTTACGTAGGCTGTGCAGGATCCTTTAACGATCGAAATAAAAAAATCACCACA
This sequence comes from uncultured Bacteriovoracaceae bacterium, assembly GCA_964477895.1. Lineage (GTDB taxonomy): Bacteria > Bdellovibrionota > UBA2428 > UBA2428 > UBA2428 > CAYZFQ01. The sequence continues at coordinate 1,428 of CAYZFQ010000022.1, read as the reverse complement.
GCCTTTGTGAAAATTTTGCAAAAAGCCAATGTGGATTTTGCCATTTTAGGTAAAGAAGAACTTTGCAACGGTGAGACCGCAAGGCGCGCGGGTAATGAGTATCTGGCTAAGACGATGATTGATGCCAATGTGGAAGTTTTAAAGCGATATAACGTGAAGAAAATCCTTACCACCTGTCCGCACTGCTTCAATACTTTGCGCAACGAGTATCCCGACTTTGGATTTGTGGCTGAAGAAGTGATTCACCACACGGATTTTATCAACAACTTGCTCAAAGCCGGAAAGATCACGGCATTGAACGCGGGCAAGGATGATGAACCCTTGAAAATTGCCTTCCACGATTCGTGTTATCTGGGTCGATACAACGACATTTACGAAGCGCCTCGGGAGGCTCTGCGCGCGATGCCGGGCGTGGAAATTCTTGAGATGCCACGCTCCAAAAAAGAAGGGCTTTGCTGTGGGGCGGGCGGGGGCCGAATGTGGATGGAAGAAAAAATTGGTAAGCGCATCAACGTAGAGCGCAGTGAAGAAGCCTTAGCGCTTAAGCCCCAAGTGATAGCCGCGGGATGTCCGTTCTGCCAGGTGATGCTCACGGATGGAGTCACGGAAAAAGGTGCGGCGGGTGAAGTTAAGGTGATGGACGTGGCGGAGATTATTGCGGACAAGCTGAGTTAGGTTGAGCCACCGCACTTTAGGCGCTATCTGAGACGGGTGGACATCGAAGTCAGTGAATCCGTGGGTGCGACATTTAGCAACCGACTCATTGTGGAGGCTCGGCATCGGACCTTGGCCATCATCGAAGATGCCGCGGTTCAGATGATTCCCGGAATTTCAGAGGATGAAGGCCGCCGAATCGTTAAGGACCTCTTTCAATCCTACGAATCTGAAAAAGTGTGGCATGCCCCACAGGTACGGTTTGGGGTGAATTCGCTTCGGCCCTTCGGCGAGGCCGGAGAGGCCGGCGTGGTACTTCAGGAAAATGACATCTTTTTTATAGATGTCGGCCCGGTTTTTCTGGGACACGAAGGAGACGTGGGTCGAAGCTTTGCAGTAGGAGCAGATGCGGAGATGAAAAAGTGTGCCGACGATGTGGGGAAAATTTGGCAAGACGTACGAGATCATTGGTTTGAAACGGAAAAAAGCGGAGAAGAACTCTATAAGTTTGCGGAAAAGGTTACGCGAGACCGAGGTTGGGTCTTGAATCTCAAGAAGGCCGATGGTCACCGGATCGCCGACTTTCCGCATGCCACAAAGATGCGAGGATCTATTGAGGCTTTGAGTCACAAACCTTTGCCCTACCGCTGGATCCTGGAAATTCAAATCCAGCACCCCACGCGGCCTTTCGGTGCTTTTTTTGAGGACCTTCTATTTTAAACTGTGCGCCGGGAAGTGGACCGGAAGGCGTGAGGTAGGCCCAGAAATTGCGAG
>CAYZFQ010000021.1:0-26707 GCA_964477895.1 uncultured Bacteriovoracaceae bacterium | reverse complement strand
AAGTTTCGGGCCTAGCCCTTCAAATCCGTCACACTTAACCTCGCACAGTTAAAAAAGTAACCTGCTGAGGCTAGTGTTGGCCTCGAAGGGCTGGACCGAATTTAGCGAGGTTCGAACGCAATGAAGGTCCCGAGCGACCTTGATTGTGTTCCGAATATAAAAATTCCGAGCTAGCGTTTTATCTTTCACGCGCTACAGGAAATTTTCTTTGATTCCACGCCAGCATTCCGCCTTGAGCATTAAAGGATTGGCCGAGTCCTGTTTGAAGGGCCAGTAAAGTTGCCGAAGTAGACCGCGCGCCTGAGCGGCACATAAAAACATGGGTGTCGGTCGGAGAGAGTGTTTTCAAAAGTTCCATAAGCTCAGGCCCCAAGGTTGCAAAGAGGGAGCCCGGCACATGCCCCAACTCGCCCACCCACTCCTCGGGCCGGCGCACGTCAATGATTTTCACGGCACTCAGATGAGACTGGACCTCTTCGGGACTTAGCTCGGGAGCACCTTCGCCATTGATATGAAAATTTTTAATTTTTGCCGTCATAGGTGCTAAGCTTAGTCTCAGCCCAGTACAAAAAACAAGATCACTCCAAAGGCAATGCGGTACCATCCGAAAATGGCAAGCGATCGACTTCCCAAGAATTTAAGAAAGCCTCGAATGACGAGAAGTGAAACGACGTAGGCGCTAAAGAGCCCTATGGCGAGGTTTTGATAGAGGGAAGGGTCGCCGGTTAGTTGCGACCAATTCTTAAAGAGGTCGTAGGCAGAGGCTGCCAGTAAAGTGGGTATCGCGAGTAAAAAGGAAAAGCGCGCGGCTGCTTTCCCGCTTAGGCCTAAAATGCGCCCTCCCACAATCGTGGCCATCGAGCGCGAAATCCCGGGCCAGAGAGCCAAGCACTGAAAAAAACCAATGAACAAGGCTTGGTGTGGCTTCAGAGCAAAGTCGTCGCCCCCTTCTTCATATTTATTCTCGATGTATAAAATTAAAAGACCGCCCACGAGCATGGCGTAGACCACCGGCATGGGACCGAAAAGAAATTCTTTAATATATTTGTGAGTGGCCAGGCCAATCACGGCAGCGGGTAAGAAAGCCAAGAGCAGCCCCCAGATGTCTTGCCGTGCCTTGGGGTCTTTCTTAAAAAAGCCTCGAAGCATTTGGAAGAGGTCAATCCGATAGTGCCAAATCACAGCCAGAGTGGCGGCTCCTTGGATCACCACTTCAAAGGCTTTGGTGGCGTCAGAATTTTGAATTTTTAAAAAATACCCGGTTAAAATGAGGTGCCCGGTCGAAGAGATGGGCAGGAATTCAGTTATACCTTCCACAATTCCTAAAATAAGGGCCACAAAGGGGGTCACGTTTTTATAGAATAGCGACTTTTCCCCAAACGTCAAAATTATGCCTTAAGCTTGGGCGACTTTCCTTTTACAATGAGCCTATGAGAAAGTATTTTCCACTGTCCTTGGGACTTATTCTGCTTTCGTGCTCGTCTTCCAAGGAGAGTCGAGGTCCGGCCAGTCTTCCTTTGCCGCCAGGAAGCGAAAATTACAATAACAATCCCAATAGCGGTTGGACGGGCTCACCTGGGAGAAATTCTTTAGGCGTTATGGATCCGGGTCCGCCAGGAGCCCATCAAAATTTCTTCGATCCCACTCGGGGAGAGGCTCGCGCACCGATGTCCCAACATCGCCCGGGACCCAGCGCTTTGCCGGGCTGCCCGGATCTGAAGCCCTTTGTTATTGGGGAAGTGGCCATGTCTCGTTACATTCCAGATCGCTACGGGCGTCGGGTGCTGCAAAAAGGTCGAAGCAAATACACGGTTGAAGATTTGGCTCTCAACAGCATCACGAATTTTTCTGAGCGCGAAAAAATGCCAACCGTCACCGGCAAGGTTGAAGAGGATCGAGCGATGTTGCGTCGGTGGTTCGAAAGGTTGAATGGCGACAATGAAGGCATGGTGGAAGCCATGCACGATGTGCCCCTCTTTCAAGTGATTTTACGCTATCTGAATTTGTACCAAAACTCGGATATGCCCAAGATGACGGAGTGGGCTGAGTACTACGGGGCTGCAAGGCTTACGGCCCTCACGGCTGCCGCTATTTCAGTGGTTCATTTGCCGGAGTGTAGAAATGAAATCTTGCGCCAGGGCATTGAGAGTTTTTCCAACGATCGAAACCCCAATGTAACGGGGGCCCATTACGCCGACCTCTTGCGTAATCTGCAAAATCGTCTCAACGATGTTCAGGGTGAGTTGGGTTCTGAGAAGTTTGATGAAAATTTGGACAGCACGGTCGAGAACTGGGAAGACGCCCACGAACGTTATGTGGAAGCTCGTGAACGCTTTGATGAAAAAGTTATGGACGACAAAGAGCTGCTTCAGGATTTGGAAGAAGACATTGAAGGCACCTACGCTCGAGTGCTGGAAAAAATCAGAAAAGACTTTGGAGATTGTGGTGAGGATCTCTTCCGAAGCTCGCTTTCGGGCATTCCCCCCAAAAATCCTATCGGGGATACTGTACAAAAAAGAATTGATCGTTGTGCCGCAAAAATTGACCGCGAAATCGCAAAAGTTCAATCCGACATCGATGACACTCGAGCTCGGGACTATCCCAAGTATCGCAAGGCCGACAAAGCTCGGGATCTGAGCGTTCTTGATGAAAAGTTGAAAAGATACTTTGGTTACAAGGAATCTTTCACCGCAGAAAAGCGAAATAGCATCGGAGTGATGTTAGAGCAGTTGGACGGCTTGGTTTCCAAAAAGAAGCAGTTAAAATCCAAAGATCTCAATACCGCCTATCGTCGACAGATTGGTGCCGCCAGAGACGCGCAGAAGAAAAACTCCTCAGACTATGTGATTCGTAATTTAGTGAATGAAGTGAGAGATGATCTTGAAAGTCTCAGTGCAAATCCCGACAATGCAACTTAGACCTTGGCAGAAGGTGTTAGGTAGGCTCCCCGATGGGGGGCCTGGCCCTTCTTGACTCCTTTGGGCGTACAGCGCATTCCATCGCGGTGACGGTCGTCGGCAATGGAAATGCTGTGGTCCAAGACGAGGGGGCTGGCGGCCGGGCTGCGTTTTTGAAATAATAAATATGAAAATCCTGGCTTATCGAGGCGCTTGTCTAGGGTGCGTTCAATCTCGCGGTCCCAAGGAGTGAGGCCGCGCTCTTTGGCCCATTGGCGAGGGGGCTGGGCATAGCACCAGCCCAAAGAATTGGCCTTCATCGGACAAAGAAGCAAATTCCCGGGACAAGGTTGGACAACCTGGAGCTCGAGCTCGGTATCGTTCGTCACCGTATCCCGAATGCTCATCAAATCTAAAGTGGGTTCTCTTAGGGGCGGCTCGATGATGAGTAGAAAACCGTCGTCTGCTAAGTAGCTTTCGGCCTGTGCAATAAAATTTAGCTTACGGTCGAGGTAGCGGGGACCATTTCCCCATTCGTTAAACAAATGGCTTACGATGAGAAGGTTGTATTTGTTTTCACTAAGGTGCTTTAATTCTTGGCGCAAATCTCGGCGTTGAGTTTGAACGGAGAGATCTTTTTTGAGAATACCTAAAAGTTTTTTCGCCGTATCCATCGCGGGCGCCGAGGAATCAAAAAGTTCAAAGGATATTTTTTTATCTTTGAGTCCATTCACCAAAGCCCACGACATAAAGGAAAGTGAGGCCGTGCCTGGGCCCGCGCCTAAATCACCGATCAATAGACTGTCTTTGCTTTTAAAATTATCTTTTACAAAATCTCGTTGGCTTAAGATCCAGTACAGCTCAGGCAGGTGCAGGGGCAGGTGATAAGAGAGGTAAGCCGAGCGCACGAGAGGTCGGCTCATGTAACCTTGGGGGCGGCGAGCTTTGAAAGCTCCCAACCAATCCTTTAAATCAAAAATTTCCTTTTTTAAGCTGCGGGGTCCGCCACGACTGATCTCTCTTATTTTTTCAAAGAGAGCATCAATGGCTGACATTTAAGACCTAAGATTCTTATTTCAAAGAATCAGGCGTCACGATGGTCTCGGGCTTAACCGGCTTACCATAGCGAAGAGAAGGAAGGGGTCCGTCTTGCGGAATCACGGGAGTGGTCCCGCGATTTTCGCGAGCGCGTTTAGACTTCGCCCCAAGTTTCTTGGTTTTCAGATTACGATGCTTTTTTGTTTTGGCGAGACGTGCTGGCATGGGGAATCCTTAAACAATCTTCGCTATAGAATCAATCCTTAAGATTAATGTCTAAGAATTTACCCTTGCCGTAATAAAGGGGGTTTTGGGCAAAGTTCTTTAGCCAGGGCTGAAGCACAATGTACTCCACATCATTGTACCAAAGGGCTACCACGGCATCCCGATTGAGGATCTCCACCATTTTGCGCAAAGTCCCTCGACGCTCGGGGCTCGGGTACTGGGATCGAATCTGGACGTAGAGGCGGTCAAATTCCTTATTGCTATAATTTGAGCTGTTGGGGCCAGGAGCCGCATTAGGCCCATAAAAGTTTTGAAGAAAATTTTCCGGATCTGGATAGTCTCCCGCCCAGCCGCCCAGCATCATCTGAAAACGGGATTTACGTTGTTTTTCAATGGCTTCAGGGTAGGAGTTGGCGATAATTTTTACTTTCACCCCAATTTTGCTGAAGTCGTCTTGGATCAGTTCGCCCAGCTGACGGTTGGTGGATCCTGGACCCCGCAGGTCGAAGCTGAGTTCTGGTAGGTTTTTTCCATCAGGGAAGCCCGCCTCGGCTAGCAAGGCCTTCGCCCTCGCAAGATTGTGCTCATAGGGGTAGCTGGGCAGTTCCGAGCCGGCCTCCAAATTGGGGGGGTAGGGGCCATTGGCCAAGAGGCCGCGGTTATTGTGTAAGATTTCTAGACTTCGGCCTCGGTTAAAGGCCAGTGCTAGCGCCTGACGAAGTTTCAGCTTCGAGCCTAAAAGTGCATCCTTGTGGTTGAATTCAATCCACCAAGTGGTTTGGATCAGGCTTTTGCGAAGTTGAATGCCCTTGTCTTTGAGCTCAGCTTTGAGTTGGCCGTCCGCCCCGATGCTTTCTGAAAAACTATCGCTGGGAATGACGCAATTATCGAGTTCTCCTGCGCGAAACTTTAACCACCGAGGTTGCTCTTCTTTGATAATGTCGTAATGAATTTCGTCTACAAAAGGGACCTTGGTGGCTGCGGCTTTTAGCAGGCCGGCTTGGCGCGCTTCCTCACTGCCTACATTGGGATAGAAATCGTCTCGGTACTTAGGGTTTTTTTCGAGGATCATTTTGGATCCTCGCACCCATTCGCGAAGCTTAAAGGGGCCGGTACCTACGGGGTGGTTTTGAATTTCAGGACCATATTTTTCCACCGCCTCGCGCGCCACGACTGAGCTGTGCACCATAGCAAGGATGTAGAGCATGGGTGGATAAACTTTGGTGAGTTTGATGATGAGAGTGTGAGCGTCTGGACTCTGAAGACCCGGTACGGCTTTATCGAAGGCGATTTTTTTTTCTTCCGGACTGGTTGCTTGAGAAAGATTTTCTCGCCAGGAATTCAAACCCTCAATGACGCCATCAAAAGCCCACCAGTTGACCCCATCCGTGTGGGGATCTGAAATACGTTTAAAAGAATAGATAAAATCTTGGGCCGTAACAGCACGTCCTAGGCCATTCGGAAAGGCGGGGTCGTCGGCAAAATGGATTCCCTTCTTGAGCCGGAAAATCAGAGTGCGACCCTTATCTTTTTTCTCCGGCAAATTCTGAGCCAGCACAGGTTGTAATTGGTCGGGGCGGCCTAGGTACGAAAAGCCCAGTAGCCCTTCAAAAATGTGAGCCGAAAACTCGGCGGAGACAACATCCGAAAAATGGGCAGGATCGGCACTTTTCACATCGTCCCGAAAGTAGAGGTGAACAACTTTTTTACCGCCTTTTTCCCGCCGATTTTTAGGGCTGCAACTTCCGCTCAAGAGGGCGATAAGCAATAGCAATGATGTGGGAAGCAGGGAGAAGCGAATATTCAAAAGGACCTCCAAAGTCCTTTTCTTAGCTAAATACGGGGACTTTTGCGAACTCGGTACCCATCCATAAAAAAGTCGGGTGGGAATTCGATGCCGTGCTCTTTGAATTTTTTAATAAAGGAGGGGACCATGCCCAAAGAGTGGAAGCCTTCAGTTGCCGTGTATTTAAAAATATCCTGACTCAAAATCACATCGGACTCCATGCCCCCAATCTCAATCACCTCAGTGACTCGGCGCTGGCCATCGGGGCTACGCGCCACATAAACAATAAGGTTGAGCGCACTCGAAATATTTTGCCTCACCACTTTGATAGGCATCTCGGTGCCAGCCAAGAGAATCATGGTCTCCAGCCTACGCAGGGCATCGCGAGCTGTGTTGGCATGGAGTGTGGTCATAGAACCTTCGTGACCTGTGTTCATAGCAATGAGCATGTCGAGGGCTTCAGGGCCGCGGCACTCGCCCACGATAATTCGATCCGGGCGCATACGTAAGGAATTCGCGACGAGTTGTCGTACCGTCACGCCGGGGTCGTTAGGAGCGGCTGGACGAGCTTCCATGCGCACGAGGTTATCCATGCGCACTTTAAGTTCGGCGGAGTCTTCGATGGTTACGATGCGCTCATGAGGAGGAATGAAAGAAGAGAGAACATTGAGCAGGGTGGTTTTGCCCGAGCCTGTGCCTCCGCAAACTAAAATATTAAGACGAGCGGCCACACAACAGTTGAGAAAGTACGCTAAGCGCTCGTCGAGGGCGCCGGATTTTAGAAGATTTTCATAAGTGAGGGCCTCGGGAGAGAATTTACGAATAGTGAGAGCAGGTCCATCTACCGAGACGGGGGCAATCACACAATTGATTCGAGAGCCGTCGGGCAAGCGTCCGTCCACATAGGGATTTTGGGGATTTAAATCTTTCCCTACCGCTTTGGCCATGGCCACCATAAGGGCCAAGAGGTCTTCCGTTCGGGCAAAGCGTGCTGCAGTTTTTTTCAACAAGCCCTTTTGCTCAATAAAAATTTTTCCTGGACCGTTCACCATGATTTCTGTGATGGAAGGATCGTTGAGAAAGGGCTCCAGAGGCCCACATTGGGCTTGCCAGGTGTGCGGGATTTCTATTTTGGCGGGCACTCGTGAGTTCACCTGATCTTTTCGCCCTTTTGGTGGCCAAACTTGAAGCGAAGTCGGGTTGTGGGAGTCTGGGTTTTCTGCGCTGCGACAAAGCTCATAAGGTTTTCTTCACTAAGCCGTAGCACTTTGCGTGCCGAGTCCTGACATTCTGTACTTTCGACGGCGGTTTTCCGTTTTGAAGTTAGAAATTCGCTAGGAAATTGATCGAATTTTACCCACCATTACTGACCAAGCTCCGCCGACTTGGTGGCACAAAATAAGAAACATTATTATAGTTTTGTCGGATCTACGAAAAATCTCCGAATAGCAGCTAAGGGTGTGAGGAGATTCAGAAAACAGAAGTCACACAGGCTCAATGGGTCTGGAGCAGATTTTATGGCCCCCAACTTAGGTTTCGGCCTTGTGAGGACCGCGAAGTAGACACCCCGTTGCTCCATTTGAAACGAATTTCATCCATCTTCATGCCAGTCTTCGCTGACCATTGGTATTATCAGTTAGAGGGCGATCGTACGGGCGTTGGATGTTTCAGATTGTCCCCCGGAAAAAAAATTAGACCAACCCACCAAGAATGTGCGATGCCTTATATTCTTGAAGATTAAGGGCGTGCCTCAGTGTGGGCAGAAAATCGAAAGTTGAGGTAGTAGAAATGAAGTCTGATAGTTCAAAGAAACACTGGCAAAGTTCGGTCCTAGGGCTGGCAGTAATTACGTTCGTCAGTTCATCGGCGTTCGCGTCGATCAGAGATTGCAAAAATCCTGCTGAAGTCGCACTTGACCTCAACGTGAAGATGAAATTCTGCGAGATTCCGGCGGGTAGCGCTGCTATTGGCAGTGACCAAGGCGAATTCAATGAGAAGCCGGTCATCAAGAGAGAATTTAGAGGTTTTCATTTGGGTCAATTCACTGTGACTCAGGCTCAGTACAAAGCCGTTCTCGGCAAGGAGCCGTGGAAACAAGACGGACAGGTCAAACGTTTCGTGATGGAAGGCGAGAATTATCCCGCCCTTTTCGTCTCCTACGATCAGGCGCTGGAATTTGCTCGTGTGCTGACCTTGATCGACCCTTCAGCCAAGTATCGCCTGCCGACGGAAGCGGAGTTTGAATACGCCGCTCGCGCTGGCACTGTGACCAACTATTACTGGGGCGATGACGTTAACCTAAGCTATGCGTACTTCTACAACGAAGACGCAGCGCAGTTCGCTCGCGATGTTACGACATGCCCTGAGCGGTTCCTCGACCAGATAAACCCAGGTTATTGTGCAAATGACTTTGGTCTGATGCACATGCTGGGTAACGTGTGGCAATGGACGACTGATGCTTACCTGGACAGCTACACCCATGCACCCACTGATGGAAACGTAGCGGTTGAAGGTGATACTCGCTCCAGCCGTGTAATGCGGGGCGGCTCCTGGGTAAGTACTGGCCATGCGACAGCTTCCCTTCGTAACTACGGCGCCCCTGATTCCTACTATGGTAGTCATCTCGATGTGGGGTTCCGCCTAGTGAGGACGCCTAGGTAACTCCGACCCTCTTGTCCTCGGTCCTCTTACTCAAGCAGTCGCTGATTTGGGCTTCTCAAGGTGAGAGAGCCCGTCGCCCCCCAGCTCCAATAAATCCGAACTTTCCTATCCCAACCTCTGCCCAACCCAAGCCCACAAAGTCGAAAACACCCACACCAAGGCCCCAATAGCAGCTCCAAAAACGGCCACAACCCCAAGACCCAACGACAAAAGAAAGACCCCGTTAAGAATCCGACTTCTCCGTGGCTCTTCCCAATCTCTTTCAACAAGGCGCATATTCTTTTGATTGGCCTTCCAGAAAATATCAAAGACATCTCCTGCAATGGGGATAGCCCCTATGGCCATCTCAATCCCGACGTTTAAAAGCATTCGCAAAAGTAAAATTTTTGAACTCTTAAGCTGAGCGGCTCGAAAAACTAAATATAAAGAAATAAGCGCTGTAAAAATATCTCCGAGTCCTGGAATAAGCCCAATGATGGCGTCCCATCCAAAGCGTATTCGAGTTCCAGGAATTTGATATTTGGAATCGAGCCATACGGAAAGATTCCTCAAGCGAGCCAATTCTTCACGTCTTTGTAGATTTAAGTCCATCCCATCGCCTTCCGCCGTACAAAATCGAGGGCTTTCTGAGAGAAAAACAGTTTGTTTAAACTGCGTTCAAGTCCGCTGCGTGCACGCACTTCCATGGCCTCGGTGTGTTGCTGGCCCTTGTGCAATATGCTGAGGCCTACAAAGCATAAGCCCACGGGCTTTTCTTGAGAGCCTCCACCCGGTCCGGCCACCCCGGTTGTGCTCACGCAAAGTGCGGACTCAACTCCAGCATCCAATAATTTTTTTAAACCTGCCTCAGCCATACTGCGGGCCACGACCTCTGAAACGGCGCCGTGTTTTTCGATAAGCGAGGCTTCCACACCCAAGGCCACTTTGGCCGTGTTGTCGTAGGTCACAAATCCACTGTGAAAAATATCAGAAGAGCCACTGACGTCGGTCAATCGACTCGCCACAAGTCCCCCGGTGCAACTTTCAACCGTGGCCAAAGTCACGCCCCGACTCCGAAGTAAATCCACCACCACTTTTTCAAGGCTTGCGGCTTCCTCTCCCTCGCAAAAAACGTCATTCCCCAAAACGGTCGAAATTTCTCGGCTTAATTTTTTATAAAGGTTCTGTGCTTTTTCACTCTCTAGATTTCCGTAAAGGCCAATATGATTTTCAGGAAAGCGGGTGCGAAAGCTCAGTTCAAAGCCATGGGCTAATTGTTTCTGAACTCCATCCAAGCGAGATTGTAACTCGCCCTCTGAGGTGAATTGTGTGGCCCAAGTGTGAGAGTGGTAATGCACCTGTCGCGGCAGTTCGGGGAGAATTTCTAATGTCAGTATGGACTTCATTTCCCTCGGCACACCCGGCATAAAGTACCAAGTGCTTCGACCGCTACGCACTCGAAAGCCAGGAGCTGAGCCTTCACGGTTTTTAAGGACAGTGGCGCTGCGGGGTAGAAAGGCCTGCTTTTCTTGGACCGGAGTGAGGGGCCGGCCCAGTTTGGCAAAAAAGTCTCGGACCTCTTCCCAGGCTTGCGGATGCTTTTGCGCAGCTTCACCGAGAAATTGTGAGAAGACTTCGGCGGTGAGGTCGTCGGCCGTGGGGCCTAGGCCGCCCGTGACAAAAATAATATCGCTGCGCTCCGAGGCGATTTTAAAGGCCTCTGTCATGCGCTCAGGATCATCATCAACTTTTTGCGCGTAGCGAGGGACTAAACCCAGTTTTTTAATTTCGAGAGCTAAGTGCACAGAGTTAGTATCGATCACTCGGCCATCTAAAATCTCTCGACCTATGGTGAGGATCTCTATAACCGGTGAGGCTTTCATAAGTGGGGAATTTATAACCATAAGGGACAAGAGGCTAGGGCTAAGTGTGATCTTCCAGATACAGATGATGTAAAGATTTAGTCATTCGACTTTTGAGGCCAGAGGGCTCTAGTTCCTAGAGAAGCCCGTAGAAAGGGTTCTGTGGGATAAAGATTTGAGGGAAAAAAATGTTAAAAAAATTAGCGTTCGTATTTTCAACTTTAGTGGTGGCTTCAAGCGCCTTTAGTGCCAAAACTGTGGAATGCACGGGCGAGCTTGTGGGCAAACAATCTGTTTATGTTCTGGCCCATGAGGATGAGGCTTCCCGCCGAAGTGTGTCGGCCATTTTTAAAAGTCTTTCGGATCCTTCTCAGGCTCCCCGAGAAGTCAGATCAAATCCTAGTGCGCCTTGGGAGATCAGCGAGCTGACAGTAGGATTTAACCGTTTTGGACTCGACCACGCTCATCATAATTACCAGTTAAAGATTTCTGCCGATGCGGACATTTTTGGCTATGCTGGATTGGATGATGAGACTCAGACCGAGAGAGCTTACAGAGGCAAGTTGGTTTTATGGACGGGCCCCGGAGACAACCCTCAAAGGACCATTTTCGATGTAATTTGTAAGAAGCTCTGAGGCCCTCAAGTCTTCCATAAAAAATGCCGAAGCAAAGGCTTATGACTTTAGAAAGCCTCTTCGGCCCCCTACTCATTATTTTTGGAATCCTATCTCAGGTTATTTTTTACAAATTAAAGACTTGGGTGAGTGCTCATGCCGAAAGGCATCCGCATCAAATGGCGATTGTTTCCCTCTATGATCGATTCCACAACCATGCTCGTTTCTCTTGGCTCATGATCGGAGCCGGAGTTTTTCTAATTATCTTCTAAGCTATTTGGTTGCCTTATAGGCGTAGGCGATTCCACCAGTAAGAGATTTCATTTCAACACTTTTGAAGGGCGCATTTTTCTTCACCATCTCTACAAAATCTTTTCCACAAGGAAATTGTGCTGAGGATTTTTCAAGGTAGCGATAGGCCTCGGGTTCACCTGTGATGATACCTCCCAAAGTGGGAAGGACAGACTTGGAATAAAACTTAAATAGATCTTTCCATATAGGCCAAGTGGGCTGACCAAATTCTAAAACCATCAAGCGGCCCCCAGCTTTGGTCACGCGGTGAAGTTCTTGGATGGCCAGGTCAGCACGGGGCACATTGCGAATGCCAAAGGCAATGCTTGTAATGTCGAAAGAAGCGTCGGGATAGGGGAGGGAGGTCACGTCGGCTTGCTCAAATAAAATTTCAAGACCTTGGGCTCGAGCTTTTTGAGGTCCGCCTAGAAGCATTTCTTTGCAGAAGTCGCTACCCACCACTCCGCCGGAGGGCCCCACGACTTTTTTAAAAGCAATGGCGAGGTCGCCAGTTCCTGTAGCGCAATCCAAAACCGCGTCGCCAGCTTTCGCCTCGCTCCATTCTACAATTTTGCTCCGCCACAAATGGTGGATGCCAAAAGAGAGAAGGCCGTTCGCGCGATCATAGCTGGGAGCTATGGAGCCGAACATTTGGCGGATGTCTTGAGCTGTCTTGAGAGTGGTCACTGGCTACTTCCTTTAGGGGACGATCAAAGATTTTTAAGAGTTTCTCGAGCTGTCCCATAAGACTCGAGAAATCTTCAAAGGTCAGGGCCTGCGCCCCATCGGACAGGGCTTGGGCTGGCAGAGGATGCACTTCAAGAAGGAGGCCATCGGCTCCGGCTGCCGCTGCGGCCAACGACATAGGGATGACCAGATCGCTTCGACCGACACCGTGAGAAGGATCCACAATCACAGGGTAGGGCGAATGTTGTTTGGCATAGGCTACAGCTGAAAGATCTAGGGTATTGCGAGTGGCCCGTTCAAAGGTGCGAATGCCCCGCTCACAAAGGATCACATTTTCATTGCCTTCACGCACGATATAATCTGCCGCGAGAAGCCATTCTTCAATAAGTGCCGAGAAACCCCTCTTCAAAAGCACGGGTTTTTTTTGCTTCCCCAACTCTTTAAGCAGGGCATAATTGTACATATTGCGCGTTCCGACCTGGAAAAGATCCACAATCTCGGAGAGCTCTTCAATTTGGCGCAGGTCTGTAACCTCAGAAACAAGCGGCATTTTAAATTCGGCCCGCACGCGTTTGACGATGCCAAAGGCCTCTTCACCCAAACCTTGGAAAGAGCGCGGATTGGTACGAAGCTTATAGATTCCCCCTCGTAAGAAAGTGGCGCCTTCTTTTTGCACAAAGCCCGCCACTTCTTGGAGTTGACGTTCCGATTCAATCGAGCAAGGGCCGGCAATCACAGCAAAAGCTTTGCCGCCAATGCTCTGGTTTCCTACAGGAACCGCTCGCGTAAGTTGTATCGACTTAACCAAGTTTTTTATCTCCAGAATCTCTTTTCTCACAAAAGAGATTCCTGCTACAAATCCATTTATACCGCTATGAAAGAACTTATCTGGCTACGCCGTCCTCACGACTCACCGGATTCAGAAGCTCAGTTTTTGGTGGGACTCGGGCCTTTTAGCCAAGCCCCTTACCCTTTTAAAGGGCAAACTGCCTTTTATCTACCTCATTTCTTTAGTTCGACTTCACCCTGCTTGCACGCTCAAAAAGTCTTAAACCTTGGGCAGCGCGACTTTGCCACTTTTCTTGCAGAGCAAAAAATACCAACAGAGCTACCAGAGCTACAATGGGAGCCCTTGGGTGCCGCTCAATTTTTTGAAGCCGTCTTAGAATTGCAGGAACTTATCGCCCAAGGTTGGACGAGCAAGGGCGTGCCGGTTGTTTTCGAGGAGGGGCAAGGCAAGCTTTCCGCTCTGACTTTGACTTTACGGGCTCTTAAATCTCCCTTGGCCTCTTCGAACTTGTATGGCGCTCAGCTGGAGGGACGGAGTTTCGTTGGACTGAGTCCCGAAATACTTTTTCACAAAAAGGGTTCAAAGGGTCGGAGTATGGCTTTGGCTGGAACGCGTCCCCTTTGTCGCAGGCAAGAATTGGCGACAGACTCAAAAGAGATCGAAGAACACGAAAAAGTTGTCCGAGATATTTTGGGTAAATTGCGGGGGCTCCAGGCACGGCGGGGGACCCGAGAAATCGCGGATTTTCCGACTCTGGCCCATTTGCGCTCGGAAATTTCTTTTGCGGCCTCAGGTGAGGACTTTGAGAGCCTTTGTGAAAAACTTCACCCGACAGCGGCTCTGGGAGTTTACCCCGTCCAGACCCGCGCCCAAGACTGGCTAAAAAAATGGACGGGGGATCGGGCGGGCTTTGGGGCGCCGATGGGTTTTGTGGACGACCTGAATGATGAGGCTTTTGCTTTGGTGGCTATACGCCAGATTGAAATTTTTGATAGAAGTTTTCGGATCGGAAGTGGTTGTGGAATATTGCGTGAAAGTGATCCGCTTAAGGAATGGGAAGAGCTGAAACTCAAGAGAGCTTCGGTAAAGAAGGTATTTTTTGGTGAAGTCTAAAAAAATTGCGCATGCGGCCATTGAAAAATTTGTTGAGTGGGGCGTGCGCGACTTTATCATTTGCGCAGGATCTAGGAATTCTCTCCTCGTGGCCGAAATTTTAGCTGGTGAAAATCTGCGGGCTTATAATTTTTTTGAGGAGCGCTCCGCGGCCTTCTTTGCCCTAGGTCTCAGTCGTAATTTGTGCCGGCCTGTCGCTGTTGTCAGCACCTCTGGAACGGCGGCGGCGGAATTTTTGCCTGCGGCCATTGAGGCTTTTTATTCGAGTGTGCCTCTCTTAGTCCTCACGGCCGATAGGCCTTCTTCGTATCGCGGCACTGGAGCGCCGCAATCTATCGAGCAAGTGGGATTATTTTCTCATTTTGTGGAAGCGTCGTTAGACTGGGAAGATGAGGTAGGCCCTGGGGGGTGGGCCCAGCGCAGCCCTCTGCACGTGAATATTTGCTTAGAGGAAGCCAAGCCTAGCGATGAAGCCCCTGAATTTTGGACCCCCACCGAAAAATTGAGCTCGGCCTCTGTCCCTCTGAAAAAAAACCCCAAGGTGGAAGCTCATGCCGAGGCCTTTGCCGCTTTGAGTAACCTTCTTAATCAATCCAAAAAACCTCTTGTGATTTTGGGAGGGATTCCCGCCTCGAAAAGAGCCTTTGTAGAAGCCTTCCTTTTTTCAACAGGACTTCCCGTTTATGCCGAAGCTCCTTCTGGTTTGCGGGAGTCGGAACTCTTAAGTTCCCAAATTATCAAATCCGGCGAACGCTTTTTAGGGCAAGCAGGCTTTGATGGAGTGCTCCGTTTGGGTTCTGTGCCTCAGTTGCGTTATTGGCGTGACTTAGAAGAGAAGAAATTTCCGGTACTGAGCTTTGATGAGCGGGTTTTTTCGGGGCTAGCGCGCAAGTCGCAGCACTTCAACCTACCTTTTGAGATCCTGGCCACCTGGAAGTTATCAGGGAGTCCCAATGGGGAACTTATGGCCCAGGATGAAATTTATTATCAGCGAAAATTAGAGCTTCTCAGCCGACATCCGGAGTCGGAGGTGGGGCTTTTCCATCGACTCTCAAGGCACATCCAAGAAGAAAGTTTGGTTTTTCTTGGCAATAGTTTGCCGGTTAGAGAATGGGATTTGGCCGCGCACTTTCGACCTCGGGGACATCAGATTTTTGCAAGCCGGGGGGCCAATGGCATCGATGGCCAGATCTCTACCTTTCTGGGCTTGAGCGCTGCGATGAAAGAAAAGCAACGGGCCTGGGGCATCTTTGGTGATCTCACAGCCCTTTACGACTTGGCGGCACCTTGGATATTGCAGCAATTGCCCGAGAGAGACCGCTTTATCGTGGTGATCAACAATGGGGGTGGGAGAATTTTTGAACGAGTTGCCGGCTTGAAAAATCTTTTTTCCGATGAAGATCGAAAACGTGTCGTGGAGAACGAGCATGAAATCAAGTTTGAAGGCTTCGCAAAGCTCTGGAACCTAGGTTACGAGCGTTGGACGAGTATTCCTCACTTGGGAGTGGCTTCATCTCCCTCAGTTATCGAAATTTGTCCCAATGCTGATCAGAGCCGAGATTTTTGGGAAGACTACCGTGAGATTTTTAAAAAATGATTTGGGTTACAGGTGGTTTTTGGGATGATCCGCACGACTGGGACTTTTTACGACCGCTCTTCTTAGAAAAATTGGGATTGAAGCTTCAGTACTTTGATAAATCTGACCTTGCCAATGATACTCAGAGCTTTTTAAAAGGTATTCGGCGCACAGATCCGCAGCCCTTATTGTTGGCTTACTCCATGGGGGCGAGAATCTGTCTAAGTCATGCGCTTCTAACAAAAGAAAACCCCTTCCGTGCCGCTATATTATTGGGTCCGCACTTGGGCCTCTCCCAAAAAGAGGCAGCCCTCCGGGTGGAAGGCGATGAGCTTTGGGCTCAGAAATTTATAAGCCAAGATTGGGAAGGCTTAGTGAAGGAATGGAATGCCAATCCTATTTTTAACGGGCACGTTTTAACGAGAAAAGAAGATCCATTCACTCGCAGGAAGCTGGCCCTAGAGCTAAGAGAGCTGGGTGCTGGGCGCCAGAACAATTTGCGGCCCCAGCTTCATCAACTTAAAATCCCCACCCTATGGGTCGTGGGCGAAAAAGATACAAAATACGCGGCTGAGCTTCACTTCGCCCAGAGCCAAAACCCCAATATTCAAGGCCTTGTGATGCCAGGGGTAGGGCACCGCTTGCATTTAGAAAAGCCCGCTCAATTTACGGCTCAAAGTCTGCAATTTCTTTCTGGGTATTTTAGCGGTAGAAGATTTGCCGATGGCTAAAGCTAGCGAATGGACACTGATAAAATCTTTTGAAGATGTGCTCTTGGAACGCACCCTGGACGGTGTGGCCAAAGTCACAATCAATCGGCCTGAGGTGCGCAACGCCTTTCGTCCCCAAACAGTGAAAGAGCTTCTCGCGGCCTTTGAAATATGTCGGGAAGATCCGGAAATTGGTGTTGTCATTTTAACGGGGGCTGGGGACCAGGCCTTTTGCTCCGGTGGCGACCAAAAGGTTCGGGGCCATGCGGGCTATGTGGGAAGCGATGGTGTTCCTCGCCTCAACGTGCTTGATTTGCAAAAAGTCATTCGTGGATTGCCCAAGCCTGTTGTGGCCATGGTGGCGGGTTATGCCATTGGCGGAGGGCATGTTTTGCATATTGTCTGCGATTTAACAATCGCAGCCGATAACGCGCGCTTTGGTCAGACGGGCCCTCGAGTGGGGTCCTTTGATGGGGGCTTGGGTTCAAGCTATTTGGCGAGAATCGTGGGCCAGAAAAAGGCTCGAGAAATTTGGTACCTCTGCCGGCAGTATGATGCCCAGCAGGCGTTGGAGATGGGGTTGGTGAACACGGTGGTTCCTTTAGCCCAGCTCGAATCCGAAACTCTAAAGTGGTGTCGCGAGATGCTGGACCAAAGTCCTTTGGCTTTACGCTGTTTAAAATCTGCGCTTAACGCAGATTGTGACGGACAAATGGGTCTACTCGATTTGGCCGGAAACGCGACTTTGCTTTATTACATGTCGGAAGAAGCCAAAGAAGGCAAAAATGCCTTTGTTGAAAAACGCAAACCTAACTTTAAAAAATTCCCGCGACTTCCCTAGTATTTATGAGCGTTAAAAACTGGGTTTTGGCCTCTCGTCCTAAAACCCTCACAGCTTCGGTCGTGCCCATTTTCGTGGCTTCCGCCGTAGTAAAAAACTTAGGATTTCCCCTTCATATTTCTCTAAGTCTTTGGGCCTTGGTTTCTGTCATTTGTCTTCAAATTGCTACAAATTTGGTGAACGATGCCAAAGACTTTGAAAAGGGCACCGACAATCAAGATCGCATAGGGCCTCTGCGGGTAACGGCCACGGGACTTTTGACATCTCGCCAGGTGATGGGAGGCGCGATGCTCTTTTTTTTAGGGGCCTTCGCGGCTGGGATTCCTTTAATCCAAGCCGGTGGGTGGCCTTTGGTTTTCATCGGTTTAGCCTCCATCCTTTGTGGATATATCTATACTGGTGGGCCTTATCCCTTAGCTTACTTGGGCCTAGGCGACTTTTTTGTTCTGCTTTTTTTTGGCTGGGTGGCCGTACTGGGTTTGTTTTTTGTACAAACTCAAAAACTCAGTTGGGAAGCCTTTGTGGCGGGCACCCAGGTTGGCCTTTTGGCTACTGTGCTCATTGCTATAAATAATTTACGGGATTGGCGGGGGGATGCCAAAAACCATAAAAAAACTTTGCCCGTTCGCTTCGGCGAGACTTTTGGAAAAAAAGAGATATCAGCACTTTTGTTTTTCCCCTTTCTTCTGGGCCTTTACTGGCGAGAAAATTCACCTTTGGCTTTTTACCTCCCCTTTCTCACCCTGCCTTTGGCATATTATATTGATCGAAAAATTCAAACGACTTCTCCTTCCCCGCTTTACAATAAGTTTTTAGCCTTAGCGGCTTTGTTGCAGCTTCTCTTTGGAGGCCTATTAGGCCTCGGACTGATGCATGGAAAATAAAATCTATTTTTCCAAGTACAGACTCTCGTGGAAAGACCAAGCGTTAGGTAAATCTAAAGGGGCGTCGCGAGAAGGGGCCTTAATTCGAGTGGAGGGAGGCTATGCCGACCTCCATCCCTGGCCCGAACTGGGGGACGAGAATCTTGAAACTCAGTTAGAACTTTTGTGCATGGGCCGACCGTCTTTGTTGGGAAGGCGAAGTCTCTATTATGCCGACCTTGATTCTCGGGCGCGGCGTGCGGGGCAATCACTCTTTAAGGACTTAGGCAGCCCCAAGAGTCACTTTCTTTGGGACGAGAAAACTTCGCTTGAAACTTTGCGAGCTGAGGGGTTTGAGAAGTTAAAAATTAAAGTATCGGCGCAACGCCCCATTCAAGAGTTAAAACAAGTTTTAACTCAGGCGGCTGAAAGTGGCTTTCGCCTCAGGCTAGACGCCAATTTTACTTTTAGCGAAAGTACCGCCACAGAGTTCTTTGGTGTTTTGGGAGAGAACATTCTTAATGCCATCGAATTTGTGGAAGATCCCTTTCCCTTTGAAGATTCCCAATGGCGGCGCTTTAGCGAAAAATTTAAACTTGCCTTAGCCTGGGATCAAAAGGCCTCCATTGCGTCTCTTAAAAAATCCCCAGAGGTCACCCAGAGCGTCTATCCCTTTGAGTACCTGGTCATTAAAGATGCCGTAGAAGATCCCGGTCCATGGGTGGACTTAGCGCATGAGAATTTATTGCGAGTCGTTTTTTCAAGTTACCTAGGTCATCCCATGGGGCATGCGGCCTCGGCCTTTACTGCCTCCCAGTTTTATTCCTCTCACCCGCTTTTGTTAGATGAGGCCGGCCTTCTTGGTTACCGACTCTTTGTCGAGACCGCCTACAGTCTGAAACTTTCTCAAAAGGGACCCGAGTGGCAAAGTCCTGGAGGCACGGGTCTAGGCTTCGATGCCGAGCTAGCGAATGAACAATGGATCCCACTTTAGAATCTCTTTTTTCAAAGCCTTGGACAAAAGATTTTTTGCTCCTCAATCCTCGCCTGCCAGAAAGTGAAAAAAAATATTTAGATGAACTTTTTAGTGCAAGGCCGAAAAATTTAGCCCCTCATATTTATTTATCCTCCTCGGGATCCACCACTCAATCTCGTTTGGTGGCCCTCTCAAGGGAAGCTTTTCTATCGGCTGCCGAATCCGTGAATGATTTTCTTCAGATTCAAAAAGGGGAGCCTTGGCTTTTGGCCTTACCCCACTTTCATGTGGGGGGACTTTCGATTTTTGCTCGGGCACGGTTGAGTCAGAGTCCGGTTTACAATTTGGAGGGCTGGTCGGCAGATGATTTTTGCGTGACCGCGCAGAAGCATTCGGTAGCTTTGTCGTCTTTGGTCCCCGCCCAGGTTTTTGATTTAGTGCAGAGAAATTTAAAAGCACCTCCTAGCCTGAGAGCGGTGCTTGTGGGGGCCGCAAGTCTGGACCGAGAACTTTATACCAAAGCCAGAAATTTAGCGTGGCCTCTTTTGCGAAGTTATGGGGCCACTGAAACAGCGGCCGCCTTTGCGATCAGTCCCCTGAGCTCACTGGAAGCCCAGGCCTATCCCGACATGGAGATTCTTCCACACTGGAAGGCCGGTGTTGGAGAGGCCAAGGAGTTGCAGCTGCGAGGTCCTGCACTGGCTAGTGGCGACTTGCGGATGACTGAATCAGGAGGGGTGAGCTGGCGGAGCTATGAAAATTTTTCAAGCAGTGATCGAGTGGAAATCTGCGGACAGAAGATTGAGTTTTTAGGCCGAGGCGAAGATTTTGTGAAAATTTTAGGCGAGGGGGTGAACACTCAGGCTCTTCTTCGCAAGCTGTGGGCGATGCTCCCAGCTTTGTCGGGACGAAGTTGTGTTGTAACTGAGGCAGATCCCAGACGAGGACTTCGTTTAGTGCTGGTAGTAGAGAGCGAAGGCTTAGATCCGGCAAAGACAGCTTCGGATTTGCGTGGGTTCAACGCACAGGTGGCGCCTTTTGAGCGCCTCTCCGCCTTTGCTTGTATTGAGAAAATCCCACGCTCCGAGCTTTCCAAGGTGTTGTTCCAAAAACTACGCTCGATTTTGCTTGTGAGCCCTCTTTGTTCTCTAGAATAGCTTTTAAAATTCAGATTCAAAGTATTCGGCATCTTCGCCTAAGGCCTTTATGAGCTGTTCTCTCTGTTCCGTGGCCCAACTAAGATTTCTGGGGTCATCGATGGCACGGCTTTTTAGCAAGGGCAGTCTCACTCGGAAAGGAGCCGTCTCTCCATCCACCTCGGTTGTAACATTCCAGTCAGCAAAAAATAGAGTGGGCATCCCTGGGTTTTCGTATCGAATAAATTGAGGTTCTGAATTAAAAGTTCCCCGCACAAAGTTTAAGGCGCTGTAGTTGATGCGGGAACCCGTTTTCACTGTTTGAAACCGATCTTCTTCAAGGTAATCCACCTTTGGCAGCACTTCTACGGATCTCCGAAAGGCTAGAGACTCATCGAAACTAAAGGAGAGGTAGGCGTTCATGGTGACCTGAGGGTGATCTTCCCGGCCTAAATAAGTTACGGAACCATGGTGGGGATTGGCTCGTCCGGCTACTAGATCGAGAAAAGTTTTAAAGTGGACCCCGATTTCGTGGGCCCGAACCTGTTGGCCCAGTATATTATTCTCAATCAGACTAAAATGATTTATCCAAACAACAAGCTTTCGACTCTCCCGATCCACGCTAAATATTCCAGGAGTATTTGTAAGGCTTGTTGTAAGAGGGGCAAAAACTAATTCTACTGAAAAGTCTAGTTCAGGAATTTGATCCTTAGCTTTCTTTAAATCTCCAGCCAATTTACCTAAAAAACTTTGAGCGTCAGGAAGAATGAGAAGCTCCTCGCTCTTACGTTCCACATACTGGGTCCCCTCAACCGCAAGGGCGTCCTTTGCTGTCTTTAGAACCTGTGTAATTTCTGGATTATTTGAGTCTTCCACAAGGCTGATGAGTGCTTGCCAGTGTGAGGGGACTTCCAGTTTCTTCCAGCATTCCATTTTTGCTTGAACACTCACGGAAAATATAAGTCCGAAGGCAAAGGCTATTTCCATTCGTCGCATAGGCATGCTTTTGTTACATTTTTATGCAAGTTGGCAATAAAGCGAGGAAGGCGTCAGAGAACTTTTCTGGGACGTCACCTACCCTTAACAAGGCCTCACCCACCCCCGAGTCTTAAAAGAGCACTTGGCCTTTTCAACCTCAGGGTCTCCTGTTAGCTTTTCCGGTGGAAGGTTGGGATAATGGGAAGGTTTTTCTGGGGTCTATTTCTCTCTGCGTTTGCAGCACCACTTAGCCAAGCAATTCAGTTAAATTCTTCCATCCTTCTCTTTAATGACCGCGACTATGCCGAGTGCCCCCTCCAAGTCGAAAAAGCCGCTCTTCTTGGTAACGACACCCTTAGCTTTGTGCCTACCTTTTATTTCACGCGTCCCACAGAACTCAGCAACCAATTGGAAGCTTACTGTCGGGCCAGCGATCACCGCGAGTGCCATCCCCTCGATGTCGTCTACCTTGGCCAAGTAAAAAGGCAATTGCAGAACTGCTTTCGTCGCACGCTCGAACTCGGGATGAAAATCACCATTCTTATGCACGTCGACGATGCGGTACGAGGGTACTGGCGCAACAATTTGGTCTTTGACCCCCTTCAAAACTATGAAGGCTATTCCTACAAAAGCGTAGCCCTCGACACAGTTGCTGTAGCCCTAAAAAATGCTGCAGATGAGCATTTGCGCTATCACCAACCGGCTCTGCCCCTCATTCACTTTGCCTTGGCTGGGGAGATGGGAAGCTCTGTATTTGAATTCCCAGAGTCTTATTTAAATATTCTCAATGAAATGAAAGTTACTTTTGGGCCCGTCGCTAAAATCGGCATTAACTACAATCACGATGTTATTGGGGGTGGGGGACGCCGCTATTCCCGAAAGAAGCTGAGAGTCGTCCAAGATCTTTTTGAGGCGAGCGATTTTGTTGGAATTTCTGCCTACACCCCGCTAGATGCCCGGCAGCTCAGCCCTCAGTCTTTTTCTAAAAATATTTCCTTCTTTAAAAGCCAGTTGCGTCGTGAATACGGACTCACGTTGGGAAGGCGCCAGGAAGTGCATTTTTCGGAAACGGGTTTGGGAGGTGGGAGCGCGGCCAATAATAATTCGGCACCCGCCCAAGACAGCATTGAGGCCGCAGCCCATCCTTACTCGGGTCTGGGCGGGGAGTATTCCCGGCTTTTAGATCCCTGGCTGAATCTGGATCTGCAAAATTTTCGCTGCAAATTTCACAGAATGCTCTTGGATTACTTGGATGGGGGTGATCCGCAACAGCCCCTGACCCAGGCTTTTTTGTGGAACGCAGCTTCCTGGGATGCCCAGGGGCTTTATCCGGGATCGGCAGTTTACGCGGATGAGGAAATTATCCAGATGATTCGCGAGCACAATACTCGGCAGTAGGGTGGGTGACGCCTGGAAAAAGTTCTCGGACGCCTTTGGATTTCGCATCTTTAGGACTATCTTGACTTAGGTGCCTACGAGATGTTGGAAACAGCAACCCTGAACTCTGAACGTAAAGAAATTGAGGATTGATGGCCCGCAACGCCCTGGTGATTGTTGAGTCTCCCACGAAAGCTAAGACGATTCGTCGTTTTCTGCCCAAAAATTTCACTGTGGAAGCGAGCATGGGGCATATCCGTGACCTCCCCCAGTCGGCAGCCGACATCCCGGCCGCTCTTAAAAAAGAAGAATGGACCAAGCTCGGCGTTAATGTGGACCAGGATTTTGAGGCCCTTTACGTGGTGCCCAAGACCAAAACCAAGATTGTGGCTGCCTTAAAAAAGAAAATAAAAGAGTGTGACGAGCTCTATCTAGCAACGGACGAAGACCGAGAAGGAGAGAGTATTTCCTGGCACTTACTGGAAATACTTAAGCCTAAAATTCCAGTGAAACGCATGGTCTTCCATGAGATCACGAAGGCGGCTATCGAAAAGGCCCTCAAAGACACTCGCGACATAGATGTGCGCTTAGTCCGGGCCCAAGAAACTCGCCGCATCTTAGACCGCTTGGTGGGCTATACCCTTTCGCCTCTGATTTGGAAGAAAATCGCCTTTGGACTTTCGGCGGGTCGGGTTCAGTCTGTTGGATTGCGTCTCATTGTGGTGCGAGAGCGGGCTCGATTAAAATTTCGCAAAGCGGAGTACTGGGATTTAAATGCCGACCTTGCCAAAAATGGCGAAGGTTTTTCCGCTAAACTTTACTCCGTGGGCGGTAGACGTGTCGCCACCGGCAAAGACTTTGATGAGAACACCGGGAAGCTTTTAAAAGACGAGATTCTTTTATTAAATGAGGCCGATGCTCAAAAGTTAAAAGAAAAACTTCAGAAAAGTCCCTGGACCGTGAAGAGCGTTGAAGAAAAGCCCTTTACCTCCAAACCCTCCCCTCCCTTTATCACCTCGACTCTTCAACAAGAGGCGAACCGCAAATTAGGTCTCACCTCCCGTGATGCTATGCGAGTGGCCCAGTCGCTTTATGAAAACGGTTTGATCACCTATATGCGAACCGATTCTCCTAACCTTTCTCAGGAAGCCTTAAAGGGCGCCCGCAGTCAGGTGGAAGAATTATTTGGAAAAGAATATCTCTCGCCTGAGCCCCGCCAATTTGCTTCAAAAAGCAAAGGGGCCCAAGAAGCCCACGAAGCCATTCGTCCTGCTGGAGCCGAGTTTGTGCATCCTAAAGATTCGGGGCTCAGTGGTCGCGACCTTGCCCTTTACGAAATGATTTGGAAGCGCACACTGGCCTCTCAGATGGCCGAAGCCAAAAAGCTTTCCGTAAGCATTCGAATTGAATCCGGGGATTCAATATTTAGTTCTACAGGGAGCCGGATTCTCTTTCCTGGTTTTATTCGCGCCTATGTAGAGGGTTCGGATGATCCCGAAGCGGCTTTAGAAAATATTGAAGTGGTTTTGCCAAAGTTAGCCGAAAAAGAAGTGGTGAAACTTACCGATCTTAAAACAGATGCTCATGAAACCAAGCCACCTCCGAGATTTAGTGAAGCGCTTTTGGTTCAGACCTTAGAAAAGGAAGGCGTGGGGCGTCCGTCGACCTACGCTTCCATCATTGATACGATTTGTGATCGTGGCTACGTACGCAAAGTCGGCAACGCCTTGGTCCCCACCTTTACCGGTTTTGCCGTGACCCAACTCTTAGAGAAAAATTTCTTAAATCTCGTAGATCCAGGCTTCACATCTAAAATGGAAGAGTCTTTGGATGATATCGCCGAAGGCAAATTGGAATATTTGCCTTACCTTAAAAAATTCTACTTAGGTAAAGAAGGCCTGCGCGATGAAGTGAAGTCCAAAGAAAAGAAGATTGATCCGGATGAGTCACGCACCGTGGATCTTCATCACCTCAAAGGCATTCAAGTGAAAGTGGGCCGCTTTGGCGCTTACCTGGTGCAGGATGGGGATAAAGAAACTAAGGGCGAAGAAGTCCGGGCTTCTATTCCAGAAGACGTGGCCCCTGCAGATCTCAGTCCTGAAAAATTGAAAGACTTGCTTGAAATGCAAGCCAAGGGCCCTCAGCCCATAGGTCAAGACCCTAAGACCAAGCAAAATGTTTACTGTCTGGTGGGTCGTTTTGGCCCATATGTGCAGTTGGGCGAAGTCACTGAAGAAGTGCCCAAGCCCCGCCGAGCCTCTTTGCTCAAGGGCATGGAAGCTAAGTCTATGGATATTGATACTGCGTTGAGGCTTTTAAGTTTGCCTCGTGAGTTGGGGATGCACCCTGAGAAGCAAAAACCCGTGCTTACGAATATGGGCCGCTTTGGTCCTTACGTGATGTGCGATGGGGACTTTAGATCCCTTAAAAAAGAAGACAATGTCTTCACCGTAACTTTTGAACGCGCCATGGAATTGCTTAACGCGGAGAAAAAGGGCCGCGGGGGTTCCAGTATGCTGATGGAATTGGGTCCGCACCCTGAAGATAAAAAAGTAGTGGGTATCTATAGCGGAAAATATGGTCCCTATGTGAAGCATGGTTCTACCAACGCCACGATTCCCAAAGATATTGATCCCAATAAAATCACGATCGCCCAAGCTCTCGAGCTTTTGGCAGCCCGCGCAGCTAAGGGTGGGGGCAAAAAAGCCACAAAAGGAAAAAAATCGGCCGCAAAACGCTAGTCTCTAGAGCTGAGGGGAGGGCGACCACTCTTCAAGAACGCTCGGACAGTGGCGTTGAGCGAGAAGCTTGGCTCCTAGCGAAGAGGGCTGAGGAAATAATTTCTGGCGCTGCGGGCCACTGAGGGTCCAGGCATTGAGTGCCCATTTGATGTAGTTTTCAGGATAATAATTTTGCTGGGCCCATTCCCACCGGGCGTTCAAGGCTGAAGGAAAGCGCGGGGGAAGGTCTGATTTGAAGTAATTCTTTGCAATTTTTTCACCCACCTCTTGAGGTTTAGCGGCCAACCAAATTCCCGCACGAGAGTAGCTCAGTAAATTCCCTTCTTCGTGAAGAATGGGGGTGGAAACAGCAAAAATCGTACGCAAGCCGGAATAATTTGCGTGGGATAAAAACACGCCTTCCGTGGATGTGATGCCTCCTGGTTTTGAAATCCAAACGTCGAAAAACTTATCCGCAAGAAGTCCTAAGTCGGGCAAGTAAGGAGCCACGGTAATCTTAAGTTGGCTCTCGCCAAGATCTAATTGATCTAATCTCAGGCGAAGCCGGTCGGCCAAGCTCTTGTTGTGACCCGTCACTATCAAGAAATCCACCGCCTGCGGGCTGTCTCGAAAGCGATTCACAACAGATTCAAAAATTTCTTCGTTGTCGCCCACACCAAAGCTACCGCCTGAATGAATGATTTTTATGGAATGGGCCCGGGGGGAGTACCCAGCTTTTGAGAGAGTCTGGGCCAGGGCCGCAAAGTCGCAGGGGCTGAGGCTGGAGTCGAGTAAGCGTGGGTCTACGGGCACGCCTCCCAGGCTCAATTTGTTTGCGGCAACACCTAATTCTCGGGCTCGCTCGTAGGCTCTAAGGGAGGGTAAAAAACTAACATCAAATTCTTGGGCGGCCAGGCGCAAATAGAAGTCGCTATGATCTTCGTCTGTATGCACCCATGCTACGGGCAGGCCGGGCAATCTTTTGCGAATCTCTGGCAAAAGGGGGCCTAGGGCCCAGATGGTAGAAATGAGATGGGTAGGCTGGAAGGAGGCGATTTGTTCCAGCATATGGCGAAAGTCTTTTTGGGGAATTTTCCACAGACCTGGGGAATCGCCCAGGCGAGCTACCCCGGATGACTCGCTCTGCAGGCGTCGTAGTTTTTGGTTGTGGCCCTCTACATTCTCCCCAAAGCGAAGCTCATGGCTTTGGGCCTCCTCCGAAAAATCATGGCTAAGATCAATGTCTTGGAAGGAAAATATCTGAGCGGTGATCCCAAGCCGAGCATAAAGTCTTTGGAGGGCGAATCCTGCATTGAGGTGACCGCTATTGGAGACGACCACAGCCACCCGCGTAGGATTGATGAGGGTCTCCGCAAGGGCGCAGGTGGCTGATGAAAGAAAAATAAAAGCGGAGAAGAATTTATGCAAGTGGCGGAAAGGTATAGCCAAAATAGGGGTAAATATGAAGAACTATCGTTGGCAGAACTTTTAGGCCTGTGCTACGAAAGAGGCTCCTAAAAAGTCGGCGTGTAGCGCAGCCTGGTAGCGCACTTGCTTGGGGTGCAAGGGGTCGTGGGTTCAAATCCC
>CAYZFQ010000020.1:0-29434 GCA_964477895.1 uncultured Bacteriovoracaceae bacterium | reverse complement strand
TATGGGGACTCTGGTGGAACATGGCGTGGTAATGCGCTGACGTTCACGACCTCTAATCCCCATACGGGAATCATTACAGATACACATCCAGCCGGAACCGATGGAGAAGGGGTCACACGACCGATAGCAGAACAGGCAGCTATTGCCACATGCACAGGTGCGAACTGTGGTGCAGGGTTCTATTACTACCGGATGGGTGGACCGGCTACAGGATCAGAGGGTGACGGAACTCTAAACAACCCCTATCGAGTTGTGGTTCTTCCTCAACAGGTGATCCATGGCTACATCAAGCTCCCTTCGTCCTCTACACCAAACGGTGTGATTGCCTACCACGGATTCCGTGGAGGTAGTTCTGCATTCGAGAACTATGTCGCGCTCTCCGAGTCTGGTGGTAACTGGGCTATTGCGACCAGGTATGCCGGGGGAACACCAACGGTAGAACTCACCTCATCGACTGCTATTGTCAGAGACACCTGGACAAAGTTCGAGATCATTCTCTGGAACAGTCAGAAGGTGTCCCTCATGATCGACGGCGTTCGAGTGAAGGACAAGGTGTCCCTCTCGGGTTCTGTTGACTGGCTCTTTAATTCAACCAACACCGCATATAACTCAGGTGGAGTATTCGGGATCATCGACTACAGGGGCACAGGAACAGTGTCAGTAGTCATGGATGATCTATCGGCGGGGTCAATTAGTTTTTGGAGCTGTGATGGGTGGGCAGCAGAAAGCTGCCCTTTCGGTGGACCGCCTCCGGCTTTACAACCAGGTGTTTCCAAACTTTTTCTGAATAAGGTGTTTCGAAAGTGGAACTAAGAAAGTTACTGGCACCAGTCTTTGCGATTCTGTTGCTCCTTGTATCGAACGCAGAGGCAGCAAGCCTTAGAAAACGATATGTCAACACGGCCTCTTCGGCTGGTGGAAACGGCACCACAAGTAGCACGTCTGGTGGGAACAGAGCATACGCAACGCTGTATGATGCGCTCGTTGCCGAAGCAGACGATCTTGTAGCAGACGACGTTTACCTGGAGATCGAAGCTACTGGATCTGCTGCTGATACGTCCTGTCCCGATGTTGATGGTTTTACTACAGATGCCACGCGATACGTTCATATCTATCCTGCTGCGGCTGACGAACATCTTGGAGTCTGGAGCACCGGGAAGTATCGAGTCGAATGTTCGGCAGACAACGCCTTCCTGATTCGTGATCCCAACGTCCGGGTCACAGGAATCCAGCTAAGAAATACTCAGAACAACCCATCCAGGGGGTTCACCTTGGCTAGTGGGGCGAACGGTCCTGTCTACCTTGAGCGGAACATCATTCGTGGTCCGACTTCACCAGGTGCCGATTCTAATGGAATTCGCTCCTACACCACCAACGATGGTGTAAGGCTTCGGATGGCAAGCAACCTCATCTACGGATTCACTGACGGCATATATCTCGTGACTGGTGATGGTGGGGATATGCAGTGGTATGTCTACAACAACACCATCGCCGATAATGCACAGTATGGTATCTTCCTCTCCGCATACGGCACCACAGACGTCGCCAAGCTAAGAAACAACCTGATCCAGAGTTCCGGCACTGCTGACTACTTAAGGGATGGTGGCTTCGATACCCTGACCACTTCACGGAACGTCACCGAGGATGCAACATCCCCAGACGGCGGGACCTACCAGTCAAAGACGGCCACGTTTACTAACGGCTATCATCTAGACGCCGCGGACACTGCTGCACTAACCCTTGGCACAGATTTAAGTGCTGATGGCGACTATGCTTTCTCTTTCGATATCGACAACGAAACACGTTCAGGGGCCTGGGATATTGGTGCCGATCAAACTGTCTCGGGGTCTACATACTCTGCATCACATACCAGTTTGACTGGTGGACTTCAGGACTTAGGGGGACTTTAAGGAACAATGAAATCTTTCATCAAGGCGCTAGGCGCATTTTGTTTCATCGTCGGCACTGCCGCTATAGCTGTGGCGGAAAAGCTTCCCATTCCCTTGGGTAGCACCTCCGTTGCATTTCGGGTGGCACTGGAGAATGATGACGGCACACCAGCCACAGGACTGACAAACGCTTCCAGTGGTTTAATCATCTCTACGATTGCCAACAACGAAGCAACTGCTACGGCATATACTGTCGCAGCTTCGAAGGTGGAGACTATCTCGACCCTTGGAACCTATGCAGCTCCGACTGCGACCAAGGCTCGGTTCAAGGAAGTCGATGCAACGAACCATCCTGGGATCTACGAGATCCAGTTGGCCGACGCTCGGCTTGCAGTAACGAATGCCACCAGCCTCATAGTCACCGTGACTGGTGTGTCTGGTGTGCGACCGACTCATGCAGAGTTCCATCAGGGAACTTATAATGCCAATGTGACCAAGTGGTCCGGGACTACCGTTCCTTCGACCTATGACGGAACACTCTCCTCAGAAGAGACTGGAAACGTCTATGACCTAGGCACTTCGGGTATCGATGCCGACGACCAGTTCACTAATGGTTATCGTCTAGCGTTCTACACTACGGCAGGTCTTCCGATTGCCAGTTCCTGTATCACGGCGTCTGTTGCAGCAAGCGACCGAGTGACTGTTCGGGATGACATGGATGCACTCACTGCACCAGGTGACAACTACAGAATCCTTGAGGATGGTGGTTGTGTCGCATATCTCGCAGGGACCCAGACCGCAAACATCACGGGTAACATCACAGGTAACCTCTCCGGTTCTGTGGGCTCTGTGACTGGTAACGTGGGTGGAAACGTTGTCGGAACTGTTGCTTCGGTAGTCACAAAGACTGGCTACTCGATTGCAGGGACTAAGACGACCCTCGATGCACTCAACGACATCAGCACTGCAAACGTCCTGACTCAGTGTGCTTCGGCCCTTACGACCTATGATCCTCCGACCAACACAGAGATGGTTGCAGCGTTCACCGAAATTAAGGGTGGGTCTTGGAGTTCGTCTACAGATACTCTCCGCCAGATTGCACTCGGTGGCGGTGGCGGCGGTGGTGGTTCGTGTGACGAAGCTGCTGTCGCAGAAGCGGTGTGGGCAGCTATTGTGGGTGACAACGATGATGTTGTGGGCAGCTTTGGTGAGCAGCTAACTACT
Organism: uncultured Bacteriovoracaceae bacterium; assembly: GCA_964477895.1. Lineage (GTDB taxonomy): Bacteria > Bdellovibrionota > UBA2428 > UBA2428 > UBA2428 > CAYZFQ01. The sequence continues at coordinate 26,321 of CAYZFQ010000020.1, read as the reverse complement.
GCGCTCAACACCAACCTGACCTGCACAGCTACCAGAGAATAACACCCGGATAGGGGCACCCCAGGACCATACTGGAGTGCCCTTACCAACTAAATACTACACACAAGAGGACCAATGATTCACCCCGAAGCAAGACACGCTTTCGCTATCTCTCCCCACAACTCCAACCCTCTGACTCGCGTGACGCGAGCAATCTATGTTGGTGGTGCGGGGGACATAACTCTGATCACCGAAAAGGGTGATGAGGTGTTGTTTAAGGCTGTGCCAGTAGGAACAATCCTTCCTGTTCGCGCATCGATAGTTAAGGCTACTGGGACTGGAGCTACCTTCTTGTTGGGGTTGTATTAACACGGTAGCTAATCTCGGTTAGGTTTGATGGCAAATGACACTGAAGTCGAAACCTTAGAAATGCGTCTCGCAAGGCACATAGAACGGACAAGGCTGTATGAATCCAAGGTGGATCAGATAGTGAAACTACAAGAGTCATTCGTTCAATCAATGGAACGCCAGTCTGCCCAGATGGTCAGATTAAATGAGTGCATCGAGTCTCTGTCAACAAATATCGACCGAGGCTTACATGTGATCTTTACAGGTGCAAGACTCTTTAGGCTGGTGATCTTCGCATTCATTTCTGTGATCGGTATCCTTGGGGCAACCATCGTCTACATCACCAATGTCGACGTGGATGTGTTCCATGGAAAGATCAGCAGCAATAAGAACGAACGGCAGCACAACGAACAACAGTCCGAAAACAAAGGCTTCAACGAGCGCCTAGACGCTATCGAGAAGGCCATGGACAAGAAGTAAATGCCAGTCATCACCACACGAGAGGGTCTAAAGAACTACTGTCTCAGGAAACTCGGTGCACCAGTCGTGGTGATCGATGTGACCGAGGAGCAGATAGAGGACCGTCTCGATGATGCTCTTGGTTTCTTTGCCGATTTCCATATAGACGGAACAGAACTCTGTTACCTCAAACATAAAATCACAGCATCCACCATGGCCTTTGCATCCGCAGTGGCTGGTGTCTTTGTTAGGGGAGAGGTAATCGAGGGTGCTACTTCTGGGGCTACTGCACTACTTGTGGACAAGGCTTCGAATAATCTTTCGGCCAGAGTCCGAGGGATCTCAGGAACCTTCACAAACGGAGAAGTAGTAGAGGGTTCCGTGTCTGGTGTTACAGGCACGCTTGCAGCATCCAGTGCTATCACGCTCGGGGATGTAGACAAGGAATACATCGAGCTTGATGACTCACTCATCGGCATCTCAGAGATCGTCTCGATGGGTAGCAGTCTCGGGACTGGTGGTGATATTGGGATGTTTGACATCCGTTACCAGATGGCTCTCGGTGCAATGATGGACCTGACCTATACTGACATGGTGCAGTATACGATGATGCGTTCACATCTGGCACTCGTCGAGTTTCTGTTCTCCGGCAAGACTGGCTTTGCCTACAAGCGCTACCAGAACCAGCTCAAGCTAGAAATTGACTGGAACGATCCGAACATCATCGACATGTATATCCTCCTCAAGGGATTTAAGATCGTTGACCCCTCTGCCTATCCTAACATCTACAATGATTGGTGGCTTCAGTCCTATGCTACTGCAAACATAAAGATGCAGTGGGGACAAAACCTTAAGAAGTATTCCGGCCTTCAGTTGCCCGGTGGCGTGACCTTCAACGGCCAGAACATCTACGACGAAGCCATCAGAGAGATGGAACAGCTCGAAGAAGAGGCCAGGAAGACCTATCAGGAACCAGTCGACTTCTTCGTCGCCTAAATTTCCGAAACCCTAATTATATGGGTGAGGAGACTACTACTAGCCATCTTCTTTTTCTTCTGCTGTGCGGGGGTCCGCTCAAAGCCCGATCCGAACGTCATTTCTAACGGCCAGTTCCAAACAAGAATTGTCTACTCGACCTATAGGAAGCTCCCCCAGGATTTCTCTTCCAAGGTCCGCGCCGCTATCGACCATGCTCACTCTGAGATAGGTTCTCTCTACGGCACCAGACGAAAGAAAATCAGAGCCCGGATAATCTTCCTCGACCCCGAGTTCTTCTCTATCAACCTTGCTCTGCCAGGATGGACGTCGGCGGTCTATATTGCCGGGACAGTCTATATCTCGATGACTCCTCAGATGATGATGTTTCCAGAGGTGAAGTTGAAGTCGTCACTTGTCCACGAGTTGACCCATGCACTCGTAGCGAACTACTCAAACTCACGGGCACCAGCCTGGATAGACGAAGGGTTGGCACAGATGGCAGAGCGTTCGGAGGTCGACGTCTGCTACTACATGAAGCCTGATGCATATATCCCTCTGAAGGATCTTGAGGCTGGTTGGGTTGTGAAGTTCGCTACCGGCGAAGAGGCTGGTGTTGCCTACTCCGAAGGACTGATTGCCACAAGACTCTTGGACTCGATGTATGGTCGAGGTGCAATCATGCGCTACTTAAAGCTCCTTGGACAGGAAGATCCAAGGGCATTTGAAAATGCCTTCGACAACCTAACCCTTCAGGAATTTGAGGCACTTCTAAAGCTCAAGATAGAGTTCTCTTGCTACCAGAATCGTAGTGGAGCCCTTGCCCTAAATAGCTAGACACTCGAACCATTTGGGATGCTTGATGGCCACAAGTCCTTTCTTCAAATCTAGCTCTGCCGAACAGCAACTAATCGAATCTCTCATCATCGAGAGCATCCGTGCCTACGGTAACGACATCATGTATCTCCCGCGGGATCTTCAGAAGGAAGATCTGATCCTTGGTGAAGATGTCCTTTCGAAGTTCACTCGCTACTTCGAGATGGAGATGTATATCAAGGTCTTCGACCGGTTTGGTGGTGAGGGTGACTTCCTTTCGAAGTTCGGGATGCAGATCGAGGACACTGCCACCTTGGTAGTTGCGAACTCAGTATTCGATCAAGCAGTCAACGGAGAGCTACCCTATCCAAGAGAGGGTGACCTGATCTACTTCCCACTCAACAGGGTGATGATGGAGATCAAGTTCGTAGAGGACGAGGTGACCTTCTACCAGCTCGGCAAGGTCTACATGTTCGAGCTTAAGTGTGAGATGTTCCGCTATACAAACGAACGGATAGAAACCGGAGAACCGACAATCGATGAGAGTTACATTAACCTTAACGTATATGCTGTGGACGTATCTGTCGACGGCTCTACTGGTTCGGGCACGTTCGAGGTCGGCGAAAGCGTCTACCAAGGAACGAATCTAAACTCTGCCACAGCATCGGCAGAGGTCATCTCATGGGAGCCGACTACTGATACTCTCAGGGTGAAGTATCCAGTCGGAGAGTTCTCCTTGACTGGTGGGAACATCAAGGGAAACACCAGTGCTGCTAGCCGACCCATGGTTGGTGCAGCGGACTATCAGGACAACCAGAACGTTCGTCAGGATAACAAGGAGCTTCAGGACGAAGCCGCAGCTATCGTCAACACAGACGAGCGTAATCCGTTCGGAAGCGTCTAAATGTTCGGCACCAACTTCTACCACTCCAGCACCAGGAATCTTGTTGTTGCCTTCGGGAACATGTTCAACAACATTACCCTTGTCAGGAAGCGCACAGACGGTTCCGAGTATGAGCGCATCAAGGTTCCCATCGAGTATGGCCCCAAGCAAAAGTGGTGGGTGGTCAGACAGGAAGATCCGGCAAACCTGAAAACGGTTCGGATGATCCTCCCCAGAATCAGCTATGAGATAGTCAACCTCTCCTACGACAACAGCCGACAACTGATCCCAGTGCAGAAGGTAGTGAGCACCGTGGCTGGTGACTACTATGTCAACTATGTGGGAACCCCGTATACTCATACCTTCGAGCTTAACATCATTGCACAGAATGCAGACGACGGATTCCAGATCGTAGAACAGATACTTCCCTTCTTTGCCCCGACTCAGACGGTTGCTGTCAACACTCTACCCCTGATTGCCCAGGTCGATGACATCCCTATCACGCTGGTGTCCATCCAAAAGAATGACGACTACGAGGGGAGCTTCGAACGGCTGCGAACACAGACCTGGACTCTTCTGTTTAATGTCCGGTCATTCTTCTATGGACCTATTGCAGAAGCGAAGCTCATTAAGAAGGCAATCGTCGACATCCATGCGGTCAAGGGTTCTGGTCCAATCACGGCTAGTGAGGTCACCCATACCCCAAGACATGCACGGATTGTGACACAGCCAAACCCGGCAGACGTCGAACCTGAGGATGACTACGGGTTCACGATCTCAATCACCGAGTATAACGACAACAAGAAGTATGATCCGGTCACAGGACTAGACGTTCCTGCTGGACCACCAGTCACGATCAAGGCTGGTGTCCAGAGCATCCAGATCACCCTTAACTCTCCGACTGTGACCACGAGCTAAAGATGAAGTCCTTTTCTACTTTCCTTCGCGAATGGATTGAAGACGACGAACGGATTAACCCGGAGACGTTTAACATTGGCTACATGTTCACAGAGATCAATCGGACGGTCTTTGATAACGCCTTGCCTGGTGACATTCCGGTAAGATTCGGAAAGGTCCCCCGTGGATCGACTGGGATCTGTCAGTATAAAGTTCGCAGACGTGTCGGAGCTAGCATCTCATCCAGAGAAACTATCGAAGGTTCCCTGGAGATTGTCATTGCTCCTCTTAAGTTCACAGCCAAGAAGCTGAAGGGCATCCTTGCTCATGAGATGATCCATGCTCTACTTGCCCTAAGAAACACCCACGAAGCAAACGCCCATGGGATCTACTTCCAGGGAGCACGGGCCAAGTATGAAAAGATTGCAGGATTCCCCATCCCGTTAACAGATACGGTCGATGTGGATGAGTATGTCGATAGTGACTACAAGACTTCCTTGCTCATGGTCTGTGACTTTAACGGCAAGGTTGCCTTTGGGAACTTCGCAAAGAAGAACACCCCGACTATGCCCCAGGTCTGGTTGACCGAAGCTGTTCGAGGTGGACAGACCACATGGGGCATCGTTGCAATGGTGCGTTCGATTATCACAGCACCAGCCCAGAGGACCTTTGGGGCCAACCCAAGTATCTATATCATCAACAGCACCTTTTTGTCGAAGATAGCCGGGGGAGAAATCCTCTATACGATAGGCAATCCTCCCGAAGAGTATCTGAGTGTGATGGGGAGGAAGTAGGATGAAGTCATTCAAGCAACATCTCAAGGAAGGACCAAGCCAAGATGCGGCCTTTCGTGGTGAAGCTGCGACCGTCTGGTTCAAGATGCTCAGGGCAATCGAGGATGGTGCAGCAATGCAACAGGCCATGTCGTCGAACCCTCGCAGGGCTATTCTAGATCTAGGAAAGTCCATCGGGGATGCTCGATACTCTCCACTCAAGATCCTGTTCGTTCCACATCGGGGAGCAAGCGGTGGGAGTAACGGCCAGTTTGGGTTCGAAGTTGGCAGCAATTCCACCAAGCCAATCATCTCACTGAACGGTATAGACGCAGAGACACTAAGGAGTGATCAGAAGTTCCTTGAGTTCCTTCTGATGTATCGAGCTAAGTATTCGACCACCTTCGCCCATGAGTTCACCCACTACCTAGACTGGAAGCGTTTAGGGCCAAAGGCGTTTGATGCAGCGGGGAGTGAACTGCAAAACAGGGAGGAAGAACCCACACCAGCCATGTATTTCAATAACAACATCGAGTCCAATGCGTTCTATCAGGCAGGACTAGCGGCCTTCGAGCACGCTTTACAGACTGCAAAGATGTGGCCAGACGAAGAGTCCTCCAGGGATCTCATGGCTGGTGTGAAGACCTTCAATGGCTTCGAGAAGATTGTGCTCCCCTACTTCAGGGATCAGTTCCTTCAGTATCTCTCGGCAGAGGGGAAGCGTCGGATGACATCGAGACTGTATCAATATTGGTCGGAGAACTTTAGGTAGATGAAGTCGTTTAAGCAGTATCTCCGTGAGGGGATTTCTCCGATACTCTTCCACTATACAAGTATCGGGTCGATTGTGACGATCTTGGAGAAGAACCAATTCCTACTCACCACCAGTCTAGGGACTAACTCGGAGAAGGGACATAAGTGGTATTTCCTCTCCACTGCCAGGTCGACCGCTTCGAGCTACTTCAGCAGTGCTGCGAATGGCTACGGCTACTTGGTGTTAGATGGTAGAGCTTTAGCGAGCAATCTCCCAGGGAAGCCAGTCGATTACTGGGGACCAGAGTTTAAAAATGATGAGATGGAAGATCGGATCTACTCCGACAATGTGACCATACCCAATGCCAGAAAGTATATCCAGGAAATCCACCTTGCCTGGAAGACCACCAAGTATCCCGAACTAAACGACCACCATCTTCGGGCACTTCGATCCCTAAAGATTCAGTGCATCCGGTTAAACATTCCCCTCTACATATACGACGACAGGAAAGCCTTCCTGAGTCGAAACACGGCAAGGGCCATTGATGTCGATGCTGACGAACTAAAGACCCAAGAGCCTTATCGTCCTGGCTACTCCTCAATGTATCGAGGCGGTTATGAAGAGTGGGCACAGTTGGTCCATGCCAAGACTTACGATGAGTTAGGAGACTACGCCAAGAGTTCGGCACGCTCGGCAACATGGAGATCAAGTGAGCTTCTTACTCGGCTCAAGAATGACATCCATAACCAAAAGGATCGGGGGAGAGCAGAGCCAATCTTAAATCTTCTCCGTCTCGTTGGTGCTAACAGCCCTGAAGAGTTCATCGAGTGGATTGTTACAAAGTGGAAGGATCGTCATTAGATGAAGTCGTTTAAGCAGCACTTGGCAGAAGCTATCGATGTCTCTGTTCTTGCACAATGGAAGCAGGACTCTCTTGCATGGTCTAAGAACATCAAGCGCATCCAGACCCCAGAAGAACTCTACCGCGTTAGAGTCGAGTATAATGTCTGGATTAGGAATCTGGAGCACTTCGTCTATCAGAAGGTCCTGCGGAAGAATAGGAAGGATCACTACGACGCACCAACCTGGTGGGCCAAGGAAGCCGCGGAAAAGTTTTGGCACCTCTACGTAAAGGCAGACCCCTTTCGCTCTGATAAGGTGAATTCCTACGATTACAAAACTCAGACTCACCTACCCCCAGACCACCCCGACATCATTCAGAGGACCTATGATTACTGGGACAAGGAACGAAGCACGAAGTATGGCCAGTATCAAAGGCTTGCCAAGGCTGCTTTCGATGCACTCGAAACCTACTTCCGAAACGAAAAGGTAGTCCCCGACCTTGCCAGGGAATTGGACACCACCGTTGATGGTATCCCGGTGCGCTTCGAACTTGATGAGACAGACGAACACCTTATCAAGAGCAAGGACCGAGTTATCCGAGATTTGAAAACCTCCTTCCAGCTTCTTCGAACGGCCGGATTCCATCGTGTCTTACGTGGCTTGAAGGTTGTCATCGAAGATCGATTTGTTGCCAATGAGGGTGGCCATTACGATCCTGCTACCACCAGCATTCATGCCAGTCTTTGGGGACTTGGTAACTCATTCGATGCTGTCCATGTCTTCACCCACGAGTGTGGCCACCGTTGGTATTACGAGTTCCTAACAGCCGCTATGCGAAAGGATTGGGAGAACTTCTGTCAAACCGGAAGTTTTACCCATGTCTCTGATTACTCAAAGAAGAATGCAAGTGAAACATTCGCAGAGACATTCTCTTGGTATGTGCGGTCGCTAAACATGGACCCATATCTAAAGTCGACGTTTATTACTTTTGTTGGACTCTAAACGATGATCAGTTTCTCGGCTTACATGAAGGGAATGAAGGAGCTGCAAGAATCTGTCAGTGACATCGTGTTCCATCGGACACAACCTGTGGCTGCTTTGTCGATCCTCAAGGACAACGCATTCAAGCTGACAGCTCTTGTCGGGTCTTCGACTGAACCAGGTAGCCAGCAGTCCGACAAAATAGCCTACGGTGACCATTGGTTCTACTTCTCTGTGGCCCGAAGTCCTTCGAGTTCCTACTTCAAGACTGGAGCGAGCACAGAAATATACTTCGAACTGGACGGTAGGAAGTTAAGCCAAAGATACAAAGCGAAAGCAGTAGACTACTTCGGCCATCGTGATGGTAGGCCGGATTGGATGACAGGCAACGACTACTTCAAGGATGAGAAGGAAGATCGAATATTTTCCAATAGCCCGACCATCCCCAATGCAGCGGATTATATCCTTGCTGCCCATGTGCTCTGTGAGAACATGCTTTATAGAGAGGTCGAAGATCAGGTTCGTCGAGGGACACCAATCGGAGGTGCGATCAATGCATGTCTCCGAAGGGACATACCAACGTTCATCTATCCCACCAGAGAATCTTTCATCCGTCGAGACAAGCGTAAGGCAATCAATCTCGATCTAAGCCTGATTGACGATGATAAGTTTCCCGCAGTTCCCAGGAACGAATACGATCCACTAATGATCAGAGACTATGTTCATTGGGAGACGCTTACCCATGCGAAGAAGTATCTGGAGCTAGACAAGATAGCAAAGGATTATGTGGATTTCTTGCTTCGGTATAGACCAGAGAATCCCAATCCAACTCTAGTCGATGAAATAGAGTCCAATATCGCGAACAACCGAACCTCCAGATATATCGGTGCCTACTTCGAGCTGTTCAAGGAAGTTGGTGCCCGTTCTGCGACGGACTTTGTTCGGGCACTTACCGTAAAGTGGACCAAGCTCTACAACGACTACAAGGGTTACAAAGATTAGATGCGTAGCTTCCTCCAGCACATCACCGAAGCATCAGCCTCTAACGACTACCTCTACAGGTCAAAGGCATCTGGTGCATGGGAAGCCTTTGCGAACAAGGTAGAGTCAGAGTTCAAGGAAGGAAAGCCGATGCCGTTCGGCATGACTGTCCAACCACAAAGAGTCTTCGTCGGTGACCTAGGAAAGTTCATCGGCAATCCAGAGTTCTCAGGACTGGAGTTCATCATTACCCAAGCCCAACACGATAGCATGGCATCCGCAGTCTTTGACTACACCAGCCCAAAGATCGTCATCTATGCAGTAGACCAGACTCTGAACTGGGGAGAGTTCGCTGGTTACTTCCTCCCGAAGAAACGAAAGGAACTCAAGCGCTCGGCAGTCCACGAACTGATTCACTTCCTGGACTTCAAGCGAATGGGAGAGCGTGCCTGGAGTGATGCCCAAGAGAAGGCAAGCAACCCAAACTCCAACCAGGAATACTTCAACCATCCTCTAGAGCTGAACTCTCATATGCAGCAAGGGCTCTCTGCAATCGATGATGCCCTGGCCCATACATCATCCTACGAGATCGACAAGCTCACTGCGTCCTTTGATGCGTTCTGGGACTTTGCATGGTTCCATATCTCCACCCCATTCCAGGCCAACCTCACCCCTCAGAATCAGAAGAAACTGAGGCAAAGACTATATAAGTATTGGGAAGACCTGAAAAAGAATCATGGACAACGATAAAAAGACCATTACCTCTGACGACATTCCAGACTGTGACCTGGATGCCTTTCTCCCTACCGACGAAGATCTGGACGAAATCATCAAGGGAACCATCTCGGCTACTCTCAGTGCACAGCCAACCTCTGTGGCTGGTGTAGAGATAATCGACATCACGCCTACTGTGGTCGCCGAAGCAGAGACACCCACCGTCATCTCAGAAGCAGAGACACCAGACCCAGAGGTCGAGGCAATCTGTAAGGAGATGGAAGAATTGGATTCCGACTTCGAGGTCATTCGAGAACGGCTGGCCAAGATCACACAGCTTGCAGCGGACGCTATCGAATCCTCTGCACTCTCTGCACGGGCCTCCGACAACGCAAAGGACTATGCAGCACTAGCCAATCTGATCAACGTGGCCACCAACGCCAACGACAAGATGATGGAAATCCACGTCACGAGACAGAAGATCAAGGGTGCCGCAAAGGAACGTCGAGGGGGAGCATCCACCCCGAAGTCCAGAGAGATCGAACGGCATCAAGAGAACAACACCACAAACAATATTGTGTTCACTGGCAGCACTACCGAGCTGCTAGACATGATCCGCAAGTCAAAGAAGGACTAGTCAATGGCAAAGGGTCGTAACCCGAATTGCTATGAGGGCAACCCGCGCCTAAAGGCGGCATACGTCTCAATCGAATACACCCCGGAACAGGTGGTCGAGCTTGAGAAGTGTATGACCGATCCGTTCTACTTCATTGCGAACTACGTCAAGATCATCACGCTCGATAAGGGAGCACAGGAATTCGGGCTCTGGGATTACCAGATCGATCTCGTTCAGACCTATCTTGAAAATCGCTTCGTCGTAGCTAAGTTCCCGAGACAAGTAGGAAAAACGACAACCACCGTTGCATACCTTCTTTGGAAGGTTCTCTTCAATCCAACCTTCTCCATCGCTATCCTTGCAAACAAGCTGAAGACGGCGAAGGAAATCATGGACAAGTTCAAGGCGTCCTACGAACGCCTTCCCTTCTTCATGCAGCAAGGGATCAAGGAGTGGAACCAGTATGGGATTCTTCTAGAGAACGACTCCAAGATTAGTGTTGCAGCAACCACCCTCGATGCGATTCGGGGATTCTCCTACAACGTCGTTCTGCTCGATGAGTTTGCAATGGTGAACTCTGCACTGGCAGAAGACTTCATGGCCTCTGTCTTTCCGACAATTTCTCAGTCAGAGAAAGCACAGATACTGATCCTCTCGACCCCGAAGGGACTGAACCACTTCTATAAGCTCTGGGAGGAAGCCATTGCAGGGAAGAATGGATTCGTTCCTAGGAGTATCCACTGGTCACAGGTCCCCGGTCGGGATGAGGTGTGGGAGAAGTCCCAAAGAGAAAAGCTTGGTGATGATAAGTTCAATCAAGAGCATAACTGCTTCTTCATAGGTTCTTCCAATACCTTGATTAGTGCACAGGCACTTACCTCAATGGTGATGCAGGAACCAATCTACTCCACCGAAGAACTGGCCATCTACCACCAGCCAAGGAGACTCGATCCCCACGGAGACAAGGATGATCCCAAGAATAAGGATCATGCCTATGTGCTGACCGTGGATGTCTCAAGGGGTCTGGGTATGGACTACTCAGCCTTCTCTGTGATCGATGTGACAGAGTTCCCCTATCATCAGGTGGCAAGGTTCAAGAGCAACACTGTCAGTCCGACCATGTTCCCGAACTTCATCTACGATGCGGCCAGACAGTATAACAATGCCTTTGTGCTCATCGAGACAAACGACATCGGCCAACAGGTGGCAGACATCCTCTGGCAAGAGCTTGAGTATGAGTGTGTCATCAGGACTGTCACCAACGGCAGATCAGGTCAGGTGATCTCCCAGGGCCACAAGCGGAACTCTAAGCTTGGTGTGAAGACCTCTGCACCAGTCAAGAGCATCGGCTGTTCTACTCTGAAGGCACTGATAGAAAACAAGAAGCTCTTGATCCATGACGAGGACACCTTCGACGAACTGACAAAGTTTGTTCAGATCAGGAACTCCTATGCTGCCGAACCCGGCACAGACAACCATGACGACCTTGTGATGACCCTGGTTCTCTTTGGCTGGTTGTCGTCTCAGCAGTTCTTCAAGGACTTCACCCAGTCTTCTCTCAGGTCCCAATTATCGGAAGACTATAGCAAGCAGATGGAAGAATCGATGCTGCCCTTTGGTTTCATCGATGACGGCCTCAGTAACGCGAACACCTTTATCGATGTCCACGGAGAAACCTGGACAGAGGTAGAAGTCGACCGTCACCTATGTGATCAGGACAGTTTCTGGAATCTGGATGATCAGGACATCACTCCAGAGGAGAGGATGCGAAACCTTCAGATGCTCCATGCAGGTTGGTTATCTCGAAATACCCCCAAGTAATAAATACCGGCACACCATCCCAAGCACGCTCTGTGCATAGATGGGCCAGATTTATTAGGTATAGGAGAGCGTAATCAATGGCATTTCAAGTTTCCCCTGCGGTAAACGTCTCCGAAATCGATCTTACCACCATTGTTCCCCAGGTGTCTTCGACGACTGGTGGATTCGCTGGTGTCTTTCGTTGGGGTCCCCTCAACGATCTGACTTTGGTTGATTCGGAAGACAATCTCGTTCGTTTGTTCGGAAAGCCGAACTCGACCACCGCTATTAGTTTCTTCACGGCTGCATCGTTCCTTGCATACGGTAACAAGCTTCGGCTTGCTCGGGTTGCAAACGAAACCGACGCAAAGAATGCGACGGCAGAAGCAACCACTGGTTCGGGCACTGCCGGAACTGGTCTGCTGATCAAGAACGACGCACACTACGAAAACTCCTACTCTGGTGGACAGGGTAACGTCGGTCTCTGGGCTGGTCGGTATGCTGGTGCACTCGGTAACGGTGTGAAGGTATCCCTCTGTCATAAGACTGGATTCTCGAAGACTCTTGCTGGAACGCTCAGTTCTTCGGGAACTGCGGTCACTGGTTCGAGCACGGCGTTCACGACCGAGCTTGCGGTAGGTTCGATCCTTATCTCGGCTGGAGAAGAGAGAACGGTAACTGCGATTGCAAGTAACACGGGCCTCACACTCAATGCTGCATTCACTGTAGACCTTTCGAGTGCGACGATTACTGCCAAGTGGGAATACTACCAGGACTTCGAATTTGCTCCAGGCACCTCTGACTATGCTTCAGAGCGTTCTTCGGCGAACGACGAAATCCATGTTGTGGTTGTTGACGGCACCGGTCAGTGGACTGGGATCATCGGCACAGTGCTTGAGAAGTATTCGTTCCTTTCGCTTGCATCGGATGCAAAGAAGGAAGACGGTTCTTCGAACTACTACGCAGAAGTCATCAACCGGGTATCAAAGTATATCCGCTGGATGGATCACCTTGGTGCAGGAACCAACTGGGGAACTGCTGCAAACTCTGTGACCTATACGGCAGTAGCAAAACCAGCCACGTATACCTTGGCTGGTGGTTCGGACGGATCGGCGGCTGTGTCTGCTGACTACATCCGTGGCTACAACCTCTTGGCAGATCCAGAGAACGTAGACGTTTCACTCATCATGGGTGGTAACGCAAACACGACTGTTGCTTCTCACATCATCCAGAACATCTGCGAAGTTCGGAAGGACTGTATTGCCCTTCTGAGTCCAGAGGCTGCTGATGCGATCAACAACCCGGACGGTGAAGCAGAGGACATCATCGAGTTCCGTAATACTCTACCTTCAAGCTCCTATGCGGTTCTCGATTCGGGCTGGAAGTATATGTATGACCGGCACAACGATGCCTACCGATGGGTTCCCTTGAATGGTGACGTAGCAGGACTCTGTGTTCGCACGGATACGCTACTCCATCCTTGGTATCCTCCGGCTGGTCTGAACCGTGGTGGGATCAAGAACTGCATCAAGCTTGCATGGAATCCTACCAAGGCATTCCGTGACGACCTGTTTGCAAACGGAATCAATCCGGTTGTTGGGTTCCCTGGTCAAGGCTTTGTGCTCTTTGGCGATAAGACCTTGCTCTCCAAGCCTTCGGCATTCGACGCGATCAACGTTCGTCGACTGTTCATCGTGCTTGAGAAGGCAATCTCAACGATGGCCAAGTTCACCCTGTTCGAACTGAACAACGAAGACACCCGAGCACGATTCAAGAACACCGTGGAGCCATACCTCCGTGATGTGAAGGCACGTAAGGGAGTCTACGATTACCAGGTAGTCTGCGACGAGACTAACAACACTGGTGAAGTGATCGACCGGAACGAGTTCATCGGGGACATCTATATCAAACCTGCACGCTCGATTCGGTTCATCCAACTGAACTTCGTAGCGGTTAGGACTGGTGTGGCCTTCTCTGAAGTCATCGGAAGTTTCTAAGTTGAGAACCCGGAATAAATAAAGAACACACACTCTAAAGGAGAACAATAAATGGGTTTCTCAATCGAAGGATTCAAGGGGAATTTTCGCGGCGGTGGTGCCCGTCCCTCGAAGTTCGAAGTGATCCTGAACTCGGCTTTGAACTTTGTCGGAGCACCGGCAGAGAAATTCCGGTTCACATGTAAGGCGGCAACACAACCTGCATCGACAGTCAATGGTATCCCGGTCAAGTATTTTGGCCGTGATGTCTATGTGGCTGGTGATCGTCGGTTTGATCCCTGGCAGATCCAAGTCATCAACGACGAAGATTACCTGGTCAAGAATACGCTCGAAGCATGGATGGGTCGGATAAACGGACACGAGACGAACCTTAACAAGTATGGGGTATCTGACCCTGCACTCTATAAGGCGGACGCGGTGATCAACCAGTATTCTCAGGCTGGCCAGCTCATCAAGGCGTATCGGTTCATTGGCTTGTGGCCATCAAACATTGGTGACATCCAGAACTCTTGGGATGCTGCTGATCAGGTTCAAGAGTTCTCTGTAACTCTGACCTATGACTACTGGCTGCTTGATCCAACACCAGCCAATGCGAGCGACATCAGCTCGGTCCTATAGAACTTACCTACATAGTGTGGGGGACTTATACAGGTCCCCCACATTCATGTCTTTATGTGTAGGGAAGTTTAATACCCATGGGTTTCAACTTTTTCGGCTTTTCGTTCGGTAAGAAGGGTATCCCCAAGTCCGAACAGGAAGTCACAACAAACAAAAATCTCTCTTCCTTCGTCCCCCCAGAATACGACGACGGCTCTGTCTATGTTGACACGGCTGGTGTTTGGGCAACCTCTGTAGACCTAGAGGGTGCAGTTCGAAACGAGTTCGAGCTAATCACCCGCTACAAGGAGATGTCCATGTATCCAGAGGTCGACTCTGCGATAGACGACATCGTAAACGAAGCCATCGTAGGAAACGAAGACGAACCACCAGTCTCGATTATTCTAGACGATCTGCCGAGGGGATACACCAACTCGACAAAGGATCTGATCCGGGATGCCTTCGACAAGACTCTTCGGCTGCTGAACTTCAACAACGACTGCTACGACATCTTTAAGAAGTGGTATGTCGACGGACGCTTGGCCTATCACAAGGTCATCGATAACGACAAGCCGAAGAACGGCATCATGGAACTTCGCTATATCGATCCGAGACAGATTCGGAAGGTAAAGGAGATCCAGCGAACACCAGCCCAAGGGCGTGCGACTGCTGCCCATGTCGATCTGATTGACATCAAGGACGAATACTACCTCTTCAATCCAAGGGGCATTCTTTCGAACAACAGTCAGTATGGGATGAAGATCAATCTCGATGCTATCTGCTATGTGCACTCAGGTGTGGTGGACAAGCGCTCGAAGATGATTGTCTCGAACCTGCACAAGGCCATCAAGCCTTTCAACCAGCTAAGGATGATCGAAGATGCAATGGTCATCTATCGGCTCTCCCGTGCTCCAGAACGTCGAATTTTCTATGTCGATGTAGGGACTTTGCCCAAGGCCAAGGCAGAGCAATACATGAGTAGCCTGATCTCGAAGTATCGAAACAAGCTCGTCTACGATGCCGATACTGGAGAGACAAAGGGTGACCGCAGACATCTCTCGATGATGGAAGACTACTGGCTTCCTAGGCGGGAAGGTTCGGTGGGGACTTCTATCGATACTCTCCGCGGTGCAGAGAATCTTGGAGAGATTGCAGACGTTACCTACTTCCAGAAGAAGCTCTACAAGGCACTCAATGTGCCCATCACCAGACTAGATTCCGACACAGGATTCTCTATCGGCAGAGCCACAGAGATCACACGGGATGAGCTGAAGTTCACAAAGTTCATTGCCCGGATGCGGAACAGATTCAGCCAACTGTTCTTCGATCTACTCAGGACAGAGCTTATCTTGACTGGTGTCTGTAGTGCAGACGAATGGGAAGAGATCAAGGAGTTCATCAACTTCGACTTCCTCTCCGACTCCTACTTCTCCGAACTCAAGGAATCAGAAGTCCTCCGAGACAGGCTCTCACTCCTTCGTGAAATCAAGGAATACGAGGGCACCTACTACTCCCGTGCATACATCCGCACCAAGGTCCTCAAGCAGACAGAGGATGAGATCGAGGACATCGATAAGGAGATAGAGGAGGAGAAAGATAAATACGCAGAAGAACAAGAGGAACAGATGATGCTCATGCAACCTCAACCCCAGATGGGGAAGAAGGCACCGGGCGGAAATCTGGCTGTAGTTCAACAGAATAAACCACCCAAGACCCCAAGCGTTGTCGATAACAAGGCGCTGAAGAAAGAGGTCAAGGGCGAAGAAAAGAAAAAGTAACACAAGAGCTTAGAGGAAAAACTATGAGTCAACGAGCTGGTGGAAGTGTCTCCGTCCCGTATGTCGGCAGTGAAGATACTGGTGCAGTAGACCCGCTTGCAATGCCTGACGAAGCACCGAAGGCAAAGGAAGTTCCAGTCGAGAAGGAACCAGTCAAGGAAGTGAAGAAGACTTCCAAGGAGTAAGGAGAACCCAGATGCCATCAAAAGAAGCACAACGAATTGTTGAGCTTGCTTCCTCGAAGCTGAAGAACCGTTTCGGAATCATCAACGAACACATCAAGCGTTCGATCAATGACCGGATGCTGAAGCGGATCGACGAGGAGCGCTCATACATCGCAGAAGCGTATTGGATCGACGAATCTGAAACCCTAGACGAAGAGTCCCGCTACTAATGAAAGTCCGAACTGCAATCAGCGAAGCGGTTAGCAACCGACCTGCAAACTTCCTGAAAACTGTAACCAGTATCCTCGAAGAAAAGGCTGAACTGCATCTGAGTGCGTTCGCACACATGTATGCAAGGAACGAATTCTCCAAGCAGCTCGACGAGGGCTGCAAGTGCGTCAAGGAGGACGACGGAGAGTGTGGTTGTGACAAGAAGGAAGAGAAGAAGTCCCTGGCAGAGGACGTCCTGGATAATCTTCGGGACATCAGTGCCTCTGGGAAGGAGAACACTGTGGTCTTCCTGAACGGCTCTGGATTGGTGGTCACACCAGCCCAGGCGTCAGAGGTCTATGCGGCCTTCGATGCAGTCAAGGAACCGGCAGCACGGATGGAACTCATTCGGCTCTTGTCCCTCTCTGACCGAACCTTCCTCTCTGTGTCACAGACGCTGGTTGATTCGGCAAAGCCACTCCAGGAATCTCTGATCTACGTCAACGGTGCCTACAAGGAAGTAAAGAACCTTGGCTGGTTGCTCCGTAACTGGACTCGGGTCGAGAAGTTCGAAGTCAAGCTGGCACGTCAGGCTGACGAGATGACGGACGCAGTGCTCATAGCACATCTCGAAGATGGTCAGTTCTACTCGACCCTCTATGCATCTCTTGAGGTCCTGAAGGATTGGCTCAATCGGCCTATCTTCCGTGGCCTTCCTGTTGCATGGCCAAACGGACAGACAGTCTCTATCGGCTCTCCAGAGTTCAGAACACTGAGGACCGAGATCATCATGCGCCAAGAGAACAGCATGATTGTCCCGGACGATGCTGCTGCACAGATGGCATTCGACTTTGGTGATCCTCAAGAAGACCTTCAAGAGTCCTTCGTGAATGGTGTGAACCTTGATTCGTTCACCATGGGTTACTTCGATGCAATGCTCGCATCTGACACCGACGAATCTACTCCGTCTGGTGGGTATCCGCTGGATCGGAACTACAGCATCCGTGACTTCTCTCAGAACTCCCTCAGCAACACCGCCAAGGTTTGTGAAAAGTTCCAACGAGAGAACCAGGAAGACCTGAACGCAACCGGTGACTCTGACGAACGCCTAGGGCAACTGTTCTACTATGAGCGCGGCGGGGCTGGTGTTGGTTTCTGGGATCAGGACTACGAGAAGGAAGTAGCAGACAGACTCAGCAAGGCTGCACGCTCCTACCATCCTGCAAGCGCCTACATCGGAGACGACGGGAAACTCTACGTCTGGGATGAGGCTGCATCGAGGATGGGGTTGAGGGAATCTACCCGACAGCTCACCGAAGCCAGCACTGTGTATATGCACTCCTCTCGGGGTGACCTGATGGCAGAGATCGATGGCCAAGGTGGACGAACACGAGTGCTCTTTAACAGTGTTGGGAGACGTGGGTCACATTCACGGGCAGACACGAACAGTCAGACGTTTAGGTCATGGCAAGAAGCACTCGACTTCCTGAAGCAGCGCTTCCGAGATGTGGTCGGAGAAGATCCATCAGTAGCCGAACTCGATGATCGTGGCGTTAAGAAATCCATCGAACTGTAAGGCTAAGATGTATCTCCTCAAAGAATCTTCCATAGAAGTAAAGACAGAAATTCTTACCGAAGACGTCGGGCTGTCACCAGCCAAGAAGCATTATATCTCCGGCGTATTCATGCAAGCAGACAGACGGAACCGTAACGGTCGAGTCTATCCTGCACCAGTCATGCAGCGCGAAGTAGCACGCTTCATGAACGAGAACGTCACCACCAAGAGAGCCTACGGAGAACTCGGCCACCCCGATTCACCAACGGTCAATATGCCTCTGGTGTGCATGATGATCGAAAGTCTCTCCTTGTCTGGTGGGGATGTCATCGGGAAGGCAAAGATCCTCTCCACTCCGAACGGACTGATAGTCAAGGCACTGCTCGACGAGGGCTGTGCATTCGGCGTGTCCTCTCGTGGCCTCGGTTCCCTAGAAAAGGGCCGGGACGGAAGTCTTGTAGTCCAAGAGGACTTCACACTCACCGCCATCGACATCGTAGCAGACCCCTCAGCACCAGACGCATTCGTCACTGGCCTCTACGAGGGAAAGCAGTGGGTCTGGGAGAACGGAGTCATCAAGGAAAAGGAAGTCCAGGAACTTAAGGAACAGGTCCTGAAAGCACCAACCAAGGAACTCGAACAGACCTTCGTCAAGGTCTTCGAATCATTCATGTCCAAGTTGGCAAAGAAATAAATACAGCACGATCCACTATAAGGAGAAATTAGAAATGTCAAATTATCTTGACACCATCCGCAAGCGAAGCCGGAAGGCACTTCAAGAGAGCGAACAAGCTCTGAAGTCGAATGGCGAACTTGAGTCTGGTGAAACCAAGGGTGTTGGACTGCCGAAAGCAGCTCCAGTCCAGAGCGGTCCTGAAGCACTAAAGAGCACGGGTGCTCTTGAGTATGGTGAAACCAAGGGTGTTGGCCTTCGTCGGGAAGATGAAGATCCAAAGGCAAAGCCTTGGGCTGGTGCAGAGAAGGACAAGGAAGCAGAGAAAGTCAACGAAGAAGACGGTGGAGTTGTAGAGCCAAAGAAGGCTGCTGAAACCTCCGTGGTTGGTGGTAACGCTAACGCCGCGCCGATGGTGCAGGGTGTTGCGGTTGCTGATCCTGCAAAGCTTGCAGAGGAAGAAGAAGATCCTGATTTCGACCTCGATGACGACCTGAAGGAAGAAGAAGATCCTTCGGCAGAGAAGTCAAAGGAAGACGAGAAGAAAGAGAAGATCGAAGAAGAGGAAGCTGAAAAGGAAGAAGACAAAGCCAAGGAAGAAATCAAGGAACACGTCAACGCTCTTATTAAGGGCGAGAATCTGTCCGAAGGATTTCAGGCTAAAGCTACAGCTATCTTCGAGGCTGCTGTTGCTTCACGTGTTAAAGCCGAAAAGGCCAAGCTCGTAGCAAAGGCAAAGAAGAAGCTGAAGGAAGCACGCAAGTGTATGCGTGAAGAAATGGCTTCTCATCTCGATACCTATCTCGACTACGTTGTCGAACAGTGGGTTGAACAGAACAAGGTTGCCATCCAGCATTCCCTCCGCACCGAAATTACCGAGAGCTTCATTGGTGACCTCAAGTCACTGTTCGAGAAGCACAACATCGAACTTCCTGAAGCGAAGTATAGCGTCGTCGACGAGATGAAAGTCGTCATCGAAGACACCGACCGTCGCCTCAACGAGGAAGCTCAGAACGGTATTCGGCTTCGTAAGCAAATTCGGGCTCTGGAGCGCCAACTGGTGATCCAAGAGAGTGTTGCTGGTCTGACGAAAGTCCAGGCCGACAAGCTTGTGAACCTCTGTGAAGGGGTGAGCTTCGATAGCAAGGAAGACTTCAAGGGCAAGGTTTCTATGCTCAAGGAAAGTCACTTCGGAAGTCCCCGGAAGGTCAAGTCTGCTGATGTCTCCATGCTCGTAGAAAACGAGAACGGAGAAGGTGTTGGCATCGACATCGACCAAGAGCCGCGGAAGGAAAAAGAACCTGCACATATGAGCGCTTATCTGGAAGCCAGTCGCAAGCTCTCTGTGAAGTAACGCATTTTAATAAATAAACATCAGAAAAACTTTTCGTTTTTTCAGAAGATCACTAAGGAGTCAAAATACAAATGAAAGCTAGTTCAGACGTTCTGGTCAAGAAGTGGCAAGCCCTTCTCGAAGAAGGCAACCTTCCTAAGATTCAGAATCACTATCGGAAGGCTGTAACAGCAATGTTGCTGGAGAACCAAGAACGGGAACTCCAAATCTCTGCTTCACACGGCCAGCCACAATACCTCTTGGAAGGTCCTGCGAACGCATCGGCAGACGGTTCGGGCGCATTTCCAAACGGTAACGCAAACCTCAAGGGTTACGATCCAATCATGATCGCACTGGTTCGGCGCTCGATGCCAAACCTGATCGCTTTCGATGTGTGCGGAGTCCAGCCGATGTCAGGCCCCACCGGCCTCATATTTGCAATCAAGAGCCGCTATACGTCGCAAGGTGGAACGGAAGCTCTGTTCAACGAAGCTGCTACGGCATTCTCGGGTGCTGGCACTCAAGCAGGAACTGCGCCGCTTCCTCAAGCTGATGCAGATTCCTACAAGGCCGGGACTGGTATGACCACTCGGGCTGGTGAAATCTTGGGTGACGGGGACACTGGTGGAAACTGGGCACAGATGGCCTTCTCCATCGACCGTGTTTCGGTAACTGCAAAGACTCGGGCGCTTAAGGCTGAATACTCGATGGAAGTTCAGCAAGACCTTAAGAACGTCCATGGCTTGGATGCAGAGAACGAACTCGCAAACATCCTCACGAACGAAATCCTCACCGAGATCAACCGTGAAGTAATCCGAACCATCTACAACAACGCTGTTCCGGGTGCTGCTGGCACTACGACTCCGGGCGTTGTAGACTTGGATGTTGATGCTGGTGGACGTTGGGCAATTGAGAAGTTCAAGGGCCTGATGATCCGTATCGAACAGGATGCAAACGCTATTGCAGTTGCTACCCGTCGTGGTCGAGGTAACATCCTCATGACTTCGGCAGACGTAGCATCGGCTCTGTCGATTGCTGGCTTGCTCGATTGCGGTTCGGCACTCAAGGAAAGCTTGAGCCATGACGGTGTTGTAGAAAACACCTTCGTTGGTGTGCTCAACAACCGCTTCAAGGTCTTTGTTGATCCGTATGTTGCTTCGAACACGGGCTACTATGTAGTTGGATATAAAGGACAATCTGCTTACGACGCAGGTCTGTTCTACTGTCCTTACGTGCCGCTCACGATGGTTCGAGCCGTTGGTGAAAACAGCTTCCAACCGAAAATTGGTTTCAAGACTCGTTACGGCATGGTTGCAAATCCTTTCTCTAACGCTGCTGGTAACTCGGACGGAACTCCTACTTGGAACACTAACGTATACTACCGGAAAGTGCAAGTAGATAATCTCCTCTAATTCTAAAAGTTAGCTGAGATACCTAAACCCGGTGGGGTAAAACTCACCGGGTTTTTTTATTTCCCTTGATGACTCTCATGGCTGGTGTGGGAGTGACCACCTTCTTCCTCTGAGTCTTTCGCTGGAAGGTGAAGATACTGGGCTTGACCTCTATGGCCTCAAGCTCGGCCTTCAGTCGCATCACCTCCCTGGTGGCTTCCTGTCCAAGCTCGACATCCCCTATCTTGATTGCAGTCTCTCCGTGGCCCACCACATGCTTCCAGGAATTGGAGGTAGGACTGGTATAGTTCTTTCGATAAGTCGTGATGTAGACCGACGGAGGCTTCCTCTGCTTCCAATCTCCAGACCCGAAGAGGTCCAGGTCCATCGATTTGAGTTCTAGCTTCACCTGGACTGGTGTGCCGTGGATGTCCCTGACCCATATACATTCGTCTGCATGGGTGACATAGCGGACCTTTACAGCTCTGCTCCATCTGACTGTGTTCATAGTGTCCTCACTGCTAATCTTGTTGGAAGTTCGATATGACCCTTTGAGAATTGTATGCCGAAGATGCGACCTGATAGAAATATCATGCGATCTATTTCGAGCATTGCTAACGTTGGAATGTCTGGTGTGCCAACCATCACCGAAACACCATTCATACTGAGCACTCTTAGGGGGCGCATATCGAGAAGTGCGGCGTCCAAGGCTGGTATGTGGAAACGTATTTTCCCTCTCCAAAAACCAACATAGACCTGAAGACCACTGATGCTCATACCTACAGCACCCCCGACGTCATCCGATCAACAACCAGCCTAGTAGGCATTGCAATGTCTCGGATCACAGGACCAATTCTAATAATCAGTCCCTTCATCGTATACGGTTCGAACCAGATGAAGATGGTGGCGCGTTTCGCATCGAGATTTATGGATACTTGAAGGGTTGGGAATGTTCTGTCCAACATAGCAAGATCGGAGAAAGTTCCAATATACTCGGTGCCACAGTATGCGCCGATATAAACAATTCCCCTGTCAAACTCAAAGTAAGATTCCATCATCCCCTCACAATCCAAGCAACGACCAGCCAACGACCAGCCTAGTAGGCACTAGAACGTCTATGGATTTCTTAACATTTCCGACCCGCAGAAACATTGTCTCCATCGTATAGGGCTCAAGCCAGAGATAGAGGGTTGCGGAACTAGTATCCGAGCCCACCTTTACAAAAAAATACCCCAACGGATGATCTAGCAAAGCGAAATCGCTGAGAGTTTTGGTATACTCGGTGTGGTTGCATACGTTGATGAAAATGGTTCCACAGTGAAAATCGAAGTAAGTGCTCACCATCCCCAGTTCCTCGGCACTACTAGTCTGGTTGGACATGGGGGTGTTCTGTTGTTTAGAAAGACTCTATCCAT
This sequence comes from uncultured Bacteriovoracaceae bacterium, assembly GCA_964477895.1. Classification (GTDB taxonomy): domain Bacteria; phylum Bdellovibrionota; class UBA2428; order UBA2428; family UBA2428; genus CAYZFQ01. Next base: position 3,389 of record CAYZFQ010000020.1, on the reverse strand, counting down.
CCCGTGGACGCGCGAATCGGGAATTACGATTTCTCGATCTCTGAGGATCATCCGCGTTCCGAAGCGCCGAACCAACCCACCTAAGAATCTCGACTCTCCTATCTCGTATGGTGGTGATTGATCATTCCACATGAACACGAATGAATCGCACCTCCGGGACCACTGGATTTCTATATCAACATTCATTGGACACAACCAGTCTAGTAGGTGCTGTTGCTATTGCTTCTTTCGTATCGGGGCATGTGATGTCCACAGTTAACGGCAACAGAAACCGCATTGGTGGATACCGACGTTTATTCCAGAGATCGAACCTGACTTGTAGCAGATCGAAGGTATCGAAGGTATTGTGGGTGTATATACCAACCTTTGGATAGACCGGATGCTGGAACTTCCCCTTGGCAAACTTGCTTTCCATTTAGACCTTTGCCCATCCAGAGAAGAAGCCGACCACCAACCTATTTGGCACCATAATATAGCGAGGTGCCTTTGGATTAAATATGACAGTCTCATTGTTCAGGATGTCATTACTCCCCAAGAGAATTCGCATACCAGAAACTGCACATCCCCTGAGGTCTACCTGCTCGACGAAAGCTTTTCTCGGTAAAGAGATGACGTCATAGGTGCTTAGTGGGAATGTCGTCTTTGGGTAGAAGTTCATCAAGAACTTCTGTTTATTCGGACCAAATGTGAACTCTATCATTTTCTCACCACCAGCCTAAGATGTCCAAGAAGCCAGCCAGAGCGCAGCATATCAGCATAGATACATTCTCTCAGGCACAAGATCCAATTCTCAGGTTCCCATTGCTTCCCTAAGAATTGTCGAACACAGACTCTACTGTCATCTTCCAATGATAAACCCCCCAGGATATGCAGGTCGGGGGTAATGTGAGGAAGCCACGCACCATTAGCGTCTATCAACTGATGGACGAACCTACCTTTCATAAAGTCTATGCGAAGGGTTTTCATACCGGCACCACCAACCTAAGAGGACCGTTGAGCCAACCAGAACGTATCATGTCGACGTAGAGGCAATTCTCCAGGAACAACCCAAATTCCTCAGGCGCATACTTACTATGGAACTGAGTTACATAAACCGTCGAAAGGCCATCCGCTGCAATCTGCCGCTCTATGTTGCGTAGATTGTATGTGGAAAAGACGGGCCACTCGTCCTTGCCCTCCGTCAAGATATATTCGAACCTACCCCTAGAGAAGAATGTCTCAAGCTTTATCATGCGACATCACCAGCCTAAGAGGACCGTTGAGCCAACCCGTGTGCACCATATCAGCAAAGAGACAGTATCTCAGGCACATCACAAACTCTTCGGGCAGATACCTTGTATGGCATTTCTTTGTATAAACTCTCACACCTTGTGATGGCGACAACAGCTCCATACTGTGCAGGTTCCGGGTGATGGTGGTATACCATCCAATCCCCATCAACTGATATTCGAACTGGTGGTTCCTGAAGCTCATCTTAAGCTCTGTCATGTGACACAACCAGCCTAGTGGGCATATAGTGCGAGGAGTGTGGCGTTCTACCCCGGATACTGATGAAGGGCCTCAGGTGCACATCCATAAGGAGAGCCCGGACTCCTTTGTCCCGGCACAGCTTGGGTGCATCAATCACACAACTCTCACCCTTCGTTAACCCTTCCACCAGCCAAAGGTCATAGAGTCCACGACTAACATTCCCACCTTCCGCAACCTTATAGATGAAATGAACGTATTGACGATGGTGTGAACCATATATCCAGATCTCTTTCATATCGACGACACCACCAGTCTAGTGGGATACCAGTGGGTGTGGAACAATCCCGAGTTCGTATAAATGGGCACCCACGCACGTAGTGTGCATCCCTTTGTGTGAATTACGTGCCCCACTCTGTCACTCCGTATAACGGTCTGCTCTGTGTCTAATTGAAGCAGGTCCCGCACATCAGGTTGCTCGTCGTCCTTAGACGGGACGACGTAGAGGGAGAGATTTTCTGGCAAGAAATATACGAAGCTATGGGACATGGAACATCACCAGTCTAAGAGGCATATCGTATTCTATCCAAGGGTAAGGCTCAACCGCCCTGACGTAGAGGGATTGCCTAAAATAACACCCCCTGAAGGAAGTCTTATGATCGAGTTGGACTGGCGCTTGGGGGTATGGATTGAAGAGACAGGGTTCTCCGTTCGTGATGCTTTCGATTGAATACACATTGTAAATTCGACTGCTAACCATGAGGCCGCGCGAAACCGTGTAGTAGAAATCACCACCCCCGAAAGATACCGAAACCCTATAATTACTCATCGCGACACCACCAGCCTGATAGGATGCCAGAAATTCTTGGACAGATTCCCTTCGATTGCGGCCATTCCCATGAATGCACTCCCCATGGTGTAGATCTTGACGATTCCCCCTTCATCAAGTTTGACGACTTGCACCTGCTTCAGTTCAAGTAAGTCGTCCGTCCCATAATCGTTTGCATCGAAATATATGGACCTGAATTCGGACGACCAACATGCTGTGACTAGACCATTCATCGACGCATCACCAGTCTAAGAGGCATAAATTCCCATTCATAGTTTCGGTTCTCCACAGGCATCACTTCCTTCGTGTGTATGCGACTCAGGTAGGAATACAGTAGTCCAACTTGTGGAGATTTGACCTCCACCACCTTCCCATCGATGAATCGCTCTACGAACACCAGGTTTTTGGTTACAAGAGGCATGGTTTGGGTAGTGTCATCCATCACGTAGAGGAATTCATCAAGATCCCATCCCACCTCAAGTTCCTGTGTAACCATTAGCCCATGACCACCAGTCTAGTTGGATAGAAGGCTCTGGTGCCCCTATGTGTGTCGATGAACACGAACCCCCCTGTTGCACATTCTCTGGTATCCATTGTCATTATTGCTGCCGAAATGTCGTGCCGCTCACCCTCTCTCACGATACTCTCGAAGTCGGCCAGATGAAAGATGTCAAAGGGATAGAGGAACCTGTGCAGGGAAGCACCCTTAAATTCGAACCGCTGCCTGTAGTGCCATGCAACCTCGATAAGCTCAATAGAGGACATTACCGTGCACCACCAGTCTAGTTGGATAAAGGGACGACAACGGCTCTCCGTGCACCAGAATAGCTATAGACTCCACCGTCAGACAGTCACTGGTATCCATGAGTAGATATTGTCGCCTTCCGTCGACTCGCCGCTCTGTATCTACCGTTCTGAAGTCCCCGGCCTTAAGCAGGTTCCTCGACAGTTTCAAGGTGCCCAAGTAAAACACAAAGGACTGAAATCGCCATGTGACGCAACAATCACCAACCATATGCAACCATCACCAGTCTAAGAGGGGAGTCAATAAACTTTGGGTCTACACCTGGTTTGAGGATCTTCATGTGAGTTT
>CAYZFQ010000019.1:0-33753 GCA_964477895.1 uncultured Bacteriovoracaceae bacterium | reverse complement strand
TTCCTTCAGGTAGCGGTCAAAGCGTTCGGCACCTAACAATGAATGGATCTTCTGATGCAAAGTCTGAATTTGCTTTCGGAGGGCGCTGTCGAATATCAAAACTTTGGTGCGTGAAAATTTTTCTCGGATATCGCTGAGCGATAACGACTCTTGGCGTTTCGCAAAAAACAAATGGATCAATTCTTCCTCGATGGGATTGAGATCTAAACTTTTAAGGAGTTCTTCTATAATGGATTCCCTTTCCAATAGCGGTGGCAGAGGACCAGGAAGTTGGCTTAGAAAATCATCGACGCAAGTTCCCAGGGGCATTTTAATAATTGGCACCTCACGGAAGCGGCGTTGATAGCGAAGGGCGCCCAGTAAGGCCTGCATTTCATGGTCCTTAAAATCGTAGAGAGCTAGAATAAACGTAGGCTGCACTTCCAGCAGGGCATTGCGAAATTCATTAATATTAATGGCACAGAGGCCTTTAAAATGCTTTTGGGTCAGCTCAGGTGCGTCCACGGGAAAGCTTTCTGAGGGGTCATAAACGAGTAAAAGCCTCAGTTTTGCCACTATAAATAGTATGCCACCGCTCGACGATTTTGGGAGCCTGTGAGGGGCGAAGAAATTCATTTACTTAATGCCTTTCCTCAGACGATCTAGGAGTTAACTCAAACTTAACCCACTGCGTCACATGAATGTTCTATGATGAATTCATGAGGCATTTCCTGTGGTCATTGTTTTTAGGCCTACTGTCAGTAGGTCTGTTTGAAGAGCTTGGCTGGTCACAAACGCTCTCGGCCAAAGATGTTGGACGAGTGGAAAAAATCTTAGGAATGGCCTCTCGGCATCCCGCTCAGAACACCGCAGAATCCATTCCCCTACGAGTGGGGGATTTATTGTATGTCGGCGATGGGATTGAAAGTGCCGCAGGCAGCAAGGTCCGATTGCGCATGCATGAAGCGCGCAATGCCTTGATCATTGGGGAAAACACTTATCTCGAAATTGAAAAAGCCCCCACCCAAAAACAAATTGCCAAAAAAGCCAGAGGATCCTCCTTCTCTCTTATCCGCGGAGAAGTGCGAAGCGTTGTGACTCCCGGCTACTATAATTTTGATAGAGAAGAATTTTTTGAGGTGCGCACTTCGAACGCCATTGCCGGAGTTCGGGGGACCAGTTTCTACGTAGCCTTTGATCCCATGGAGTACACCAGCACCCTTGCTACTCTCAGTGGCAACGTGGCCTTCAAGGGCACCAAACGTTTCTACCTACTGGTGGGTGCGGGCTATATCAGTCGGATTGTGGGCGATGCCAAACCCTCTGATCCCACTCCCATCAATATGGAAGCGGAGAAAGTACAGAAGTCAATTTTAGCCACTGAATTTGGCGAGGTCGAAGAAATCCGCAGTTCCGACTCAGTGATCCGATAATAATAATTTTTCCTGAAAATAAAATTTTTGAGGAAAAACTTTAGCCCATTCCGAAAGAGGATTTCCCGAGACTCCCGTAGGGATAGACCATCGAAGTGGGAAATCTTTTTTGTCACTCACTTCGGCACACATTCGAGTCACACTTCCATGGGTCGCTGGAAAAGCCAGGGGTTTCTCAGGGTTCCACTCAAAATCAAAACGCCCCGGCGAGTCGCCACCTCCAGGAACTGAGGGAGCGGCCCCCAACACCGAATCTCTTAGGTAGGGTCCGAAGGGCTCAGGCAACAAAGAAAAAGGATGTTGCCAACGAATGCGATGAACAAAGCCCCAACTCCAACGATCCGTCACAGGACCCAGCTCAGTCACCAACAGATCTAGGGAATCCTGAAAGGCGCGAACCGACATGTCGGTAAATGAGCGCTTAGAGAAAGTTTCCCATTTTTTTCGTTCTTTAGCATCGGTCAAAAGAGAATTGAGAAGACGCTCGGAGGCAACCGAACGGGCCCACGACACAAAAAGGTCGCGACGAGTTTTATCTTTTTGAATCACTCCCGGTGGCCAAAGGCCCATCTTGGTTTTCTCCAGCCACAAGAATAAAAGGGTGGGAGCCCAGGCTGTCATTGTGGCCTGGCGATTCCACCGATCTAAACCCGCAACAATCTCGATACAAAAACTCACCTGAGCGCTGTTGCCGTTGGCGCATAACTCATTCACAGAAATCTCTTTACGCAAAGTGGAATAAAAGAGCGCTAAGCTGGGTGAAAAATAATCGTACTGCGACGACTCAGGCTTAAGGGCCAGTTCATCACCCCGCTCCACAATTCGCTCCGCACGCAAATTATCCACCCAATCAGAGCCAATTCTTTCAGATATCTTACCCGGGAAAACTTTTTGATTTCCAGAGGCCATCACAAAGCGCGCTTTCTTTTGATAAAGAAAATCGAGGTAGGGTCGATCCTTGGGCTGAGAAAGTTTTCGGCTGCGTGCCAGTTTTTCAGAAATCGGACCTCGGGGGCCTTGGCGATCTCGGTCAAAAGTCAAGCCGGTGAGGACGTGGCCAAAACGAGTTTGACCTTTTACGGAATCAATCCACGTGAAATTCACCACCGGATAAGCCCACTTCTGCGCCAAATCTTCGCGCATCTGAGTGCTTCCCATAATATTTCGGCGAATAAAAAACTCTAAAGGGGTAGGAGCCTTTCGGTAACCTATCCAGTCCAGAGCGAGGGGAGGGATTTGCACGTCCTTGGGCCATTTAAAAGAGGTATCTACTCGAGGACCAAAGGAGGTCCACGACTCGTCGATCTCCAGCTTTTTTGTGACTCCGGAAGTGGGATCAGTAATAACGTAAGTTTCTTTTTTAATTTTGGCAGCCGCTAGGGTTTGGGATTCTATTTCAATTAAATCCTGGGAATCCCCGTAGCTTCCCATGGTAATGCCCCAAACCAATTTTTCTTCAGTGGCCTCTTTTTGAGTGCTGCCAATCACCACGGCTGGCAGGCCCGGGAGCATATAACCCCGGCCTCGAATTTTTCCGGCAATTTCATAGGCGGCCGGGTAAAGGGGGGATGGGTAGGAAAATGCGAGGTGCGTATCGTTGCATAAAGTCGGATCTAAACCCGTGCGCGGATCCGCGATCATCCAAAGATTGGACGCCCCCTCTTCAGCCCCAAAACCCAGCTCTCGAAAACTATCCGAAAAGGGGCTGTTCATGGCAAATTTTTCTGGGAAAGGCTGGCCGGTGCGCAGAGCATTGAGAGAAGCGTCAGTGTAAAAAAAAGAAGGTTCCTTGATTCCGACTCCGTCAAAGAGGCGAGGACGCACACCCGTCGAGACCCCGGGCTGCTCATAAAGTCCTTTGGCCGACATTTTTACCTTAGGATACAAAAAGGGCCCCTCGGCTTTGCCGAAGAGCTTCGAATAACTGAGTTCTCGAATTTCCTCGTAAACATCGAAAGAAAATTCCCAAGTGTGGAAGCGCACAATGGCCAGCACTTCCCAAGGCTCCCAAGCCGGAAAACTTTTGCGGTCACGACGAATCATCCTCCATTCCACGGGAGACTCTGTCACGTCACTCGCCAAGAGCTTGTTGCGACCCAACACATAAGCCCGAGCGGATTTTTTTAAGAGATGATCCTCCGGCAAGTCGGCCCATTCTTTTTGAGCCACCCGAGAAGAAAAGCGCATCAAGCGATCTCGAGAGATTTGAGTTTCTCCAAACAAAGAACTGAGCTGCCCCGTAGCAATATGACGAAAGAGTTCCGTTTGGAACTCCCGATCCAACGCCTGAACATAGCCAAAGGCAAACCACAGAGAATTTTCATCAGCCACTTTGATGTCCCAGACCCCTCCCTCATCTCGACTTGCCGTAAACTTAAATTCCCCTTCGCTCACATTCAGTTGCGCCACGTCTCGACCCCAATGCTTGCCAATGAAATGACTGGCGATAAAAAATAGCGCAAGAGTCAGCACCGAAAGCAGCGCAAAAATTTTCAAAGCTCGTTTCACGGGACTCCTTTAAGGTCAGTACGTGGGATTGTGGTAGCGTGGATCCGGCTCATAATTCATACGAATCGAGCCTCCGCCACCATAGTTCACCACGAAAGCCAGCTGCACCCTATAAGATCCATCTTTTTCCCTCAAACCATGGGGTGGGTTTTTTATACGCAAAAGTTGCCAAATGCTGGTGGTAGCTGCTTCGTCAAAGGGCCCAAAACCGGAGGACTTCGTGACCTTCACATCCTTCACTTCGCCCTCAGTGTCTAAATAAGTTACCACCACGGTACGGTAAAGACCCGGACTCACCTTCCGTTTGGCATCAAGGGCCATCTGGATAAGGGGCTCCCAACGAGGCGCCACCTCTTCTTTAAGTCGATTAAAAAAGGAGGCATAAATATACTCATCGGTGTTGAGCAAAGTTTCTGCCCCCACAGCCACATGAGATTCCAACATATCCATGCTGCCTTTGCGAAGTTCGCCCTCGCCACCGTCACCCACCTCATGCGCCCCCTCTCTTTCCTTAGGCTCGGCAATGCTGGGGCCCAGGCCGTGCGAGAGCCCCAGCTTTTCGAGACGATTCAAATGAGAAGGCAGCTTCTTTTTTGGGGCCGTTTGCGCCGCGCCTTTTTTTCCTCGAGCGGAACCAAAATCTTTAGCCCGGCTTTCTTTTTCAACCCGTTGAGTCCTCTCACCCAAATAGTCTGCGGGCTTTTTCGGATCATTCACCACCGCGGCGCTTTGCGACTGCACGATCGTCCGAGCTTTCTCAGCCGCAAATTCTTGGGGCGAAAGCACCCGGGTCTCGATAGCTCTCGGCGCTACACCTTTATCCGCTTCCCACTCTCCAAAATTATAGGCCCTCATTTGAGAATAGGCCCAAAAAAGTAAGAGACCATGCAGAAGCAGTGAAAAAGCCAATAGTGCGATGAGGGCATTTTTAGGTCGGCGATTTTTTTTCACGTGAGCTCTCGCGATATTTTACTTTAACTAAGTGCAAACCCTCAGCCGGAGCGCAAAAACCCGCATCTTTTCTTTGACCCGCAGCCATTAAGGGCGTTCCCAGAAGTGAAGCCAGCTCCGAGAGCCTTCGCTTTCCCTGGCAAATATCCAAGGCCATACCCACCATATTACGCACCATCTGCTTTAAAAATCCCCGCCCCTCAAACTGAATGCTCAGCAGGCGCCCCTCCCCGGCCACGTGAGTCGCACTAAACTCAGCGCGTAAAACTTCCCGCACGGTCGTTTTGGCGTTGGAATTGGCAGCGGCGAAGGCCCGAAAGTCATGACGCCCCACAAAGGCAGAAAGCACATCGTGCAGAAGTTTTTCTGGGAATTCGGAAGGCCGCAGTGGCAACCAATACACGTGTCCCAAATGCAAAACCGCCTTGGTCCGGCGCAAAAGCACTCGGTATTCGTAGACTTTGGATTCTACGTCTTCAATGGCATGAAAAGTTTGCGGCACTTTCGTGAGAGCCCACACCCCAATACTGGGGGGAAGCACACTGTTCAGAGAATGCCGAAACACCTCGATCTCCCGGTCATCTCGCAAGAATTCCACGGGAATATCCAGATGGGCAAAATACTCTAGGGCATGCACCCCGGCATCCGTACGACCGCAGCCCTTGAGCGGAAATCTTTCCTGGGGCCTGCGCAAGACTGTGGCTATGGCCTTTTCTAAAGTTGTTTGGATGGAGGCTTTACCCGCATATCCCTCACCCTCAAGCTGGGCTTGCCACCCGCAGAAGGAACTTCCTTCAAATTCCAGGGCGAGGAGGAAGCGCTGAGACTCCATAAAAATTTACACGTTCCAGAGATCGCGTAAAATTTGCAAGGCGTTGGTAGCGGCTCCCTTGCGCAATTGGTCCCCCGAAATCATGTAATGCACGGTTTGCGAAAGAAAAGGATCTTGGCGAAGGCGACCTACAAACACGAGATCCTGATTCTGAGTCTCCAGAGGCATGGGGAAGTGATTTTTACTCCAGTCGTCAGTGACTTTGATTCCTGGAGCTCTGCTATAAGTCTCGCGGAGTTCAGCCAGACTCAGGGGACTGCGAAGGTCAACACTCACACTCTCCGTGTGGGAGCGTTTTACGGGAACGCGAATGCAGGTTGTGGAAATCTTTAATTCCGGAAGTCCTAGAATTTTTCGACTTTCCTCTATGACTTTGGCTTCTTCGTCGTTGTAACCGGCCAAGGATTCACCCTCTGGATGAATGGGGGTGTTGTGACTGAGCACGTTGCCCAAAAGGACCGCCGGAAAAACTTGGGGTTGAGGCATCGGCCGACTGTTGCCCGCAGCTTGAATTTGAAGCTCGAGTTCTTCCAATCCCTTGATTCCGGCCCCACTTGCCGCCTGGTAAGTGGACACAATCACTCGTTCAATGCCAAATTTTTTAAGAGGAGCCAACGAGACCGTTAGCAAAATTGCCGTGCAATTGGGATTGGCTATGAGCCGGGGATTCTTTTTAAGACATTCTCCGTTTACCTCTGGCACCACAAGAGGAATCGCAGGATCCAAACGAAGCGCTGAAGAATTGTCGATCAAGACTTGGTGGGCTTGGAGCCCTGCCCTCAATGTTAAGGCCACCTCAGCGCTGGAAGCGTTCAACACGGCATCACACTGATCTAAGATTTTTTTATTGGCACCCAACTCCAAAACCCCTTCCGTAGGGCGTTCTTTGGAGGCGAAAAGAAAAGTTTTATAAGTGCCCGCAGCAAAAAACTCTGGCAAAAGTTTTTTCATCTCAAGGCCCACCAAACCTGTGGCTCCTACGATTGCAATCGACTTCATGGCACTGTTCTTCCTTTGCCCGGAAAGCCCTTCACATGCCGACGCACATAACGAGTGCTTTCAGCGAGTGCTCCGAGCCCCACATAAAAAACAAAGACCGGAAATAAAATCCTTTCGGGACTCGCCGAAATTAAAATTAACAACACCACAAAGACAAGCAAAAAGCCAAAACCCCTTTGAGACCCAAAGCTCACGTCTTTAAAGCTGCGGTAGCGAATTGTGGAGACCATCGAAAGAGCGAGGCTGAACATAATAATCAGCATGTAAATACTTTTGTAAGCCTGGAAACCTAACTCTTGGCAAAAAAGAACTCCGGCCGCCACGGTGACGGCCGCGATGGGACTGGGACACCCTTGAAAATACTTTTTTTCTGCCGATTGTTTAAGCACATTGAAGCGAGCCAAGCGCAGGGCCGCGCAAGTGAGGTAAAGAAAGGTGGCCAGCCATCCCCAACGACCATAAGGAGCCAAGGCCCACTGGTACATGAGAAGGGCAGGAGCCGCCCCAAAACTCACAAGGTCCGACATAGAGTCATACTGCTCGCCAAAAGCGGACTGAGTGTTGGTGATTCGCGCCACTCTTCCATCGAGACCGTCGGCAAAGGCTGCGAGATAAATGGCAATGGAAGAGGCAATCCACTCCCCCTTGATCGCCATAATAATAGAGAAAAATCCGCAAAAGAGATTGGCCGTAGTGAACAGATTGGGCAAGACAAAGACCAACATCTCTCGGCGTTTGGGCCTCAATCTGCGAGTGGGTAGAGAACTAGTGGGTGATGTTTCCGGATTCAGCTTCACTCGAAGCCGCTCCTTCTGAGCTTTCCTCGTTCACTAAACTATCAAAGCCGATTTCGTTCGCGTATTCGGCGTCATCGGGCAGCGACTTCAAGTGTTTTTCGAGTTCCTCTCGAGTGATAATACCGCGGCTCAAATATTTATTTTGCACGCGCACATCAAAAAAATTGGGAACTACGGGAGAATCCGTGGGGGTCGCATAAATGTCTTTTTTCGCTGACATAAGTGTAGCTCCTAAGCAATCGTTACTTTGGGGTCAAGGTATACATCTTGAATCGCGTTAATGAGTTGAAGTCCTTCTTTCCAGGGACGCTGAAAAGCTTTGCGCCCCGCAATGAGGCCCATCCCACCCGCACGCTTATTAATGACGGCTGTGGTCACAGCATCACCTAAGTCGGAGGCACCCTTAGACTCTCCACCCGAGTTGATCAGACCAATACGGCCCATATAGCCATTGGCTACCTGGTAGCGGCAGAGATCAATGGGATTGTCGCTCGTAAGGTCGGTGTAGACTTTCTCATGAGTTTTGCCATGCTTTGTAGCCAAGTAGCCGCCGTTATTGGTGGGCAGTTTTTGCTTGAGGATATCAGCCTGGATGGTGGCCCCCAGGTGATCGGCTTGGCCGGTGAAGTCGGCTGCCGTGTGATAATCCACTCCATTCACTTTAAAGGCGTTGTTGCGAGTGTAGCACCAAAGGATGGTGGAGAGACCCTCGGAGTGGGCCATTTCAAAGGCTTGTGAAACTTCGTGAATTTGGCGCGCACTCTCAGCCGAACCAAAATAAACCGTGGCACCTACAGCCACCGCGCCCATATCTCGGGCCTGTTTGATGGAAGCAAACATCATTTGATCATATTTATTAGGGATGCTTAGAAATTCATTGTGGTTGATCTTTAGAACAAAGGGAATTTTGTGAGCATATTGACGGGAGTGAAGTCCCAAAACACCTAAGGTGGAGGCCACACCACTGCAACCGGCTTCCAAGGCAAACTTGATAATATTTTGGGAATCAAAAAAGAGGGGATTCGGGGCAAAGGAGCCGCCAGCTGAGTGCTCAACACCTTGGTCTACTGGAAAAATAGAAAGGTAGCCGGTGTCGGCCAAGCGACCTGCAGAAAAAAGGCTTTGGAGAGAACGCAGCACGCGGGGGGAGCGGTCGGAACCTGCAAATTGCTGACTCACCCAATCAGAATTGGGAAGAAAAAGGCTTTCTTTGGGGAAGGTTTTGGATTTGTGGTCCAATAAAAGACGGGCCTGAGATCCTAAGAGTTTTTCGTAATCAAGTTCCATATAGGCGAAGGATCTAAAATGCCGGATGCCATTTGGCAAATTTTGGCCTTCTGGCAAGGGCGAATCTTAAGACTTCTTAACCTAGACTTTCGACATTGAGTTTTCTGCTGCTTAATGTCATCTTCCCCGCGTGTTGATGGGACTTTCACTCATTCAAAGGGGACTGCTAGGGCTGGCCCTCCTAACGGCCCCCCTCTGGGCCCGCAGCCTCTGCGTAGAAAACTTTCCGACTTCCTTTCCTAAGGACGGCCCAGCTCGGGTGACTAAGCTAAAAAAAATTCATAGTGCCTTGGCCGCCCAGCACGCCCAAGGGGGCGGTCCTAAAAACTGGCAGTTGCCTCTCGATCTTGTTGCCGACGAATTGGAATATTTTGAAACAGGCCTTGAAGATTCGCTCAAACAGTTGGGGCGCTTGGAGAACAATCCCTTTGCTGCTCTAATGATGGAATTTAAATTTCTGCGTGCTGAAAAAAGCCTTTCGTACAAGCGATATGTTGAGCTCGCAGCTCGGGTGACCCTGGCCCACGAAATTCTGTGCTGTCGGAGCTGGACCGACAGGCATACAGAACGCCTCATCGGGGCCGTGCGTGGCTTTCACAATTTAAGCTTTGTCGAAGACCTTCAATTGGATCGAATCCTGGAGGCGGCCCGCGAAGGATTCTTTTATTTCCCGACGGGTATGAATTTGGGCTACTATGACTTCAATCGGCTTTGGTCGACACCCCTTTTTCCCGTGGGAGTTCGACGCATCAAAGAAATTGCAGACGGAGGCCATAAAAGTCCGTTGCATTTTTGGAACCATGATTTTTTCCACGCCCTCAACTCTTGGCTCTACCAAGTCTACGGGCGCATCGATTCCCAAGGCATGGCACGCCTGGAGGAATTTGCCGAAAAATTCTTCACTCGTCTGGAAGCCCAAGCCAATTATTTCACTGATCGAAATACGAATCGCAGCCTTGAGGGTCTTGCCTTTTACGGTCTTCATGAAAATAGCTTTCGTAAACTCGCGAACTTCCCTCTCGATCCCTTTCAGTATTTGAAAAGGATTCTTGGCAATGATTTCAACCTTATTCTTCATCGTTTCAACAACCGCTTAGACTTTGGGGCTGCTTTGGAATCACCCGTTTCAGAGGAATATTTGAGTGCCCGGGCGAAGGATGTGCAGGCTTTGATAGACTAGGCGCTCAGTCGTTCGTTTGGATGCGGATGACTTATTTCTTTGCCGCTGGACCAACCCTAGGTGTAGCCATAAAACCTTGGCTAAGGGAAAAACCTTTCATTATAACTGCGGAGTTTTTCGAGTCGCAGTCCTATGCTTCATTTTCCAACCCATTCTGCTTCAAGCGACTTGCGCCCAAGTTTTTGAGTTGTATTCGATGCCCTCTGGTCTGCAGGCTTTGGCACCTATTCTGAGTGGGAAAGTGGGTCGGAGAATCGAATCCACTCAGTCTCCTAAATTGAAAGAAATAAGCCAATCCATTGCTAATTTAAAAGTGGGAATAAGGATCCCACTATACGCTCACGATGAAGTTGCCGGATATTTTATTCGTGGGAGTGCTGAAGTTACGGCCGACAATAGGCTTATTATCTCTATCGGCTCTTTTGTTAAAACAGATGGTCAAGATCACCTCCAGTACGGAGACGCTTATGGAACTTCGCTAAATTTCGTATTTCCAAGATTGATATTTGCCATTGTGGAGGGCATCTCGGCCCATGCCGAGGCTTTCCGCTCCGTGCGTTTTGAAGTTCTTGAAAGCGTTCCCCGACGTTTGGGAACTCAGCTGCGAGAGTGGGGATTTCAAGAATTTAAATCTTCTCAGCGAGGAGAAAGTGAGTCTCCTCACCCGGATTATTTTTTGGAGCTTCAACGAATGGAGAGCGCTAATGGCTAGGCACTTTACTGGGTGACAGGGCTGGCCTGCTAAGAAGTTCTTTGAGCTCCTCATAAAGCGATTTTTTGCGTTTACCGGGCTTTGGAGGGAGTGGAGTCGTGCGTAGAATCAAATCGAGTCTAGGAGTTCCTGCGGAAGCTGAAAATAATAGGTCCACGTAAATGGTATTAACTTTATCATCGATCACACGATCTATTAATGCCATCGAAATACTATCCCGATTTGCGCCATCGGCGGTGGTCCAGTGCTTATACTGATTGGTTAGATCTGGTTCCGTTTTCATGCGAATATTTTTTTCGTGCTTATTTAGCTTAAGCTGCTGCCCATAAAGCGCCCAAACAACGTCCGATGACTCATAGGACATCTGCAAATTTTGGGTAACAAATTTTTCGAATTTTGGGTATTTAAAATCAAATTGCTTTAGCTCTCTAGCCACGAACCAAGCTCCAGCAGATATAGTAGAGAGAAGTTGTCCAGTAGGACTGTGAGGCATAATCTCATAACCCATCGCTCCAACAGTCACTGCTTCACTCGCATTCAACAATATTCCGACGGGATAGCTGTGACTCGGCCAGTGGGCACTTTGCAGCTCAGCAAAAAAAGTCTCTATTCCATCCACTCCCTCAATGCTTATAGCCATAGTCGCGTTTTCTTCATGGAGACTATCATTTCCTTCCCCCATCTTTAGCGAAAAAACTTCAATTCCCCTCAACCGCGAAGCCGCCTTGCGCTGATTAGCATAACTACTATCGGAGCTAACAAATACTGGTTCGTATGCGGGGCTTGTCATCGGACTAATCCATGTTTTTATTCTTTTAACAGCAGTTAAAGTTTCTTGAATATCGCCAAGACCTAATTCGTCTTGGGAGCGTATAAATTCGGCAAGCGCCAGACAGCTCTTGGTTTTTAGAGTGGGGCCACTCCCCTTACAGACGTTGATCGTCCATAAAAAGAGAAAAATAACTAGGATTCTCACTTATGAATTATCGGGATTCTTTCTGATCGGCCTTAGAGTAAAAGCGTCAAAAAAGTCACACGGCAGGATGAATTTCACAGGCAAGGGTACCCGGTAAGCAATTCTACTCCTTCAGCCAAGCCCAAAACGTCAAAATACTCATACTCAGGAAGACCAATTAAAAAACCGATACCAATAGCTGTGAAGGCACGATTTTTACTTTTGCTTGGGCTGTTGGGAAGGCCATGCTTTTCCGAAGCTTTTCCAGAATTCATTTCGGAAGTTCACGCCTTCAAACCTGACCTGCTCAAAAATCCTGAAGTTTTAGAACTTATCCATCAAAGCATCAGGCCTCAGTACCTCTTCCATTGGGTTCGCGTGCATCGCGAAATCCCTCTCGACCAGCATAGCCAGATAGTTATGCCCAAATTTAACAATGCTATCTTTAACTCCTTTCTTCCCAAGGGAGCGGTATCTGCGATCTACGCCTGGAGTCATCCCGTAACTGGCATGGGCTTAGGTGACCACGAAAGGTACGCGACAGAGTATGAGGGCCGTACCTCAACCTTGGTTCTATTAAAACCCAAAGTCGACGCCACCTTTGGAGTTTATGTTTCCGATCCCGACGGGTGGGTGAACAACGACACACCGCTTGCGCCCGCTACCGACTTTGTGCTGCACATTCGTTTGCGCGGAAAAAAAATAATTTGGCAGGAATGGGCGATGCTGAATCCGCAGGCGCTAGAGTGGGCCACCGACTCGCCCGATAGAATTCAACCCATCGTTGAGCCACTGTTACGCAATTTCGATCCCAAAACCATGCCAAAACAGCTCTTTCACGACCCCGAAAGTTATTATGTTCCTCATGATTATTCGAAGTTTTTTAGCCGATATCTTAATCCCCCATGCAAAACTTTTTTAGCTAGTTTTCATGAAAGAGTCGGGGCTTTTTGGAAGCGCGAGAACTAAAATAGGCCACGAATTCCACCCGCCCCCAACACCGACTAATCCTTCAGCGAAGCCCCAATAAAGGCCTTAAAGAGCGGATGTGATTTCTCAGGTCGACTCTTAAATTCCGGATGAAACTGGCAGCCTAAAAACCAGGGATGATCTTTAAGTTCCAAAATCTCAGCTAAATTTAACTTCGGCGTGATCCCGGTAATACTCATTCCCTTAGCTTCAAAAGCTCGCTTAAAGGAATTTTGGAATTCCAAACGGTGGCGGTGGCGCTCCGTGATTTGCAAAGACTTATAAGCCTTATGAGCCAATGAGCCCTTCTTCAATTTGCAGTCATAGGAACCTAAGCGCATCGTCCCGCCTTTTTCAGCCGAATACTGACCTCGCATAAAGTTAATCACCAAATCTTTGCGCTTGAAGGGATGGGCTACGAATTCTCCGGAGTGTGCGTGTTTCATACCTAATTTGTGGCGGGCAAACTCCACGGCCATCAGCTGCATCCCTAAGCAAATACCAAAGTAGGGAACCTGCTTAACGCGGGCAAATTCAATGGCGCGAATTTTTCCTTCCACGCCCCGTAGACCAAAGCCCCCCGGAACTAGAATTCCATCACACTGGGCCAGCAAATCATGCCGGCGATCAATCGGCTTAAACGCATCGCTCTCAAGCTGCTCAGAATCAATGTAGTCGAGAGTGAGCGAAGCATTGTTGGCCGCACTCGCGTGCACCAGAGCTTCATTTAATGACTTGTAACTTTCTTTAAGCTCCACATATTTTCCCACAATGCCGATGCGCAAAGTTTTGGAAGGGTGCGTGAGCCGATCGATAAACTGATCCCAAGATTTCAAATCAGGTTCTGGTGCCTTGATCTTAAGCCTTCGGCAAATCCGTGCATCCAAGCCTTCGTGGTGAAAGAGCAATGGCAGCTTATAAATATTGTCCACATCTTTGGCCGAGATCACATTGTCTTGGGACACATTGGCAAACAATCCAATCTTCGCCTTCAAATCTGGCGGCAGAGTTCGATCCACCCGACACACTAAAATGTCGGGCTGAATACCAATACGGCGCAGTTCCTGCACACTGTGTTGGGTGGGCTTAGTTTTGAGCTCGCCGGCTGTTTCGATGTAAGGAACCAACGTTAAATGCAGGTAACAAACGTTTTCATCACCCAAATCAAAGCGCATCTGTCTTGCGGCTTCCAAAAAGGGGAGCGACTCGATGTCGCCTACTGTGCCGCCGATTTCCACCAAAGTCACATCGGCCTCGGAAGCCACATCCAAAATATGGGATTTAATTTCATTCGTGATATGCGGAATCACTTGCACGGTTCCGCCGAGGTAATCGCCGCGACGTTCTTTGGCAATCACGCGCTCATAGATTTGACCGGTAGTAATATTGTGCTTACGAGCCACGTTCTGATCGGAAAATCTTTCGTAGTGACCTAGGTCCAAATCGGTTTCGGCCCCGTCCTCGGTGACAAAAACCTCTCCATGCTGAAAAGGCGACATGGTCCCTGGATCCACGTTGATATAGGGATCCATCTTTAATTGGCGAATCTCTAAGCCGCGACGTTTTAATAGCAAAGCAATGGAAGCCCCAGAGAGACCCTTGCCGAGGCTGGAGATGACTCCTCCGGTTATGAATATAATTTTAGGGGAAGGGTTAGAAGGGGACTTAGCCGACGTAGACATCCACCTCTTCATGCCATCTTCCCTTCCACTCTTTCAAGTAGGCATGTGGTCTTGTCGGACTTTTTGAGTAATCTACCAAAATATAGGTGTAACGCGTGCCCTTGCCGAAGTTCATAAGGTCCAAACTAGTTACTTCGGTCCAGGTTCCGGAGTTAAAATACTCCCTCCCGTCGCCAAACTGCTTATAGGTGGCGTTATGTGTGTGACCCATAACCACGGTATGGATCTCGGGGTTTTGGTCTAAAATGCGCTCTGCGGCTTTGATAAAGCTCGGATAAACAGTGATTTCCTTTAAAATCTTAAGCGTCGTTACCAGGTTGTTCGTGCGGTAAAGTGAGCGCGAAAAGCGGGTGGCAAAGAAGTAAAGGGCCGCGCGCACCAGGGTTTTCGCAAACCACTTGAAGTCGTTGAGCATCGACCAGCGCACGAAGGCGGGCCAGGGGCGCACCTTATCAATGGCAGGGCGTTCCATTTTCATGGGAATTATAAAATTGATCACAAAGTGGGAGCCCCAAGGTAAATTGAGGATAGGCTCCTTGAGTCCCTTAGAAATGAAAATCTTTTTAGGATTTAAGGCATTCACGGCTTCGTATTGCTGGCCATGTTCGTAGTGAATGCCATCCACTGAATAAATAAAATTCTTAAACAAAACCGGAGCGCCCACGGCTTCTTGAAAAACTCGTTTGCACTCGTCCCAAATCATCTCCACGTCGTGATTGCCCACGATATAGGTCACGCTCTTCCGAGGAGTAGACGCAAATTTTTTCAGCGACTCAAAAAATTTGGAGTGGCCCTTAATCACTGACGACACTTTCTCTACCGCGATGGACTCAGTGAGAATAGGGCTGTAGTAACCCCGGTAATCCACCTGGATCGTGTTGAGAATATCTCCATTTAATATGAGTTCCACTTCGGCATCATAAAAGGGTCCGCTCGTATAAAAATCTAGGAACTCGCCCCACTGGCGGTCGGCCATGAAATCTTCGAGAATGTTGATGGACCCGTCCGCTAAAATTTTGCCTCTGCCCAAATGCAGGTCAGACACAACAATTTTATACTTCGCCACGAAGTCTTAGTTTAGATTCTTGCTTAGGCTGCGACAACAGTGTTACGCGATTTTCGTTTGGCCTGAAACATGGCCCGATCGGCTTCCTCAAGCGCTTTATTCACGTCTTCGCCTTCTTTGAGCACCTTAACTCCGATACTTGCTGTCAAATAAACGTCGGCCCTTCCCTTGAGTCCGCTGGCCTGGAAGGGCTTCTCTGCTAAAGCGTGGCGGAGTCGCTCGCCGGCTTGAAGGGCCCCTTCTTGGCCTCCGCTCACTAAGACCACAAATTCATCTCCCCCATAACGAAAGGCCAAGTCTTCAGCCCGAATATGCGAGGCAATACGACATCCCACTTGGCTTAGAATTTCTCCGGCTGCCAAATGGCCATGCTCTTCGTTCACTTCTTTAAAGAAATCGATATCAATAAACACAAGAGCCGGTTCCTCACCGCGCATCTGTGCAGAGCGCAAAGCCTGTTCCATGTGCAGGCGCAGACTGCGTGCATTTTGCAATCCCGTCAGATCATCGCGATGAAGTTCCGACTTCACCCGCGCCAATTCTTCTTTAAGTTCTTTGTTTTCGGCTGCCAAACTTTGGAGCCACTGAGGTCGCCTCACTATGCGGCCTCCCCTTCGCCATCTCCGATATTGGGGAGCACTTCCTCTTGGATTCCCGCCAAAAGTCCTTCGGCCAAGCGCAGACTTTGCATGGCCCTTGTTAAACGCTGACTTCGGTCTTCGGCTTTGTTGGTTTCCTCAATCAAACGGTCTTGCAAGGTTTCCATCTCAAATTCCAGGCGATCAATCTCGCGTTTTTGCTGCAAAAGTCTTTCGTCTTTCGCGGCGAGGAGGGCCTCGGCGTCGCGTTTTTGAAGTTCTAAGCGATTGGCGAGCTCTCGCTCCCGAACCCGAATTTTTTGAATGTCGTTACGCACTCGTTCACGAAACTCTTCCAATTTTTTCTCAGCTTTGGAGGCTTGAAACTGAGCGTTGTCTAAGCGCAGCTGCAAGGCACGAAGCTCTTCCTGCTGGGCATCACCCATCTTGGAAATATGGTGCTTATCTTGCTGGCGGCCTTCTTCAATAGCTTTGTAAGAAGATTCTATTTCCTGGAGTTTCATCGTCAATCGACGACGTTCGGTTTCGCTTTTTTGCAAACGAAACTCAATCTGCTCCATTTGCTTTTTAAGAACTTGAACAGCTGTTTCTTTCTCACGAGCTTCTCGTTCTTTGAGGGAGGAATAGCGCTTTAAGACACTGAGGTCCTCAGGCGACTTAGATTCATTATGCGAGGGCAGGTCGACTTCATGTTCTGAAGAATTTAAGTTGATATCGCCCACCGGGGCCTGACCTAAATTGGAAGCAGAGACCTCCAAGGCGGTCCCCTGAACTCCCCAGGAATCCTCTTTCGCAGGAGCCTCAAGATCAGGGGCTGCTGGAGAATCGTCCACACTCAAAGAAAGGCCCTCGATAGCGGCCTCTTCATTTGCGACTTGCTCTTTCGGCGACTGCGCTTCGACAGGAGCCAACTCAGCAAAGGGATCTTCAGCAAAAGGATCCTCAGCGGAAAGCACGCTGGGCTCGGGGCTTGGAGCAAAGTCATCCGCCGACTGAAGATCAGGGCTTTGGACCGGCGCTTCACCCTGCATTGAGGGCAATGGAGGTGTGGATTCCAATTCTAAAGAAAGTTCAGGGTTTTCCGAAACCTCGGCGAGCACCTTGACTGAAGGTTCATTGGATAAAACCACGTCGAAGCCAGCCGTGGACGGCGGCGGCAAATGGATGGACGATATTTCCTGATCCAGGAAACTTTGGGTATCAACCTTTGGCAGGTCGACATCATCCGAATCTGGCGGTTTTTTCTTCTCAGACATTCGTAGGGTTTTTCGGCAGAATACCGAGAAAAGATAAGGCCTATTTTTGATGCGTCGCACTAGGCCTGCAAGGGCAGAAGCAGCTCAAATCGAGCTCCTTTGGCCACGGGCAAGGCCCTAAGGCTCCCCCCATGCTCTCCTGCAATCTGCCGGCATAAAAATAGCCCCAGTCCGCTGCCTTCGCTCGTAGACGCCGGGCTCCCCCCTACCGCCTGTGAACTCACATGGGCCATGGCCCCTTTGGTTGTGAAAAATGGTTCAAAAATTTCGTCCAAATAATTTTCGGGAATACCCGGACCATTGTCACTAAAAAATATTTTTAGCTTCTTTCCCGAAACTTGGGTCTGAATTTTAATTTGCTTTTTTTCACTCATCTTAAAAGGGCCAAGAGCACTCAAAGAGTTCCTCATCAAATTCACAAAAATTTCAAAAATGCGCCCTGAGTCTCCGTAAATTTTTTCATCGCCTACCTGAATCTCCAGCCCAACATTCTCCTTGTGAAGCTCAGCGTTGAAAAGTTTCTCAAGATCACTTGCGATGCGCTTAAGAGAAAAAATCCGAACCTTTTCTTCAAAGGGTTGGAACAAACTTTGGAGGGCACGAGTGATCTGCGAGGAGCGGCGGCAGGCCAACCTCACTGTCTCTAGGGCTCGACGCATGTCTTCGGGCTTCCCGCTATCTAGCCCCCACTCCGCGTGCCCATCGGCTGCGCCTAAGATATTATTGAACTCATGAGCCACTCCCGCGGCAAAGAGGGGAAGATTGCCCTTCTGATCACCCCTTTTTTTTCGTAAGGTCTCAAAGCGCAAGCGCTCGGCAATGAGGGCCTGGCGCTTAAAATTGGGAGCCTTTTTACTCACGCGTTTTCAAAGTCCAAGTGAAAGCGCGGATTCTGAGGATTGTTAAGGGCCCTAGGAGCCTTTCCATTTTTTTCCAACGAAGCCGCGACTTTTAAAATTTTCTCGGCACTTTCCAGTCCCACCAAGCGCTGGGACTCTAAGGTGGAGGCCCCAATATGAGGAGTGGCCACGACCTTAGGGTTTTTCAGTAGCTCGGAATACGTCGCATCAAAGGGTTCTTTTTCAAAAACATCTAAGGCCGCACCCGAAATCAAATTTTGTTTGAGCGCCTCTAAAAGATCCATGTCTTTGACAATCCCCCCCCGAGCGGCATGCACCAATAGGGCGGAGGGCTTCATCTTTTTAAAAGTTTCCAAAGTGAAGGCATGTTTTGTGGAGGGCAAGAAGGGGGCGTGAATAGTGATAAAATCACTCGTGGAAAGCAGCTCGTCAAAATCTACTTTTTTAAAATCTGCCGATCCCAAGTAAAGGGGATCACAAATTTGCACATGCATTCCGAGGGCGCGGGCCATTTTTGCCACCCGCATCCCGATATTCCCAGCTCCAAAAATTCCCAGTCGAGATCCGGAAAGTTGGCGACCCGAAGTTCCGATTTCTTTTTTGGACCAAGACGCATTTTTAGACTGCCCATCGGCATAAGGAATTTTGCGCGCCACTGCAAAGAGAAGTCCCAATGCCAGTTCCGCAGTGGCCTGAAAATTTCCACTCGGCGCATTCCAAACAAAAATGCCCAACTCTTCGCTCGCCTTAAGATCGATATTATCAATCCCCACGCCCGCGCGAAGCACGCCCTTAAGTTTGGGCAGGGTCTGGAGCGCCTTGCGATCTAAATTCGTGGCGGAGCGAATAATTAAAACATCCGCTTCCACGGCCGCGGCCTGCAACTCGGGGGCGGGAACCCCCTTGTAAACCTTCACTTCAATCGCGGGGTTTTTCTTCAACTCCGCTTCCGCTTCTTTATCGAAACCATCGGTGGCTACAACAACTAACTTGCTCATTTAATTTTCCTTAGGCCCGCAGATCAGCTGGGGTGAAGTCTTCCTTAGAATCCATCACCTTCCAAAAAGCCTGCAGTCCCTTATCCATATCCACACTCTTGCCAAGGTCTGAACCCACCTTGCCGAGAGCAATCAATTGAGTGAGCACATCCCAGCCGTCCATAAAACCGATGTGGCCAATGCGCACAATTTTTCCCTTGAGATCATCCTGGCCTCCACTCACGGTCAGGCCGAAGCGGTCTCGCATTTTTCCGGTATAAGAACCTTCGGCAATAAGTGGAGTACAAGCGGCTGAGGCGTGCTCGAATTTCTTAACCAAAGGCTCAAAACCCATAGCGGCCCCCGCCTCACGGGAAGCTTTCGTGTATTGCCAAGAACGTTTGTAAATATTTTCTAATCCCACTTTGTCAAAGTAGCGCAGCACTTCGCGCAATCCCCCAATGAGAGTAACAACTGATGTGAAGGCACCCGAATTTTCGGCATTGGCCTTGCGTTCTTTGCGCCAATCTAAATAATAGCGAACGTTTTTTACCTCCGCACATCGGGCCCACGCCCGCTCACTTGCGGCTCCAAACGACAAGCCCGGGGGTAGCATAAAACCCTTTTGAGAGCCCCCCACCACCACATCAATACCCCAAGCATCCATGGGCACAGCCGAAACGCCCAAAGCCGTGACGGCATCCACAAGACACAAACAATCTTTTTGCTTTTTAGCCAAAGCGGCAATCGACTTGACGTCGTGACGCACACCCGTGGAGGTTTCGCTGGCGTGCACCAAAATTCCTCGGACCTGAGGATTGGCCTGCACCAACTTTTCCACGTCGGAAAAAAGCACGGCCTCGCCCCACTTCACTTTGATCTCATGAACTTTAAGTCCATAAATTTTGGCCTGCTGGCCCCAGCGCTCGCCAAATTTCCCCGCGTTCACATTGATCACTTCATCGCCTGGATTGAAAAAGTTGGCGATGGCGCCTTCCATGGCCAGGGTCCCGGTGCCTCCGAAAAGCAAAACGTCTTGCTTGGTGCCAAAAACCTTAGGCAAGAGGGAGCGCACTTCCTCCATGACGGCCGAAAAGGCGGGACTGCGGTGGTAAAAAACCGAAGTGCTCATAGCCGACAAAACAAATTCCGGCACCGGCGTAGGTCCTGCGGTCATGATCCGATTTTTGAAAAAAGGTCCTTCCATTTGAGTTCCATCTCCTTGTAACGCAAAAGCTTATCGCGAAGCTGAGCGGCTCTTTCAAAGTCGAGCTCTCGGGCCGCCTGCTTCATCTCCGCTTCCACGTGCGAAATCAGGCTGGGGAGCTCGTCTGCTTTAAAAGATTTGCCACTGTCATCAAAAATATCTGACGTAATGTCAACGTAATCGGCGGCAGAAATTTTTTGAGCCCCAAATATGTCTTTGGCCTCGCGAGCTTCATTCTCATTGAGACGCTCCGTCACGAGGTTCGCGTGGGACTTGATGACTGTCGTGGGCGTGATGCCGTGCTTCTTATTATAAGCTATTTGGATGGTGCGACGCCGATCGCTTTCATCCATAGCCTCTTTAAGACTACGTGTGATGGTATCGGCATAACAAATAACATAGCCTTGGGAGTTACGGGCCGCCCGGCCAAAGGTTTGAATAAGAGAGGTGCGAGAACGCAGAAAACCTTCTTTATCGGCATCTAAAATAGCCACCAGCGCCACCTCGGGGAGGTCAAGTCCTTCACGCAACAAGTTAATCCCCACCAACACGTCAAACTTACCTGCCCTCAAATCCCGCAAAATTTCGATGCGCTCTAAGGTTTCTACATCCGAGTGCAAGTAGCGCACCTTCATGCCCTGATTCTTAAAGTAATCGGTGAGGTCTTCGGCCATTTTCTTGGTGAGAGTGGTGATGAGGACCCGAGCCCCACCCTTCACAACTTTTTGCGACTCCTTAAGCAAGTCTTGGACCTGGTTGGTAGCGGGACGAATATGAATAATAGGGTCAATGAGTCCTGTGGGGCGGATGATTTGCTCTACAATTTTTCCCTCAGACATTTGCAATTCATAGGCGGCCGGAGTGGCGCTCACGTAAACCGCCTCTTTAACAATGGCCTGAAACTCGTCAAACTGGAGGGGGCGGTTATCGAGGGCCGAGGGCAATCGAAAGCCATGCTCCACTAAGCTCATCTTGCGCATGCGGTCGCCGCGGTACATGCCGCCAATTTGCGGAATTGTGACGTGACTTTCGTCGACTACCAAAAGCCAGTCATCCTGGGGCATATATTCCAAAAGCGTGGGAGGGGGAGCGCCGGGAGGACGACCCGTCATATGCTGCGAATAGTTTTCAACCCCAGGGCAGTAGCCCACCTCTTGCATCATCTCTAAATCAAACATGGTGCGAGTCTCAAGACGTTGGGCCTCCACTAATTTGCCCAAAGATTTTAATTCGGCCAGCCGCAAACGCAGTTCTTCCCGAATGGCCGTGATGGCTTTTTTCTTTTGCTCCCCACCCGTCACATAGTGGGAGGCCGGATAAAGAGCCACTTGCTTGACCTTTTGGTTGCGGGTGCCACGCAAGGGATCGAGCTCATAAACGGCTTCGATTTGGTTGCCAAAAAACTCTACCCGCACGGCACGAAGGGTTTCGTAGGCCGGGAAAATATCCACGGTATCTCCACGCACCCGGAAGGTGCCGCGGTGAAAATCCAAGTCATTTCGGGTGTAGCTCATTTCCACAAGTTTGCGCAAAAGATCATCGCGTCGAACTTTGTCCCCGGATTTTATAAAATGCATCATTTCCAGATAAGATTCGGGGGAACCCAATCCATAAATGCAGGAAACACTGGCCACAATCAAAACATCTTGGCGTTCAAGCAGAGAGCGGGTGGCGGAGTGCCGAAGTTTGTCGATCTCCTCATTGATGGCCGAATCTTTTTCTATATAAGTATCGGAGGCCGCTATGTAGGCTTCCGGTTGATAATAGTCGTAGTAAGAAACAAAATATTCGACAGCATTATGAGGAAAAAGGCCTTTGAACTCTGAATACAGTTGGGCTGCTAAAGTTTTGTTGGGCGCCATAACCAAAGTCGGCTTGTTCACGGCCTGAATCACATTGGCCATGGTAAAAGTCTTGCCCGATCCCGTGACGCCTAAGAGAGTTTGGTGCCGTCGCTTTTCTTTGAGGCCCTGTACCAATTCCTTAATGGCCTGAGGCTGATCACCGGAGGGCTTGAAGTCGGTGACCAATTGAAACTTACTCTCCATGAGACCCCTTCTTTTAGCTCATTTCGTGGTTTTTGTGCCGCATCGAGAGGCAAATGTTTGAACACCCGAGCGACAGGAGAATGACGACTTTAAGCACTCAATATTCAGTACTTAATGCCGTGCGTGAAAGCTTTGCGAACACTCTTGACCAGGTGGCGCCAAAGTCTCCAAATAATGAGAAATATCTTTAACTTAAGTTTAGCTAAGAACTGCCGAAGGGTTGAGGGTAGAGTTCATGTAAGTTGAAGTAGAAGTGGAACGTAAACGAAGTGGAGGCAGCTATGGCATCATCTCTGAGCTTTCATCCGAATATCAGAGACATCTTGCCTGTCGACGTCCTGGAGAAACTTCGTATTCTTCCCATCGCTATCAAGAAAGATAAGCTGTGCCTCGTGGCACGCAGGCCCTTGAGCGACTCCGCCCTGATGGAGCTTAAGGCCCTCACCGGTTTCCAAGATTACGAGCTTCAGCTCGTTGGAGACGATGTGATCGTAGAATACCTAAGACGCTTCTCAAACGGAAGCATCTTTGATGGAACGTGGCAGGCCTAAGAGGGCGCTAAAGTTATAACTTTGGCGCCTTTTTTCATTTTCTTTATCTCTGCGCCGTCAATATTGTGGCATCCATATATAGTCCGACCAACTCACTATAGAATGAGTGGAGGGCATGACTCATCACCAACCTCTTAAATTTCATCTCCAAATTTTTCTCATCTTATTTTGTTCCCCGCTTGCTCTTGCCAGCCCCCAAAGTATTCCCCCTCGCCTTTCTCTCAAAACGGCCTTAGGCCTTCTTGAACAGGCCCCAAACCTCGACATCGCTCGGGCAGAAACTCGAAAACAATCTGCCCTCGTGACTCGCTCCTACGATCCCTATCTCCCAGACTTTGCCATTGAGAATGGATACTACCTTGGAGATCGTTCCGAAAAACTAGCCCTGGTGGGTCGAGTGAGTGTTTATGATGGAGGTCGAAGCTGGAATTCTATTTCACTGCAAAAATCCCTGCACCGAGAATCCTTGCTTTCTTTGGGCTCAGCTCAAAAAACCCTACGCCTTCAACTCATCGACGCCTATTTTGACTTGGTCTCCGAGCAATTTCGTCGCGGAAAACTCCAGACTTCCTTGGAACAAGTCGAAAATCTTTTTGCTCGAAGTGAAAAACTTTTCAAGGCCAAGGCTATGAGCCTAAAAGAGAAACTGCGCTTGCAAATCGCGGTGGCCCATTTAAAAAACCTTGCCATTCTCTCGCGCACCGACGAAGACGAAATTCGCAGCAAAATTCGCGAGCTTTTAGGCGCCAGCGAAGCCGTGCGTTTTGTAGCCTCAGATGATCCCTCTCGACTTTTGGCACGAAGCTGGCCCCAAAGTGCTGCCGAAACCATTTTGGTCGCTCGCGAAAACTCCTTAGAGCTCAAAAAATATTCGGAGAAAGAAAAGCAACTAGATTCTAAACTTGGCATAAATCTATCAAACCAACTGCCGTCCGTAATCCTCGAAGGCGACTACGGGTGGAGCACTCCCAATACGGCAAGATTTTTCGAAAAGGACACTCGAAGCCGCTATTTAGGAGTTACCCTACGCCTCAATTTACCCATTTTCGACCTTCCGCTCATGCTACAGCCTATTCGCCGAGAGATCGCGGAAGAAAGATCGCAGGCCCGGACAGCCAAACACATCCAAGATCGTGAGCTTTCCGAGACCGTGGCCCTTCGCGTGAATCGCATCAAATCCAACGTCGAGTTTTTTGAACGGAGTGCTCAGCTCAAAGACTTTGCCAAACGAAAGTGGGACCTTGAAAAACGTCTCTTTCCCGCAGGAGCCACCAATGCTGAAACAGCCGTGAGCTCTCTCATGGACCTTCTCTCCGTAGAACTTGCCGAACAAAGAAACGTGGCCCAACACAACAAAGATCTGATGAGTCTTTACACTCTCACAGGGAAGGACCTTCCGCTGTCGGTCGACCCATGAAAAGAGACGGCTTTTGGTGGGAACGCCCCCACTCCCTCCTGCTTTTTTTTATTTTTCCGCTCTATCTTTGCTTTTCCTACGTGCTTCTTGATGGCCCCAAAGAGATTGGCCGCGTTTACTTCAATCTATTTTATTTTTTTCTAGGCTGTTACTTCCTCTTGAGTCTCGGACTTGCTTCTTGGTGGGTCAGCCACGGAAATCGAAATTCCCTCCCCCAACGGATCGACGTGCGTCCCCTCTACCTTGATGTTTTTTTTGCCTTTTGCCTCCTCGGATACTTGATGATGTTTCTTCCTTTCCTCACTAATCCCGGACTGATTTTGGGCCTCTTAAAAGGCCAGGTGGGTATTTATGATTTGAAAGCTGCCAAAGGCCAAATACCGGGCGTGTCTACACTTACTCAAGTCGGTATCGCCTATGTCGTGATGTACGGATTTATCTTTCGCGGCAAGAATCCGCCAGCCGCTCGCTACCGCCTTTATCTTGCCCTTCTTTTTGTGCTCACGACTTTACGAGCCTTCTTGCTTGCCGAACGAGTGGCCCTTATTGAAGTTCTCATTCCCTACTTACTCATGCGCCTTTCCCACACTTCCATTCGAAACCCTCTCCTGAGAAGGTTTTTTACCTTGGGCCCCTTTCTTGGCTTAGTCATTTTTTACATCTTCTTTGTGGCCGCCGAATTTAACCGAAGTTGGATTCTTCGCTATCAGCACATTTACGACAGCATCTACGAATTCGCCTTGGAGCGACTCAGTCTCTATTACACCACGGCTCTCAATAATGGAGCAGGACTCCTAGAAACGGGAAACTGGGGAAATCTACGCGGCGACTACACCTTTAAGTGGTTGTATAATTTTCCGATTCTCGAGAAATTTCTCGACCCCCAAGGCAAGTCCGTTGAAGTCTTTCAAAGTTTTATCAGCCTTCACGCCGATCCGGAGTACAACAGCCCTTCTGGAATTTTTGTTTATTTTTGCGACTGGGGATGGGCCGCCCTCCTGGCCCCCTGGATACTCGGCGCCCTTTATGGGGTGACCTATGCCGGATGGAAAAAAGGCCAGGGTTTAGGATACGCGCTCTATCCCATCTTTATGGTGTCCATCCTTGAGATCTTTCGTTACCCTTATTTATTTGAAGGGCGCGCCTTTGTTCCTGTCGTGATGATCGTGAGCGTTCTTTGGCTTTCTAAACTGGAAAATTATGGACGAAGACTCGGAAGATGACCCCTGCGATGCCGAAGAAACCTCCCCTTCATATTTTGCATGTTACCGAACCCCTCGATGGAGGTGTTTGGGTTTTTCTTCAGGAACTTATTCGAGAGCAGTGGGCCCAGGGACACCGAGTCAGCCTTGTTTACAGCTCCCGAAGGATGGCGCCCGAAGCTCTTGAGTTTTTGAAACTTGTAGAATCTCGGGGTGGAGAAAGTTTTGACTTAAGGGTTGGCCCCGCCCCTCAGTGCCGTGACCTTTTTGCACTGTCACAGTTATTTTTATTATTCAAAGAACCTCGCTTCGACATTGTGCATGCCCATAGCTCTAAAGCCGGGGCCCTCACCCGACTCCTGAAGCCCTTTTTTAGAAAATTAAAACTTTTCTACTCCCCCCATGCTTATTATGGGTTTTCTCAGCAAAACTTTCTTAAAAACTTCTTCTTCACCAGTATTGAAAAACTATTGGCCAACCAATGTCCTAAAATTCATATTTCCTTCGAGGAAGACGACTACTCAAAAAAAGCTCTCGGCACTCAAGTTCCGTCAATGGTATCTTACTTGCCCATCCGTAGCGCGAAATTCCAATCTCGCCGCCAAAGCTTGGAGCCTCGTGGTGGATATTCTCGATGTTCCGGCTTCCCTGAACACGCACTCATACTGGGTTGGATGGGAAGACTGGAATATCAAAAAGCCCCTGAGATTATTTTCCCTTATTTTAAAAAACTGCTTGAGGACCGACCTGAGGTGCACATTTTAGCTGGGGGATACGGAAGTTTAGAGTCCGAGCTCAAGCCCCTTTTCTCAGAGTTGGAAAGCAGCGGACGATTTCGCTTTGTATCTCGGATTCAGCAGCCCCAAAAATTTTTTGAGGAAATCGATATTTTTATAATGTCGACTCGCTATGAGGCCTTCGGCCTGGTGGCCTGTGAAGCGCTCATGATGAACCGTCCCGTTGTTTATAGTCGTGCTATCGGCGTGGGAGACCTCAAACGCTATCCGGAACTCGCTGCTGAGTCTTTCGACTTAGATTCCATTTCCTCTCTAAATCTCGCCATCACCAAAAGCCTGGAGCGCCTCCCTCAAATAAACTGGGCTCTCCATCATAAAAAAGTTATGGAACTCTTCGATTCCTCAGAAGTTAGCCAAAAGATTGACGCTTTCTACCGAAACGCCTTCTAAACGCGAGGCCTACCCCTACCCCAAGACTAAAGTTATGGGCCCAAGATGCCGAATAGGGCACATGGCCTCTAAGGAGACTCTTTCACTACTAAAATGGGGCGCTCTCAGCCTAAGCTTTTGCACTCTCTTTGCGGGAGGAGTGGGCGCCGGAGTTTATTCCTTTCTCAAGTCCAAGCCCAAGTACTTCAGTCATGAGATTCTTATTCGTGCCGGAAACTTGTCCACCCCTCTTCAGCCGGGAACAGTTAAAGGAATCAATGTCAGCAAATTTTTAAGCGGTAACACGAGTACGGAGTCTGGAAGCTTGGCTGAAGAAGCCGTGGCTTATCTCGACTTTAAATTTGAAGCCTCAAAAACACTCAAACGAATCCTCTTCTCCAGAGAGAAGCCCGCGAAGGCGCTGGTAAAATCAGTCGAGCCCGTAAAAGGAACCGACTATATCAATGTAGAGGTGTGGGGTCTTGATCCTCAAGCTGCCGAAAGCGCAGCCACCGACATCGCCAAAGACCTTGATCAGCAATTCGGCCCTCGGATTCAAGCCGCCATTGATTCACTTCTAAGCTCTGAGCAGCAAACAAAATCTCTCATTTTTAGCGTTGAGAAATCCTTGAAAGAACTCGATTCCGTTGCGGCCCAACTGGGTTACAATGACGTGGTCATTAAGCAAAAGGCCGCAGGGAATGAGGCCCTTTATCTTTTGCGCAAAGACATGGAAACAGCCGTGAATGCCATTAAATTAGGAAGTGTACGTCCCTTCAGCGTGCTCACAAAAAAAACAGGATCTGACCCGGCCTTTCCTGCGGCCAAGCTGATCAGCGCGCTTACCGGAATGATTGCCCTTGTATTGGGACTATTTATGGCCTTCGCATGGTTTCCCACCGCAATGCCCCCCTCTTACAATACGCAGTACATTGGGGACCTCGAATCGCAAGAAGTGAAGCCAGCTCCCAGCTTAAGCCAGGTTCCAGACGGCGCCCTGCCCCGCCCCCCGACTCCTCTCTTTAAACGCCAAGCCAGCTAAATTACCGTCAAGTTTTTGACTCCTTCTGCCGATAGAGGTGAAGGATGCCAAAACTTAAGGTGATTACCCAGCTCAACTCCCGCAAGGTGAAACACCGAAATCAATTTTCTCAGTTCTCAGAGGAAAGTTCTTCGACTTTCTATACCAACTGGATCAAGAGCCTGCGCACAGCTGAGGAAAGTAAATCTCAAGAGAACTTGGATTTGAGTGGATACTTTTTTATTCAGAGCCTCATCCAAGACGATCTTAGCGCCCACGAGTCTTACCAGGTGGTGAAACGCCTTTTTGATTTTTCTGTGAGCCTGCTGCTCATATGCCTTCTTTCCCCGTTGTTTATAGTCTTTGCTCTCGGTGTAAAGCTGTCGTCGCCAGGCCCCATCTTTCACCGAGGCTTGCGCGTGGGCCGATACGGAAGTGTTTTTTGCCTCCTCAAATTCCGCTCGATGCGCTTGGGTTCTACTTCCACGGCCCATGAGCGATTCTCCGGAATGAAAAAGCTCGTCCCCCAGGGCGTGACTCCGTTTGGAGCCTTCATTCGAAATTACAAGCTGGACGAGCTTCCCCAACTTCTCAACGTTCTTCGAGGTGAAATGTCGCTGGTGGGACCTCGGCCTCACGCCATTGATGAGATTATTTTGGAATCTTCCCGTACCGATCTTTGGAATCGCTTTGCCTTATTGGCCTTGAGCCCGGGCATGACGGGACTTTGGCAGGCCACTCAAGCCAACTCAATTTCGGGCAAGGCCAAAAGGCGCTACGACTGGCTCTACCTTCGCAAAAGGAGTTTTCTGTTGGATCTTCAACTTTTGGTGAGAACGGCGGGGGTTGTTCTAGTGGGTGAGAAGCGCCTGCACCGCAAACTTCTTCGCAGAAAAAATAAAAAAAGCTCGGTCCCCAAACTAAAACTTTCGGCTTAAAAAACTCGGGGTCTTTTAGGGCCGAGCAAGGCCCAATCCGAAAATCTTGTTTTCAAGACGGAGGGTCCATACAAAATTCCAATGGACCACAGCAAGAAAAGAATCTTTTGCCGGAAATTGTAACCCTTCCATTGAAAGACACTCCTCAGAAGATGAAAAGTATGGCCTGGTCGGCGAAGTCGCCTCAGCCGCTGCGATCTTCTCCCTCCCAGACTCAAAGCAACCAACGAAAATTTTATTGTGGTAGGCGAGGATCTTCCACAAGTATTTAAGGCCCACCGCCTCTTTGCTTCCTGCATAAAGTATCGGCGCCGAAATCTCTCAAGGCCGAGTTCCTTCCAAACATCTGCCTCCCAACCTTTGCTGATATCCGAAGGACTTTCACCAAGAACGGCGGCATGAGCTCCGGGATGACGACGGTAAGAACCAAGAACTTGAGAGCAATCTCTAACTTGGCCATAGAATGGACTCAGGATGAAGGGCACGTAGTCCGCGGCATAGCGAAAACGCTCGGGAGTGGAAACGGGCAAAATTTTACTTAGAAAATCCCGGGAATAAATATTTCCCGATGCCGGTGGTCCTATGTAAGCTCCGAAGAGGAGAGCTTGCGATCGTGCCCACCTGGAGTTCATACAGCCGGTGGGCACTTTCCCCCGAAGCAGCTGCCCCCTTTCACCAATGAGTCGAAGCTGAAACTGTAACTTAGAGCACTCAGGGGCTAAAAAGGAGCTAAGACCTTTCAGACAATCCGGGTCCAAAAGATCGTCGGCGTCCAAAAATAAAATCCAATCTCCGCCGGAGGCCTCAAAGCCCGAATTATAGGCGCTCGCTTGGCCCCCATTTTTCTTTTTCACTATGTGAATGCGAGGAAGGTAGGTCTCGGCGATTTGGAGAGAGGAATCGGTTGACCCATCGTCCACCACAATCACCTCATGAGCTCTTTGGCTTTGGCCCAAAGCACTTTCGATGCAAGCCCCCAAATACCTGGAGTAGTTGTAATTGTTTATAAGAATGGAGATTTTTATCCCAACTTTTGCCATTCTATTAAATATGCCCCGCAGCCAAATCTCTCTTTAAAAGTTCCAGCTTATCTAACAAGCGCTCCTCAACAGATTGAGAATTTTTATCTGCACTCAATTGGGGCCGATGATGGTCTTTCAGCTCGAGCATTCGAGCCCGGGCTATTTTTTTATTAGGAGGGGAAAAGAATCTTTGGACCTTGGAACGCAAGCCCGCCAGCCCCATACTAGGCAAAAGCTCCGGCGAATAGTCCAAGCCCAGCGAAGCCGTCCAATCCTGCCACTTGAACTCTAAAATATTTTTATTGGTGCTGATGGCCACCCAAGGCACTCGCAAGGCATCGGCACAAATGGCACCGTGCATGGCTTCGGCAAAAAGGACTTCACTCGCCGCCAAATCTTCAAGAACCTGCTCCACTGGAGCCAAGGGATCCACCCAGTGAATTCCGCAATCCTCGCAAAGCTCTTTCCAAGGCTGCAAATTACTCTGCCAGTGCGGCATGAAGGAATATTGATATTTTTTAAGAGGTGCTGCCTTGTATATCTGGCGAAGCAAAATGGCGGGATCGGTGATACCCACTTCCAAATCGAGGCCCAGGGCCTTTGCCGAGCGAGGTCCCCTCACCGCATAAATTTTCCAGCGCTCGGTTATTTTTGGTATGGGGCCGTAACCTACCCCACTTCCAAAAACCACGCGTTTGGGCAATTTCCATTCTTGCTCTTTGTGGGCATCTAACAAGGTTCCGATACCAATGAAGTCTATCCCTCCCTCACTATCGAAGGCCGAGGGCAAAAGGCGGGGCCAGAGCCAAGGATTTAAAGCATCTCCAAAATTGGGAGCGCCCTTCCAGTAGTGGAGTTTCATGGGGTAGTGTCTCCTAAAAGTTGCCGGAAGACCTCATCTGTCAGTTGAGCACTTTTTGCTGAGCTGAGATGAAGAACTTGAATGCGAGCTTTAGCTCGAAGCGAATCTCGTAAATCTTGATCTAGGGCCACCCTTCGAATGCCTTGCGAAATTTCATCGACCTTGAGGGGGTCCACCAAATAAGCCCCCTCACCCACCGTCTCAGGAAGAGCTGTGGTGTTGGAGCAAAGAGTCGGCACGTCGCAAGCCATAGCTTCCAAAGGAGGAAGTCCAAAGCCCTCAGCCAGAGACGGAAATAAAAATGCCAGGGCACCGCTGTAAAGAGTGGGAAGTTCAGCATCACCCACATAACCCACAAAGAGAACACGCTCGGGAATAGAATCCAATGAAAGTTTCTGAAAAACTCGGCTTGAACCCGCAGCACCTGCCACCACAAGATAAACATCTTCGGGCAAGTCCTGGAAGACCTGGGTCCAAGCTTGAAGGAGGCGGGCGAAATTTTTTCGAGGTTCCAATGAGGCCACACAGAGGAGATAGCGTTTTTGGGAAAGCCCTAGCTTTGCCCGGAGGGCATTTATTTTTTCTTGAGACTGCGGTCTGAAGTTAGGCGCAACTCCATTGGGAATAACTACGATTTTGCTAGGGTCCGTTTTTGTGAGTTCAATTATTTTTTTTCGGGTGTACTCGGAAATGGCGATGATTTTACGAACTCGTGGAAGGAGTTTCGGTAGGAGGAATTTATAAAGCCCTGCGTAGCTTTTGCTAAACCATTCCGGATGCTCGAGGGTAAAGAGATCATGAACAGTGATCACTTGGTTTTTTTTAAACCAGGGCCCCGTGTTGCAGGGACTCCATAGAAGAGCCCCTCGGCTTCGAAAAGGCAAAACAAATTGCTCCCAAAGGTGCCCTCGTACTCCATGACTCCACGGCCCGGAGGGTTTGAGCATTTCAAAGTTTAGCTTTAGACCTTCCACACACGAACTCAAGTATCGCTGAACTCCGGTAAGCCTGGAATTTAGAATCCGACCATTGACGAGAAGGGGAGATTTTTCGCCCATAGGATTCATCTTCCGGCCTTTTTGAGAGATTAGCCAGCGACTTGCGCTGCGCATCAAGCGAGTCTTAATGCTCCTCTCCCTTAGCTCCGATAAGTCTTCGATATGTGGAGACTCCTAGGAACGGCGCCGCGCCTTGCCAAAATGTTTTGGGACTATGGTCGCGTCTTCTCCGTTGTGGGCAAAAAACGCATGGCTCTTTTGATTGCTATGAGCGCCGTGGCCGCCCTTCTTGAGGGACTGGGACTCGCCATGTTTTTTCCACTTCTCAGCTCCGAGGACTCGCAATCCATGGCCGCTTCGAACGTAGGAAAAATGGTAAATTTCTTTTTTTCGCTATTGGGCATCCCCCAAGTTCAAAGCTCCGCCCTTGTTTTTATGCTCCTGTTTTTTACCGGAAAAGGCATCCTGCGCTATTTTGAAGTCCGCACGCGGGGCCGAATGACAGCCGACTTTCAAGCCCAGCTTCAAATAAGTCTTTTTGAAAAAGTCTGTAAACTTCGCTTTGAAAAATTTCTTCTACGCCATCGTGGAGCGCTTACAAATTTACTTACCGTTGAGGTCCAAGCCTCAACCCAGGCGCTCAGCGAATACTGCCAAATCTTAGGGGGCTTTGCCATCCTGGCGGCATATTCCTTACTCGCCATGTTCCTTAGCTGGAAACTGGCATTGGCGGGGGTCTTTTTTGGAATTTTTTTTGCACTAATCCAAAAGCCACTTTCCAAACACAGTTCCCAAGGAGCTAAAAGATTTGCCAATACCCAGAAAAGTATGGGCGCCCAAATTTTTGAAGTTCTCGCGAGCTATAAATATTTGCGGGCTTCGACCTCGGCAAAGGCCTTTGCCGAAAGGGTCCTCACAAGTGCGGCACGCCTCAAGCAAGAGCGGTATTTTATGGTGAAGTTCGATGCCGCCTCAGCCGGCCTTTACCAGCCTCTTGCGGTTTTAACTTTGGTTTGCCTCATCGGCTGGGATTCAAAATTTAATGGGTCTGCCGTGCTAGGCTCGCTAGTTTCTCTAGGAATCATTTACAGAGTTATGGGAACTCTCAATTCACTCCAGGTGATCTGGAATAACTTTGTGCTGAACCGTGGTCATCTAGATTTTTTAATTCAGGAGCAAGAAAGCTTAGAGGCGGATCTAGAAGTTCCCGCACCCTTGCATTGCCACGGCTCCTGGTCACAGCCCTTTGAGGCTCGGCATCTGAGCGCCACCTTGGGCACTAAAGTTGTGTTGAGCGATGTCAGCTTTAAGATTGAAGCAGGCTCTTTTGTAGCCATGGTAGGCCCTTCGGGGTCCGGCAAGTCCACATTACTCGATGTCCTCGCGGGACTTCACCACGCAGAACATGGGGAGTTTTTCTTTGGGGGCCAAAAAGAGAACGCCGCTGTTTTTAGTAGCCTTCGCCATGAGATCGGCTTTGTCACCCAAGACGTTCCCATTTTCGGAGGAACGGTGCTTGAAAACTTAGGGCTTTCGACATCAGAGCCCATGGATCTCGAATGGGCCCAAGACTGCCTGAGAGCCGCAGGAGCTGGATTTTTTTTAGACTACCCCCAAGGCCTTTCTACCAAGGTTGGGGATGGTAATCTCACTCTCTCGGGTGGACAGCGCCAACGCCTGGCACTCGCTCGGGAGCTTTACAAGAAACCAAAGATTCTTTTCTTAGACGAAGCCACGAGTGCTCTAGATGCTGAGAACGAACACCATGTCATCGAAAATCTTTATAAGTTTGCAAAGCAAACAAGCATTGTTCTTGTGACGCATCGACTACGTCTCTTGGAACATGCCGATCAAATTTATGTGATGGACGATGGAAAAATCGTGGAGTCAGGAAAATATTCCCAGCTGGTGGAACAAGAAGGCCTTTTTGCAAAACTTCTTTCCACGAGCCGCGAGCTTCGTACCGCACCTGCCCTTCGCATCATGGCCCGACACAGCCACCGAATTTATTTGCGATCTGACTCTGAAGTGAAGGGCGATTTTGAGTTGGCTAATATTTCCAAAACGGGAATGGCGCTCTACATCTCGGAGTTGGCCAGCGGAAATTTTATTCCGGGCCAAATTGTGCAGCTTTCTCTGGATTCTTCATTTAGCAAATTTCTAGGAGCCAAGGTGGCCCATACCAACGCCGGTCACCTAGGCTTGGCTTTCTTAGATCAACTCCACGGAGATTTCTTGAAACTCCATGAAGAGCTGGAAAAGACTCCTTTGGGTAGAAT
>CAYZFQ010000018.1:0-34300 GCA_964477895.1 uncultured Bacteriovoracaceae bacterium | reverse complement strand
TGGTGAGTCCTGACAGGCTCGAACTGTCGACCCTCTCCTTAAAAGGGAGATGCTCTACCGACTGAGCTAAGGACTCACCCCGGGTCAGTGGGTTGCCCCACAAACTAGGAGGCTTTTTACGTTGAAGGGGCCGAAAATGCAAGTTGCAATCGGCTTTAATAAAAGTCTCGGGGCTTGAAACGATCTTCAAGTCGGCTCTCACCCTGTGTGAAGGGATTCCAAAGCCGTAGCACCTTTAAACTCAGGGCCATAGATTTGGGGCTCGTTCCTGTTGGCCGACTTTTTTCAATAAAGGCTTCTGCCGCCAGGAGGGATCCGTATTGGATCGTGAGTCGGGATTTTTCGTAAATTTCGGGGAGAAGAACCAAGTTCACAAAGCCGGCTTCGTCTTCAAGGGTTAAAAAAGCCATGCCCCCAGCTGTGGGCGGTTTTTGTTTGATGGCCAGCAAGCCCAAAATAAAAACTTTTTGGCCCGCGGGAAGCAAGTAGAGGCCTTCCGCGTGGACCCAAGGGATTTTCGGAAAAAAATTTGTTTTGGCATAGAGGGCGGGGTGGGGACCTTCCGAGCCCAATCTAAAACCTACGCGTGAATAATCTTCCAAAATTTCTTTCCAAGGATCTTTGGGTGGCAAAGTGGGAAGTGGCTCATCTTGAATTTCCGTGAGGCGCGTTTGTTTAAGGTCGGCCTGGCGGTCTTTTAAAAATTCCCAGCGATTTAAATCTGTAAAGCTGCGCAGAGCCTTGCAGCGCAGAAGGAGGTCCAGTGTGTGATTCTGCAGCCCATAGCGACGCAGTTCTTCTAGGGTGGGAAGTTTCTCGTGCTCAGGCGAGAGAAGTCCCTCTTTCTGCAGAATTTGGATCTGCAGCGCTTCATTCTTATGCAAGCCTTTGAGCAAATTCATTCCTAATCTCACATGAGGTCGTGCAGGATTTTGGGGATTCACTTCAAGGTGCGAATCCCAGCCCGAATATAAAATATCAATAGGCTTTACGAGCACCCCGTGGCGCTCGGCGTCGGCAATAAGGCTGCGAGGAGAGTAAAAACCCATGGGCTGGGAGTTTAAGAGCCCGCACAAAAAATCGGCCGGGTAATGAAATTTCACCCATGTTGAAACATAGGTAAGAATGGCAAAGGAGGCGGCATGCGACTCTGGAAACCCGTATTCGCCGAAGCCTTCAATCTGTTTGTAGAGGCGTTCGGTAAGTTGTTGGGGAATCCCCTTGGCATTCATACCTAGAAAAAGTTTGTCTTTAAGTTTGGACATCTGACTTTTGGAGCGCCAAGCCCCCGACATCACCTTGCGCAGTTGATCGGCCTCGCCCGGTGTGAAGCCGGCCACGGCTACCGCCATTTTCATCACTTGCTCTTGGAAAATGGGGACGCCCATTGTTTTTTCCAGGATGGGTTTTAAATCGGGGTGATCGTAGGTCACGGGCTCCAGTCCCTGGCGGCGGCGCAAATAGGGGTGCACCATTCCGCCTTGGAGGGGGCCGGGCCGGACAATGGCCACTTCAATCACCACATCGTAAAATTTTCTGGGACAAAGACGCGGAAGCATATTCATTTGAGCCCGACTCTCGATTTGGAAAACTCCCACCGTGTCGGCTTCCTGCATGCTTTGGTAAACGCGGGCGTCGTCGTGCGGGATGCTGGCCAGGCTCAGGCGGCGTCCATGCTCGGCTTCGATAGAGTCAAAACATTTACGAAGAGCTGTGAGCATGCCGAGTGATAGAAGATCCACCTTCATCCAGCTCAAATAATCCACATCGTTTTTATCCCAAGGTACGACGGAGCGATTTTCCATTCGTGCCGGTTCTAAGATGCACTCTTCGTCTAAGGCTTGGTGGGCTAAAATAAAGCCTCCGGTGTGCAGGCCTAAGTGTCGGGGGAAGCCGTTCAAGCGCTGGGCAAAATCTAAAAGCCTCGCAAAGGTTTTTTTCCCCACTTTATGCTGGCGAAGAATTTCTTTGAGGGGCTCGGGGACTTCCGGTTCTAAGAGGCGTGAGATCCCTTCACGGCCCATAAAGGCAATCAAGTTGTTAATAGTAGCTAAAGATAAACCCAGGGCTTTGGCACTTGCCCGCACGGCCATGCGTCCTCGAAAGCAGATGAGGCTGGCGACCATGGCGGCGTGGCGGCGCCCGTAACGGGAATAAATTTCCTGAATCACTTCTTCGCGGCGTTCGTGCTCAAAATCTACGTCGATATCGGGGGGCTCGTGCCGTTCTTGCGAAATAAAGCGCTCAAAGAGCAGATTCATTTGCACGGGGTCGATGGCCGTAATGCCAAGGCAGTAACAGACCGCAGAGTTGGCGGCCGAGCCTCGACCCTGGAAAAGGATTTTCTCTTTACGCGCGTAAGCCAAAATCTCGAAAATAGTTAAAAAATAGTCTTCAAACTTTAATTTTTCGATGAGTTTGAGCTCGGCATTCAGTTGTTGTTGGGAGCTTTCAGGAATTCCTGCAGGGTAACGTTCATGGGCCCCCGCCAAAGTCAGTCGGCGGAGATAGGAGCTGGGGCTTTCCCCCTGAGGAATTCTTTCTTGCGGATAGCTATACTTTAACTCCCGCAAAGAAAAGTTGTGACGTTCTTTAAGGGCATGTCCGTGGTCAAAGGGGTCAACTAAAAATACTCGCTTTTTGAGTTCGGCTTGAATGCGGAATCTCTCCTGGGGTGAAAACAAGCGGCGCTCTCCATTGGCTTGGCTAAAGTAGCCCAGGTCTTTGAGAGTTTTTCTGTGGCGGATAGCCGTGACTAAATCGCAGAGATCTTGGTCGGATTTATCGGTGTAAAGGGGAAGGGTGGTGGCTAGTAGAGGAATCTTTAGGGTCAGGGAAGTTTTTTCCAGCCAAGCTTGGACTTGTTCGAGACCAGGCAAAAAATTAATGGGGTAAGCCAGTTGCAGGGCGGAGCGGGCTCCGGCCCCACAAATGTCTACAAGTTCCAAAAGAAAAAAAGGAATCTGGTTTTTTTCGGTGGGTGGAGTGGAAAAGCTGGGGCCTACCCGTCCCCGTTCGTGACTCTCAAGTCGGGCGTGTTCCTGCCCCTCTAGGCTCCAGGGATAAAAGCGCCCACTCACTGAAATCAAAATAAAATCTTGGCTAAGAGTTACGGCGTCTTTTTTTAGAAAAGCTTTAAAATCGCGCCAACTGAGGGGGCTTAAACCCTTTTCACCCAGGGCCATTCCTTCAATGGCCCAATGAGAGAGGAACTTACAGAGTCGACTATAGGCTTTTTTGTGCAGGGGATAAACAAAGAGGGGGTCGGCCGTGTCGAAGTGCAGGCGAATGCCGGGGGCGTAAAAAAAGTCGGGAAGCTCTTTGCGAATTTGATCGGAGGCCCGCAAGGCCTGCACGCAACCGTAAATACCCATGCGATCGGCCAGGCAGAGGCCCGCATAGCCCCGCTCCGCTGCGGCTAGAAAGATCTCTTCAGGGGAGCTGGCTCCTTCCAGGAAAGAAAAAAAAGAAGTTCCTAACCACTCGATCATGCGGTGCTTTCGAAATAACCGTGGAGAAATAGTTTTTTTTGGTCGGCGTCCCAAAACACCCACTCATTGCCTACGCGGGCATAGCTTCGCTCCTGCAGGCTGAGGGAATCTCGAATGCGCTCCAAGGTGGGGGTGGCTGAAAATTTCTCGAGGAAGGAATAAAATTCTTGTTCATGTGTGAGAGAACGCAAAAGTTTGGGTTCGCGTAAAATAATCTCCGGACGTGGAGGATGCTCTTGGATACTTTCACTCTGAAAGTTTTCTTCCCAATCCACCCATTCTACAGCCCGCTCGGGAAAATAAGAGGGAAAGGCTTGGTAGGTTCCCAGCCGGCTCCCGCCCCGAGTTTGGAGCTTGGCAAAAAGAAGGCTCCAGTCTTCGAGGATTTCTTCGCGCTTAGGGTCGAAGAGACTCATCTGCCGATCGCGTTCATTTTGCAGACCCAGGGAGCGCATTTGTACTTTTTCAATTTCAAAGTCACCGAAGGGAACTTTCTCCTGCAATATTTTTAATAGAAGCTGGGGATCGCGACTGGGGCGGGGAAGCTTAAAGGTGGCCATGTGTTTTTTGTGCTGCCGATAGGAAAGAATTTCTACATGGAGTCCACAAAGCAGGCTCTGTCGGCAGCGCAGTCGCTCTTCCCAGTCTGTGAGCAATTCTTCGAAACGCAACAGAAGGGGGCGCTGATTCTCGGAATCCATTTCGTGCTCCATGAGGGGATAGAAAGTTTCTTGGAGAACGGGGGGAGCTTCGTACTGAAGAAATTCTAATTCCGACTTTCCGCGCAAGCGTTGCATGAGTTTTTGTAAGGGTCGGCCAAAACGCATGCCTAAGGTGTGTTCTTGGGTGAAGTTTAAAAGCTGGCCTAAGTTTGAAAACCCCAGCTCATCCATATGCACACGAAAATCTTCAAGGGCTTTAAGGTTCTCATGGCTTTGGCTGAGGAGGTCGGGAATAAAATCTCCAGCTAAATTGAGAGAGCTATTTTGGAGCTGCTTTTCAAAGCGGGTTTGGGTCCAAAAATCGATGGGGGAGGTGAAAAAATTTTTTCCTACGAAAAAAGCCCAGGTGGCCGTGGGGGCTAGCACAAAGGAAAGCCCTTCTTTTTTATTGAATTCACTGAGTTTAAGCAGAAGGGGGTGTGCCCAGTTCTCGCTGGCAAAGTCCGCCGCCAGGCGATGGAGCTTCCAATAAGTTCCCACTCCACCCAAGTCGATGAGGGCAAAATTCTCAGGACCTAGGTAGACCTCAGGTGAGAGGCCTAAGAAGCGGTCGAGGGCTGATTCTTTTTGAGTTTTACAGGCTATCCACATAGTTATTTGAGTATACCATACGTAAGTATGGATATGGCAAGCCCTCGCACGCAGGGAGTCCCCATGCTTTTGTTGACGCTGTGCGCGTGAGTGGCTAGCTTCGCCCTGTTTTGAAATCTAAGAAGCTAAAATTTTTCACTTTTATTCTTTTGGTCCTTTTGCCAGCGCGCAGCGTCTTCGCGGCAGAGCTTTGGAACTTTTTTCGAGATATGAGCGGAATCCGTTCTGCATGTTCTGAGAAATTCCCTGAAAGCTCTGTCGTGGACCTGCCATCACGCCCCATAGTGAAAACTGAAAAGATTTTTGCGAATAGAAATGTTCGAGATCATTTTGGACGGGCTCAGCTAAAAATTCCGATCCAATCGGGCCAAGAAGCGCAGATTTTTTTCAAAGTTTTGAACAAACTCATTCGAGAAATTCCTTCCGTGCGATTGGTTGAAGCGAAAGTAGGATCCGAACTTAGGGAGAGTCCTGCTGCGGTATTATATGTGGACTTTGTTTATCCCCCCACGGAGGCCGAGACCGTGAAGCATTTCTTGACTCATGACGATGAAGGACGAGTTGTGCACTTTGATTTCGTGAATACCGAACCGCCGTTGGCTAAGAGCGCCGAATACGGAATCAAGATGGATCAGGGCACTGTTTTGCGCGCGATCCTTCCAAAGCTTCTAGGTCAATTTTTAGAATATTTTGATCAGGATATTTTCTTGGGCTACCGAGAGAACATCCGATTCCTTTCCATTTCCGCAGCTGGCGAATCATTTGATTTCGCACTAGATGAGGCCGCTGCGAAGAACTCGGTGGATTGGTTCGAGGAAGTGAGCCTGTCGCTTCAAGAATTTATGAAGGGGAGCCACTAGCCTCCGACTTCATAAAATCCCAGACTCGGGTAAAATGCAGAGATGGCGGAAACGACCTTTCGTGGGCGCGATCTTGAATCCTACCTTTTAGAGTTCCACGAACTCTGCGTTAAAAATCCCGGACCCATCAAGCACTCACTTCGTCTCCAAAATAAATCCGGTAAAAAGCTTTTGGTGGCCTTTATGGTACACGGAGATGAGTTTGGCTCCATCCCGGCCATCGTGGATTGGGTGAGAGACTTGCAGGTCCAAGGCTTACCCTTCGAGGGGGAATTGACGGTAGTCCTGGGAAATTCCAAGGCCGCTAAGCTTCAGCGCCGGTGCTTTGAGGCGGATCTCAACCGAGTCTTTAATCCTGAGGCCAAAGATTCCTTTGAGAAGCGCCGAGCGGAAGAATTAAAGCCCCTTCTTAGAGAAGCGGATCTTTTTATAGATCTGCACCAAACTATTTCTCCCTCCGAACTCCCTTTCTATGTTTTTTCCTTTCATGAGCCCTCTATTCTTTGGGCTCGTGCCCTGGGTGCTTCCGAAGTTTTGGTCACCCATCAGGGGAGTTATTCTGAGGGAAACATGGGTACCGATGAATTTGCCATGGAATTTGGCGTGCCTTCCATGACGTTTGAAGCGTTCGAGAGGGGGTTTTCGGAAGAGGCTTATCGAGCGAGCGCTAAAATTTTAGATAAGGCGGTAAAGCTTTTTTCACTCCTTGATCCAAAAAACTTAGAATATCTGCGAATAGAGGCGGATAAAGAAAAGCCTCTGCGACTTTTTCATCGCTCTTACTCAGAAACTTTTTCTGATCTTAAAATGAAGTTGCGTCCGGGACTTAAAA
Organism: uncultured Bacteriovoracaceae bacterium; assembly: GCA_964477895.1. Lineage (GTDB taxonomy): Bacteria > Bdellovibrionota > UBA2428 > UBA2428 > UBA2428 > CAYZFQ01. The sequence goes on along the minus strand of CAYZFQ010000018.1, from coordinate 27,804 downwards.
ACTTCACTTCGGTGGTGAAGGGCGAAGTCTTGGGAGAGCGAGGGGATCGCAGTCCCCTGTTTTGCCCCAGTTCGGGTTACCTCCTATTTCCTAAGTATCCTGAGCGGGACGAGGAGGGTGTGGCGCTCCCGCCCAGTCCCTCAGATTTATATATGCTTGTTCAAGAAGCTAGTTGGGATGATTTTAAATAGAACTGTGCGCCGGGAAGTGGACCTCGAAATGTGGAAAGATTAAATTCCCCACTTGTAGAGAACCTAAGTGCTTTAATTAACGAGAGATTTAGGCTGCCGGTTCTCGAGGCTGAGATAACGGATTAGGAATAGATTCTTTGCCCTTTAGGACGCCAAGAATCATAAGAATTCAGCACCTAGTGATCTTCGAAGGCTAAATCACGCCCCGAACTGCATTTAAATTGCAGCTCGTGGTCCACTTCCAGGCGCACAGTTTGAGCATGGCATTGAAGCAATGGTTCCGTGCGTCGGAAAATTGAAGGCAGTCTTCGAAAAAAAATAAAATAGTTCTTTGCAAGGGCTAAAAACTCAGGTACCATACGTTCATATGGTGATCGAGTTATTGTCTCATCCCGGCTGGGGTGGCTTGGCATTTGGCCTGGATTTTGTTGAGGAAAATTTAGCAGTGCGTGCTGAAAATCCCTCTCAACAAAGACCATGGCTCATTTTTGAGGCCTCAGCAATGTCTTTGCTCTACCCTCCCTCCCTTTCTCGTGACTTCCGCCAAGCCATGTCATGTGGAAGGGCTCTTTGGATGCATGCCCATGAATCCAAAGCTCCCGACCTGGTTCATATCCTCTTAGAGAGTGGGCTTTTTGCGGGCCTCCTCGTCAGAAACTTAGAAAATTTTTCGAAGAGCCAGCCCGCCGCAATATGGGGACGCAGATGGCAGCTGTCGGCGCAGAAGTCCGGCACGCATTTGCTTTGGGTCCACGAAAAGTCGCAATCGGTCTTATTGGGATTTGATATGCGCCTACAATGGACAGGCCCCGGACATTTTGAAATAAAAAAGGGACATGGCTACTTCGAGCAAGGAAAGAAAATCAATGGACATACTTACAAGCCGGCAGCGTGAGCTCCTCGACCTTATTCAAGACTCATTATCTCAAGACCAGCATATGCCGTCATATCGAGAGTTGGCCAAGGCTCTTAAGGTTTCGGCTGTGGGGACGGTGCAGGATTTAATTCAGGCCTTGGTGAATAAAGGTTATCTGGAAAAAACGGCTAAGGGTTTACGCTTAACGGGGGCCCGACAGAGTCCTTCACTAAGCATTCCTATTATCGGAGAAGTAGCCGCAGGTTCCCTCCAGGACGCCTTTGAAGTGGCCTTGGGTTCCACCACCATTTCTCCCAATCTCTTAAAGAGCGGGGGTCGCCCCGACGACTTCTTTGCCCTGCGAGTAAGTGGGGAAAGTATGATCGACGTGGGAATATTGCCCAAGGACTATATTGTGGTTCATCGTGGGGCCCGCGTGAAAACGGGCGACATCGTGGTGGCGAGTCACCGAGGTGAGGCCACGGTTAAGGAGATTAAATTGCCCAGAGGAGCTTCAGGTCAGGTGGAGCTTATTCCTAAGAACCGCTCGATGAAGACGATTTTGGTTAAGGCGGATGAGGATTTTAAGGTTCTAGGCAAAGTTGTTGCAGTGCAGCGTTATTTCAACTAGTTAATTTCTTTCGCCTATTAGGTGGAAGATATGACGAGGATTTTTAGATTACTGCTGGTCTTTGGAGTGTTTTGGGGCGGGTCTGGCTTTGGAGCCCAATGCTTTAAGTTGTTTCCAGATACTGTTTTTAATCCCGCTAAACCCGATATGGTTGTTCTTACGGGTTTTGAGGTCATCCACGAAAAAGCTGAGCAAAGTGGAGCTGTGGTCGCGCGATTGTATAAAAACAACCCCCGAGCGGCTCGTTTGTGGCAAAGCTTTGGAGCAAATTTACGAGATCCCAGTCAAAGCCAAATCACTACCCAGCGTTTCGTGGATTTTGTAATTAATCAGATGGCGCACTTATTGAGGGCGGGGTTAAATAAAGATGACATTCTGAAGCCGGGGATTTTATTGGCTGATGCGAGGGGACAGTTACACCTATTTCCTGTGAATGTCGGAGTAGATTTTGATCGAAACAATTTTCATATTCCACAGAACCAATACATTCCGATCGAGAGACAAATTTGGTTTCATTCCCAAGGTCTGCAAGTCCTCAGCAGCGGAGATGATTATGGCATGCATGACATTTCCCATTTTATAGGTTTAACGGAAGATCCTGAGGCGATGAGAGAAGTCGTAAGACTCTCAAAGTTAATGATTAGATCCTCTTTTTTTTCTTTGCTTCAGAGCGATCCAGAGCACCCCGAGATCAAAGAGTTTAAACGAAGATATATTTGGGCGACTGAATGGAGTTTCGGTATGGATAAGGGATCTTTCGAGGAATGGCGCACCCAACAAAGAATTCCCCCAAAACTTCGTCGATCTAGAGATCTATACAATCATTTTTTGCAGGCGAGTGTCTCCGATCCTGAGTACATTTTGCGAATCGCCCACAGTTACTTAAAGTTGATGCGAGAAAGGTCCCGTCGTGTTGGTGGAGGGGGGGCTGATTTTTATAATCCTCGATCTTTTATGCGTCAGATGCGAGGGGTTGCTAAAAATGGGATGGAACTGCCCCTGGCCTCTTCTATTGAACACATAAGTGATTTCGAAAATCGACTCGAAAGTGGCCAAAAGCTTTCTATTTTTCATAAGCAAAGTTTGGCTGCCTTTTTGGCTCATGCCTTAGTGTGGACGGAGTGTTACAGTCTTTATCCTCCAGGTGAATGGCTGCGTTACAGTTTTGAGTCCGTCACAAATAGCCCCTCGCCTTTGAAGGCCTATCTTGAATTTCATCCCGAACTTTTTACGGACCCCTTTCGGCTTTTAGATTGAATTCTGAACTATTAAGTCTTAGCCCATACTTCGATGTCTAAAAGGCTTAGCCTCTGCTTTTCACTAGTTTGTGCCCCAACCTTTCCCAACGGCTGGGCCCAACAAGAAGCTTTGTCGCCAAGCATTCTCGATGTGTACTCAAGCTTTACTCAAATGGCGCAGACAGAAATCGAAGGCCAAGATTTTCGAGTTAGCGTCGTTGACCGCAAGTCTAAGCTCCTCTCCTTTGCCATTCATGGAGGGAACGTGGAGCCCGTTACGGAGAAAATTTCCCGCCTCGTAAGTGGCAACGAACATAATCTTTACCTTTTTGAAGGCACGAAATCGGCCCCAACTCGCGAAGAAGTCATTCGCATGAACCGGGCGCTTCATGTGACCTCTGTCAATTTCGATGACCCCCGGCTTCTTGAGATGGCTGAGCGCTCTGAACTCTGCCTCTCCTTTCATGGCTATCGATACTCGGGATTAGCCATAGAAATGGGTGGGGGAAATGAGTTTTACCGTGAGCTTATTGGTCGTGCGTTGAAAGAAGAATTTCCGCAGGTGGTGGTGAACCCTCAAAGTACTCGATTCACAGGGCTAGATCTGCGCAATCCGGTGAATCGGTGTCGGTTAAAAGGTGTGCAGTTTGAGCTTTCAACGGGGCTGCGATTTTATTTGGACTCTCATCTGGTAGAGCTAACCCGATTTGTGCGCGTGATTCGTGAAAATACCGGGGGCCTCAAAAACAAAAACTAATCTGGAATGCTTGGCACTCCAAATTTTTCATCCCATTTGGTGGACTCCACTCCTAGGACTCCTGTTTTGTCTAAGCTGATGCGATAGGATTTAAACTCTGGCTTGCCCTCGTGCTTTTTAAAGCGGTTAGTTCGAGTCACCCAGGCCGCTAGGTAAATATGGTAGACCCGGTGGCCTTGGCGGGTGGAGGAGCTCCCGGATTTTGAAATCATATGCATGGACTTGAAGGGATCTTCCATGGAAGTGCGTAAGCGATCAAACTTATAGCGAACCACTTCCCGTAGTCCCCATGGGAACTCTTTGGTGGTGTCGAGCATGGGGAGATTTAAAGTCACCCGTTTTTTGAAATGCAGAATATCTTCATGCAGGTATTCTTCCATTTCTCCGCCCGGATTTGAATATCGGGCTTTGCGCAAATCTTCCGGCATCTTGGCCGAGTCGAAGGTGCGCACGTACTCGGCAATTTCTCCTAGCTTTTCTTTTTTCCCCTTGCGGTCAATAAAAAGGGTTTTTTCATAATCTGGAAACCAACGGCTACTGTTTTCTAAAAAGTAACCTCGAAAAAAGTTTTTAAAGATGTCTTTGGCAACGTAAGCAATCACACCCACGGTGATCAGTGCAATAGAGTTGATCCCCACTCGCTCAGCCAGGGTGCGAGCCTGGTAGAGTTGTACAATGATGGCAAAGGAAGCGGCTAGGGCTGCCGAAATTCCATAAGCTGGAATGAACATGCGGTGCTGCAGCTCCTGACCTTTGACTTCCACGAACAATGTTTTCTGGAAGTATTTTTTAAGCAGACTGATACGGCGCAAGTACAAATCTTCATCCAAAGAGGAATGAGGGCCGTGGCGTTGTTCCACTAGCAAGGAGCAACTTTGACGAAGCTCCGCTTCCTCAATGCTAGATTTTTGCAGTTGTTCGAGAATTCCCTCGGCGCCGCTCTGCAACCGAGCTGCAAAATGTAGGACCCCCAGATACTGCACATACAAATGCGAAACGTATTCATTGAGCAAAACGAGGTTGTGATCCACGCCGTCTTTAGTCAGTTCTACGGCAGTCACACCCAGAACGTGCCGCCCCTTGAGGATACCGCGGAAGTCGTTGACGAGGCGATGGGCAGCTTGAATTTCAGAAATGATAAGTTCGGTGCTTACCGTTCCAGGATTATGTAGGGCTTGGATCTGCCGGCGCATGCGTTTGCTCTGAGCTTTCAGATAACCTTCGAACTCAATGGCAAAGACCCGCAAACTTTCAAGACTCAGTTTTTCCTTTAGGTTTTCTAAGCGATCTTTTACACGCAAAAAACTGGTGTCACTTTTAGGGTCGGTGACGTGGGTGTGAAGTCGCACATAACTTTGGAACTCCTCACGCAGTTCATTGCGTTCGCCGCTTTCCAGAAGTCCCAAGGTCTTGGGAACGAAGAGGACAAAGTCGACATCGTAGGAAAAGGTTTCCTGGTTGGATTGAACAAGTCCATCAAAACCGCACTGAAGCTCGATGCGGTCGCGGTCGTGTCGATTTACGGACACAAAAAAACAATCTAAGTCTGGAAGGCCCTCATCAAAAAGATTGGGGAGAAAGCTCATTTCCCGAGAGCTTTGTTGTAGTCGCTTAGGAATTTTTCGAGGCCGCTGCTGGTGAGTGGATGTTCAAACATTTGTTGCAAAACCTTGAGCGGAATCGTGGCCACGTGGGCGCCGGCCTTGGCGCATTGAAGCATATGCACGGGGTGACGAATGCTCGCAGCCAGGACTTCGGTTTTAAATTTATAATTCTTGAAAATTTCCACGATATCTTGGATTAAAATCATCCCATCTTGGCCAATGTCATCGAGTCGACCGATAAAGGGCGAAACATAGGCAGCGCCCGCTTTGGCCGCGAGCAAGGCTTGGCCCGCGCTAAAAATCAAAGTCACGTTCACTTTGATGCCTTCACTCGACAGAGCCTTCGTGGCCTGAAGTCCGGCCGCCGTAAGGGGGCACTTCACCACAATGTTTTTATGCATCGCGGAATATTTTTTTCCTTCTTCGATCATACCCATCGCGTCAATACTTAGGGTCTCTACGCTAATAGGACCGTCAACAATTTGGACGATCTCTTTGACCACTTCCAGCATGGGGCGACCCGTTTTAGCCATCAAAGAGGGGTTTGTGGTCACACCGTCGACCACGCCGTAGGACGCGCCGAGTCTAAGTTCTTCAGTGAGTGCGGTATCCAGAAATATCTTCATAGGTGAAATACTTAAATTTTTTCTTCGGAAATGTCGATAAAGAAGACATGAGAGTTGTTTGGGTCGTGGGTGGCCACGATGCGACGATAAAAATTCTAAAAGAGGCGTTGAGTTCTGAACGCTTGCAAACGGAGTATCTCATTCGTCGCGCGCAAAAAATATCAGAAATACCACCCACTCATTTGGCCGATCCTGGTGTAACCATTCTGCTCGACTGTTTTCATCCCCGCTATCCGGGGCTAGATGGCCTTAAGGCTTTGCACCAGGCTAAGTTTCAAGGCGCTGTTTTTCTCTTTGGCGAGCCGGCCCCTGAATCAGCCATCGAAGCCTTTAAGAAATATGGGCTCGCAGGATTCTTCCCTGCGATGGATCGAATGGATCCTTTCTTTGTGGCGGGCTTGTTGCACTATCGAATGCATTTTACAGGAGCGGTTAATGTCGACCACTTCCTTAGCAAAACCGGAAAATCCTCAGTCGAGCAAATTAAAAATCTCAAAGACTTTGGAGCCTTTCAAACTAAACTTGGAAATTTTGTGGGGCGCTTTGGAATTGACCTCAGCCATCTGCGCAAAGTTTTGATGGGGCTTAGCCTTTCGCATATTAAAGCGGGCGGCGGAGGCACCACCGTGGACCAGTCGTTCCCCATTTATTATGGGATGGATCCCGAAAAACTTTGTTTGGCGGTGCCTGCTTTTTCAAAAGGTGTTTCGAAAGATGTTTTAGTTGGGGAGCTTTGTCAGGTCCTCAGTCAGGTGCACTCTCCGGTGAGTATCAATCCAGGACTTTTTCCTGAAATTCATCATGTGGCTAAGTCGGCTGAGAATTTGGTAATTTTAAGTGGCAACGCCACGCTGCCCGCAAGTCCTCGAGATCCCATGCTGTTGCTGGCTACCATTCCCTTCCCCTCGCAGGCGCAGCTCCAAAAATCGCAGTCGTATCACTTTACCCTAGCCATAGTTGAAGCAACCGAAGACATGCCCATGGATAAGGCTGAAGAAATTGTGGTCGAAGCCTCTCCCGTAGCGGCGTCTGGGCCGACCGAAGTTCTCGTTGAAAAAGCAGCTCCCGCTCCTGCTGCCGCCCCCACCCGCACTTTAGAATCGGTGGACATAGATAAAATTCTCTCTGAACCTAAGATTACGGGTGATCAGCCTGATGTAAGAAGCCCGGCGGTTTCGGCGGCTCCTTCAGCTGGCAATCATGAAAGTTATGGTGCGGGTTCTATCGACCCCGCCACTACTGAAGCTCAGGCAGCTCAAGCCGCCGCAGCTTCTCAAGCGCTGGGTGAGGCCCAAGCCGAGCTCGAGCGCCTGAAGGCGGAAGTCCAGGTTATGGCTCATGACATTCAACGACTCATGAAGGAGCGTCGCCAACCCACCACAGATCGTGAACTTCGGGATGCTTTTACACAAGTGGAAGAAAAAATGAAGGCGCATCTGGGTGAACGGCAGCGCTTACAAAAAGATGTTGAGCTGCGCGACAAACAAATTGAAATTCTTAAACAACAAATTGAAGACATTAAGAAAAACAAGGCGGCCTAATCAGAGCTGCACTTTCATCAGTTTCAGGGCGTAATTCGCCTTGATTTCTTTCCACTCTTCGGGGCTGAGTTTTAAAAACTGGAAGTCCTCGGAAGCGACTAGGCGGGAGTCTTTGAGGTGCTCGGTATCCGCATTCTCCACTCGCGCTTTTTGGTAAATTTTTACGAGAGCACCGCTGACGCGAAGCACGCAAGAGAGGGCATAGAGTTTGGGAGCGCTAAAACGCAAGAGGTGGGGATTGTGATGATAATCCACGCTGCGTTCAATCTCCGCTAAATAGGGGACCCGGCCCAGGTAAAGGCTTCCAGCCTGCGCATGATCCAAATCGAAAATTTCTTCCTCAGCTTCGTTGGATTCCACGCGGCGTTTTGCTTCGGCTGCCGTGGAGGCTAAAAAAGTTTTTTCAAACTGTTGGGGGTCATAGGCCAGGAGGAGGGCCTTTCCTATGTTGTGCACCAAGGCGGTTACAAAAACAGTGCGTTGGTGGTGGAGTGAAATCTTTTGAATGATTTCATTTGCCGCAATTCCACACCGCAAACCGTCGGAGAAAATTTCTTCTACGTATTTATCGGCCTTCTTGAGGCGGGGATCTGTGAGGGTGCTGAGGTCAATGCGCTGCAAGAAGGCTTTGAGGTAATCAAAAATTATTCCGCCTGCAAAGGCTTGGCTGGGGTAAGAGTTTCGAATGGTGGAAGCCACTTCTTCTGAGCGCCGGGCGTACTCGGTATAACATTGGAAGTCGGAGAGGTTAGGTAGGGTCTCCGATTCAGCGTGCTCTTCCTCAGTTTTATCACCCTCCGTCGCTGCCTCTTCCTCAGCCTTTGGTGCTGCGGCTTTTGGGGAACCTTCTTTTTTTTCTGCTTCTTTGGCGGCCTGGGCTTTTAGTTTCCCTAGAAGCGTTTCTTCTTCTTTTATAAAAGCACGTTCGATACTGCGGCCAATAATGACGTCTCGAATTCGATCCTGCCCCAGCAGAGTGATCATCTGGTCGATCTTTTGCGCCCTCTTATCAAAGCCCATCCTTTGCACCGTGACCCGAATCCAGTGCTGGAGTTCGGTATCTCGGGCAATAACATTGGAGAAATCGTGGGTGGTCTCCCCCCCCGACATGATAAGCTCCATAATTTTACATACTGCAGCAGGGGGCGTTAGTGGAATGAGGATCCGGTGGTAATAGTCGTACATATCGAGCGCCATATGCTCATTGTACGCAGCTCCCCTTGACTTGGACAGCCCTCGGTCCGACACTTGGGTGCCGTATGATAGAAATTGTCAATTTGGTCAAAAAATACGGTGATTTCACTGCCGTCCATGGGATTTCTTTTTCGGTGCCTAAGGGGCAGATCTTAGGTTTGCTGGGCCCTAATGGTGCCGGAAAATCGACGACTATGAAAATTCTCAGTTGTTACATGCCCGCGAGCTCGGGGGATGTGAAAGTTGCAGGGTTTGATGTTTTCGACGACGCTTTCGAGGTTAAAAAGCGAGTGGGCTATTTGCCCGAGAGTCCTCCCCTCTACGAAGAAATGCGGGTGAAGGAATATCTGGAATATGTGGCCGCCCTCAAGCAACTTCCCCGAGATAAAATCAAGGGTCGAGTGGATTATGTTTTGGAACATTGTGGTCTCACTCAAAATCACCACCGAGTGATAGGAACCATGTCGAAGGGCTTTAAGCAGCGTGTGGGAATTGCCCAAGCCTTGGTGCACGATCCCGAAGTGGTGATCCTCGATGAGCCCACAGTGGGTTTAGATCCTGTCCAAATTGTAGAAATTCGGAATCTCATTAAAGGTCTGGCCTCAAGCCACACTGTGATTTTATCTACCCATATTTTGCCTGAAGTTGTGGTGACCTGCAGTCGCGTGGTGATGATCAACCGCGGGCGAATCATTGCCGATGGAAGTGTGGCCGATTTGGCCGCGGGCAGTGGGGGCAACCTTGAGCAGGCCTATTTAAAAATTATCACATCCGATACGGCCCAAGAAGTCGCTGCCGTTTAAAAGGGGAAATCTATGTCGTTACGTAATGTGTTTCTAATTTGGAAGCGAGACCTCAAAGGTTACTTTTATACCCCGCTTGCCTACATTTTTTTAGGTATGGTGAGTGTGATTTTGTTCTTTATGTTCTGGGCCTTTTTGCGGACCTATATGGTGTACACGCAGCAAAGTATGATGGGTATGGCGCCGGACATCACTATTGATAAACTGACGGAGGCCTTTTACGGCAACATGCATGTGATCATGTGGATTGTGTTGCCGTTTTTTACGATGAGACTTTTTACCGAAGAATCTCGCCAAAATACCTTAGTTTTACTGATGACCTCGCCGGTAAGAATGTGGGAACTAACACTTGCGAAATTTGCGGCTGGTGGCACCATGCTCCTTTCTATTCTCGCCATAACTTTTGTGATGCCGCTTTTTCTTTTTATTTTTAGTGCTCCGGGGCCGGGTCAGGGACCTGACATGGGTATCGTAGCCTCAACCTACCTGGGCCTACTTTTGAGTGGACTCACTTATGTGGCTGTGGGGGCTTTTTGGTCTTCCATCACAGACAGCCAACTCATCGCTTTGGCCCTGACTTTTTTGTCTAATATGGGTTTTTGGCTTGTTTCCATGGCGGCCCAAGGAAGTGCGGGTGCCTTTCAAAGCGTGCTTAAGTATCTGGCCATCAATGAACATTTTTCAAATTTTCTACGAGGCACCATCGAAACAAAGTCCATCGTTTATTGTGTTTCGCTTATTTTTGTTTGGCTCTTTCTTACCAATCGTTCTTTAGCCAGCCGGGCTTGGAGGTCCTAAGATGTTCGGTCGAATTGCAGGGTATACATTTTTATCTTCCCTCCTCGTGTTCTTACTTTTGCGGGGCTACTGGTCTTGGGCCTGGAATTCCTCGGCACCGAGTTGGCTTTTGGGTTTGTCGATTGTGGCCCTCATTGGCTGGCTTGTTTTTTCCATCAAAGGATTGATTCTGTGGCTTAAACAGCGCAAAACTCAGTTTGCTATTAGCTTAGTGGTCTTGGGAATTGCCGCTCTACTGATCGTGGGCACCTTGAATTGGTTCGCGGCCATCAACAATAAAAAGTGGGACCTGTCGCAAAATAAAATTTATTCGCTGAGTGATCAGACCCAAAAAGTCTTAGAGGGGCTTAAGGAAAAGATTGTTATTCGGGTTTGGTCCTCGAGTTTGGATAAGATGTCGCAGAATGTGGATCTCAAGCAGTTTTTTGAGAATTACGAAATTGCTGCCAAGGGCAAAGTCAGTGTGGAGTTTAAAAACCCAAATCAAGATTTAATTTTGGCCCGCCAAGATAAAATTACACGAGATGGCGTGGTGATGGTGAAGTCTGCGGCAGGACGAGAATCTCGTTTGGATAATTTTAACGATGCCAAGGCCGAGGAACAAATCACAAATGCTATTTTGAACGCCGTCAAAGGCAGCCGCAAAAAGCAGGTCTGCTTTTTAACCGGCCATGGAGAACCCGCGCTTAATAATAGTGAGGCTCCGGGGCTTGCCAAGATGAAGGATCTTTTGGCGACCTCTTCTTACGATAGTCGAGAAATTGCCCTCATCACCTTGGAAAAGGTTCCTGCAGAGTGTGAAGCCTTGGCCATCGTGGGTCCCCAAAGCCCCACAGCTGAGCGGGAAATGAAGATGATTCACGACTACCTGAATTCGGGTGGGAAAGTCTTGGCTCTCTTAGGCTTGGGTGCGCCGCCCTCGTGGAAAAAAATTGGAGCCGCTTATGGTGTGGACGTGAAAAACGACTTGCTCCTAGATCCCCGCTACCAACCTCCCATTGTTGTGGTCACGCGCAACTTTGCGCAGGATGTGGAGATTGTGCGCGGATTAAACCGAGTGGTTATGCTGCCTGAGTCCAGCTCGCTTAGCGTTGCCACCCAAAGTCCGGATCCTAAGGCGACTGTTAGAACCTTTGTGTCGAGTGAGTCTTATGCTTACACTAAAAATGGGGACATCAAACAGCTGCGAACTCTCGGACGTTCGACCATGGATCCTCAGGGGGCCATGCCCATGGCGGCTCTAATAACCAAGCCTGTGGATGAAGAGGCCCCCGCGAAGCCCTCTGATCCGAAGGCGGCCCAGGAGGAAAAGCCTAAAAAGCAAATGGCGCTAGTGCTCATTGGGAATTCAAGTTTTGTTAGAAATTCTTTTATTGAGGAAATGAGCAATAGGGACCTCCTTTTGAATTCGGTAAACTACCTGCTTGAAGACAAGGACATGATGGGCATTCGACCGCGAGAATTGCGCCGCACTTCTCTTGAACTCAGTCCCGAGCGTTTGCGAATGGCGGAGACCACCTTTTTAATTCTCATTTTGATGTTTGTGATGGGATCAGTCATGGCGAGCCGCCGAAAGGCAACCTAAGTTGGACTACGAGGCGGCTCCATCCGTTGACCTCAATCGGAGCAGTCCCTTTGCAGATTTTTATTATCTGCTTTGCTCACCCCGGGAGTTTTTTAAGGAAATTCATCGCCAAGGCAACGACCTAGGCGCTCTTTTTTTTATTAAGGCTTTGGGAGGGATGCTTTGCTTAAGCTGGTTGCGCGAATTTGCTGGTGGGGTGACTTGGGTTGACGACCTTGCCCGTTATAGCGGCAATTTTTTTTCGGACCCATCCTTGAAATACCTGCTGCGCGACTACGACTTAGGTGATTTACAGAACCGGATGTTGGCTCTTTTTGTGGCCGTAGGGCAGCTCAAGATGGTGATTTTTCCTATCTGGTCGCTCCTAGACGTTTTGGCTCTTGCGGCTTCGGTTGTGATTTTTTTACCCATGGTCAAGGTTCCCCGTGATCGAGTTAATTTTTACTCCTATTTTTTATCTTTTTTGTATGTGAAATGGCTTGCGATCTTTGCGATCGTGCCTGTAGTGGGGCCTTTTTTGGCCGGGGTCTGGATTTTTGTGCTTATGGTGCGAATTTCTCAATGGGTCTACGAGATCACTTTTTTTCGGTCTTGGCTGGCCACGTACTTTTTGAATTTTCTATTTTTTGTTGTGCTGCCGCTAAGTGGATTGTTTTTGGGGGCCGTGTTCTATTTGGCCGCGACCTGACTTTTGGGTACTGATATTTTGGGTGCACTTCCGTAAACGATTTCAAATTTTTCAATAGAATCTATGTTGTGTCGGAGGGCTCGAAAAAGTTCAATGGCCGAGGGCCAAAGTGCTTTGTCTTTAAGTCCCCATACTGTGGAATGAATGTCTGGGACGGCGATGGAAAAGTCCTGAGCTGATTTTAAGGCGTAGAATTCCATCTGTGACTTTTGTGCTTCAGGCAAATCCAAGGAAGCCACTTTGTGGTGACGAAGCGGGATATAAAAGGGCTCGCCATGCAAATCATAGGTTGGGATTTTTTTTAACGTGATTCCCAGCGCTCGGGCGAGGCCCTGCAAGAAGGCGGCGCCCATGCGTAAGCCGGTAAAGGCACCGGGGCCAGAAACTCCAAAAACTTTGGTGATGTCTTTAGGTTGGAGATGATTTCGGGCGAGAAGGGTGTCGAAGCGCCGTCCGATTTCAATGGAGAGGCCGCTGGATTCGTTGTCTTGCCACACCTCTGAATCGATTAAAGTCTGGGCCCGCTCATCGGAGAGGACCCAGACTCCTTGGGTGGATAAAGAACTGAGAGCTAAGATCATGATCCAGGCTTAAGGCGTGATCTTAAGTCCGACAAGCGATTTTAGCGGAAGACCACTTCGTCGTAACCAAACATGGGCGAACCGTTCATCGGATTTGTGTCATGCGAGCAACCCGCCACTAACCAGCGGCTCGTTCCGCCTAAGCGGTTGGGGCCGGAAACGTTGGCAGGAGCGGGTCCGTTGCCCAATTCAATCGCCACGTTGTTTCCCGACAAATTCGCTACCAGGCGACCGCTGCTATAAAGGGTGCCGATGCCAGTAGATTGTACGCAAGTGGTGAGGCTCACGGGACAGTTACCGTAGGGCCAAAGAGACTGAGTGGCGAGGCCCGAAACTTCGCCGGCAACCACAACTTGAGTGGTGCTTCCGTTTACTAAGTAAATGTTGAGTACCATGGTGCCAAAGCCCTCGACGTCGGCTTGGACTTGTTTGTACAAGGTTCCATTACCGGTAGGAGAAGCTCCGCAACTTCCGCTCATGTTACCGTAATTCCCGTACTGAGGGTAAGGAGCAATTTCATCGTTTCCGCTTCCGCAGGCTCCCATGATGAAACCGAGTGCGGCCAATGCAAAAAAAGTACCTTTTAAGTTAATGTTTAATTTTTTCATATATCCCCCAAATTCCTCTCTATAGTTCCTAGTAAAACAAAGTACCCAGCGTGGTGGTCTTGCTGGTGTCATCTAAAATAGTGCGAGCTTGTTGTAGCGTGGTGCCTTTATTGGATGCGGGTTGAGGCGCATAGCCTTGGCACTGAGCTAGGGTCCAGTCTTTGTAGCCATCGCGATCACAAGCTTCTTGGTACTCCGCTAAGGCGTCGGCATAGGCTTGTTCGTAAGATGGAAAGTCGTAGTACTTAAGAACCAGGGCGTAGCGAGAGCCCGACTTGTTGCCTTTGAGCTGCACCAGTCCGCGGCTATCCATAAAGATGATTTCCACTGCGGTCGAGGACTTCGTGGAAATCAAAGTCTTAACAGAAGTTCCGGTAGAGGTTCCTGCGATCGTTTGGCTAAAGATGTTATCGTTTTCTTCGAATTCGATTTTAAAGGTGGCCGAATTGGAGCCCATGGTTAAGCAAGCCGTAACCGGAGGTTCGATATCGCTAACGCTTTCTTTAGGCTGCAAGTAATCCCGCAGCATATTGCCTTGGTCTGCGATACTGGTGCCGGCCGGAAAGCTGAAGTTTAGCGAACAGGTGCGCTTTGTTTGGGCCACAAAATCAGTTCGCCCAGCTGCTGCATTTGCGGATGCGGGTCCTGCGATGTCTTGGTCCTTGGTGCTTCCGCAACTCGGCACAATCGACATAGCTACAAAACCTATTAAAAGACTGAAATAGAGATGGTATCCCCTTTTCATAAAATTCCCCTTATGACTATGGTTGCAGGAGTTGTGCCGGGCTTTTGGGCCTAAGTATGCATCGCACAAGTACTTGAAATTAAAGCCATTTTAGCTAAGGTGCCGTTTTGGGCCTAGGGAAGTGTCTATACATTTAACAATCAGCTGCCTGAACTTTAGACAGTATGCTAACACGACGCATAAATGCGCTTCACTTTGGGAGTTATGATGGCACTAAGTACTTGGTCTTTAATGGCGGGCGAGCCTATGTCGGTGAATTTTGAAGCCCACGATGACAGGTCTCAGCAGCATGGTCTGCTCTATTGCCCAGAGAAGGCCCGGGCCTTGGTAATGGTCACCCATGGTTTGCAGGGACATGCCGCCAACTACAAGCATGTGGGTGAATTTGTGGCCCAAGAGGGCTTTGCGAGTTTTCTCCTAGATAGGCGGGGTTCCGGTGAGAGTGAATCACCTCGCGGGGACGCCGCTAACGGAGATCAGCTTGCGATGGATATCGTTCAGGGAGCCACTGTTTTTCGGAAAAAAGTTGCCGAGCTTTGTCCGCAAATTTCAAATGTCGCCGGGCTCCCCTTATATGTTGTGGCCAATTCTTTTAGTGCCCGTACCGTACTGGCTGCGATGTTGAAATTCCCCGAAGAAATTCAAGTCCCTCATATTTTCCTTAATGCGCCGGTTTTTTTTCCTCGCAAGGAAGTTAATTTTGACCCACGCAGCAAAATGGAACTTGCCGCTTATCGCGTGAAATCGCTGATTAACGATTGGATGGGCCGCCCTCTTTTTAATCCCGGTGGGAAGGTTTACATGGAAAGCCCATTGAAAAGTGAGCGGCTGCATTCTGATCCGACAATTCAAAGTGAGCTCATGGAAGATCCTCGAGCTCTTCGCGAGGCGACCCGAGACTTTTGGTGGGCGGCTAAAGAACTTACAGATTTTGTATTACAGAAATTCTGGAAACTTAGAACAAGAATTTATGCGGTCCTTGGAGAGGAAGATCAAGTTGTAGATGTGGAGCTTTCTCAAAATTTTTTACAAAATGAAGCCAGCATGGGCGGTCCGCGTGTGGAGTATAAAATTCTTCCGAGATGTAAGCATCTTTTGGATCGGGGAGAAAATGGCGCGGTGTTTTTTGCAGAACTCGGAGCTTGGTTAGAAAGAATTTCTCCTCCTCAACGCCCGTAATTTAAAACCCTCAAAGTTTTTTTAATGTCTTTGTTTATTTCAAAAAGAGCTTTGTCGCGTTGAGCTCGACTTTGGGGGTAGCGGGCCTTCAATCTCACAAACACCAGCTCTGCTAAAGCCTCGGCCGAAAGTTCGGAGACGAGCATTCCTTCTTCCCAAGCCCACTTTGTGAGACGCGCAACTTCTCTAGTCATGGTCTTTCTTCGGTCTTTTCGGCCTAAAACTTCGTCAATAATATGGCTATGAAGCGTTGAAGGAAGGCTTTGAGGCCTTTTTTCGGCTCTTTGGAAATAAATTCTACGATATCTAGGTGCTGATTTTGGGCCAAAAGATAGTCCGCTGATAGACGAATCTCGTCCACAATTCCCAATCCCAATTCGACACTTGTTGCCGCGAGCCAGGCTTCTCCTGTGGCTACTTTTTGCAGGTCCACTCGGGGTCGGTATTTGTGCAGAGCTTTTTTGAATTGGTCGTGGATAAGTTGGAGTTGTTGTTTGTAATGTTTTACCTCTTCAGGCTTGGCGTCGTCGGTTAATGTCACAGTGCGCTTAAAGTCACCGGCCGTGAAAGTTCGGGGTTCAATTAAAAACTTTTCTAGGAGTCGGCGAACGTTGGGAATAAAGCTTACAACCCCGATGCTCCCGACCATGGCAAAAGGGGCGGCCATAATTTTCTGAGCAGGTAGGCTCATGAGGAAGCCCCCCGATGCGGCCACACTATCAATACAAACAGTGAGTTGGAGCCCATGTTCGCGCAGACGCGCCATTTCACCATAAACGTGTCCATACTCTGTGACCGAACCCCCTGGGGATTCCACCTTCACCACGACCTCTGCGAACTTTTCTTTGTTGATGATAATTTCATCAATGAGTTCACTTAAAACAAGGCGCCCGCTGGCATGGAGATCCCCTTTAAAATCCAAGAGCGCCAAAGAATTGGCGCTGTTTTTTTCGGCTGCTTTATCCCCCAGATTTCGTTTGATACGAATGTCGGTATCCCGGTGGTATTTATGAAATCCGCCGGGATGTTTGAGAAGTCCATGGTCCTTTTTGTTTCGTAATTTTCTTTTTCGAATAACGATGAGGAGAAGCACAAGGAAAATAATGGCCACAGCCCCAAAACCCAAGGATTTGATCATTCAAAGGCACTTATTACACGGCATCGCGTTATGCAAAGGAGGGTCAAGATATTGTTTTTAGTCCGAAAGCTATTTAAATTTCATAGGAGTGGATCACAAAGGTCTGAATTACAGAAATTGTATGTTGAGGAGGCTATTTAATGTTTAATCGTAAAATTATTGCTCTTGTCCTTGGAGGCTTTGTAGGAGCTTCGGCTCAAGCAGAAGGCGTGGGCTATGTTGGGGCCGACCTCGGTTTCGCTAAACCTAGCGTAACGGGCGTTGATTCTCGCTTCGTATACGGCGCTCAAGCCGGTGCCTACGTTTGGGAAGATATGTTGTCTGTTGGTGGATACTTCAACATGGGTGCGAAAAAGAAATCTGGCGCTAAGCAAGATCTCATGACTTTCGGCTTGGATGTTGATTATCACTTCAACGATCTGATGCCTGGTCTTTATG
This sequence comes from uncultured Bacteriovoracaceae bacterium, assembly GCA_964477895.1. GTDB lineage: Bacteria > Bdellovibrionota > UBA2428 > UBA2428 > UBA2428 > CAYZFQ01. The sequence continues at coordinate 10,603 of CAYZFQ010000018.1, read as the reverse complement.
CTGGTTTGAAAATCGGTATGGAAAGCTTGAAGTATAACGTAACTGGAACTTACTCAGCACTCGCTTGGGGTCCTGAAGTTGGTTACGATTACGCTGTAGGATCAGGCTTCTCGGTAGGCGCGGAAGGTTCTTTCGTGTTTGTTGCTAAGAAAGACAAGAAGGTTCTTGGTGTCGCTGCAAACCAAAAAGCTCACCAGACTTGGACTTTGGCTGCTACTGTTAAATACTGGTTCTAATCGAACTTTTTATTTAACGACTTAACAGTCGAGAAACCCTGCTTCGCCTAGAGCGAGGCGGGGTTTTTTTATTTTGAACGCAAAGCTTTCTTCAGTCCGCTGATTTCACCCACACCTTCTAAAGCTTTCACGGATGAGCCCTTTAAGTCATTTCCAAAGTCTTCAGATTTTCCGCCTAAGCATTGGGCTAAAAAATTTTCAGCTACCGCCGCAAAAGACAAATTGTTCTCAGGCCTTGCAAAGCCATGCCCTTCATCCGGGTAAAAAAGATAGGTTACGGCCACGGAGTTGTTGCGCAGGGCCGCCACGATCTGCTCGCTCTCAGATTTTTTTACCCGGGGGTCGTTTCCGCCTTGGGCAATGAGCAAAGGCTTTCGAATTTGTCCGGCAAAAGTAAGAGGCGAGCGACTCTCTAAAAATTCCCGTCCCTCCGAAGTGCTGGGGTCGCCCACTCGGTCCACAAAGACTTGCCTCACAGACTCCCAGTAAAGGGGGACGGAAGCCAAGAGGGTATTGAGGTTAGAGGGGCCTACAATGTCGACGCCGCAGGCAAAGAGGTCGGGATACTGAGCGAGGCCCATGAGAGTGGCGTAACCACCGTAGGAGCCCCCCATGATGGCGATGCGTGAGGGGTCGGCGATTCCCTGTTGGATCGCCCAGTTCACGGAATCCACCAGGTCATCCTGCATTCTTCCACCCCATTCTTTATTCCCGGCGTTCAAGAATTTTTTGCCAAAACCCGTGGACCCACGGAAATTCACTGAGAGGACCGCGTAGCCTCGATTAGCAAAAAGTTGGTGATACGGGTCCAAACCCCAGGAATCTCGGCTCCAGGGCCCCCCGTGGACGAGGAGAACGAGGGGGAGTGGGCCCGCTTGCGTGCTTTTGCGGCTCAGGTAAGAAACGAGGTGAAAACCATCTCGGGTGGGAATGAGCTGACTTTCCATGGAGCTGAGGTTTTTTTGAGCCAGTGCCTTACGGTCGTTGAAGAGAAATCGAGCCTCACCAGTGTCGCGCTTATAAAGATAATAGCTGGTCGGAGCCGTATCTTTGTGAAAAGCCACGACCCAATGGCCATCATCCAGGCTGCGCGAAAGTACGGCGAGCTGGCCTTTGTCGATGGTGGAGAGTTTCTTGAAGTCTTCCTCCATACTCGGGTCGAAGAAGTTCCAGTTTTTTTTATCAAATTCAAAGGAGGCGGCTTGGATTCGGGAAGTGCGGGGATGAAGCAACACGTCGCTAAGGTCAGCTCGGGGGTCGAGGGCAAGGAGGCGGGGGCGGCGAGACTTGGTATCGAGTACCACCAGGGCCGTGGTATTTCGACTGCGGCTATCTCGCAGAAATAGAAACTGACCCGACTTATCAAAGTCAAAGAGGGAAGTGCTGAGAGAATCCTCCGATGGAATGCGCAAAAATTCTCGATAGGGATTTTCGCTATGGTCGATTTTTTCGAAGTAATTCACGGACCCGTCTTTTTCAAAACGAGCTGCGAAGCGAACTCGATAGTCGTGGTCTACCAGATATTCTTTATAGCCTTTGTTTTCTTCTAAAAGCTTAAGAGCGGCTGTTTTGACGTTCAGCAAATAAATGTCGTGAAAACGCGCATCTCTCTTGTTGAGGGCCACGACGATCTCATTCGGCCGTTCGGCACTGTCCCGCACAATATGAGTTTGAGTGTTGGGGTAGGGCGTAAGGTCTCGAGATTTTCTCGTTTGGACATCAACGGCGTGAAGATGCCAGTTTTCATCGCCGCCCTGGTCTTGGTCGTAGAGGATGTCCACATTGTTATAAGACCATTTGTAAAAGCGCAGCCCCCGCTCGCGATTTTGGGTTAGGACTTGGGCCTTTTGAATGTCACTCGCGGGAGCCACCCATAAATTCATCACACCCTGGAAAGGGGCGAGGTAGCTGACGTGTGTGCCGTCGGGACTGAGTCGTACCGTGGTGAAGTCGGGATTGCCGAAGAGATCGCGGCGACTTAAACTTTCGGCGGGATTTGTGGGATCAAGAGCACGGTTCTGTTTATGAGTGGTGCAAGCTCCCAAAGAAAGGCCTAAAAGAAAAATCCAGGAGAACAAAGTGCGGAATTTCATTCCCGTAAATTATCAGACTATTCGAAGCGAGTCCGAAAATTCTTAAGAGGAAAACTTAGGGATTTTCCACTGGGATCGAGGATCTTTTTAATTTGGAGAAGCCCCTTTCCACACACCAGTACCGGAAAGTTGTCGCGGTAAAAAAGAAGCTTTCCGGCGACTCGGTTCACAATCTTTACGTCGGGAAAGACCTTGGCTTCCAAAATTCGATGTTCCACTCCATCGATGATGGCCAGCGCCCCCGGATAGGGGTGGGCCAGCGCATGGATCTTGCGCAAAAGTTTTTCGGCACTTTCATTAAAATCTAAGCGGTAATCTCGGGCATCACGCCAGAGGCTATAAGAGGCCTGAGTCTGAATTTGTTTACGCCCCTTGGGAACCTTGCCTTGGCTCAAGGTTGCCACCAAGGATAGAGAAAGCTGTGCGTAAATTTTTTCAAAATCTTTGAGAACTCGGGTCATCACCGCAGGGTATTTTAGCGGCAGGGTTTTTTGGTAGAGGATGGGCCCTTCATCGTAGTGCTCTGCGGCCCGAAGCAGTGTGGCCCCGACCCGCTTTTCTCCATTGATGAGGGCTGATACCAAGGGTGCAAAACCCCGGTACTTGGGCAAAAGCGAGTCGTGAATAATAAAAAGCTTCGGGTTGGGTGGAAGCATCCAGCGCCAGCCAATGGCGAGTGAGAAAAAGTTTTCATCTTGTGTGAGGGGAGCCGAACGACGGGGATGAAAGGCAATTTTATTTTGGGCACAAAAATCTCGAATGCTACCAAAGGAATCCTCTAAGAGACCGACGTCGTGATCGCTTAAGACCGATTCAAAAATATCGGAGCCAAACTTTTGTGTGAGAGCTTCGAGCACGGCCAAACCTTTGGAGCCCATGGCGTAGAGTCGAAGCTTCATGCGTTCCATTCCTCTCGCACGAGGTACAGGGGGCGGGCCTTAGCCTCTTCAAAAGATCGGCCCACGTAAAGACCCACCACGCCTAAGGTGGACATCAACAGCCCGCCCCAGAACCAAATAGAAATAATGAGACTGGCCCAACCGGGAGCGCTGACTTGGTGATTGAGGGCACGATAAAGAATATGCAGAGCATAGAGAACCGAGAAGAATGAAATGCCCAGTCCCGCCTTGATCATAAGGCGCAAAGGTTTATCGGAACTTGCGAGAATAATGTTCAGGGCTAAATTGAGGCTTCGACGAAAATTGTAGGCTGATTCTCCTTCGGGGCGAGCCGCATGTGTCACCTTGAGAGTGCACTTCTTGAAGCCCACCCACTGGATAAATACGGGAAAGTAGCGCGAACTTTCTCGCATTTTTAAAACGGCCTCGATGACAGATTTTTTATAGATTCCAAAATTAGCGACTGCTGAATTGATTTTTTCTTCGCAAAGATAACTTAGTAAACGGTAAAAAAGAAAAGAGGAGAGTCTTTTCACGGCGCTGTCTTGGCGGTTGTCTCGGTGGGCCAGAACAAGGTCGCAAGACTGCCTTTGAGCCTCCGCCCAAAGACGAGGGATCTCTTCGGGTTGATCTTGCAAATCACAATCCATCACGACTACCCACTCCCCCAGCGCGCGCTCGAGGCCTGCCGTGATAGCGTGATGTTGACCAAAGTTTCGAGACAGCTGCAGAATACGTAAGTGAGGGTGAAGGCTATGAAGTTGGCAGAGAACCGACCAGGAGCCATCGGGGCTGGCGTCATCTACGAGAATAATTTCGTAGCTTTTACCTAAGGGAGCTAGCGTAGCCTGAAGTCGCTGGACAAGGGCGGGCAATATTTTTTCACACCGGTAGACCGGGCTCACAATGGAAAAAAAAGGAGTGCTTTCGGAGCTAAGCTTAGCTGGCATCTGCGCTCAATTTAAAGAATCTTCGGGCGCTATTCAAGCCAAGGACCAAGAGAAGCAAGAGAAGAAGTCCGAGATTGAATCGGTTGAAAAAAGTTTGGAGGGGGGGCAGGGGCCACTGGGGCTTTTTTCGGGCCAAGAAAGCCTCGAGGTTCTGTAGATCATTTAATGGAATTCTAGATTTGAGCTCGGTGCCGTAAAACTGAGGCCATACAAAAGAGGGGGGAAAATAAGTGTTGAAGTTCAGGGAATCTGAGTCGCGCAAAGATCCGAGGTGCAATTCTCGCAGATTTCCGGCCCCATAACCGAAGAGGGGCTCCTGGACTTGATAAGAACTTTGGGAGCTGAAGAGGGCCTCGTTGTCGTTAAGGTCTGCAAGCTTTTCAATCGAGGGGAAGGATTCGGGTGCTTCTTTGGCCTGGTAATAAAAATGTCTAAAGGATTCCAGATAAGGCACCGGAGAAAGGGAAGGATTAGGCTGTCTAAAAAAGAGTCCATAAAAGAAAACTTGGTGCAAAAGCGAGAGGGCCAGTAGCGAGGCTAAGATTTTTCTATATGGGAATTTTTCAGCCAAGACAGCCAAGCTCATACACAAAAAGGGTAGAAGCAGAGCGGTGAACCGGCAGTTTACATGCAGGGAGGAAAAGGGGGGGATTCGTTTCAAGAAAAAATAAAAAAGACCGTTAGCCGCCACCAGATCGCAGATAAGCCAGAAACACAGGAAAATTCCTAAGAGAAAAAATCTTTGGCTGCCAGTGCGGGAATTTTTTCGCAGAAAGCTAAAACCTGCGGGAAGTCGGGGAGTGAAAAACAAGAAAAGCCCCAAAGCCAACAGAGGCAATGCAGAATCTTTCTCCCAATAACCATAGGAGAGCCCCATCACCCGCTGCGACTTATCCACAAGTTCCACAAGCAAAGTGGAATCTCCCTGGGCCCATGCCCCCAGCGCAAAGAGAGGGGCTCCGAAAAGCTGTACCAAAAAAGCGGTGAAAACATTAAACCAAAGCGAGAAGCTTTCGCCCTGAATACTGCGCGGAAACTGACGCATAAAAGATAAAATAGCAAAGAGTTTTGCCGAGCTTAGGAGTACGCCGAGAAAGCCACTGAGAGCTACTTTGAAAAGCAAAAGTTTGACTTCCCGAAGGGGAGCTTTCTCTCGAAAAAAAACAAAAAATCCCACAATGGGTAGAGAGAAAATCCACAAAACATTTACAAAATAACCGCCTGCATAAATTCCATAAGCCCAGATGAGGGAAAGGCAAAGGATCTCGGAGAGAAGGTTATTGCGACGAAATAATAAAAAAAGCAGAGGCGAAATGAGGGGGTATACAAAGTAACTCACGTGACCCACAAAAAAATGCTGAATAAAAAAACCATTGGCCCCAAAAAGCAGAGCTCCCACTAAAGCAGATAGCACCTTGAGTTGGAGGCGCTCTCTTAAAAAGAGATAGAAAAAAAGCATGCCAAAAAATGAATAAATCACAAAGGAAGTTTGGAGCATGCGCAGAGGCTCAAGGAATGACAAAAGAAGTTGGGGCAAAGAAAGTTGAGTCATGACGGGGTGAGGAAAAACGGGGAGACCGCCTCCAAATGAAGGAGTCCACCAGTGCACCTCGCCGGGATTGAGTTGGGTGAAAAGATAGGTGTCGAGCATGTGGGGCAAAAAATAATTGAAGTCATCGCCCAGGGTGCCCATGGGGTTTTTGAGGAAATAAGCGAAACTCAGCCCAAGAATCAGAAAGAGCAAGCTAGGAAGGCAGTTTTTCAAGAAGGACTTCGTCACAGAGAAGGACTCTAATCAACGAAGCCCTTTTGGGAAAGACGCCTAAAGAAAGGCTTGGGCGCTTTGGACGTCGCTCGAGCTGAGCTGTCTTTGCATGGGGCCACTGCCATGAATTTTAATGCGCGCAGAAGCAGGGCCACCGGCACTCAAAAAGCCATTGACGAAGGCACTAGCCGGGCCGTCATTGGCGCGAACGCAACCGTGCGAGGCCGGGGCTCCTGTCACCTCCATGTTGGTATGGATGCCTTGGTCAAACTGGTAATCATTGGCGCGCAAATCGGCCTTAAGAGAAGCCTTTAAAACAACACCGGCACCTAAGCGGCCCACGATGTCACGGCTACGTGTCCTTTTAAAAACGGCAGCAAAGCGAGGCCTTAGATTAGGAAAGGCATCATTGTAGAATCCACTTTTACCGCCTCCAGAGTAATCAATCACACTGTATTCGCCGGGATCGGTATTCACTGAAATGTCTTGAATTCTCTCCCAAGAACCGGGCCCCGTGCCACGGCCTGAGGAAACGAGACCAGCAGAGGTGATGGCTCCATCCACGCAAACCACCATAAACTGACTTCGGCTTACGGAGGCATTGCGTCCTGCCGGAGCTAAAAATACGTGTGCCTGGACACGCTGGCTAAGGCTCGAGCAAATGCTGCGGCTGTCTGCTGTACTACTCTTAGTGTTTTGGGAAAAAACACTTGGTGTGAAAGCTAGGGCTAGGGCAACCGTGAAAAAATGTGATCTTAAATTCATGTGAGGTCTCCTTGAGTTATAAATCCGGCTTAGCGGGCGCTGCGCCGCAGCGCAGCTTAAATCCGCTTAACGAGAAAAAATCCCCAAGTCTAGGCCCAGCTGGGACTAGGTCGATTTAAAAATCTGGCGCATCACATAGGGCAGGATCCCACCATGTTGGAAGTATTCCACTTCGATGGCGGTATCGATGCGAAGCTGAACGGGTACTTCCTTGGTTTTTCCGTCTTTCTTAATTGCTAGGATGAGCTTTTGACGGGGCTTAATTTGATCATTCAATCCTTTGATTGAGAATTCTTCGGAGCCATCAAGTCCTAAGGTTTGGGCATTCGTGCCATCTTCAAAACAGCAAGGTAGAACTCCCATGCCCACGAGGTTACTGCGATGAATTCGCTCAAAGCTTTCGGTGATCACAACTTTTACGCCCAAAAGGTTGGTGCCCTTTGCGGCCCAGTCACGGGAGGAACCCGTCCCGTATTCTTTTCCACCAAAAATAATCAGAGGAACTCCTGCCTGCTTAGCATTCATCGCGGCATCAAAAATAGTGGCCATAGCTCCGCTCTGAGTCCAGTCTTTGGTGAAGCCACCTTCGACGTCTTTTAACATCAGATTCTTAATTCTGACGTTAGCAAAGGTCCCGCGAGTCATGATGCGATCATTACCTCGGCGTGAACCATAGGAATTGAAATCTCGAGCTTCCACACCTTGTTGCAGAAGAAACTTTCCAGCCGGAGTTTCCTTTTTAAAAGAGCCGGCAGGAGAAATGTGATCTGTGGTGACTGAATCACCAAAAATTCCTAGGGCGCGAGCTCCTGTGATTTCGTTGATATGACCCGATTGCATCGAAAAATTTTCAAAGAAGGGAGGTTGTTGAATATAAGTGGACTTGTCGTTCCATTGATAAAGCTCGCCCACAGATGACGGCACGGCATTCCAGGCCGGATTCATCTCGGCAAAGTTTTTATAAGTTTTCTGGAAAATTTCCGGACGTAGGGCCGTTTGCAGGGCGATTTTTATCTCAGACATTGTGGGCCATACGTCTTTTAGGAAAACGGGCTTTCCATCTTTGCCGGTGCCTAGGGGATCTGAGCTTAAATCCAAATCGGCCCGGCCCGCGATGGCAAAGGCAACAACCAGGGGAGGTGACATCAAGAAGTTGGCTTTGATGGCCGGATGGACCCGAGCTTCAAAGTTGCGATTGCCAGAGAGGACGCTGGCCGCCACTAAGTCGCCCTGGTTAATGGCTGCTTCGATCTCAGGCTTTAAGGGGCCCGAGTTGCCGATGCAGGTGGTGCAACCGTAGCCGACAATCTGGAAATTCAGTTTATCGAGGTAAGGCTGCAAGCCCGTTTGTGCGAGATACTCGGTCACCACTCGGGAGCCGGGAGCGAGCGAAGTTTTGACTTGGGGAGAGACCGTGAGGCCTTTCTCTACAGCTTTTTTTGCTAAAAGGCCTGCCGCCAACATCACGGAAGGATTGGATGTGTTCGTGCATGAGGTGATGGCTGCAATCAGCACGCTACCATGGGTGGGTTTAGAAAAATCGCGGTTTCCAAGGTCATCCTTTTTCTTAGCAAATCCGCCCTCAGTCACCGTGGCCGAGAAAAGATTCGTAAAGGAGGATTTCATCTTAGTCAGAGCAATTTTATCTTGGGGACGTTTGGGCCCTGCCACACTGGGGACTACATCCGCTAAATCCAAACTAAGGTCGCTGGAGTAATCGATGGATCCTTTTTTGGTGGGGATGCCGAAAAGTTCTTGGGCCTGAAAGTAATCTCCGATGAGCTGCACTTGCTCAGCACTTCGGCCCGTGTTGCGGTAATAGCTAAGCGTTTCAGCGTCGATGGGGAAATAGCCCATCGTGGCACCATACTCCGGCGCCATATTGGCCACAGTAGCGCGGTCGGCGGCACTCAATGCCACAGCACCGGGGCCGTAAAACTCTACAAATTTGCCAACCACTTTGGCCTTGCGAAGCATTTCCGTGAGTGTGAGGACGACGTCGGTCGCAGTCACCCCTTCTTTGGGAGCTCCCGAAAGATAAACTCCCACAACTTCAGGAGTTAAAAAGTAAATGGGTTGGCCCAGCATTCCCGCTTCGGCCTCAATACCACCCACGCCCCAACCCACAATGCCGATTCCGTTAATCATAGTGGTGTGGGAGTCCGTGCCCACTAAAGTATCGGGGAGTAGAACAGTGCCTTCAGAACTTTCATGGCGCAAAACCCCTTGGGCTAAATATTCTAAATTCACTTGGTGAACAATTCCGATGCCGGGGGGAACCACTTTGAAAGTTTTAAAGGCTTGTTGACCCCACTTTAAAAATTCGTAGCGCTCGCCATTTCGCTCCATTTCCAGTCGCATATTTTCTTCGAGAGCCTCAGCGCTGCCAGAGGCGTCCACTTGCACAGAGTGGTCAATAACGAGATCAACCGGGACCAGGGGCTCAATGACCTTAGGATCTTTGCCCATTTTTTTCGCCGCAGTCCGCATGGCCGCGAGGTCCACGAGCAAAGGTACTCCCGTAAAATCTTGGAGCACAATGCGAGCCACGGTGAAGGGAATTTCTTCAGACACGGGCTTTTTGGCGTTCCAGTTGGCAAGCATTTCCACGTCTTTGGGATTGACGCGTTTGCCGTCGCAATTGCGAAGCACCGATTCCAAAACAATGCGGATAGAAATGGGTAACTTTGAGAGGTCTTTGCCAAGCTTTTTCCCCAGCTCGGGAAGAGAAGCATAAAGATAAGTTTTGCCTTGGGATTCTAGTTTCTTAAGTGTGCTCGCCATGCGCAAAAGATTAACACAGGCAAAATAGTTGGGGAAGGCGTCAGAGAACTTCCTGCGGACGTCACCCACCCAGCGGGTTGGGACAGGGGGTGGAATTACAATTTGGGGAAGGTGTTAGAGAATTGGATCAGTCTAATGTTGCTCCATCGTTAGTGGCAATCCATTCGCGAATTTTTAAGTCCTCAGCGCTGAGGTAGGAGATATTTCGATTGATCCAGATGATCAGGCGATATCGATTGTTGATACTATCGTTGCCCGCGCCCACGAAGCCTGTACCCCCGATTTGATCATAAGAGAACGCTTGGAAGGAATTGGCACCGGCGAAGGCAGTCTCATTTGTTGAAATCATGTGGAAATTGCCGTTGAGGGCATCTGTTGAAAAACGTCCCAAAGTGACGGCATCTGGGACGATGGAAGTGTTGGCTGCGTTTGTGTTCGTATCATAGATGGCGACATCGCCCAATCCACCCAGCAGGGTGGCTAGTGTGGAATGCGAGAGGAATGCAGAAACGGCCCCTGTCGCTTGAATAAACGACCAGTACACGGTGAATGCGCCGTTACCCAAAACTGGTGAAGTCAAAAGCAATTTGTCGACCCCGCCGGCGTCCAGCTGAAGTCCGTCTGACTGAAGAGTGGGATCGTTGATTTCATCGCCCGTGGCCGCATTCGTCGTGCCGAATAAGGGGGCTACATAGTTGACGGGAGTACCCACTGTAGCGGGTATTGTTCCTGCGGCGTCTTGATAAACATGGCCCGCTTTGAAGTGAAGGAAGATCTCAAGGTTCGCAATGTCGGCTGGGGTCCACACTCCCGAATTGCTGTCGGTAATCGCGGCGCTATTTGTCGGCGAAATTGTTACAATATTACTGCACGATGGCTGAGTGCCTACGAGAAATATTAGGAATAGTGAAGAAATAATCCGTCGAAGCGCATAAGCAGAATATGAGTCGAACATAGCCTACAAAGTTTCCTCTAACGTACCGCTGTTTAGACCTGCTTTCAGTATACCTAATTCGCACTCAAAGGATTGTTAAATTATGATTAAGATTTCCACATTGGCGGAGGAGGCGAGACTCGAACTCGCAAGCCTGTTAAGGCGGCAGATTTCGAA
>CAYZFQ010000017.1:0-35987 GCA_964477895.1 uncultured Bacteriovoracaceae bacterium | reverse complement strand
CGTCGGCGTGTAGCGCAGCCTGGTAGCGCACTTGTCTCGGGTGCAAGGGGTCGTGGGTTCAAATCCCGCCACGCCGACCAAATTACTCGAACAATTCTTCGCTCTTACGCGATCAGAATTTTAAAAAAACCGCTACTTTCCTGCACAACACTCTCACACGTTTACCTATAGGAAGTTTGTTCCAATCTGGGGAAAACTGGGGAAAGCGTGCGTCGTCGTATCTAAGTAACAACGCTCATTGTGTGAGCATTTCAGACAAAAAGACATCAGTAACGACAACTAGATCAGAGTGCAGGGGTGCGCTCTTTAAACAACTGGGAAGAGGAAACATTGGCGAAGATCGAAGTAGGCGTATGCAATTGGGACAAGTTCAACGGCCGCAAAGACGTCAAAGAACCGCATTGGTTTAGGCTCAACAATAATTTCTTAGAAAACCCAGACTTCTTTGGCTTCACTGCAGAAGAAAAATTGGTGTGGATTTATTTGTTGTCACTTGCCTCAAGAAAGCAATCGGGCTCCGTAACTGTGAATCTTGTTCACGCCGAGCGCGTTTGTGATTTACCGCAAGAATCATTTCTTAGTGGACTAGAGAAACTTAAGGAAATCAATTGCGTATCCGTGGACGTTACGTGGACGTCACGCGGACGTTACGTGGACGTCACTCCACAAACAAACAAACAAACAATACAAACAAACAAACAATACTCTAAGACATTACCCGATGAAGTGCGCGATCAAGGCGGCGAACATGCGAACGATGGCGTTCCAGGAAAAATAAAAAAGCCAAAAGAATCTCCCGACTCGCTACGCTCTCGGGAAAATATTCGCGCATGTTGGATTGAAAATTACAAAGCTCGCTACGGATTTGAGCCAACGGACACGACCTCAGTCTTTTACAGAACCCAATTAAAACGCGTACACGCCACGCTAGGCGAAGAGAAGGCGCTTCGGGCTATCCATGCCTACCTGAACTGGGATGACCCCTTTGTAGCCAAGCAGGCGCATCCAATTTCACTTTTACTGAAAAGTCTCGATGCCCTTCGTGCCGACTACGTAAATCCAAAAGCAAAATATAACGCAATCGCTCGGGGAAGAGCGCAAGAAAAAGTCATGACCGAATCAGAGCAACGTCTGGAGGAGATGAAAGCTTATGCAACAAAACAACCAAACGGGTCCAGCTTACTCGCGGCCGGGGGCCGAAACGAGATTCTTGACGATTCTTCAGGCGGTGAATCAGGCAGCCGGGTTATTCCGTGCGGCACCCAAGACAGAATTCTTAAACAACGTGTCGCAGTACATGGCGGGAACGCTGAAGCTAACGCTGCGCCAAGCGGAGATGTGTTTGAAAACGGCGGTTGAGTCACTTGATCACTTTCCAAGCATTTCGCAGATTGCCGAGATCGCAAACAACCTGCGACTGCACAATCCTGATTGGCCAGGACGAACGCAAAGCTTTTCGGCAATTACTGAAGTCCCCTATATTCCGAGAACTCCCTGGCCTGCGGCAATCGAAGGTTTGCTTATGGGATTTGATGATCCCAAAGGGGTGTCGCCAGCTGGACTTTCACGCGTTGGGCTAACGAGTGAAGAAGCGCGTTACCTTTACGACGTTGCCAAGAAAAAAGATTTTGATAACGAATGGGCATTGGAGCTCATCGAAAAATCTAATTCCAAATACGTTTTTAAAAAGGGAAGTGCGGCGTGACGTACTCAATTCAATTCACGCTTGATGGCCTGCCTAAAACCACAAACTCAGGGGGCCGCGCTCATTGGTCGGTTAAGGCAAGTGAAGCGAAGCTTTGGCGCCGTCGCGTGGTGGCAGAGGCTTTAGACCTACGGCCCCCATCTCCACTTCATAAGGCCAAGTTGACACTCACTCGATACTCAAGTGCCGAGCCTGATTTCGACGGCCTGGTTTCAAGCTTTAAGCATGTGGTCGATGGGCTCATTGATGCGGGCATCATCGAGTCAGATAAGCCGTCAGTTATAGGCCAGCCAAATTACAAATGGGAAAAGGTAAAGCCGCGCATGGGGAAGATCTCAGTCACGGTTGAGGGGGAATTGTGAGCAAGTACGAAATCCTAAAAGAGTTTATTGAAGAGTCTCTTGAGCGTGAAAAAGAAAACTTTAGGGAAGCCTCGAAATCCGCCGGGGTTAATTGTGCCGGTGCATCCATGGCCATTGGTGCCGTCGATGCATTTGAAGAGGTCCTTACATACATCGAAGAACTGGAAGAAGAAGCACTTTCTCCAGAATTAAAAAACGAAAGAAATAGGAGAGAATTAAATGGGGATCTTTAAAAACATCTGGGGAAAATTAACGTGGGAAGAGCCTGAGGTTGTTAACCCGGTTGAAAACCCAAAGCCCGACATTGTTAACCCGGCGCCCGACCCGTTGGCTGATCCACCGTGGCTAGTTGAAGCTAGACGTTGGGAAGGGGTTAAGGAAACTCCAGGCTCAAGCCACAATCCAAAAATCATTGAACTGCATTCTTATGCAAAGAATAAGTACAAGTCGGAACTCATTGCATGGTGCTCATCTGCTATGTGCGCATGGCTTGAGAGATCAGGCTTTAGGTCAACTGATTCAGAATGGGCTAACTCCTATGCTGAAAGCCCGTATTTCACAAAGCTGAGCTCGCCCCTTCACGGATGCATTGTGGTGATTGATTGGCCCGAGCCCGCTGGCGGACACGTTGCGCTTCTTGATTTAAAATCAAAGGGTGAGCTACCGCTCTTTGGCGGAAATCAGGGAAATGCCGTTAACGTCACCGACTACGGCTATGCCAAGCGCCATGTGCGTGGCTACTATTGGCCAAAGGGGGCTCCAAAGCCTAGTGACACTCTCCCCACTCAGCCAACAAATCCCGACTCACTTCCCCGCCCATTGAAGGGCTGGGTTAAAGAGTACGCAGATTTCATCAAGGCAAACGTGACGGACGTGATGCTTGTGGCCGATAAGTCGTCGATTGTTTCAAACTGGAAGGCTTATGACCAAAAGGTACTAATCGCTAAGATTTTTGAGGCGATGGCCAAGGCTGAGTCAAATTTCAACCGCACGACCCGCTACGTTGAAGATGGGATTGGCGAGAAAGACTTGGTAACAGGAAAGCAAAATGTTTCAGAAGGCTTACTTCAAGTTTCCTACCGGGACTCTCACCCTAAAGTGTACGGCGCTAGATTTGACTGGGAAAAAGACAAGCACCTTGCGGTTGATGATCCCAACAAAACAATCTTTGATCCCTACAACAATCTTCATTGCGGGATTTTGATTTTCACAAAACTTCTAAGAGAACGTCGCGAGACTTTTCACGTTGCAGGCCGCAGGTATTGGTCTTGTTTAAGGCCTGGGACCGATGGCTTTGATCGGTTCAAAGCGCATCTAAAGAGCATTCTATGAGAAACCTCTACACCGAACCTTACAACATTGAAGAAGACACGCTGGAGAACCAAGTCGAAAGATACAAGGAATACGTTAAGGACTTGGAAGATGCGAACAAAAGACTTTCGGCTAAAGTCGAGCTCCTATACGATTTAGTTTCCGGCGTACTCAAAGGAAAACGAAATGAGCCCTGAAACCAAAGCTAAAATAAAATTGCTCCTTCTTAAGATCGGCGGAAGCTCTACTGGCGAGCAGCTTCTTTGGGCTAAGAGTTCATTCTGGGCGCAAGACATAAAGCTTAACTTAGGACGAGTCGCTCGCACGATCTCTGAAAAAGTAGTTGCCGCTCAAGAAGCTCTAGAATTATTGGAGGAAAAAGAATGAAGCAAGTGTATCTCATCCCACCCAAAGAAAAGCGTGGCCCATTTGAAGTTATTGAAGAGGACGGGCCACTTGGACCACGAGTAATGATTGATAGTTCGAGTCCAACATTTTATGCACTAGAAAGTCTGGGCTACACAATCGAAGAAGCGTTGCCGCAAGAAATTACGATAACGGAGAGGGACTTAAAAAGAGCAGTTACTGAGTTTGATATCAGATTCGGAGTTCCCCATAATTTAACTCTTTGGCAGAAACTGCGTGAGATAGCAGGTGAGAAGTGAAATCCATTATTGAACACACCTCCCAACCACCACTGTTTGAATTCGAGGGCTTCATTGTTAGGCCACTCGATCCGTGGAATCTATGGATTGAAAACCCAGACGGCGAAGGTACAAGCATTCGAAAGGCTCACTTTTTAGGATGGCTTGTTCGTTTGTTTAAGGAGACATTCTAAGTGGAGGAGATGGTATTTAAAATGGATAAGAAAAATAACTGGAAAGCGTCTGATTACACAAAGGCCGATCTACTGGCGTTTATTGAATACAGAGACGGCCAGCTTGCCGAACAACGTGAAGAAATTAAAAATCTCAAAGAGGTAGAAGTTACACTCTCAAAACAAGTCAGTGACTTAGAAGTTACACTCTCAAAACAAGTCAGTGACTTAGAAGCTAAACAACGCAACGCAGACCATTTTGATCGTGAGCTAAGAGACCTGCAAATTAAAAACAATCTACTTCAAAAACTAATAGAGCGTTTCTGGGAGCTCAGATGAAAATCCTGAGTAAAGAACGAATTGAACATCTTCTTTGGGGTGCGCAGCATGAAATGGTTCATGGTGACTACGTTCCCAATATCCCAGAGCGGGTAGCTCTTTGTGAGATGGCACTTATGGCTTTCAAATTTAAGGCGTCGTTGCAAAAAATAAAGGCGATGGGGTGTGATTTAAACGCTGAGTGTAGTGCTTGCACTGCTTATCAGGCTTTAACCTTATGGGACGACTTATGAAAAAATTTGAGCGAAATAACCTGAGAGACAAGGCAGATTTGGCGATGGCTGAGCTGTTCGGCATTAACCATGACAAAACTCACGGACTCATTAAGCTTCTTGATTATACCGACCGACTCGAAGATGCGCTGAAAGAAATTGGAGAAGGCACTGCCGCCGCCAACGGAAGAGACCATTGCTTAGCTGTAGCTGCTCGCCGAGCATTAGCAGATGGGGGTGGTGATTGAGCTTAGCGAAGGCAGTAACCCGCATTCTATCTAAAACTAAAAAGATAAAGGGGTGCCTGATTTATCAGGGTTATCTCAATATTGAAGGCAGGGCACGAGTAAGCTACCTCGGTAAAAGTAGGAACGCAGCGCGGTTGATTGCCGCACATTTTCTAAAGCTCAATATCGACGATAGAAAGACATGCGTTTGCCATACTTGCGATAATCCCGCCTGCCTAAATGTTGAGCACCTTTACCTTGGAAATCAAAGCACCAATACTCTTGATTGTTTCCGAAGACTTCGCAGAAAACCCAATCGCCAAAAATTTTCTAATGAAAAAATCATAGCGCTAAGAAAAGAGCTTAGAACGGGTGACGTAAAAGAAATAGCGAAGCGCGAAGGCGTTGAGATCGTTTGCATCCGCAATATTAAGCTTAGAAAGACCTATAGGTATTTATGAATAACGAGACCCTTAAAAGTCTGGCTGAGGAAATCGCTAATCGGACAATGAAATATTGGACCACGGAAAAGGGTGAACCAATCTACGGTATTCACGGATTTATCGTTCAGCAAGCCGTCGAAGCCCTAGAGCGCGTGCAAAAGGAAAGCTTGGCCGCTCAGCTTCCTAAGCATGAAGAAATTCAGGCCATGATGAGTGAGTTTTTTACAAGGAACAATAGAAATCCCGATGCATGGGAAATGATTTATTGGCTCCGCGACAACATCCGCCTCGCACCCGTGGAGCGGGTGAGTGATGTGGAGCTTCGAGATCTTGCAACGAATGCTACACAACAACATTCAGGGGAACGAAACCCCGTTCCTTACGGGGCTGTAGTGGGTTTTGAACTTGGCTACCGGATAGCTGAAAAGAAAGCGCACGTGACTATAAACCCAGCTATAAAGGACACTATAAACAATGACTAAGGGAATCTTGGAATTTGATTTAGCCACCGAAAAAGAAGAATTTGAAGAAGCTCAAAAAGCTGGCAAATATCTCCTCATAATCGACGAAATAAGAATGAAGCTACGCTCTGAGCTTAAGTATGCAGAAGAGCCCATGAGTCTTAGGGAGTTTTCCGATTGGTTGTACAATGAAACGGATATTTCCAAACTATTGGAAGAGTGAACATGTCAAAAAATTGCAAGTGCTGAGACCAGCATTTATCTTGCCCAGAGGCATTCTTGGTGCTTCGCTACCGGAATGGAAAAATACACATATAACGGAGTAACGTGGTCCGTAAATGATGCGGTCTCGTTTGAAAAAGACGGGGCACAAATTGAAGGCGTCATTACAAACTTTTCAATTAATCCAGGGAAAGAGCCCGCAGCCTTTGTTTTCACTGGGGAAAATGACGATACGGGCAAAGCCATTGTCACAAACATCTTCCTAGCCGACTTAGATAAAATGCATAAATAGACGCACCAAGTCCGCACTTTCACGCAATGATGCGCACTTTCGCCTCACGCCAAAAATCTATCTTAAGCGACAGCTTCTAAATTCATGCCCGCTATGGCAAGAATGAATGAGGGATCTTTTAGAGGGCCGGGGGGGCTTTTCTTATTGTGGTAGAGATCAGATCGTTCAATCCGGATCAGGTGCAGCCTGTAATTTATGACGAATGCACGGATCCTGAAATTCAACTTGAAGCATTAGCGTTTCAGATCTTTGAGAAAATACTTCTTCGCCATAGGGTTCCCCTTTGGGATGCGCTTTTAATTTTAGAACACAACATCATCCGCGAAGGCTTAAAGCATACAAGAAAAAAAGTTCACGTAGCCGACACTTTAGGAATTTCGCCTCAAACTCTTCAAAATAAAATCAAAAGACTTTCGATCAAAATCTAATTCAAATAAAATTCTGTGAATGTTTCACGAGAAACATTTCATACCCTGCAACTTAAGGCCCAAGACTCAGATAAATTTTTTATTTGATATCGAAAAAGCCTTAAGGGGTTACGCCTCGTGGATGACACGACAAGCGAAGAAGTTTCGGTATCATTTAAAGCGCTCTTTCAATCAGCCAGGACTACAATCGATGGCGGTTGGCGCGTAACCCTAGATCTTACTCACGATGAAGTAAGCGCAGTCTCAAAACTACTCCAAATAAAATCAAAAGTTCTACAGATCGCCGTAATCCCGATCATCGAGGAAAGCTATTGAGCTCTCCCGAAGTACATATCGACTGGAAACGGGTCGATGAATATCTTGAGTTCCAATGCACAGCTGAAGAGATTGCTGAGCGCATTGGCGTTCACCCAAACACACTAAACAACTATTCCAAAAAGCTTCACGGCTGCACCTTCTATGAGTACTCAAAGCAAAAGAGAAAAGCAGGCCTTGTGTCTTTGCGCCGTCAAGCATGGCAAATGGGCAAGACGAACGCCGCGGTTCTAATTTTCTTACTTAAGAACTACCTAAAGTTCACAGATAACGACGGGCCGCAGGATGAAGAGTCGCGAAACCGCGTAGCCCCAATGACTAAAGAGCAGGCTAAAAAACTGCTCGACGAGCGAATG
This sequence comes from uncultured Bacteriovoracaceae bacterium, assembly GCA_964477895.1. GTDB lineage: Bacteria > Bdellovibrionota > UBA2428 > UBA2428 > UBA2428 > CAYZFQ01. Next base: position 28,497 of record CAYZFQ010000017.1, on the reverse strand, counting down.
AAGAGGGACGAGCCAAATGCCGTTCCTTAGGCCCGTTGAATATTTTGAAAACCGCTTCCACGACGAGCAGGAAAAAGCCTGGCTTGGCTATAAAGCAGGGCTTGATCTGGTTCTTCCTTGGGGACGACGCTCGGGAAAATCCGATCTTTTCTCCGAAATACTTATCGAAGACGTTGAGCAGTACGGAAAAGACTGTCTCTTTGTCGCAAAAACTCAAAAGCAGGCCCGACGAATCATCTGGAAGAAGTTCCGAGATCGGGTGGCTAATAACCCAGACTGGAAGCTTAACGAATCATCATTAGAAGCGCGGCACGTGCCATCGGGTGCGCTCATTGCGATCAAAGGGGCTGATCTCAGGCCTGATGATCTAGCTGGCTCTGGCTACAGAATCATAGCGTGTGACGAATTTGCACTTTGGAAAAAGCCCGAGATTGTAGGCGAAATACTTGCCCCCATGCTTGGCGACTTTACTGGGCAATTCCTTTTTGGCTCAACGAAGCGGGGCAAAAACCACTTCCACGCTCTTCATCTACGAGCGGTGAACAACCGTGACAAATACTACGTTTCTGAATGTACGATTTTTGCCAATCCCTTCATTTCAGATGAGGGCCGAACCAAGGTCTTGTCTGAATATGCAGGAGAAGATGACCCGCTCTATCGCCAGGAAATTCTAAACGAGTACGTAACATTCCAAGGCCAGGTCTTTGCGATGGATCAATCGGTTTACACCGAGAAGATATGGGATAGGGCTGATTTTGATCACGCAGTCCACTTTCGCGGCATTGACCTTGGCTACAAGCCCGATCCCACGGCCGTTGTCTGGGCAGCCTTTAATGAGCGCAAGGGCTACATTCAAATCTACTGCGAATACAAAAGGTCTGAGCTTCTGATCGCAAATCACGCAGCTAACATCAAAGCGCTCTCTCCTTGGGAAGTGTTTGACTCCTATTCTGATACCGATCCGCAAATCATTGCAGAGTTTGAAAACGTAGGGCTTAAGCCCATCTCTCCTGCAAACAAAGCCGACAAAGACGCAAGGCTACTTTCGCTTGTAAACGCTCTTCGCACGGGGAAGCTCAAGATCGCGCCCAACTGTATTGAACTTCTAAAGGAAATGGCCGTCTACGAGTGGGATCAAGATGGCAACGATCACCTTGTCGATTCTCTTTCGTACTTTTGGAGCTCGCACTCCATTCCAACTTTCCAAAATAGAAAACGCCGGGACTTTGACGACATTGAAGGTCGTTGGGAGCGCAGGCGCGAAGAGTCTTCAGGCCAAAGCTTTGGGGAAAATTATTAGCTCGTAAAAAACCGTGAATAAACACGGTAAGGGGGGATCTTAAAATGATGACAGAAAATACAACCGCAAGTGTCGCTGACACCGCTCCAGTTGAGGCAATGGATACGCAAGCTCCAGAGACTCAAGAGGTAGCGCCTCAGAATGAAGCTCCGCCGGAAGTATATTTACCGTTTAAAGAGGGAAAAGAAAAATTTCTCGTTAACGGAAAAGAGATTGAGGCCGATTGGGAAACTGTAAAAAGGGACTACCAGTTAGCCACAGCTTCAAGACAGAAAATGGAAGAGGCCGCTCAGATTCGAAAGAGTGCTGAGGGGACTTTGAAGAAGCTTCTTGAAGCCGCGAGCAAAGATCCCGAAGGACTCATCTCGGTTTTAAATCCGAGGTATCAGCGAGGAACTCTAGGCGCTGCTAAGGCGGCTACCGAACAAGATCCCGCACTTCAAGGCGATCCTGTAGCTCAAAGAATCTCAGAGATCGAGCAAAGGTTTAACGAAGCTTTAGAAGAACGAACAAAGCCGCTCATGCAGATGTTTGAGCAAATGCAGGTCCAAGAGGAAAAGCAGGCTTTGACTAAAGAGTACGAGGGAGTTTGCCAAAAGTTTCCCGTATTCAAAAACAAGGTTGAGAAGGAATACCTTCTAAATCGCTACCGTTCATCTCTAGAGCAGGAACTCGACCTCTCTTTTGAGGATGTGGCCTACTACACCTTCAAAGAAATCGAAGAAGCCCGAGCAGAATCTCTAAAGCCCACAGTTCAAAAACAACAAGAAAATATGCGCAAAGCCCCAGTCTCAGTTCGGCCTGCCGCGGCTGGAGAGAAGAAGGGTTTTGATTCAATTGATGACGTTAAGCGGCTTATCGGAAGGATAACATAAGATGGCTGAACGCTATTTTAATCAAACAGACCAAGATGCACTCTTTAAAGAGTTTTACGGAAAAGCTGGCGGAAGCGTAGTTAACCCTAAAGCTCCCCTGGCATCTATTTTAATGAAAAACAAGAACGCTCAGTGGGTTGGTTCGGAATTCATCGAACCTATTCGCATGAGCTCAGGCGTTGGTCTTGGCTACCGTTCTTTGGGCCAAAACCTCCCCTCTCCTATGGCTGCAATTCGCCAAAAAGTAAGCTTCACTGCAAAACGCGCTTACGCTACTGCTGAATTCGATCGCGAAGCGATTGTTGCTAGCCGTAACGACAAGGGTGCTTTCGCTAAAGCCACTGTTGACGAAGTTGAAGCTACTCAAGAAGGCTTCCTTCTTCATATGATCGAGCGCGCTCTGTTTGCCGATGGTTCGGGTAAACTTGGTGAAGTTTCTGCCACTGCCGTAACTGGCGCCGGTACTGATGCTTCTCCCTGGGTTGTAACTCCTACCACTACTGGTACGAACGCTCCTGTTTACAAGCGTCAATACTTCCCCTTGGGAGCAAAGATCGACTTGTATAGCTCAGGCGGCGTTTATCAGCTAACTGCACGAGTTAAGACTCGCACCTCTACAACCATTAGCTTGGTTTTAGTTGCTAACGGTTCGGCTGTAATCCCTGCATCTGGCGACATCATGTACTGGGAAGGAAACCGTAACCAAGAGATCGCAGGATTGGCTAATATTTCTCCTGTAGCCGCTGGCACTCTCTACGGAATTTCTCAAAGTGACTACCCTGATTTCGCAGGTCAAGTTCAAACGATCTCTGGCGCTCTACAATTCGATGACGTGAACAACGCCGTTGAATTGTCTAGCCAAGAGTCGGGCGAAGATCCGAACTTAGGCGTTTGCTCGCATGAAGCTTTTGCTTTGTTGAAAAACCTGGCTGAAGACCAAAAGCGATATAACAGCATCGAACTGAAAAGCTCTGATGCCAAAATCGGTTTCAAGGGTATTGAAGTTATCACGGGCTCTGGAAGCTTCGGAATTATCCCTAGCCAAATGTGTCCTAAGAACGAACTTCACCTCTTGAACACCAAGCACCTTCAACTCGTTATGCGCCAAGACTTCGGTTGGTTCGATGATGATGGAACTATCCTTCTTCGCGACCAAAACAAAGATCTCTATAACTCTCGTTACGGCGGTTACTTCGAGTTCTATTGCTCGAAACCCAACGCACAGTACCGAGTTAAAGGCTTCACAGTTTAATTTTTAGTGGGAGAAAGATAAAAAAATGGCAAACAATCACATGCAAAATGAATCACAACAGTTTCGAGTTGTGAAACTCATCCCCTTAGTAATCTCTTGGAGCGCTGGCACCCCCAGCGTTTCCTGGAATCCTGAGAATGAGTCAATCGCTTTAACTGACAACGGACCTGGCGACGTAACTGTTACCCTCTCGAGCGCATCACTCGTACCGTTAAAGGTTATGGGTCTCACTTTAGAAGTGGCTGACGCTAACACGTTGTCGCTCGAAGCAAACATCGACGGAGCTCCTACTACTACGGTTGTAAAACTTGTAGCGAATAGCGGCGCTGATGGTGCAACAGAAACCGATCCCGTAGCTATGCACTTGATGCTGGCTAAGGTGGTCGCAGCTTAATTTCATTTCAGGTGAACCCTTAGGATCGGAGTCGGGGCTTGTTCCCCGGCCCGATTCCTGCGGGAGCTAAGGGTCACTTGAATCTTTGTGGGGGAAACACATGAGACAATTTAGTTATAATGTTGACCGTAAAACTCGTCGTATTTCGGGTGAGATTTCCGTTTCTGGCGGAACACCTGCGATTGTTTCGGGAAGCGGCTACACAATTACCGACGCGGGCGCTGGAAAAGTTACTGTTACTTTATCTCTTGCCGGTCGCATAATTCTTGGAGCTCACGCTACCGTCATCGAATCAACTGAGGCCACTGGGCATTTTGCCAAAGTAATTTCGAAATCTGCAAGTGCAGTTACTTTTGGAATCTATGTGGCTGATGCTACCGATGGCGCGCTTGTTGATAACGTGGGTTTCTTTTTTGAAATCTTAGTTAAAGACGTAGCAGTTTAATAGGAGGTCCACGGTTATGAGTGGGACTATCCAATTAAGAGTTATCACACACGGAGGGGTTACAGTGGGCACGGGCTCGACTGTGATCCTGGCCGCCAATGATCGTAGGCTTTTTGCTGAAATCATAAACTCTTCTAACGAAGGCGTTTGGATAAAGCTTGGAGCGACTGCGGTAGTTGGAGAGGGCATTTACATAGCGCCCAACGGCTTTTCTTATGTCATCGATAGAAATAATCTTTGGCGTGGGGCCGTAAACGGCATTTGTACATCGGGATCAAAGATAGTCGGAACTGTAGAGGGGCAATAAGCCATGGCCATCAAGCCACCGCAAAGCCCCTTTAGAGTGGACCACATCAAAACATTCGCACTTCGCTCTGAAGCGCCACCGTCAATTGTTGAAAAAATTGTCGAGGTGCCGGTTGTGGTTGTGGATAATAAAAAGGTCCATGAACTAACTGAGATCAATCGCTCACTTGAGAGTCAGCTTACGACTATGCGTCTTGATTTGAATAAAACAAAGGAGCTTAAGTCAGCTGAGATTTTAAATCTCCATGCCTTTAGGCCTAAAGAAGTCATCGTTGAGAAGCCTGTAATCGTCGAAACAATAAAAAAAGTAATGGTGAGCAAAACCCCCAATTGGGTGCCGTGGATTATTGCGGCCACAAGCGTTGCGTCTTATTTGCTCGGGAAGGTCATTAACTAATGAGCACTGTAATTAGGCTTTGGAATCTACAACAAAACGCAACAGGAACTGAAATCGGTTCAAAAAATGCGCTTGATGTAAACATAGCAAACGCCTCCCCCGTTCCTGTCACCCAAGGCGGGGACGTACTTGTTACCGAGTTTCACAATATTTCGTCTGTAAACATCAACGGTTCAGCCGGGGCTTTTGTTGCTCTAGGATCAGGATCGGCCCTTGCGTCTGACATTGTTCAGATTCAGGTTTCCTATACCGCAGGTCAGCCGCTTGAGTTTGGAATCGGTGCATCAGCAGGTGCAGCCGTTAGAAAGTTCATCATAAACCAAGGTGAAGGCCCAACGACACTTTCTGTTGCGCTTAGCTCAGGCGAAAGGCTTTGGGTGAGATCTCTCTCTGCGACAGGAGTAACCGGCGGCTACATCACAATGAATTTGATTGGATAGTAATGAAAAAAATACTTTTTGGAATTTTTTCTCTTTTTTTTGTAATCGCTCAAGCGGCAGCCCCTATCATATGGCTTGATTCGGACTATGGGGGCTTTTTAGTTAACAACGGCTTTAAGCTCTTAGACAATAAAGAGTTTAGAACAATAAGCGTTGATCCATCGGCTGGGGCTGGCGTTGCCGCTGAGATTGGCTCAATTGCAGTTCGAAATAACTCAGGGCTTGGCGAGGGTTGGTTTAAGGTTGGAGCAGGCAATACTGCGTGGTCTAACTTTTTAACTGGCTCAACCGGATGGGGTGTTACTGGAAATGGCGGCACGACGGTCGGCACAAACTTTCTTGGAACTACTGATGACGAGGATTTGGTTTTCAAAACTAATTCTACAGAAGTTGTTCGCGTCACTTCTGGAAGTAATTCCGTAGGCATTCAGACATCAACTCCCGACGGCGCTCTACATGTAAAGCCATCGGCGACCGGAACCGTCATGCCCCCGAATACCTTTACCGGCACACCTATAGCTCAAGTGAACCTGACTTCCGGGACGGCTGCGGCAACGAAAATTCCTGAGCCCATAGCTCCCGTATTTGGATCGACGGCTCAAAACCTCGGGTCGGGCGGCTTTCTCGCAAACGGACAGACTATTGACTATGAAATTTACGGCGCCGAAACCGTTGGAGGTTCCGAATACGTTGGAACGCTTGTTGCCACGGGTTCATTTTCTGATTCTATCAACGACGGAACAACTCCTTTTGGAGTTGACGTCACCTTCACCCCTGCCGTTGGCCCTGATAATTACTACTATCGAAGAAACGAAGCTGGGGCCGGTTGGTCTGACTTTGTAAACGCTGGAATCAGCGGCTCTTTTACTGATAGCAATCAGCCAGGCAGCACCATCCCAGCATTTAGCACGATTGCTTTCACGGCAAATGGCACTACTCACTACGTTAGAACTACAAACTTCGGAACCTCTCCTGGGGGCACCACTTATTTTGCACCCAGCTTTAGCCTAGGAAGCTATGTTGATGACAATGACGGATCTCTTTTTGTCATTCAATGGAACGTCACGGGCGGTTCCAATGCGAATTACAAGAACGTAGGGGCTGATAACCAGACCTCATTTAACCGCTCCGTTACCGGAACAAGCTTCACTGAAATCGCAGGCTATTGGGCCACGCAATCAAGTGACGTGACAGTCACTCCTTTTAACTACGGCTATCAGGCCGGTACTGCGGACTTCCCGAGAACCTACACATTAAGAAACTCTAAATTGTTTTTTGGAACAGACTACTACTCTCCAAGTGTTGCTGTGGTCGTCGCTGACCCAGGCGGATCTGGCTATCATTCTATTGATCTTGATTGGATCAATGGGGTTCACACCACTGGGTTCAAGGTCCTAAGAGACTCCAATCCTCTAGGTGCTTCGGGCTTTGAGCTAGGGTCTAATTTAACAACTCAGCAAGACGACAAAATCACAGCGTGGAATGAGTCTTCTACGATAACTCCAACTTCTCTTCCCGCAAATGCAGTCATTGTTGAAAAAACAAACACTTTAAGCACTGACCCGCCATTCATTGAGCTTCGCTCAGGAAGTGGGGCAACACGCCACGGAACAATAGCAATCACGGATAGTGCTGGAGCAAACTTAGCTCAAACAGCCTATAGCTCATCCACGGGGGCCTTCAACATTGATACCCTTGGGGAGAGAGTGGATCTTAGTACTATCGGAGGAACGAGATTTGCCGAGTTTTCTAGCACCTCAAATATTTTAAACGACCAGGGTGCGGCCACTGGCACTACTTCGATCAAGGCATCGGGAGTCACTCCATTTGTTGTGAACCATTCCAATGGGAGTGTGTCGCTTGGAAATAACGTGTCCTCTACTGCGGCCAGTGTTGTAGTGCAGGCAAATACCTCATCTGAAAAAGCGCTTCATGTTAGAAAGAATGGCACGAGCACTGCAAACTTAACCGAATGGACTGACTCGGCAGGATTTGCTCTTGGCTTGGTGGATTCGACCGGGCGCTCTTTTTGGAGTGCGGGATCGGCAGCCTCCCCTAGCATTTCTTTTCAAGGTGACACAGATACTGGGTTTTCTGCATCGGGCAATTCTTTGACGATGAGTTCGGGCGGGGCGGGTAAAGCCAGACTAACTTCAGCGGGCCTTTATGTTGGGGCCGACGTCACTCCAACGGCAAAGCTTCATTTAGCCGCCGGGACTACTTCCATCACCACGGCACCAATTAAAACAACAAGCGGGCCGCTCATGACTTCTCCAGAAGTAGGCGCCTGGGAGCACCTAACGGACAAGCTTTACTTCACGATCACGACTGGAGCTGCGAGAAAAGAATTTGCTCTTAATGATATCGCCCTTACTTCGGGCCGAGTTCCTTTTGTTACAACTAACGGAAGGCTGACTGATTCTTCGGCGTTTACATTTAGCGCTGGAACTTTGACGGCCACCGGTTTTGTGGGAGCTTTGACTGGAAACGCTTCTACCGCGACAGCACTTGCCTCAAATCCCACAGACTGCGGAATCGGATCTAAAGCAATCTCAATTGATGCTTCCGGGAACCTGACCTGTAGCTCGGTATCTTTGACCGCCGACGTGTCGGGAAATCTTGCTGTATCACATTTAAATTCAGGAACCGGCGCCTCATCCACAACCTTCTGGAGGGGGGATGGGACTTGGGCAACGCCTTTGAGTGGGGGGTCTGGCGATGTGAATGGCCCAGCCTCTTCAACTGATAATGCGATCGCCAGATTTGATTTGGCCACAGGTAAACTCATTCAAAACAGCACGATGATTTTAGAGGATGCTGGAACGATTTCGGCTTCTGGTTATACCGCAGGCGTTCTTCATTCTAACGGATCTGGGGCCATCACCTCTTCCCCTGTTGTCACCGCAGACATAACCGACGCAAATATAACTAACGCGAAACTTGCCGACATGGTTCAAGCCACCTTTAAAGGACGTGCAGTCACTGCGGGGACCGGCGTTCCTACTGATTTAACGGCGACACAGGCTACCGCCATCTTAAATAACTTCGTAGGCGATACGGGCTCGGGAGGAACAAAGGGTCTTGTCCCAGCCCCCTCCGGTGGCGATGCTGGCAAGGTTCTTTTCGGGGATGGAACGTGGAAAGACATGCCATTTGGAACCGACACTGTGTTTTTCAGAGGATATGTGGCGGCATCAATTTCTCCGGGTGACACTAATACAGTTGAGTTCGACGCTGGAACCAATACCGACCCCCAGTCGGGCTGGAGTGGTGGGGCCAACGACTATTACGTTATTCCAGAAGACGGGTACTATGTGCTTGGATTTAACGGATGGCAAACTGGAGCACTAAACTCATATGCAGGGGTGGAGCTTTGGGTTAACGGTTCAAACGTCTACGGTTCTTTACCATGGGGAGAAACCCCGCAGGAAGCTACGACATTTGGAAGGGCGAATAATCCTGTGGCAGCTAGGCAGTTTACCGCAGGCGACACCGTTGGCCTTAAATGGGATGTAAACGGATCTCCTTCGGTTCAAAATAGAGAGTTCTACATTGCAAGAATTGCCGGGTCTGTTGTTGGTGCAATCGCCACAACCAATTCAGTAAATACAAATTCCGAGTCAGCCGAAATTAATTGCGATGCCTCGTCTAGCGTGACAAGTGGGGCGTGGTGGCTATCATCTGTCGGCAATCGGTCGGGCACTGCCTGCCAAGTTAACATCACCGCCGCGAAGTTTTCTTCGGCTCCTTATGCCTGCCACTTCACAATAAAAGACACAACCCCTGCTGCGACGTCGGTCGTTATCACGAGCGATACTATCATAACTGTCTACGGTCCTAACGCAGATTACGACGGGTATTTAACTTGTACAGGTCCTAGATAAAAAAAGGGGAATCAAAATGGCATGGATAAAAGAAATTATAAATCCGAGTAACAAGGTCCAGGTTCCATATTGGGAACTGATAAATGTTCACTACAACCATAGGCAGCAATTATCCTTATTTGAATATGGTGGATGGTATTCGAAGGAAGCCTATGACGAAGGTGCAGACGCAGTTATCGTTGAGACTATCGAAATTCCCGCAGGCCAAGCCCCCGAACTGGCGGCAGGTGCCTTGAGTTTCGGAACGGGAGTAATAAGAGCGCAAGCTAAATTTGCCGGTTCGCAGGATGCTTAGGGGCAGAATCGTACTTTAGGGGTGGGGCAAGATGATTCAACCAAGCCAGCAATTCTCTGAGTTCATAACATGGGCCTTTTACGGCGTTGTGGGCTTTGCTGCCCTTGCCGTAGTTCATATACTAGGAAAACTTAAGGATGAGGTCGGGGTTTTGAATTCAAAGATCGCAGCCCTCCTTGAGCGTACCGAGAATCACTCTAAGCGATTAGATGAACACAGCTCAAGAATTCGAGACCTTGAACGCCCCGCCGGATAAAATCTATGCTCATAAAATTCCGTGAATAAATGGCACGGGTTCCAATTCTACAATAATGGTGCGATCGCAAATCCACATATGAAACGAAGGGGGCCTCTTTCATGGAAATGTTACAAAAGCTCATTGCATTACTGGCTAAAATTTTTGCCGACTCTCAAGTATATCTGGCTGCGGCTAGTGCTTTGCTTGTTGCTCTTATTGGCCTTTTTGCACTCATTCCTGGAGATCAGCCTGAAAAAGCTCTTCAAAAGGTCGTTGATTTCATCGGCAAACTTTCGCTCAAGAAAAAAGAATAATTAGCATCAGTCGGGAGGCTTTATATGCTCGATTTGACGTTTGGCTGGGGAGAAATTCTTGGCAAAGTAGCTTCAATCGTAAATACAAAGATTGCTCGCCGTCGCGCCGATGAATATTCAAATCTTGAGAAAGAGTGTCTTGAGGAATTTCTAAAGCACGAAAGCCGAAACGACGTTAAGTATGTCCGACTTCGCGCGGAACTCAAGCTTGCTCGCGACGCATTTCACAGAGATCTCGACGCACGAGACATTGAAGAATGATGGCTCGCTTTCTGATTTATGCTCTTTTTGTGTTTGCCGGATGCTCGACTGAGCTACCTGTCTATGACCGCGGCGCACTCTTTGATCTAATCATTTGGGCAAGTCCTAAGTATCCTGGAAAGCTCATTAATCAAAATTGTGTGAAGTACGAAAAGGACGCGTGCGTTCAGTTCGATGTGATGCAGTTTGATCTTGCCGATGAGGCCCAGCGCAAGAGCCTCTGGGATCAGATGTTCATGTGCAATGTCGGGGGCCAAAGATATGCAATATGCAAAACAAAGCCCGGACTATGCATGAATGGGGAGCGAATTAAGAAATTTATCGGGATTGTAGTTTCAAGAGACATCATTGAAGTTGATTACATCCCGCTCAAAGAAGGCTTTCAGTTTCTAGCTGATTCCAACACGATTTGTGCAGCCAAGAATTCACTTATTGGCCGGGAGGAATTTTGAGCATCAAGGCTGAAACCGCACTTTGGATTGTTTTCATTTTTATTTACGTCGCGATGGCGAAGTATTTCGGGGGATTTTAAATGAGTACGACAACAGCAAACATGGGACTTACGATTCCCTCATCCGGGGATTCTGATTACCCGACAAGTATATCTGACTCGCTAACGGCAGTTGATCTTCACGATCATACGTCAGGCAAAGGCATACCGGTTGGCAGACTTGCCACGGCGGCAGCGGATGGAACGACGCTTGAGGTTTCCTCAGGTGCCGTTCGCATCAAAGACCTAGGGGTTTCCACTGCAAAGATTGCAGCCAATGCCGTAACTCGTGCAAAGCTTGAAGCCGTTGGGCAACAAGCGGGTTCTAGTAGCGGGTCGCAATCATTGACCTCTCTGACGTATGTGGACTTGAATAACTTGACTGTTGCCATAACCACAACCGGTCGGCCAGTGATCGTAGCTCTTATGCCGGTTGAAACGGGCGGAGATGATGACGGATATCTATCTCTCGGCGGTGCCTCATTCGCAACTGCCTACCTCAAACTTCTTAGGGACGCGACCTCAGTTGCGCGCTGGACCTTTAGGAATAACACAGAGCTCGGCGATATATCCTCTCCCCCAAGTTCAGTTTTCTTCTTAGATACTCCTGCCGCTGGAACATACACTTACAAACTTCAGGGCAGGCTTTTCGCAAATGCTGATTCGCAAGTATTCACCTACGACAACGTCAAACTCATTGCATGGGAGCTCTAAACAACATGAAAAACACACGTAAAAAAGCCTTGGACTCTATGCTTAAGGTGCCCACTATGAGCATCGTTATTTCTTCTCGAGATAAGGGCGAAGGCCCTAAAGACGATGAGGGAATGGTCATGATGAAAGTTAGCCAAGAAGAAAAAGAAATGATCTTGAATGCCCGCGCTGAAAAAAGCGAAGGCGATGAGGCTGAAGAAGAGGAAGAAAGCGATAAATCGTTTAATCCCTTTAAGAAGGCATCTAAACTCGTATGACGTTCGATGAAATTAGAGCGGCAGCGAGGTCTAAGGCCGACGAGCAAGCAACTGGCTTTATCGACTCAACTGAGCTCGATCAATACATTAACCAGGCCAATTTCATGGTGTATGCCAAAATTGTTGCTCGCGATGAAAAGTACTTTATTCAAAAAAGCTCGACGACAAATACCGTTGATGGAACTCAAGAATACGCACTGCCTACAAATACTCACCGCCTAATTCTTATTCAGCGCCGCCAAAGTGGTTCGACTTCTGAGCGTGATTGGTTCGCCATTCGTCCTTCAAACATTTCAAACAATCACTTAAAGTACGACTGGTATCCGGGGCTTCTAAATTACACAAGTGAGCAGACTTACTTCTTAGCTGGAAACTACATTTATTTGGATCCGGTGCCCACGCAAGTGTACGAGCTTCGATTCTGGTATGTGGCTTTGCCTACAGTGCTGACTACTGGCTCTGATATTCCGAGCGCTCCCTACATTTATCACCCTTTGATTGCAGAATACGCAGCCCTTCAGTGTTTGGCTAAGTCTGGAGAGGGCATTTATCAGGAGCGGCGTGATGCGCTGGAGCTTGAGATGCAAAATCTTTTAGACACGATTTCACCTCGCGATCAGCAAGCTGAACAAATGGTTGTAACTGATGACTACATCGACCTTTACCGAGGTATTGATGGGCTTTAGTTGGAAGTCTTTTCGCTTAGCTCGATTCTATGGGACTGATCTTAAGAATAACGTCATTGACGTTAAAGACGGCTTTTCCATTGATAACGAGAACATCTATCAGCGAGATGACGGCGTTTCCTCCAAAAGAAAAGGAAACGAGATCATGTTCAATAAGGACGAGAGCTCATCGGCTATTGAGATTGATGAAATTGGCTCCTGTAGGCTCAATTCCACTAAGTATTATTTCAAGTTTTCTGATGGAAAGTTTTCCTACTCTACCAGCTACAATGGAACACTTACAACAATCTCGCCCTCGCCTGCGATATCAACGGTTAACCAGATATGGTACGCGGTAGCAGACAATAAGCTCTTCTTCGTTGATGGCACCAATGCTCTTCGCTATTTTGACGGCTCATCAGTTGTGGCGAGTACGATTTATGCAAGGCCAACCGTTGCGGCGACTGGCGGAGCGGGCACGGGGTTTGATTTTCTCTACACAGTAGACAATGGCTTAGGTGAATCTCCAATTGTAATTACAGCTCTTTCAAATAAGGGCTCAACCTCCACCGTTTCTATTGCGGGAAATACCGGCCCTCAAACGCTTGTGGTGGGCAATAAGATTAGAGTCTATTCTAGGACTACGGCGATTGCAGCCTCTTCTGTTAACGTGACAACCCAGTCCGGCTCCGATGCAAATGGGACTTACGGCGTTGATTCACTTGGCGGCTACTATCAAATTACCTCTACGACTGCGACCTATTCGATCACAACCATTGCCATCGTGGACGGGTTGGTTCAGCTTTATTCGGAGCTAGGCTTAGCTCTCAATAAAACTGCGCCCACAGCCCTTGAAGGAATTACAAACCATTACGGCAGACTTGTCGGATGGAAGGGCTCGTCTGTTTACAATTCCAAGGTTTCAAATGCTCACTCGTGGCCCGATAACGCTTCTTCTCGCGGAGAGGTTTGGCAATATTCTTATTTCACTGGCGATGGCAATAGCGTTAAGCGCTGCATCTCATTTCGAGAGTCGCTGTACGTTTTGAAGCCGGACAACGTCGCAGTTTTCGGCGGCATTGGTCCTGATGATTCAGGTGGGAACCCCTATTCCTTTAGGCGCCTTGAAACTAACGGCAATGGATGCGTGGCCGGAAAGTCAGCCGTTGTCGTGGGAGAAGATGATAAGACCGCACTTTTCTACATCTCAAGAAACGGCTTCTATGCAACAGACGGGCAAGATCCCGAGCGCATTGGCGATTTAATTGCCCCATCAGTTCAAGCTCTTTCGGCGGCCGATCTTGAAGCAACTGTGGCCATTCACCACAAGCGTGAAGGCCTTTACATCGCAGCCCTGGGCACCGAATTAAATCGAGTAATTTGGGTTTACGACACTCGCGAATTCGATAATGCCGTCGTGGGTTGGTTTAAGTGGGTTGATCTTCCTATTAAGTGCCTGGCATGGGATGAGACCGAATACATGTTTGGGGCCTACACGGGATACTGTGCAAAAGAACGAAACGCTAGCACAAGCCTAGACTATGCAGACGCTCAAGCTGAGTTCATCGCCGACGCCTCTTTCAATACCGGAACCGATGTCATCACTGTCGCGAATACTTACGCAAATGGCGACATCATTCAGTTTAGATCAACGGGAACCCTTCCCACTGGGATCACAGCCAACACGAATTATTTTGTCATTAATGCGACCGCCACTACAATTAAGATTTCTGCGACATCAGGTGGCGCTGCGGTTGATATCTCAATTGCAGGCTCCGGCACTCATAGCCTTATCTCAAAGGCGCCAATAGCCTGCTTCTACACGACCAACTGGTTTAAGTTTGGAAGCGCAGGCCAGGTCAAAAAGCTAGGGAAACTTGGTGTACTTTTAAATGCAACAAGCACCTCGATCAACATCGCGGTTTCTAGTGCCTATGACTGGGTTAACCAATTTGAGGATGAGCAGCCAATTACTGTTACAAGCTCTCATCTTTGGGGAGATAGTCTTTGGGGTGCTTTTATTTGGGGATCGGGATCTGTTGCCGCAATTAAGAACGTGGCCATTGCTAAGCGCAAGTGTCGATCGGTTCGCTACAAATTTTCAAATGCAACGCTTAATCAAGACTTAGACCTCTTGGGAATTGAGCAAAGCTTCGATGTTTTAAGAAATCGCGGGGCTTTTGCTTAAATGAAACTACAAGAATACGGCAAGGTCGCCGATCGAAACTTAGATTCATTTCTAAAGCAGATACTTGATTGGTCAAAGCAAAAGGTAAGCATTCAGGACAACTTGGACGTGAGATTTGTCACTGCCTACATTGGGACGACTGAGACGGAAGTCAAACACACTTTGGGAAGAATTCCTGCATTTGTGATTCCTGTTGCGGCCTACCCCAACGGAACTTCGACGATTGATTTTGCAAAAGCATCCACAATTGAGGCCATGTATTTAAAACGAGGAACGGCTGGAACCTGTTCCTTGTTGATATTTTAAGGGGGAATGAAATGGGACTATGGGGTTTTTCTAAAAACGTTTTGACGGGCGGCGCATCGGGCAATCGTAGTGATACCGATCGAACATACAACCAGCTTGAAGCCATTCGAAACGAGAACACGAAAAAGAGACTTGGACTCTACGACGACATCGAAGGACCGAAAATGTCCCAGGGCTATTCTTCAAGACTTAAGGCTCTACAGGAAATGCAAAAGGACGTTCCTCTTTCTCAAAACGCAGCCTTTCAGGGTGATAGAGCAAGAATGGTGCGAGATTCCAGGCAGGAAGTTGCAGGAATGCAAAATCAACAGGCTGCCCATGGACTTCAGGGCGGATTTTCCTCGATTCAGGGCTCAGGAGGCGGGTCGGTTCAAGACGCCTATGACAGACTGTCGGGACAGCTTTCGGGATTGGGCCAGAAAGCCGATGAGCGCCGAGATCAAGCGGGTCAGGAATATGCGGAGCTCGATCAAAACTTTGCAGATAATGAACTAGCCTTTCAACAGGAGCAGGCGAGAATGAAAGATGCGATTTTAAAGGGTGACCTCGAAGGAGCAACTAATGCCTACGAAAACGCTTTGGAACTAAGAAACACAGCTCGCAGCCAGTCAAATAAAGCATACAAGGGTGCAATTAAGGGCGGAGTTAAAACTGCCACAAAAATGTTTACTGGAGGCTTGGGCTAATGGATGAGCTTGGATTTAACGACATTGCGCTGGAGCGACTAAAAAAGAAGAAGCAATTGGACGATGCACGCGCTACTTTGGAATCAGAAAAGAGCAGCTTCGAGTCGCCAAGCCTGGGCAAAAAAATTGGACTCTCGCTCTTGGGCGGCTTGATGGGCGGCCTAGGTGAAGAAGATGCAATAAATAATATTCGCGACGAAAAAAGCAAAGGTTACGCAGCCCGTATTAAAGCCATTGATGAGCAATCCAAGGGATTAGACGACAATCTATTCAAGGTAGCGGAGTTTAAATCAAAACAGGCACAAGCCGAACAAGACCGAAAAAATAAGCTAGAAGATGCAAAAGAGCTGGCCAGGTTTAATTCTGGACTCAAAACAAAAAAAGCTACGAGCGTGGGCGATGGAAACTCTTTGGACACATTCGCAAAGAAAAAACAGGTCAGCACCTTGGCTGATGCGATCACCAAAAGACAGGCCGGTATTGATGAGCTTAGTTTCGGAGTAAGCCAGCTTGAAGATCCAAATAAAACTCCGGAGGAAAAAGTTCTAATCGGGGAAATGCTTTTAAAAAAGCTGAACGACCCAGTGTTTAGCGACGCGGTTGGGGCAGAAGAGGTCAAGCGGCTTGGGTCTTATCTTCAACAGTTTAGCCTTTCACGCCCAGGAAGTACCTTTGGAAGAGACCTACCTAACTTCACAAAGCAGGTTAGAAATAAAGCTGATCTTCTAAGTCAAACCCAACAGGCATCTGAAAATCGGTTAGGCGGTATTACGGGTCAAAGGCCCGCCGTTCAAAACCAAACCCCAGTAGCTCCGCCGCCTCCACCAAATGAAAAAATCATTGGCGGCGTTAGATATCGCAAGGTTCCTGGCGGCTGGGAAGAAGCGCGGTAATGGCAAAATTCATTTCCGACGAAGAAATGCAGGCCCTCGAATCGCGCCAGCCAAAGCGCATGATTTC
Organism: uncultured Bacteriovoracaceae bacterium; assembly: GCA_964477895.1. Lineage (GTDB taxonomy): Bacteria > Bdellovibrionota > UBA2428 > UBA2428 > UBA2428 > CAYZFQ01. The sequence continues at coordinate 11,830 of CAYZFQ010000017.1, read as the reverse complement.
CGACGAAGATATGGCGAACGCAGAAAAGCTTGAGGAAACTCAAAAGAGCTCGACTATAGGTGACGCAGTCAGAGTTCTAGGCGCACGCGGCGCTACGCTTGGAGCTCGACCTCTTCTGGCGGGCTTGGGCGCTGGCACTGGAGCGGCGCTTTCCATGCTTTCACATTACGACGCGCCTTTGGGTGAGAAACTAAAGGAATCAGGCAAGGCGTTTTCTGAAGAGTTTTCTAAAGGGCGCCAAGATGCTGTTGCTGAACAAGATGCGCTATCCGAGGCCTATCCAAAAACTGCGTTGGCATCTGAAATCGCAGGCGGACTATTAGTTCCCGGCCTTGGTGCCGCGAAAGGCATTAAGGGTCTTGCAAAGCTTGGTCTAGCCACTGGTACCGGTCAGGCACTAGGAGAAGCGCGAACCGCAAAAGAAGCCGTGAAAATGCTTGGTTTAAACACCGGATCATCTATCGCGGGCGGAAAGATTGGCCAAGCCCTGGGCTCGGGACTTGGTAAAGCTTCAAAGGCAATTAAACTTAAGGCCGCAGAAATGGCATTCAATTCACTTCGCGGAAGCCTTAAGGACGTCAAACGCGCCCTGAGCAAGGGTCAGGTCGAGGAAATTGGCCGCAATCTCTTGGACGATAAAGTTATACGAAATGTTCCATCCTCTCTTGAGACAATTGCCGAACGTATTACCGCCTCGAAGAAAAATGCCGGGACCCGTCTTGGCGCCTTAGTCGAAGAACTAAACGCCATGGATCCATCAACGGCTAAAGTTACCAGAAAAGAAATCGGTAACGCCGTTCGCGGAGATATCAAAATAGCAAAAGATCTTCCTGGAGCTACTAAGAAAAATAGCACCATTGAAGACCTACTCGAAGAATTCGAGTTAGCCGGGGAGTCTCCAATTCCTAGGAAGCTTAGTGTTAGCGGTTCTGAGGTTGGTTCGGGCACTACAAAGAAAGTGGCCAAGTCGGGACTTACGGTAACCGGAAGCGAAGTAGCTCCAGGCTCAACTAAAATTGTGAATGTTCCTGGCCAGACATACTCAGCGCCGGAAATGGTAGCACCCAACATGCGGCCCGAGCGTTCGGCTAATAGCCTGGTAGGCACTCTGAAATCCGAATCTACAACACCGCTTTCGAATAGGGCTCCAGGTAAACAAACGGTAAACACGCCGGGATTTGAGCAGGAAATCGATATTCCGGGATCAAAAAAATCCATTACCCGTGAAATTGATCCCTTTGTTGATCAGGTGACTGGTAAGAGACTGTCAAATGCTGATGAAGTATTGGATATTGATGGAGCATTAAAGCGTGTCTCTAAACAGATAGAGCCCGATGTTGATCTCATCACTGGAAAGCCCATTAAGAAAGCCTCAAAAGAGATATCTCTAAAAGACGCTCAAGAATTAAAAAACAAACTTAGAGAAGAGGCCAAGTTTGATAAGTTTAGAGGGCCGGATGCTGTAGTACCTCCCGAAGTGGAAGTAAGTCGCTCACTTTATCGCAAGATGAACGAGATTATGGACAGCAAGGCTGAGCAGATTGCTAAAAACAGCGGCAAGCCGGGAATGTCGGACTCGCTTAAGAATCTCCGAAAAAAATATGAGTTGACTCGTGCATCGGACATTATGGCAACGGACAGAATAGGAAGAGATGCGAACAACCGATTGATTAGCCCTTCTGACTACGCCGTTGGCCTTGTAGGCGCTGGCGCGGGCCTAGCTCAGGGTGACTCCCCTGAAGAAAAATTAAAGGGTGCCTTAGTGGGGCTCCTTGCGGGTGCAGCTAATCAGGGAGTCAGAAAATACGGTTCTCAGATCGCAGCCAAGCAATTAGACAATACGGCAAACATTCTTGACCCAGCCGTTCAAAAACTTCTTAAGAGTTCGGCCAAAACTGGCGCCAGATCTAATGCCCAAAATGAGCGTTTAATTGCGGTTCGGCAACTCCTTGGGGGCCAGTAATGAATAAAGCTACAAAACTTAAAGCGCTCCAGGCACTAGCAGGCAAAGAGCCTATTGAAGATTCATCCGATCCATTAGGAGAACTTCAGGCGCAAGGAATGCAGCAAGCTTTGGCGGAACTTAGTCAAGGCTACGGGCAGGCCACGGACTTTTTAGATGAAAAACTAAAAGAACAAAAAGACCCTGTGATGCAGTCGATTGCCAAGCTGCAAAAGAAGTTTGACCCATCGCTTTCTGATGATGAATCACTTGCGCGCGCGGAAGGTGATGCGGATTTAGCTGAGCAGTCGGCCTCAATGATTGGGTCAGTGAAGAGGCTTCCGGACCTAGGAGATAACGTGCTAGCGCTTTTTGGCGACAAGGCTGATGAAATTGCCGCAGCGGCCAAGAAGGCAGACCCAAAGACTGCGCGAAGAATTCAGCTTCTAAACGAATTGCAAAGCGGCCCTAGAGAAGTTGGCAATGACTTTATGCCGATTGATGATCTAAGAAAAGTTGATCGCGCAAGCCTTGACCGCGCTAAATCTAAATTACTTGATAATAAACGAATGAGCCGCACTGCTAAGGCTCCTAAATACGCTGATGACGATGACTCTTACGAGGCGCTACTTGAAAAAATAAGAGCGCGCTATGGCGATTCACTCCCTTACTCTGAACTAGAGGAAGCTAAAAAATATGGCGGAGATATTTTCGAGTATCTAAAGGCTAATCCGCAGGGAAGCCCCTACGTATTTGGAAATATCAGCAATCCCGTTTGGTCCCCAGGCCGCGAAGCACTCGAGGAAGCGGGGAAATGGAATCGCCCTATGCCAATGCCCGCTAAAGTGGATGAAAAACTTTTAGATGGCGTACTGGGTCGCGGCGTATCCCAAGGAACTGAAGAGCCCTTCATGTGGATGGATCGAAAATACAAAACCACTCAAAACCTGCTTAAGGACCGCAAGAATCCGCTAGAAATCCACACTGGCTCCGACCTAGTCGGCATGGATGAATATAGAAATCTTTTACGCCAAGGCGATACCGTTAACATGCATGTGGCAACTCCCGACGATCAAATCTCTAGGATCATAGAGCCGGGGTCCCCCAGCGTAAAACGAAGGCTTGAAGCATTGAAACAGCTTAAGAGCGAAGGCACCAAAACGCGCCTTATCCATGACGCCTTCATTCCTGAAGAAGGAGTTGAGGCCCTGCCTGATTATTTGAGCTCTAAAACAAAGGGAAAAGAAATTTGGCAGCTAGCTAAAGAGCTAGGCATTCCATTTGAACAAAACAATGTGCCAGTAAGCAAGGCGGTTAGAAGTCGAATGAAGCGGGAGTTAGGGGAATAAATGGAACTAGGTATATGTATTGGAATTATCTTAATTCTTTGGAAGCTAGACGGTCTTGCAAACGACAGAAAGTGGAAAGACATTCTTTCGCAACTTCAAAGAATTCGAGCTTCCAACGCCTCCTTTGACAAGGCAGTAAGCCAAATCGTGGCTCGCATGGATGAAATTGAGAAAAAGCAGCCAAGCATGTCGGACATGTCCGAAATCAAGGAAATGATTTTTAGAACAAAAGAGAACTCAGACACCTTGCTTAAAGAGTCTGAGCAAATCGCAAAATATCGCAGCCAGCCCAGCGGCTATGACTTTATTGAGGGGGCCGTCTAATGAGCAAGAAACTTCAGGACGCATATTTAAAATATGTAAATTCTAACGGGGCTGACTTTGAGGACCTCCTTTCAGTTGTGAATAATTACAAGGAAGCCTGGGTTCGTGATCGGCAAATGAATTTTGACAAAAGATGGCAGCAACAGCGTGCCTTTTACTCGGGCGATCACTATGTTCGCTCTTCTGAGCAATTAAGCGGGTACAGGGTTAGGCTTCGTGAGAATCACCTAAACAATACTGTCCAGCGCATCGTTTCGATCTTTGTTCAAAACCTACCTGTAGTACGAGCTTTTCCGGCCACTGACAGTTATCAGGACGTGATGAATGCTGAAGCAACTGAGATGTTTTGTAAGTCCTATTGGAGAAAGAATCAGCTAGATTTGAAATTCGGCGATCTTATCAAGCGTGGCTGCATCTTCGGAAATGGATTTGTTTACACTTCATTTGATCCCGATATTCGGGGCACGATGAGCTTAGACTCAAACGAGACTCAGTCGGGCGATCCCGAAGTTATGGAGTTTCGAGGTGACATCAAGACCCGCATTGAATCTCCCATGATGTACGCGTTTCGCCCCGGTATCTACAGCCTTGAAGATCACTACGACATGGTGCGAATGGAGCCCGTATCTAAGTCCGATATGGAAGCAAAGTATGGGCAGATTGATTCTGAGCCTGTCAAAATCTACAACGCTCAAACGGGCGTGTCGCGATTTGACGACGAGACGGCCATTAAAAACGAGTACTATCACAAGCCCACTTCTTGGTTTCCAGAAGGGCTTTATGTTTGTTGGGCAGGCAAGAAGTTAATTAAGGCAAACGAATATCCCTACGACGATAAGCAGCTTCCAATTGACCACATGTGTTTTGATACGGTGCCTGATACTTTCTGGGCGCTCTCGCCCATGGAGCAGCTGATGGACCTTCAAGAGCAGCTAAACAAAGCGAGCTCGATGATTATTGAGGCTAGGAATCTCGTTGCGCGCCCTCGTGTGTATGTCACCCATGAGTCGGGCATTACGTCTCAAAGTTTGTCTGATCGCCCAGGGGAAATCATGCGCGGAAAGGCTGCGGGCGGGAAGCCTGAATTTTATGTGCCGCAGTTTAACTTTGGCGAGATGGCAGCCCACAAAGGTGATTTGCGAGGTGCGCTTGGAATGGTTTCAGGGGTTACTGGAGCATCAAGAGGTGAAATCCCAGCGGCGACAAAAACCGCTCTAGCCCTTCAATTAGTTTTAGAGCAAGATCGCTCACAATTCTTGCCCATCATTAAGCGCTTTCATGGCTGTATTCAAAACTCCATGTACAAAGCACTTTCTCGTGCGGCCCAATACATCCCAGAAAACGACCCACGAGTAATTAAACTTGAAGGTAAAGACGGGTCGGCCAAAATGTTCCATGGTGGAATGGTTCCTAATCCTTTGGACGTCTACCTAGAAGACACAAATCCCTTGGGCTGGACTGCCGGTGGGCGGGCTGAGTCGATTCAAAACTTGGTGTCAGCGGGTCTTATAAAGGACGAAAACAAAGCTCTTGAGATGCTTCAGCTCAATTTGACTGATCCGGCCTATGAGCTTCAAAAAATCAATCGCCAGGCTGCCCAGAAGGAAATCGAAGTTATGACAAATGGAAAGCCTCTTGAGATAGGCCCGGCCGACGTTGACTCAATTCACGACGAGGAACACTCAAAGTTTATTGGTTCATTTAATTTTAGATCTCTGCCGGAAGTTGTTCAGGGAATTCATGTTGCTCATTGGCAAGCGCATAAAAACCGAATGGCTCAATCTATGCCGCCAGGTCCGGGAGGCCCAGGGGGCGGAGTTCAAGATATTGAAGGCAACTTAAGTGCGGGATTGGCTGCGCCAGTTCCTCAGGGGCCCGACGTAGGTGGAGGAATGGCCGCATAAATAGTTACATAACTTTTAGTCCGAAAGCTCTGGGGAGGGCGACTTGGGCATCAAAGATAGACTGTGTGGACTTTGTGGTGGGCGTGTACGGGTTTCAAGACATGTGAACGGCGGCGCCCACTGCTCAAAAAAATGTGAGATTGAATGGCGAGAGATTCAAAAGGTTAAAGAGCTCGAATTTCTAAAAGATGGCATCAATGCCGTTGGATACAAGGACTTTGCGCGTCGCGAGGGAAGCTATCGGACTTCAGTCATCATAGGCGATACGCACTTTCCTTTTCATTCGCAGAAGGTGCTGAACCGAATCATTGAAATCATCGCCCAGATTAAGCCCGTGTTTGTTGTTCAGATAGGCGATCTTTACGATTTCTTTTCACAGAGTAAATATCCGAGAACACATCGGCTTATGACTCCGCAAGAAGAAATAAAAAAAGGTCGTGAAGCGGCTGAGCAAATGTGGGCCGATATTCACAAAGCCTCAATGAATTCCAAGAAGCTTCAGATACTTGGGAATCATGACCTAAGACCCTACAAAAGACTTTTAGAGAAGGCTCCTGAGCTCGAGCCATTTTTTCAGGCCGATCATTTATTTAATTTTCCGCAAGTTGAAACGGTTTACGACTCAAGACAGGAGCTCGTGCTCGACGGCGTTTGCTATCAGCATGGGCACCGAAAACATGGCGACCACATAAAATCTAACCTTACCTCGACCGTCCACGGGCACACGCATCGCGCAGGAATTATCTACATGAAACTTCGCAATGAGCTCATATGGGAATTCGACGTAGGCATGACGGCAGACATCAAGTCAGTACCTCTAGGATATGGACCTCAAACATGGAACCAATGCACAACAGGTGTCGGAATAATTGACGAGCACGGGCCTCGCTTTATTCCGATTGAGGGGTGATGAATGATTCGTATTTATCACGATATTGATGGGCACATTCGAACTTTAGAAAAACGTGGTCCAGGGCGATATGTGAAGTGGCACAAGGAACACTTTTCCAGTTCCTCGACCATTTGGTTCGATCGCGAGTCAAAGCGCAATTATCAGATTCCCGACAATGCTTGGGAGGTTATGAACATTCAATACGTCGATAGGGAGGTAGAGTCATGATCCCATTAACTGCCAAGGGGAAGTATTTGGTGATTGAATTTTTTGATCATGTGCAAGGACGGCGCGAGCTTGTGGAGTGTCGGGTCGTGGGCGAAATTGTGGAAGTGAGTCCAAAAAAGATCGTGGTGCGATGCTGGGACGTTAAGGGCGATGATGAGTTTCGGCTTTCAAATGAGGAAACCTTTACCCTCATCCAAAGCACGGTGATTGGCTATACAGAGCTTAAAGCTAAAAAATATATTAGGGCCTAGTCGTCGTTATCGTTGGAAAGCCAGCTTGAGGTTTTTCGGTCAGACTTAAAGGGGCTGTCGTTATCGCTTCGATCCACAGTTCCGGATTTTCCAGTATACGGGTTAGTGTTGCCTCGTGTGCTGTAGTTATCGGCATCAGTAGAATTTGCTTTTGATCGGTAGTGCCCCTGAACCTCGGTGCCGTCTTTGCGAGTGTAGCCCCGCACGTAAGAATCTCGAGCCTGGGCAGCGATGGAAAAAAGTGCCAGGAGTAAATAGGTTTTCTTCATATTCGTATTATCGCTCGAATTCCGGAAATTCGAACATTAAGTTTTAAACAAGAGCCAAGCCCAAGGACTAATTGCATAAATAATCACCAAGCATGGGCTGTGTAAGATATGTCCCCAATAGTAAATGGAATTCACATTGTTTGAACGGAGCATATTGTTTTGTTCTGGACTCAATACGGCCGCTTCAGCTAACCGATGACATGCTGGGCTAAGGCAGGAATTTGGGGGAACGATTCTTGCGAGGGGATTTTAATGCGAGAATTGCTTAGGAAAAAACAAGAACTCATATCTGAGATTGCAGATCTCACCCAAAGGCTTCACGCAGTGAACGCCCTCCTGTCCTCGTCTAGCCCGACCTTTTGCGAGAACCATTCGGAACGGACTGAGGCTGAGAGTCAAGCAAACCCTCCAGAACATCAAGAATCGTTTGGATCTGAGTCGAATCTTGTATATTTCTCATACGCGAAAGCACGTTCTCAAATCTGGAAGAAAGTTCTGGGCTCAGCCGTGGTAGCGTGTCAGCTGTAATTTTTTCTTTAGTGGCGGCCTGCAAAAGCTCAGTTAATCGCCTTGCTTCGCCAATAAGTTTTAGGTGTTGAGTGTCAAAATTTTCTACCATTGCGTCTAGCTTTTCCTGAGTTATAGGCTCTCTCGGCTCATTGAAAAGGACTTCTGGCCCAATTTTCATTGCAATACAAATTTTTTCTACTGTGTCTAGGTTTGGGCTGACTTCGCCCTTCATGTAGGAGTCTAACTGCGATCTGCCGATACCAGCCCCCTCACATATCGCCAGCTTGGTCATTCCAGACTTCTTAACCATTCTGGTTAAACGAATCCCAAATATTTCCCGTAGTTTATCCACTAGGACCCGCCGTGTAATTTTAAGTTCACCATTTTGTTTGACTAAATTCACATTGGCGGGCATATTCATTTTCGTTATGAATATCGCGCTTGATACGTGGCTGAAGGGCCACAAACCACCCAAAAGCATCGAATGGATTGCCGATAAGCTTGGCTGTGCCAAAGAGACGATAAAAAGACTTCATCCTGTATATCCACCTAAAAAAAGATCGTTTGGCATTGCCCTTAGTACAGTAACGGAATTGCCATGGGAACACCTCTTCCCGGCGAACTCCGAATCCGAGGACGGCCCAGAGGCAGCTTAAGGTCCCCAGTATCAAAGGTCAATATAACAGGGTCTGGAGGCCCAGGGAGAGCTTTGTCTTATGGATACGCTTGCGCACATTATCGGTCCCGAAATGGACCGAGATTACCTCTCTGAGGCATTTTCTATAGCGGCCGGAAGCTCCAACGTCAGGCCCGAACCGGACCACATTTTGGCTGTAATTTCAGAATACGAATCGCGTTTGCGGGTCCTAAGGGCGGGCATTGAAGACGACCGTGAAAACCTTAGAGAAGTCCACGTGTTGCATGGGAGGGAGATGCCGTGAAACTCTCAATTCTCCAAACAGAAGAGCTCCGAAATTTTTTGGATTGTGAAGGCGAGTGCCCAACTTGGCTTCAAGAATTTGCTAGCAACAAGTGGACGTCTGACATCCCCTACGGAACCCTAACGGGTGACACCGGAACCATGGATGAATGGTTAAGCGACAGGACTGACATTGTTCGCGACTATTTCCACGATTCTTTAGAAAAGCTGCAGGACTTAGATTGTAGGGAAGCAGAGGCTCTTGAGGCAATAGCCCCCATCGACTTTGAACAAGATGTATCAACCTTATATTTGGCGCTTATTGCCTACCTAAAGGCGCATAAGGTGAAGGACGAAGCGCGACACGCAGTCGGGGATCTTATGCAACTCGTGAAAACTCGAACCGAGTTGACGCTGAAAACCTTCCAGGTGGGACCATGAGTTACAAAGTTGTGGAAGTAGCTCAAGGCACGCCCGAATGGCTCGCGTTAAGATACAATTTTGTCACTGCATCGCAAGCTCCAGTACTCTTTGATCTCTCACCGTACACCACACGTTTGGGACTCTTTGAGGAAAAGCTCTTTAAGCAGGAAGTACAAAACAACAAAGGAAAGGAGATTCTTTTTGCTCGTGGGCATTCAGCTGAAGCTGCGGGGAGAATTTATCTTCAGACCAACAAGGGCATTGAGCTAAAGCCTGCCGTACTTGTTTCAACGGATCACCCCTACCTTATGGCGTCGCTTGATGGCTTTTCCCCTGAAAAGGAAATGATCTTCGAGGCTAAATTCGTGGGTGCTGAAACTTTAAAGCAAATTCGCGCAGGAAACCCGCCGCCTCATCACCTATGTCAAATGCAGGCAGCCATGTTGGTTTCCAAGGCCACGAAGTGTTTGTACTTTGCGACCGATCCAAGTGGCGACTCCCATTTAGAGGAAGTTCACTTCGACGCGAGCTACGCAAATGAAATAGCCATTGCTGCCAAGACCTTCATGGAATGTGTTGCAAGTGGCGAAGCTCCTGAGCCTGGCGAAAAAGATTTTTTCCAGGTTCAAGGTGATTTACTCTTTACTCGCTACAGTTCAATTGATGCCGAAATAAAGGCGCTGGAAACTGAAAAAGAAGCCATAAAAAAAGAGCTCATTAAAAAATACAAAGACCATAAACGCGTTCGATGCGACAACGTGACGCTTACCTATAGCTTGCGTCGAGGCAATGTCGATTACTCAAAGGTGAGTGTTCTTCGCGGAGTAGACCTTGAGAAATACCGAAAGCCCTCAACTGAAGTTGCAACAATCCGGGTCGAGAAACCTAAGTCCACAAAAGGAGTCCAATGAATCAATCAGAATCAATAAAAGACTTGGCTACCGCTTTGGCTAAGGCCCAGTCAGAAATTTTGGGCGCAGTTAAAGATTCAAAAAATGGATTTTTTCAATCAACCTATGCAGATTTAGCATCAGTCTGGGACGCTATTCGCGAACCACTCACCAAGAACGGGCTCTCCGTTACTCAGACAACAGACTTCATTGAGGCTGCCGGAACTTGCATAGTAACGACATTGCTTCATTCGTCGGGTCAATGGATCAAGGGCACTCTCCCAATTGTTGCCGTTAAACAGGACCCCCAAGCCATAGGGTCGGCCATCACATATTCGCGTCGATATGCACTGGCTGCAATCGTTGGTGTAGCGCAAGTTGATGATGATACCGAAGCGGCCCAAGGCCGAAACATCTCAGAAAGTCACGAAATAAAGAATGTTACGGAACAAGCGGGCCCTGCAAAGCCTGTCTGCTTCCCCAGTTGTGAGAAAATGCTCGTTTCGAAATTCAACGCAAGCGAGCTCTATTGTCCGAAATGTAAACGAAAAGAGCCAAAAGCGGCTTAATTAATGTTTTAGGGGGTATCAACGTGAGAGAAGTAGCATTTAAATCTGATGACAAATTAATTTCCACGAAAGAAGCTGCGGCTATTATGGGAATTAAGTCCCGCACTCTTGAGACATGGCGACGGTTGAAGCCTGAGGGCACTATTCCTGAGCCCTACCGTATTGGGGCTAAGTGCATGTACAGCGAAAAAGAAGTTAGGCTTTGGATTTCGGCAAGACGTGCAGCGTGAGTCGAAAGCGTGAGACCGTTCCCCAGTTCCCTTTTTTGCAGCGGTATGCCGACTCGGGGATTTACTATCTTCGAACTGCAATCAATGGGAAGACCAAGGAATACTCTACGCACACTGACAAGCTCAACCGGGCTCTTACACAAGCAAAAAGACTTATGGCGACCTTGGGCGGGGATCCCTCAGCCGTTGGCAGCCTAACCTACAATGATCTTCGGGATGAAATACTCCTGGCGCAATCCAACAAGTCTAAGGCCACATACGATTCGGCCAGGTATCAGTTCGCAAAGCTTGACCGCTATTTCAAGGGTTTTCCAGCTGAGAAACTCTCGGACGCTTGTTGGCAGCGGTACTATCTGTTTTCAAAGCAAGAAGAACCGAATCGTCAACTAGAGCACGATAGACGCCACTTTATGATGCTATGTAACCTCGCCTACCGACGAGGCCTACTTAAGCACCCAGTACGAATTAAAAAGATCGTAAGCCAAAACAAAGTCGGCAGAGCGCTTGATCCTGCTGAGGTCGAAAGACTTGTGGAGGCGGCCAGGGCCTCATCAGCTGACCTCTATTTGCAGATTCTAATGGCGCTCACGATGGGCATGAGGAAGTCCGAGATCCTCAGGCTTGAGTGGGACAGGGTAGACCTCGTGAAGGGGCTTGTAACACTTAGGGTACAAGATACAAAAATAAGACAAGGCCGCACTTTTGGAATTTCTGAGTTAGTACTTGCCGAGCTAAAAGTTCGCACGGTTGACGGGCCCTTTCTTTTTCGTCATCGCACCGACTCGCTTCAGGCCCAGACAACACTCAAAACTTTGTGGACTGAGATTAGATCTTTGAGCAAAGTGAAGTGCAGGTTTCATGATCTTCGACATACGTTTTTAACGAACGCATTCAAAGAAGCGGTGAACCCAGCGCTGATATGTAACTTTGCCGGACTCTCTTTAGAGGAAGCACAGAAGACCTATTTGCACATCACGCCCGAGGATACCCGCGTTGTACTCAAAAACACGTGGGGAGCACTGGGGAATAAAAAGTGAAGTGCATGAAATCATTAACTAAATTGAATCACTTTACCTGTCTCGGGTGCAAGGGGTCGTGAGTTCAAATCTCGCCACGCCGACCATTTTTCT
>CAYZFQ010000016.1:0-37516 GCA_964477895.1 uncultured Bacteriovoracaceae bacterium | reverse complement strand
AACGGGCCTTGGGCTCTGTACGGGATCTCTTGACCATGGCCCTCATGAAGCAGGTGGCCGACCAGAGCGGCAACGTTGTCGAAGTCCCGATGTCTCAGGAGGAGGAGGCCGCGTTTCTCGCGTCGCTGCCCGCGACAAGGGAGACTGTTCCGGCTTCTATCACCCGGCGCCAGTGCGCCAAGCAGATGCTCGCCATGGGTCTCATCTCGGACCTCGACGCCCTCTACATGACCCGGAGCGGCACGCCGCCCGCCATGGTTATGGACATGATCGGCCAGATGCCGGTCGAGGAGCAGGTGCCTGCCCAGATTGACTTCGCGGCGGACACGTACCAGCGCTCGAACCCGCTCCTGACCAGCATGATGCTGGCGACCGGGGCGAACGAGGCTGACATCGACAACTTCTTCAGGGCGGCGGCACAGCTGTGATTTCCTTCCTCTGGCTCGTCTCGACCCTCGCAGCCATCAACCGGGTGCGGGGTGGAGGCGGCTCCTTCTTCCCCCGCCTGCGGGGGCACGCCCGCTACTCTGCGGCCGCCCTGGTGAGGGGGGTCTCGTCCGGCCCGCCCGGCCCGGTCGACGCGCTCTTCGCCGGCCTGTGCTTCCTCTTCTGGAGCCTGATGCCGTGGGGCCGCTGGTACGACCTAGGTGCCCTCGACGAGGAGCCCGGGCGCCCTGAGACGTGGTTCGAGAAGGCGATCTCTCGGCTGTCCCGCGGCAGCGACGGCGCCGCCTTCCTGATCCGCAACGTCCTCGGCCTCGGGCCCGCCTCGCTCCTCCTGCACCCGGCCTTCCTGCTGCTGGCTGGCTTCCAGACGGCTGCCTACGGCATCGGCTGGCGCTGGGGTGGCCTTGGCGCCATCCGGCTCGCCGAGCTGATCACGGGCGCCTTCTGGGGCGTCTTCATCTGGGCGCTGCTCTGATGACCGAGACCCCCGTCCTCATCACTTCGCAGCCCGGCATCAAGCGGGACCTGACGAAGCTGCAGGGGCAGAACTATGTCGACGGGCAGTGGGTCCGCTGGCTCGCTGGGTCGCCCAAGAAAATGAACGGCTACCGGCGCCTGACCGACCAGCTGGAGAACAAGATCTATGGCATCCACACCTATGGCGTGGACACCAGCCTCTACATCCACACCGGGTCGCAGAACAAGCTGAAGCAGTACGTGTCGGATCTCTCCGGCAACCTGCTGCCCGCCAACGACCGCACCCCGGGCGGACTCGCGGTGAGCACGGACAACGTCTGGTCGTTCGACGTCATGTACGACACGGCGCTGAGCAAGAACACGCTCATCGCCCACGCGGCGCCGAACCTGTCCTCGATCGTCTCGACGACGCAGGGGCAGATCTTCACGGGCGACCTGACGGCGGCGACAGCCCTGACCGCGGTCACGGTCCCGGCGGGGGAAAGCGCGGCCGGCGGCATCGTGGTCCTGCACCCCTACCTGATCGTGCTGGGCGCAGGCGGCAACATCACATGGTCGGTCCCCGGGAATCCGGCGGACCTGAGTGCGGCGGGCTCCGGCAGCGCGCACGTCGCCTCGCAGAAGCTGGTGGCGGGCCTCCCGGTGCGCGGCAACGGCACTCCGAACGGCCTGCTCTGGTCGACCAACGAGATCGTGCGCCTCGTCTTCGTCGGGGGTACCACGATCTGGTCCTCGGACGTCCTGACGACCTCGTCATCGATCCTGTCGAGCCGGTCGGTGGTGGAGTTCGACGGCATCTACTTCTGGGCCGGCGTCGGCCGCTTCCTGCTGTTCAACGGCGTCATGCGCGAGCTGCCGAACACGCTCAACCGGAAGTGGTTCTTCGACAACCTGAACTTCGCCCAGCGCCAGAAGGTTTTCGCCTTCACGGTGCAGGAGACTGCCGAGATCTGGTGGTGCTTCCCCTTCGGGACGGCCACCGAATGCACCCACGCGGTCATCTACAACGTCCGCGAGAACTGCTGGTACGACACCGAGCTGCCGGCATCCGGGCGCTCCTCGGGCACCTACAGCACGGCGCTGGGCGCGCCCCTGCTGACGGGTGTCGATGTCTCGGACGCGACCTACAAGATGTGGCAGCACGAGTACGGGCTCGACGAGCTGGACGGGGGCTACACGAACCCCATCCAGTCTTTCTTCGAGACCAACGAGATGACGATGCTGCGCGGTTCCAATCAGGGCCCGGGCACCAGCCGGTCGCTGCGTGCGACCTTCGTCGAGCCGGATCTGGAGCAGGCCGGCGACATGACCCTGCAGATCATCGGCCGGGCCAATGCCCGCGCGCCGGAGGTCTACTCGGAGATCCAGACCTTCGCCGACACGGCGTCCGTCCCCTCCGAGGAGCTGCTGAAGTTCAAGGACACGGCCCGCCTCATGCGGTTCCGGTTCGAGAGCAACACCGCCGGCGGCGACTACTGGCTGGGTGAGACCTACGCCCATATCGGCCCGTCGGACGGGCGCATGAGCTCGTGATCACGCTGCCGGTCTTCATCAGCCAGAAGGACTGGGCTGATGCCATGGCGATCGACCTGCAGAGTTACGGGATTGTCCCGCGCCTCGACGACGACGACTGGAAGGACTTCGGTCGCCGCCTTCTGATCCTCACCGGCCTGAGCACGGTCCCCGACCCGGAAGGGTTCGAGGACTGGAGTGAATGGGCCGCCCGCTTCGTTTCTGCCGTCCCCTGAGAGTCCACCATGGCACCCTTCTACAAGCAGTCGTGGTTCGCCCCCGTGGCGAGCGCGGCAACGACCTTCCTGTTCCCGAGCCTCGGCTCCGCAGTGGGCGGCGCGGCCAACAGTCTGCTGGGCGGCGCCCTGTCCGAGGGCGCGGCCAACGCGCTGGGCTCATCCCTCATCGGCGGCGGCATCGGTGCCCTGTCGAATGGCGGTCAGGGAGCCCTGACGGGCGCGCTGGCAGGTGGCCTGACCTCGGGGCTCATGAGCAGCACCGGGCTCACTGGCGGCCTCTCTGGCCTCCTGAGCAACGGCACGGCGCAGGCCGACCCAACCAAGCTGATCGCCTCCGGCGCCGGCGCCAACGCCACCGGCGTGGCCGAGCAGGCTGCAGCCGCCGGCAAGACGGCAAGCGGCGGCGCCCTGAGCGGCATTCTGGGCGGAGGCATCTCGCCCGGCCTGATCGCGGGCATGGCGCTGATGGGCGGCCTCGGCTCCGCCATGAGCGGCGGCCAGAAGCAGCAACAGCAGGGCGCGCCGGTCACCACGACCGATCCCAACATGACGCGCGGCCTGTCGCAGGTCGCCTTCAATCGCACCCAGCGCCCCTACGAGGGCGACCCGAAGACCTACGGGATGCGGGCCCAGCACAACTACTTCGACAACAACGCGGTGCCTGCCTCCGATGGCGGCTACATCCGCGGCTATGCCGACGGCGGCCCGGTGATGGGTGGCATGCCGCAGATGCCGCAGGGCATGCCCCAGATGGGCCAGCAGGGCATGCCGAAGATGCCCCCGCAGGCCATGATGGGCCAGCGTCCCGGGATGCCGCCCATGGGCATGGGCAGGATGCAGGGGATGCTTCCGCAGGGCCGGCCAGACGGCATGCCGCCCATGGGTGGCCCCGGTGGTGGGATGCGGCGCGGCCCGATGGGCGATCGTGCCGGCGCTCTGGCCGCCATGGCGCAGCAGAACGGGCGCGCGGCCTTCGCCCGTGGCGGCGTCTCCGGGCCCGGCACCGGCCGCTCCGACGACATCCCCGCGGTCCTCTCCGACGGCGAGTACATTCTGGATGCTGAAAGTGTCGCCATGCTCGGCGACGGCTCATCCAAGGCGGGAGCGCAGCGGCTCGACCAGATGAGGGCGGAGCTGCGCCGCCACAAAGGATCTGCTTTGGCTCGTGGGCAGATCTCCCCCGATGCAAAGCCGCCCCTCGCCTACATCCGCGGTGCTCGCTGATGTGGTCGGTCTACAAGATCGAAAATCGCAGGTCTGGGAAGGCCTACATCGGGATCACGGGACAAGCCCCGCGCTATCGGTGGAAGTGCCACTACCACGACACCTTCCGCCCCGGCCGAGGGCACCATTTGCACGCGGCCCTCCGCAAGCACGGCTTTGACGCCTTCACGTTCGAGGTCATTGGGCAGGCGCCTGACGCCGAGACGGCCAAGGCGATGGAGAAGATTGCTATCCGCGTCTTCGGGTCGCTTGCGCCCAACGGCTACAACCTGACTGCTGGTGGGGATGGAGCGACGACGCCGTCGGCGGAAACCCGCGCTCGGATGCGTGCCGCCCAGCTCGGGCGGAAGCAGGCGCCAGAGACGATCGAGACGCGACGCTACCAGCAGATCGGCCGCAAGCGCTCGCCTGAGGCGGGGCGCAAGAGCGCCGAGGCGCGGCGCGGCGCAACCCGCTCGGAAGCTTTCAAGGCGGAATGCCGCAAGCGCGCCTCTCGCCAGTTTTCAGACCCCGCTGCCCGGGCCCGCGTCAGCGAAATGCTGCGCGCGAAATGGGCCGACCCTGCCTATCGCGAAGCAATGCGTGCGGCCCGCCGGAAGGAGGCCAAGTAAATGGCAACGTTGGATTTTTTGTTTCAGGGCCAGCCGCCGCCCTCCGTCACGACCTACGGAACCGCCACCACCGGCATCCCGCAGTTCCTGAGCGACTACACGCAGGGCCTCCTGTCGAAGTCGAACGCGGTCGCTGGCGAGCCCTTTCAGGCCTACGGCGCGCCGCGCATCGCCGACTTCACGGGCGCGCAAAATCAGGCCTTCCAGAACACCGCCGCCATGCAGGGGCAGTGGAACCCTGCCATTCAGGGTGCCCAGAACCTGACGCAGCAGGCGGCCGGGAGCGATCCCTCGCAGGCCGCATCGGGCTATATGAATGCCGCCATGGGGATGAACCCCTACGGCATGGCGAGCCCCTACTTCAATCAGGCGAGCGGCCTGAACGCGACGGGCGCCGCCTCCGGCATGGTCAATCAGGCCGCCGGCATGAACCCGCTCGGGGAAGCCTCGGGCTACTTCAACAACGCGGCCGGGATGAGCGGCGCCAACGCCGCATCGGGCTATCTCGGTCAGGCTGGCCAGATCAACCCGCTGCAGGCCTCGTCCGGCATGTACGGGCAGGCGCTCAACTCGGACGCCATGGGCGCGGCTTCGCCGTTCCTCTATGGCGCCGCCGGCATGAACGCGCAGGGCATGGCCCAGCCCTACACGAACGCGGCCAGCCAGACGTTCACGGGGCAGAACCCCAGCCAGTACATGAGCCCCTACATTCAGGGGGTGATGGACCGCCTCGGGCAGCAGGCAGGGCAGAACCTGTCCGAGAACATCATGCCGGCGATCGGCGACCAGTTCATCAAGTCCGGCCAGTATGGCTCCTCGCGCATGCAGGAGATCACCGGCCGCGCGATGCGCGACACGCAGGACGCCCTTCTCGGCCAGCAGGCCAACGTGCTCAATCAGGGCTACCAGCAGGCCGGCCAGCTCTTCGGGCAGGACCAGAGCCGACTGGCGCAGCTCGCGGGCCAGCAGGGCCAGCTGGGCCTCGGCATGCAGCAGAACCTGTCCAACATCGGCTCGCAGCTCGGCAACATCGCCGGCCAGCAGGGGAACCTCTACGCCAACATCGGGAACCAGCTCGGATCGCAGGCGCTGGGCATGCAGCAGAACCTCGGGCAGCTGGGATCGACGCTGGGCGGCCTGACCAACCAGCAGGCCAGCCTGATGGCGCAGATGGGCGCCAACGCCGGCAACCTGTCGGCGCAGCAGATGCAGCAGCTGGGCTCGCTGGGTCTGGGCATGGGCAACCTGACCAACCAGCAGATGAGCACGCTCGCCGGCATGGGCTCGTCGGCCGGGTCTCTGGCGAACAGCCAGATGGCCAACTACGGCAACCTCGGCCAGCTCGCGGGCAACCTGTCGAACATGGGCGCCCAGACGGACCTGCAGGCGGCCAACCAGATGGGCCAGCTCGGGCAGCTCGGCCAGACGCTGGGCCTGCGCGACGCGGCGGCGCTGGAGGCCACCGGCACGACCCAGCAGAACCTCGACCAGCGCAATCTGGACATGGCCTATCAGGACTTCATGACCCAGAGCCAGTACCCGCAGACCCAGCTCAACTTCATGTCGAGCATGCTGCGCGGCATCCCCTACTCGACGGCGACGCAGACCTCGAACACGGCGCCGGCCAGCGCGTACCAGCCGTCTGGCCTGTCCCAGATCGCGGGCGCGCTGAGCCTCTACAGCGCCCTGCAGGGCAAGACTGGTTGAGGAGCCTGACGCATGCCGAACCCCTTCCTCCTGCCCGGGATGACCGACCCGTCGTGGCAGCAGCCCCAGCAGCCCCAGCAGGCTGCTCCGGCGCCCGCGCCTGCGCCGGCCAATCCCTACGCGCCCCAGCAGGGGCTGCTCCAGCAGATCCTGCAGATGCAGCAGCAGCAGCAGCAACAGATCCCGGGCATGGTCGGAGCCGAACAGGGTGCGCTGAGCGAGCTGATGAAGCTCTACCAGCAGCCGCGGCAGGGCCCCGACCCGGCGCTCCTCCAGCTGGCGGCCGGCTTCCTCTCGCCCACCCGCACGGGCGGCTTCGGCGAGAGCCTCGGCTATGCGGCCAGCGGCTACGGGGGCGCCCTGCAAAAGCAGCAGGAGGCCCAGTTCGACAAGGCCGCGAAGCTGGCCCAGCTGAAGCTGACGCAGGCCCAGCTGGCGAACAAGATCCCGCAAATGCAGATGGAGGGCCTGACCGGCCAGCTCTCGACCGTCGGCAAGATGGCGGAGCTGGAGAAGATGGGCCGCGATGCCGAGCGCTCCAGCAAGGCCGATCAGATGTGGCAGCAGGCGCTGAAGAGCGACACTTTCTCGAAGCTGCCGGAAGCCCAGCGCACCGCCCTGATGCTGGAGCCGGACGCCGGCAAGCGCGCCGAGATGCTGGCCAAGTTCGCCAAGGGCAAGGATCTGAGCCAGAAGGCCATCTCCGAGCTGGGCGAGCAGGGCGGCGCCTACTCGACCTTCGACAGCCTCGAAAAGCAGTGGAACGACAGCTTCGGCGGCTACAAGATTCCCGGCGTCGGCGACGCTGTGAACTGGGCCGGCGCCCGCGGCTTCACGGGGGCCGACAAGGAGGCTCAGGCGAACTGGTGGTCCGACTACCAGACCCAGAAGAACCTGATCCGCAACAAGCTCTTCGGCTCCGCCCTGACGGCAACCGAGAAGGGCGAGTTCGACAAGGCCAACATCTCGCCGGACATGAAGCCGGAAGCGATCCGTCGCAACCTCATCCGGCAGAAGGAGGCCGCCCGGGCCGCCGCCGCCAAGCTGGCGCGCGGGCATGCCTCGCAGGGCTACTCCAAGGAGGCGATCGAGGAGTCTCTTGGCCTCAAGCTGGACGAGCTTGGCGACGGCAAGATGCGCGATCTGGAGCAGCTCTACAACGAGGCCGGCATCGGGACAGGCGCGCCTGCGGGCGGCGCCCCGGGCGCAGCGGGCCCGGTCCAGATCAAGACGGCTGACGATTATGCGAAGCTGCCTTCCGGCACCTCGTACATCGACCCGAACGGCGTGCGGAGGACGAAGCCTTGATCAAGGGACCGTGGGACAACGACCCCGAGGACAAGGGCAGCTCCGCGGCTCCGTGGGAGCGTGATCCGGTTGATGGGCCAACCAAGCCCACCGAGGGTGGCTGGGCTCCGCGCGTCGCGCGAGAGGGTGCCCCGGTCAACCGCAAGGAGGCGATGAAGGAGCAGATCCGCGCCGAGCGCGCGCCGGGCTCCAACATCATCTCGAACACGCTCAACGCCGCCAGCAGCCGCCTCGGCACGGGCCTGCGCTCGGCCGTCGGCTCGATCCCCTTCGCCGACGATGCCGTCGCTGGACTGGCCACTGCCATCCCCTCCGACTTCGACTACAGCCTGCCCGCGGCCGAGCGCTTCGCCCGCAACCGCGACTACGTCGAGGCCCAGCACGCCGTCGACTGGGAGAAGGATCCCGTCTCGACGGGCGTGGGCACAGTCGGTGGCCTGCTCGCCGGTCCCGGCGCCAAGTTCATCTCCAACGGGTCGAACATCGGCACGCAGGCGCTCCGCTCCGGCGTCGTGGGTGGCGCCTATGCCGGCGCCGATGGTCTGGGCTCGAATGGCACGGTGGAGGAGCGCGTCCAGCGCGGCCTGTCGCAGGCGCCGCTGGGCGCCGCCATCGGCGCGGGATTCCCGCTTGCCGCCCGCGGC
This sequence comes from uncultured Bacteriovoracaceae bacterium, assembly GCA_964477895.1. GTDB lineage: Bacteria > Bdellovibrionota > UBA2428 > UBA2428 > UBA2428 > CAYZFQ01. The sequence goes on along the minus strand of CAYZFQ010000016.1, from coordinate 29,347 downwards.
ATCGGCGCCGTCGGCGGCCAGTTCGTCGACCCCTTCGTGCAGCGCTACCGCCAGTGGCGCGATCCCGAGGGCGCGGTCGACCGCATGATTGCCGGCGGCTGGAACATGGACGACCTCGCTGGCCGTCGCATGACGGATGCCGAGATCCGCTCCGCTGATCGCTTCGGCCAGCCGGTCACCATCGGTGACATCGGCGGAGACGCGACGCACGCTCTGGCCCGGACGGCGGCCAACGCCAGCCCGGTCGCGCGCGGCACGATCGAGAACGTCGTCAACCCGCGCTACCAGACGCAGAACACCCGCTTCGGCTCGTTCGTCGCAAACCTCTTCGACATGCCGAACCCGGGCGCCATGAAGGACCGCATCAACGAGGCCGAGCGCCTCGTGAACCGTCGCGCCTACGACGAACTGTACGACCAGTTCCCGATGCTCTTCAACGAGAAGCTGCTCGGGATACTGAAGGTGCCGGAGGTGGCCAAGGCCGCCGAGGACGTCATGGCGCGCAACCCCGGCATGCGGGCGGCCGGCATGTCCAAGGGGCCCATGTCGCCAGACATCCCGAACGCGGAGTTCTGGGACCGCGTCCAGCGCGAGCTGCGGGACAAGGCGAACAGCGCCAGCGGCGCCCGGGCGGCGGAGGTCTCCAGCCTCTATGGCGGCCTGCGCCGGCAGATCCTCGACGAGCTGGACACGCTGACCGGCGGCAAGTTCGGCGAAGTGCGCGGCGGCGCGGCCCGCTTCTTTGGTGCCGAAAACGCGCTGGAGGCCGGGCAGAACTTCTTCCGCCAGAACAACCTGAACCAGCTGGACGAGGCCCGGCAGGTTCTGGCGCGCATGACGCCGGCCGAGCGCCGGCTCTTCTCGCAGGGTTTCGCCGCCGAGATGTCGCACGCCTCCACCGGCACGCGCGACGGCGCCGACCTCGCCATTCAGGGCTGGCTCTCCTCGCCGAACGCCCGGGACAAGATGGCGCTCGCGCTGGGCGAGGGGCGCGCCGCCGACATCCAGTCCTTCATCGGCATCGAGGCCGGGATGAACCGCATGCGCAATGCGGTGAAGGGCAACTCGACCACGGTGCGCCAGCTGATCGAGAACGGCGCCTTCGGCCTCGGCATCGGCACGATGACCAACGGCTTCGACTGGCGCAAGGCGACCAGTTCGCCGGAATCCTTCCTCATCGCGGTCGCCCGGCAGATGGCGACCGGGCGCAAGGGCATGAGCCCCGACATGGCCGAGAGGCTCGCCCGACGCCTCGTCTCCAACAACCCGGCCGACGTCTCCCGCATGATCCAGCAGGTGGGCCGCGACCGCGCCCAGCGCACCCTGCTGCGCGATCTGGAGAGCGTCATCACCCGCGGCGCTTCCCAGCTCACGGACCAGATGCCCGGAGGCCAGCCGCACGGCTTCGCCGAGCGTCAGGCCCAGATCGACGCGCTTCCTGAGATCGACCCGCTGGGCCCTGAGAAGGCGCTCGGGCAGGGCCTCATGGAGGGCGCCCAGACGGCCGGCCGCTACCTGCGCGACACTCCCATTCGCCAGATCCCCAAGGACGTCGGCAAGGTCGCCGGCATGGTCTGGGAGGGCGCCAAGGAAGACCCGGTCGGCTTCGCGCTCGACATGACCCCGGTCGTCGGCGAGGTCCGCTCCGGTATGGATGCCAACGAGCTGCTCACCAAGGCCATGGAGGCCGAGAAGGCCGGAGACCCCGACACGGCCGCCAAGCTGCGCCAGCTGGGAGCCCTCGCCACGGCCGGCGCCATCCCTGCAGCCGGCATGGGCGCCCGCGCCGCCAAGCGGGCGACGAAGGGCGCCAGCAAGGCCGCGGAGGTGGCTGCGGAGGTCGCTCGCGTCCTTCCCGACACTCCGCACCCCGGGACCATCTCCACCCGCCTGCCGACCGCCGTGAAGGCCCTCGACGACCCCTACACGGGCGGCCTCCAGATCGACACCGCGGCGATGCGCGCGGAGCCCGACAGCTGGGCCCACAACGTCGGGCTCGTCTCCGAGTATCCGAACTTGCCGGAGGCGGTCGCCAAGGGCGCCCCGGATGACGTCGCCAAGGCCTTCGAGGACCACGTCGTCAACAACCTGCTGTGGCTCTACGATCAGGTGCCGCCGGAGGTCCGCGACCAATCCAAGCGCTGGTACGACGGCGCCCGGAAGCTGACCGACAAGTGGTCCGAGAAGTACCAGCTGCCCGACACGGCGGTTGCTGCCACGCTGGCCGCGCTGTCGCCCCAGAAGGACTGGTACCAGAACGTCAGCCTCGCCGAGCGCGTGCTCGACATCTACACCGGCAAGAAGGACTTCCGGTTCTCCAACCAGATGATGCCCACCGCCGAGCAGATCTTCGGCGACGCCAAGTACCAGCCCCTCCTCGATCTGGTGAAGAACAAGACCCTCTCCGAGCTGAAGACGCCCGAAGAGAAGGCGATGTGGCTGCGCATCTACGACGAGACCTACCACGACCGCGGCCACCGTCTCGTCACCCCCGAAGGCGACTTCGGCGACTACGTGAAGACCGACAAGGGCGCCAACAGCGGCACCGCGTGGGGCTCCCTGACCGAGATCGGCAAGGCCATCGCGGCGCTGGACGCCAAGGGCGACCACAAGGCCATCACGGACCTGATGGGCGAGCGCCACAAGGTCCGGTCCTTCTACAACAACATCCTCGACCCGAACGGGCCCCGGGGCGACGTCACGATCGACACGCACGCGGTCGCGGCCGGGCTCCTGCGCCCGCTGTCCGGCAACTCGCTGGAGGTCGCCCAGAACTTCAAGAACAGCCTTCCCAAGCAGTTCAAGGAGAAGATCGAGGCATCCGGCCGCCCGGTCGTGAACGCCCGCGGCTCGGCGATCACCGGGGCGCACGGGCTCTACGGCATCTACGCCGACGCCTACCGGCGGGCCGCCAAGGAGCGCGGAATCCTGCCGCGCGAGATGCAGTCCATCACATGGGAAGCGGTGCGCGGGCTGTTCCCCGACACCTTCAAGAACGCCAAAAATAATGCGGCGGTCGACAAGGTGTGGTATGCTTATCGCAAGGGAGAACTCAGCCTTGACGACGCGCGACAGCAAATCTCACAGCTCGCAGGGGGCATCAACCCGCCGAGCTGGCTCGGACGGAGTGACGCGACTTCTGGAGTCCGCGGGGCTTCCAGTTACGCGGGAGAACTACCTGAAGCTGGCCTACATGGGCTCGACCCCACCGGAGTGGGGCCCGGAGCTGGAGGAGCAGCTGCCGGAGCGCCTGCAGGACTGGAGCCAATTCCAAGGAAGCGCGGCGGGCCGGTAAGTCCGCGCCGCGAGACCCACGATCTCGACAGCTTCATCATGGCTACAGCGCCCCGGTCTCCGGGGCGTTTCGCTATGGGCGGCCCGGTGCTGCCCTCCGCCGTCGAGCCGCGCCTGACGCGCCGCGGCGCCCTCTCAATGTTTCACGTGAAATGACCCGCCTCGTCGTCGCCCTGCTGGCGCTGGCCGTGGCCGGCTGCGTCCGGCTGGACACCAACAACTACTACGGCAAAGGCGGAGGGACTGGCCCCATCCACTGCAAGGGAGCCTGTCCATGAAGCTCGTCCCCAATTGGCGCCGGATCCTCATCCGGTCGTGGTCCGTCCGGTTTCAGCTCGTGCAAGCCATCGGCGTCGGCATGCTGACGGGGATCTACGGCTACACCATGGGCTGGTCGACCGGCCTCGCGTCGCTGTTCTGCGCGGCGTGCGTCGCCTTCAGCTGCATGGGCATCGTTGCCCGCGTCCTGTTCCAGAAAGAGTTCCACCCGGAGGATCCCGATGCCGGCGCCCCGTAAAGCTGCAGCGTGGGCGGTTGTCGCCGTCGGTATTGTCGGAGGTTTTGAAGGTCTGCGCGTGCAGGCCTACAAAGATCCAATTGGGATCCCTACGATATGTTTTGGAGAAACGCTGGGAGTCCGCATGGGCGACCGTAAAACTCCAGAAGAGTGCAAGAACATGCTGGAGGAGCGTCTTGAGGGCTTCTACGGCGGCGTGGTCGCATGCGTTCCGAGGCTTTCCACACAGAGCCCAGAGCGCATCGCAAGCCATGTTAGTCTCGCATACAACATCGGCGTTGGCGCCTACTGCAAAAGCACGGTCGCGCGGCGCTCGAATGCAGGCGACTGGGTCGGTGGCTGCGATGCGTTCCTGATGTGGAACAAGGCTGCCGGAATCCCTCTGCCGGGCCTGTCGCGGCGCCGGGCCGAGGAGCGCAAGCTGTGTCTTGGCTGAACCCGTGGGTGATTCTCGGGGTGCTCCTCGCCATCCTTGCGGCCGCCGGCGGCGGCTACGTCAAGGGCCACCGGGACGCCGACCGCAGCGCCGAGATCGAGCAGCTGAAGCGTGACAAGATCCAACTCAAGGCGCAGGCTCTGGAGTACCAGCGACAGGCTGCGGCATCCAATCTCATTGCGAAGGAAGCGGCGGAGCGCCAGAAGGCGGCCGAGGCGGACGTCGCCGACAGGCAGGCGGAGATCGAGGACTATGCCCGGATCGTGGACAGCCAGAAGGACTGCAGCTGCAGTTTCTCTGCTGATGACGTTGAGCGGCTGCGCCGGATCGGTGCCTCCCCCCGTCGTGGAGCGGCCAACCCTCCCGGTTCTCCCCTCAGATTGCGCTCAGCTCCCAGTGGTCTACCCGCGGGTCGGTGAGCATCCAAAGAAATACTCAGCCCGGGCGGTTGGCGCCCAGCTGCAGTTGAATGCCCGCCTCGATGGATGCCGGGCTTTTTATGACGACGTCCAACGTGAGTACGGAGCCTCCCCCGATGAACACTGACGATACGCGCGACCGCCTGATCGCCCTTGAGGTGGAGGTCAAGAACCTCACCAAGCTGGTCGAGAACATGAACGTCACGCTGGAAAAAGTGGACGGCGTTCTCCAGCAGGCGACAGGCGCAAAATGGCTGGTTATCGTCTTGGCCGGGGTCATGGGGTTTTTTACCAGCAAGGCGACAACGCTCATTGGCTGGAAGTGAGATCGGCATGGTGCCGATACCGGCCATGGAGCCGGACAACAGTCGAACGCTCCAGTGGAGGACGTCGATCGAGTAACCGCCAGAGCCGCCCCCGGAAAACCGTGCGACATCATTGGACCGGGGGCGGTTTAATCGGCTGGCGTCAGTTCTCGGAGCCGTTGCTGCCGTAGCGCTTGACGATCTGATCGCCGAGCGCCGAGAGCGCCGGCGTGGTCGGCACGATCCCCGCGCGCGTCTCGATCTTGGCGACCCGGGCATAGAGCCCGATGAGATGCGTCTGGGTCTTCTCGTCGCGGCTTCGCATGTAGCTGTTGTTCTTGTCCAGCTCGTCCATGCGGAGGCTCAGGCGCGCCATCGTGTGGGTGAGCTCGGCCTTCATCTCGGCCATCTCCTTCTTCAGCTGGGCCAGCTCCGAGCGCAGCGCGCCATCGTCGACCTTGGCCGCCTCATCCGCCGGCGCCGAAGGCACCTTCTTCGGATGGGTGTCGCGGAAGAACCGGCCGAAAATGTCGCGGCGATAGCCGGAGACGGCGGTGATGGACACCGCGCGGCCGATGGCTTTCTCCAGCTCCTGCTGGCAGCGGGCATCGCTCCAGCCCGGGGCATACACGGCATAGCCGTTCTCATCGGTTGCACAGACCTTCTCCATGATCTGTCCGAGGGTGCGCTCTTCGCCGCGGAGGAGCTTGTTCTGGGTCGTCATTTCATTCCCTTTCTGGGCACGATCGTGCCATCCATTTTCCGCTTCCACGGGCTTCGTTTCGATCCGGGGATGGGCGGTCCTGTCTTCACCTTTGCGCCGATGTGATTTGCGCGCTGGCGTTTGGTCTTCGCTATGCGAGGGACGTCTTCGGTGGTGGTCTTCAATGCGTGACACGGGGTGCAGAGCACCTCGCAGTTATCGAGGGTAGGCTCCCCGCCCAGCCAGTCTGGCAGGACGTGGTCGTAGTGCAGCCGTCCGGGCTGAAGCCGGGCGGTGCATTTCTGGCAGTGGCCTTTCGCCCTTTCGAACGCGGCCAGTTTGGTCTTGGCGGAAAACTCGCGCCTCACGCGACCTTCCTCTCTTCCGGCCCGAGCATCGTCTCGATCTCGGCTCTCAGCTCCTCCCGGTCGATCCCGGGGAGCAGCTCCTGCACGATCACGTCGAGGGCGCGGTCGATGAACTGGGCAAATTCCGTCTCGTCCATGCTATCGAATGAGATGCTCTTGGGCGTGTAGACGACAGAAACCTCATCTCCCTTGACGATCGTCTGCGTGTCGACCCAGCCCGTGCGAAGCTTGAGGTGCAGCAGCACCTGCTCGGCGTTGGCGTAGAAGGCGTGGGAGTCCGCCACCCTCTGCAAGAGGGCCCACCACCATCTATGCCGGCGCACGCGCCGCGGACGCTTGGGCCGGGTCGACACAATCGCCCCCACCGGGATGTGGGCCAGCAAATCAGCATCCCGGTCGTATGCGGGGACGAACCCCTGCGGTGTGCGCCGCAGGAAGATCTTTTCCTCGTCGGTCTTCACTGGTCCGCCTGCTCGCCCTGAGCAGTCTTCTCGGCCGCGGCGATGGCGGCCTTGATGGCCGCGACCACCAGCTCGATGTCCTCCTTGTCCTGCGGCTGCAGCCGATCCTTCAGCGGCTTGTTCGCCCGGGCCCAGATGCCCATCGTGGAGCGCTTGGGCTCCTTGGCGAGCTGGTCCAGTTTGTCGAGCATGGTCTTCTTGACCGAGGCGCTCTCCTCCGGCGACAGGAGCGGAACCTGTTGCGCCACCTCGCCCGTCTCCGGGTCGTGCGGCACGTCGCCCGTGGGGTTGCGGTAGTCGCCGGCAGCGGTCGTGTCGGGCTGTGGCGCCTCGGGCATCACAGCACGCTGGGAGGACGTCTGGGCGGCCTGCTTCTGCCGGGAGCCACCCTTGGACTGCGAGCCCGTGGTGCCCGTGCCCTCGCCGTCCTGATCGTCCGGGGCGATGCCGACGAGGCCGAACAGGCCGGCGCGGCGAGAGTAGGTCAGGTTGGCCATCATCTGCTGATGCGGCGTCCCGACGGTGCCCACCGGGTAGACGCCCTGCACCCACTGGCCGCTGGCATGGACCAGCCGGGTGGTGACGATCAGGGTCAGGACGATCACGCCGTCCTCCATGGAAAGGTGCTCCATGGACGTGGACTGGATGACCGCCAAGCCGTGCTTCGACAGCACGGGCCGGATCGCCTCCAGACCATCTTGCACGTCGGCATAGTTGTTCTTGAAATGCGGGTTGTACTTCGACTTGACCGGGTCGGTCATTTCGCCCTGCGCCGCAGCCAGCGCGGCGTAGATCTTGTCGCATTCGACGCTGGTCTGCATCACTTCTTCCCTTTCGGAGGCTTGATTTCGGTGATCGAGATGGCGCGGGCCGCGTTGCGCTTAGCCTGCACGCCGTGGCCGAAGGCGACGGAGACGTCGTCCTCGACGAGGGCCTTGAGAGTGTCGACGGCCTCGGCAAATTTCTTCGCCGCGTCCTTGTTGAAGGCCCAGTCGGCCGCGGCCACGGACCATGCGTTCGAGCCGGTCATGTCGACCACGCGGACGGCGGCCGGCTTGGGCGCCTCGATGGCCACAGCGTGCGGCCGGGTGCGGGTCTGCACGCAGCGCCAGAAGGCCTCCTCGACCGCCATCAGCTGGGCGGCGTAGGCGGCGTCGAGGGCCACCTCGAACACCTCGAACTTGTGGTTGCCGAAGATCACCGACAGGTCGGCACGCTTCAAGCCGGCCACCAGCATGTTGTGGGTCAGCTGCGGCAGGTACTTGGCCAGCACCTCGTCGCTCTTTGCGAAGGCCGAGACGTGCTTCGCCTCGAAGATGCGATCGTCGCCCATGTTCTCGCGGATGGAAATTCCGTCGAGCGTGGCGCCCATCCACTCGTGGTCCAGATGGGACATCGCCGCGCCGACGTTGCCGACATAGCGCCCGGTCTGCTTCTCGTACCACGCCCGGTTGAAGGGCTCGGTGAACGAGCCGAGCTGCACCTGCAGCACGTTCGACAGGTCGTCGGGCTCGCGCAGGCCGAGCTTCTCCTCCCACAAGTTGTTGACGCGCTCGATGTCGCCAGACATCAGCGTGTTGGCGTCAGATCCGCCGACGAAGGCGCGGCGACCGGCCCGGTCATCGGCGCTCAGGCCGAGGGCCTTGAGATCGACCGAGGCGCTCATCCGCGCCTCCCATGGACGATCAGAAGCCACGGCGACACCGCCACGAGGCAGGTGCCGAAGCCGAACAAAAACCACGACAAATTCGGGTCCATTCTATCCCCCTGTCAGAAGCCCGGGCGCTGCCGGTTGCCGTTCTGATCGGCGGAAGCTATTGGGACGCTGCCCACGCTGTCAAGCCCGGATTCCCGATTTCCCCGGAAAGCTTTTTTCGGGCCTCGGCCTTGACGGTTGGGCGATGTCCCATCTACTCATGCAGCATGACCACCGAAAAGCTCATCAAGCGCATCCGCCGATTCCTTCGTCGGCACCCCATGACGGAAAGCATGTTCGGCCGCAACGCGGTCAACGACGGCAAGCTCCTGTCCCGGCTAGAAGCTGGCGGGGATGTCTCGCTGCGCACCGCGAACCGGATCCTCCTCTACATGCAGTCCTACGAGAGGGCGCCCCCGTCCGAGGGGATGTCCGAGGCTGCGTAAGGGGGGGCCTATGCGACGGGAGGAGGACGCCGCCCAGAAGTGGGTGGTCGAGTACGTCCGGGCGGTCTGCCCCGAGGTGCTCATCTTCCACGTCCCGAACGGGGGCGCCCGCCGCAAGGCCGAGGCGGCCATCCTCAAGGGTCTCGGCGTCACCGCCGGAATCCCTGACCTGATCCTGCTCTGGCCCGGCCATGTCGCTGGGCTGGAGATGAAGGCCCCGAAAGGCAAGCCGACACCGGCTCAGATCGCCATCGGGGAGACGTTCACACGGATGGGGCATCTCTGGGGGGTTGCGAACGGCGTCGACGAGGCGCTGGAGCTGCTGCGCTCATGGGGAGTCCCGACAAAGGAGAGGGCACCATGAACGCAGACTTCATCAAGATCGTCACGCACTCCGAATACACCGCCATCCGCAACCGGCTCTGGCCCCCCGCGCCGAAGCGCGTCATCCGCATCATCGACCAGCGGCGCACCCTCCCCCCGCCGCCCGCTCCCAAGCCGGCCCCCAAGGCCGACGAGCCCCCGCCTCCTCCCCCGCCTCCGCCGACCCCGCAGGACGAACTCGACCGGGCTCTCATCTTCAAGTGGCAGATTCCGCCCATGCCGCCGACGCCGCGCCTGATCTGCGCCAAGGCGTGCGAGCGCAGCGGCATCTCGTGGGAGCTGCTCGCCAGCGCCACCCGCAAGGCGACCGTCGTCACCGAGCGCCAGCGTCTGATGTACGCCCTCTACTTCGGCTGGAGGAAGTCGTCCCTGCCAGCGATCGGCCGCCTGCTGGGTGGGCGCGATCACACCACCGTCCTGCACGCCGTGCGGCGCCATGGCGAGCGCATCGGCCGCCCGTGGCCGCAGAAGGGAGCCTGACATGGCCCAGCTCCCCTACATGCCCCTCTACCCGGACGCGCTCATCGGCGACACGATGCATCTGAGCGTGGGCGAGTTCGGCGCCTACATGCTGATCCTTGTCTCGATGTGGTCGGCGGGCGGGTCGCTGCCGAACGACGACAAGGTGCTGCGCCGCGTTTCCCGGGTGCCGCCCGCCAACTGGACCCGGATGCGCCCCACCATCATGGCGATGCTGACGGTCGATGGGGATCGCGTCACCCAGAGGCGCCTTCGCGATGAGTTCGAGAAGGCGGCAGGGAGCCGCGCGCGCCGAGCTAATGCTGGCCGGAAGGGCGGCGTCGTCCGGGCCGAAAATTCCAAAAATCGTTGGCCCAGTGAGACAACGAAAACGTTCTCTCATACAGCCAACGAAAAGGCACTCTCACAGAGCACACCACACAAGGGTGCTAAGTCGTTGAAAACGCTGCAAGCGTTCCAAGCAATGCTTGACCCGGGCTTGAAGCAAAACCCAAGCGACACCCAAGCAAGCTATATCTATACTAAAGAAAGAGAAGCTAACGCTTCTCCAAAGAATGATGGCATTGCTGCGCCAGCAAAACCCCGCCGTGGCACCCGTCTGGCGGAGGACTGGAAGCCCCTCGCCGGAGACGTGGCGTTCGCCACCGGGAAGGGTTGCAGCGCCGGCCGCATCGAGCGCGAGGCCGAGGCGTTCCGCAACTACTGGCTCGCCAAGGCCGGAGCTGGCGGCACGAAGCTCGACTGGTCGGCGACGTGGCGCAACTGGATCCTGAACGCGCTCGACCGGCGCCCCGAGCCCAAGGCGTCGTCGCCCAGCTCCGGCGGCTGGAGCCTGCCGGCGTGGGGACCGGGAGGGCCGAAGACGTGAAGACCACCGAGGAGGTTCTCACCGAGCACCGGATCCGTCTGCGGTCCACGGCGCTCGGCGACCACCACACGACCTGTCCGCAGTGTTCGCACCTGCGGAAGAAAAAATCCCAGCCCTGCCTGAGCGTGACGATCAAGCCCGACGGCGTGGTCTTCCACTGCCACCACTGCGGCTGGTCCGGCGGGGGCGGCGGGACTGACAAGCCGGCGAGCAAGCCCCGCGAGGCGCCCAAGCGCCCGACCTATGCCGACCTCCAGCGCAAGGGGTGGGCGGCATGGAGGCGTTGAGGGTCTGTTCGACGTGCGGCGAGCCGAAGTCGCACAACCAGTTCTGGCGCAACCCGGGGCGGCGGGATGGGCTGATGGCGGAGTGCAAGGCGTGCATGGCCGAACGGAATGCGCGCTGGAGGGCGGAGAACAGCACGCCGGAGTTCCGGGCCAAGAAGGTTGACTGGGTGAAGCGGTCGCGACGCCGCGACCCGGTGGGCTTGATGCTGAGATCCGCTCGCGCTCGGGCACGACAGCGTGGGATCGAGTTTTCGATCACGCGGGATGACGTTCCTTGCCCGACGCATTGTCCGGTCTTGGGCATGGAACTGATCTACGGAGGGTCGGGCCGGCTGGGCGGCATGCCGGCGTCGGCATCACTGGACAGGGTCGACAACACCAAGGGCTACGTGCCCGGCAACGTCGCAATCATTAGCGACCGCGCCAACCGCTTGAAGGGCAACGCCACGGCCGACGAGCTGGAGGCGATCGCGCGGTGGATGAGGGGGGATTGATGGGGCTCAGCTCTCGACACGAAGAATGGTTGGTTCTGGAGAGGGGCTTGGACCCAGAAGTGGTCGCCAAAGCGGGCGTCTACAGCGTGCGGCGTGGGGAGGATGGCGAGGCCGTCGCTGACGCCAAGGGCAAGGTCATCGCGTTCCCGTTCCTGCGTCGCGGCCGGGAGGTCGCGGTCAAGTACCGCACCGCCGACAAGCGGATGTGGCAGCGCAAGGGCGGCGAGAAGACGCTCTACAACGCCGACGCCCTCGACGACCCGGCGCTGGCCGACGGCCGCGTCCCGCTGGTCATCACCGAGGGCGAGATCGACGCCCTGTCCGGGCTCACCGCCGGCCACCCGTGGTCGGTGTCGGTGCCCGACGGCGCGCCCCCGGCCCGGGACAAGAACGGCAAGCTGATCAACGTCCCTGAGGGCGCCGACGACATCGTGCCGGAGGAGGACGTCAAGTTCGGGTTCCTCCAGCTCGACTGGGATCGGCTGGCCAAGGTGAAGCGCATCGTCATCGCGGTCGACAACGACGAGCCGGGTGAGCGGCTCGCGGCTGAGCTGGTGCGCCGGCTGGGCCGGGTGCGCTGCTCCCGGGCGGCGTTCCCCGATGGCTGCAAGGATCTGAACGAGGTGCTGCTGGCGCACGGCTCCGCCGCGGTTCTGGACGCCATCCACAACGCCCGACCCTACCCGGTGTCGGGGCTCTACACGGTCGACGAGCTGCCGCCGGAGCCGCCGCTGGAGCCGGTGTCCACGGGTTGGGCCCGGCTCGACCCGTTCGTGAAGGTCTACCGGCCGGCGCTCATGGTCGTCTCCGGCTTCGCCAACGCCGGCAAGTCGACGTGGACCACCCAGCTGGTCGCCAACCTGATCGTCACGCAGGGCTGGCCGGTGGCGGTGGCCAGCTTCGAGATGCGCCACGGGACCGTCCTCGACCAGCTGGAGCGCTGCCTCGCCGAGGCCTACGAGGTCCACTACAACCGCTCCCGGTTCACCGCGATCGAGGCGGCCAAGCGGACGCTGCGCACCCACGTCAACCTGATCGCTCCGAACCCGGCATCCGACGAGGAGACGGACGTGGCGTGGCTGCTGGAGCGCGCCACCGCGGCCGTCATCCGGCACGGCATCAAGATGCTCCTCGTCGACCCATGGAACGAGATCGAGCACCGCCGCAGCCGCGACGAGACGACCAGCGAATACACCGGCCGGGCCCTGCGCATGATCAAGCGCTGGCTCGCGCAGATGGAGGTTCTGGGCATCCTCGTGGTCCACCCGACCAAGGCTGGCGCCAACAAGGAAGCCGCCGAGCTCACCCTCTACGACGTTGCAGACTCCGCCCATTTCGCCAACAAGGCGGACCTCGGGGTGATGATCGCGCGCCTCGGGAACCCTGAGGACACGGTCACCGGGGTGAAGATCGCCAAGGTGCGCTACCAGCCCGAGGCGGGCCGCCCGGGTAACGCCGACCTCGTCTACGACCGCGAACGCAGGGTGTTTGGCCAATGAACCGACGCAAGCCCAAGCCCGTCACGCTGGCGCCCGTGCCAAGCCTCGATCGCCACCGGCAGCTCGCCTTCGTCGAGGTGGCGGACCCGTTCGAGCCCGGCCGCAAGATCACGGTGGCGAAGAACATTCACTCCCACCCGGCAGAGTGGCTGTTCGCCAACGGCCGGATCGACGAGGCGCAGAGGGTCGCCGGCCTGCGGGTCAGGGCCCTCTACGAGCGATCGGAGATCGGAGGCTCTGCGGCGATCGACTACAGCCGCGTCCGCGTGGATGGTGGCACCCTAGCCGACCCTGACGCCGAGGCCGTCCACGAGGCGCGCAGGGCGCTTGTAGGGGTGCGTGGAGCCGTGGGGGTCGGTGGCTACGCCATCCTGATGCCGGTGATGGGCGAGGGGCTGCAGGCTGGACAGCTGGCCCGGGAGCGCCCCAGCCTCGCCCGCGGGCTCTCCGGGCGCCGGGCGGAGGGCTACATCATCGGCCGCCTGCGGGAGGCCCTCGACGACCTCGTCGAGCACTGGGGGCTGGTCGCGGTTGGCCGCCGGAACGCCAAGCTCCGGGCCGAGCGCGGACTCGCGGTGACCGGGCCGCAGGCCGAATGGGAGATCGGTGGCCGGTTCGGCGACCTGCGCCCTGTCGAGCCAAAAAAAGTTGGGACGCAGCCCAACAAGATATTGCGAGGAGAACGCAAACCGACTAAGTAAGTGGGCAGGAGGACTGCACACATGGCCACTTTCTACGGATCTCTCGTGGATGAGCTGGGCGCCCTGAAGGCCCAGATCGCGGAGCTGACGGCCCGCGAGAAGGAGATCACCTCGTTGCTCAAGGCCGCGAACGAGCCCGCCATCGACGGCGACTTGTTCCGCGCCACGATCTCAGAGAGCGAGCGCGAGACCATCGACACCAAGGCGCTGCGCGCTGCGCACCCCGCCATCGCGGCGGAGTTCATGCGGACCTCGTTCGTCACGACGGTGCGCTGCGGCGCCCGCGTGAAGGCCGCGGCGTGAGGGAGGGCGAGCACATGACCACCACCATCGTCAGCTACGTCCGCCGCGCCGTCGGCGACAAGCGCCCCGTCGAGCAGCTCTTCTGCCTCGGCCAAGCGTTCTTCCAGCCCACCAAGGGCTGGAAGTTCCACCCGCGAGTGAGTGGTCGCGAGCCCTCCCGCAAGTTCCACGCGACGCTGGAAGCCTGTCTGCCGCGCTGGCTCGGCTACCCGGACTCCTGCGAGAGCTACTACACTCGCTTCAGGGGAGCCCCGACGTCGTCCGACTTCTGCGCTCCGGCCCCGGAGCTGGAGGATGACATCACGTCCGAGCTGCTGGCGGCGTTGAAGCAGATCCACAAGAACGCCAACAGGGGCCTGCGGTTGACGGTCGGCGAGATCGAAGACCTTGGGTGTCTCATCGCCAAGGCCGAAGGGAGGGCCTGATCACCATGAAAATCAAGCATCTATGGGTCAAAGTAAAGCTGATCGAGCGCGGCAAGACCCAGCGCGATCTCGCTCAGGCATGGAGCGTCTCAGACGGCGCGGTCTCGCGCTGGATGGCTGGGCTGGAGCGGCACGACTTGCCGCTCTCCCGGGCTGTGAAGCTGGCGAAGATCCTCGGCGTCAGCCTCGACGAGCTGGCCAAAAGACTGGACGAGGCGGAGGTGGGATCATGATCACCCTCCAGATCCACGAGGTCGTCTCGCTCACCTCCGAGCTGCGCGAGGTCAACGACGGACGTGGGCGCCCGTTCGCGGTCCTGCGCCTGTACGTCATCACCCGGGGTGACCATCTCGGGCAGGATCGGTTCGAGGTGGCCATGCTGGCCATCCAGCCCGAGCTGGCCAAGGCCCTGCACGAGGCGATCAAGAGCGCCCAGCCGCCGCAGGTCGAGTTGTAGGGATTCCGCCCATCACCCTGTTGACATGGGGGCCAAAAGCCCCTATGTCAGAGGGCAGGAGGACTGCACATGATTGGAAAGCAAGTCAGGATCCACCCCGCGTCAGACTGGTTCATGCGCGGCGTGACAAACGCGACAGTCGTCGGCGCTGGCCGTGCCCGCGGCGTGTTTCGCGTGAGGTGCTGGCGCACGGGCGTGACGTTCCGCATCCATGAGGATCTGCTCATGGACCGGGATGGCAACGTGATCGGGAAGGATCGCTGATCATGGGCATCGACATCGTCCGCACCCCCGCTCGCATCGAGGCCCGCTTCCGCTACGACCCGGCCGTCAAGGATCTGGTCAAGGCCGCCGGCTTCCGCTGGGATCCTGCCGCCAAGGTCTGGTGGACCGCCTCCGAGCAGGTGGCCGCCAAGATCGCCCGCCCCGACGCGGTCGAGGCCCTCAACGCCGAGCGCGCCGAAGCCGCCCGCAAGGCGCAGGAGGCCATCGAGGCCTCCAAGGCCACCGACAGCGACCGTCCCATCCCGGCCCCCGAGGGCCTCGCCTACCTGCCCTACCAGCGCGGCGGCATCGCCTACGCCATGGAGCGGGACGCAGTATTCATTGGTGACGAAATGGGCCTCGGCAAGACAATACAGGCTATTGGTGTGATTAATGCTGATAACACCGCTCGCCGTGTGTTGATTATATGCCCGGCGTCTCTTAAGCTCAACTGGCAGAAAGAGCTTCGCAAGTGGCTCGTTCGGCCAATGTCGATCGGCATTGCTGAGGGAAGCAAGTTCCCGTCCGACGACATCGTGATCATCAATTACGAGATCGTCGCCCGCAACCGGGCCGCGATCGACAAGGTCGAGTGGGATGTCATGGTGTGCGATGAGGCTCATTACATGAAATCCCAGAAGGCTCAGCGCACCAAGGCGGTGCTTGGAGGTTGATATGGACAAGGTCGAAGTCGCTATCCGCAGCATCTACGAGGGCCCTGCTGCGGTGGCGGCCGACATCGGTGTCGGGAAGTCTCACGTCAGCCGCATTGCCGCCGAGGTCTTTGGCCGCGGCGGCATCAAGCGCTTCCGGGCCCGCATGCGCCGGGTAGAGGTGCCGACTGACGTGGCGACCCTTGCCTACATGGCGGGGCTAATCGACGGGGAGGGATGGATTTCGTTCGTCTCTGGCGCTGGATGGAAGATCGGCGTGGCGAACACCCATCGCGGGGTGTGCGAGTGGGCGGCGACGCACTTCGGCGGAGGAATCCATGACCGGGGAGAGCGTGGCCGAGAGGTCTTTCGGTCGGTGAAAGAGAGCTATCAATGGTCGCTGCAGCGCGCCCCTGATGTCCTCGCCGTGCTGTGCGCCATCGAGCCATACATGATCATCAAGCGGGACAAGGCACAGGAAGCGATCAACGACATCGGCGAATGGTGGGTCTGGGGCGACGGCTCGTGGGATGAGCCGCTACTGGCGCTCCCACGGTGGGAGGTGTCCCAGCGATAGGTTGACATTGGGGCCAAAAGCCCCTATGTCAGAGGACAGGAGGACTAACCATGACCGAGCAGAAATTCGCACCGATCCGCGCCAAGCGCCGGGTTCTTCTTTCTGGGACGCCCATCGTCAACCGCCCGATCGAGCTGTGGCCGATCGTCCGCTCGCTCGACCCGCAGGGTCTGGGCAAGAGCTTCTGGGCTTATGCCGGCCGCTACTGCGGCGCCGTCCAGACCCGCTACGGCTTGGACACGTCCGGCGCCTCGAACCTCGACGAGCTGCAGCAGAAGCTGCGCGCCAGCTTCATGGTGCGCCGCCTGAAGCGCGACGTGCTCACCGACCTGCCCCCGAAGGTCCGCCAGATCATCGAGATCCCGGCCGCGGGCATGGAACACCTCGTCGACACCGAGAAGGCCCAGTACGCCCAGCACCGCGCCGAGATCGAGCGCCTGCAGGCGCAGGCCGAGGCCCTCCGCGAGGCCGGTGGCGCCGACTACGCCGGGGCCGTCGAGAAGCTGCAGGAGGCCACGGGCGCCGCCTTCACCGAGATGAGCGCCATCCGCCACGAGCTGGCGCTCGCCAAGCTCCCCCACGTCATCGAGCACGTCGAGGCCGCCATCGAGAACACCGGCAAGGTCGTCGTGATGTGCTGGCACCACGACGTGGTCGACGCGCTGGCCGCCCACTTCGGCGCCGAGGCGGTGGTCGTCTCCGGCAAGGTCTCGATCGCCGACCGCAACAAGGCCGTCGAGCGCTTCCAGACCGAGAGCGGCTGCAAGCTCTTCATCGGCACCATCAAGGCGGCCGGCGTCGGCCTGACGCTCACGGCGAGCTCCACGGTGATCTTCGCCGAGCTGTGGTGGGTGCCGGGCGACATCTCGCAGGCCGAGGACCGCTGCCACCGCATCGGCCAGACCGACTTCGTGCTGGTCCAGCACCTCGTGGTCGACGGCTCGATCGACGCCACGCAGGCCAAGACCCTCGTCGAGAAGCAGGACGTCATCGACCGGGCGCTCGACCGCGGCATCAAGGCCGTCGAGGCCCCCAAGCCGCTGCAGACGGTCGCTGAGTGGTTCGGCGATGCCGCCAAGCCCCTCGTCGCCCCGCAGGCGCCCAAGGCCGCCCCTGTGGCCTCCCTGCGCGATCTGGTGGCCTACATGGACCGGGCGAGCCAGAAGCTCTCCCAGCCCCGCGTGAAGCTGCTCTATGACCGCAGCGCCGACATCCAGCTCAACGTCGCCGGCAAGCACAGCCAGAACGCCGGCATGGTCTACGTGAAGGTCGGCAGCGAGTACGCCGGCAAGGTCACCCGGGACGGCGTGTTCAAGGTCGTCGCCCAGTTCACCGGGGAGCAGGCCGACATCGAGTCCGCGATCGTCCGCTTCCTCGCCGACCCCGAGGCCGCCGCCAAGGCCTACGGCAAGATCAAGGGCGCCTGCTGCTTCTGCGCCCGGGAGCTGACCGACGAGCGCTCGGTGCGCGTCGGATACGGGCCCGAGTGCGCGGACAAGTACCAGCTCCCGTGGGGTTGACATGGGGGCCAAAAGCCCCATATGTCTTGGGTCAGGAGGACTTCACATGACCAACGCCGAAATGAACCGCCGCCTCGCCGGCATGACGCCTGAGCTGGTCGCAGAGGCGAAGCGCATGATCCGGGTGGGCTACGGCGCCCACGGGATCTCGCTGGAATCCCCCGCCACCCTGAAGCAGGCGAACGCGGTGTTCCAGCTCGTCGAGCAGGAGCGCAAGGCCCAGCGAGCCGCCAAGGTGGAGGACTGACACATGCCGAAGATCATCGCCACCTTCACCAAGCGCGAAACGTCCGTCGTGCAGTACGACGTTGAGCTGGAGTTCACCGACGAACAGCTCGCCCGCATGGAGCGCAACAAGGACGCCGTGCAGGCCGCGTGGGAGGCCCAGTCGTGGGCCGTCATCGGCCACACGAACGGCAGGTATCTCGACGGCACGGACGAGATCACGCTGGAAATCCAGTGGCCGGTGGAGGTGCAATGAACGGCCCCACCTTCCCCACGCTCGAACAGGCGGGGCGCTACGGCCTCGCCCACATCGAGGCCGGCATGGCGGCCAGCTTCACGCTGCGCCGCGTGCTCGGCCAGCTCCACACCCACGACGGCGAGACGCGCATGCGCCTCGCTGCCATCCGCTACGCTGCCGTCCTGCGCGACCGGGACGGCAAGATCATCGAGGAGGCCTGCGCATGATGACGAACAACGATTTCAGGGAATCCCTGCGGCGGGCAGGGCTGACGCAGCAACGCTTCGCTGATCTGGTGGACGTCGACCGGTCGGCGGTGAAGCGCTGGTGCTCGTCCACGGCCAAGTACAGTCGCCGCCCGCCCGCGGCTGCGGCGCTCCTTCTGTGCGCTATCAACGCAGGTCTGGTGACGGAGACGTGGATAACCCAGACGAAGAAATACTGGGCTGTTGACCCGGCTGGCCAGTAGGGCAGAATCCCAATGCACGCCCGCTCTGTCCTCCCTGCGGGCTGACTGCGCACCCGGGGCGTTGGGTCTCCGTGTCGTCCCGGGTGCGTTTTTTGGGGATCAGGATCTTTACGCATGGCTGAACACAAGGGACTGCCCATCGCCGGCTATGTCGCGCAGAGCGACGAGCGCGTGGCGATGGTCAACGGCAACAAGCTGAACGAGGAGACGATCCTGCGTCAGCTCGACATGATGGCGAAGAACCCGCAGCAGTTCGACCCGCGCTGGACCTCGATCGCCCGCACGCACCTTGAGATCGGGTTCATGTGTCTCAATAGGGCGGTCTTTCGACCGCAGCGCGTGAAGCTGCCCGAGGATGGCGATGGCAACTCCTGAAGAAGTTGCGTGGGCCGCAGGCTTGTTTGAAGGAGAGGGAACGTTCGTGTTCAGTGCCCAGCGCGCCCGCGCCAGCATGGCTTCAACCGATGAGGATGTGTTGCGGCGCTTCCATGTGATCGTGGGGGTTGGGGGGATCGGTTCCGTGTCGCCGCGCAAACCGCACCACAAGCCCGCGTGGCAGTGGTGGGCCAACGGCGCCGAGGCGGAGATCGTATTCAATCTGCTCTCGCCGTGGCTTGGTCGTAGGAGGCTGGCCCGTGGTGCGTCTGTCGTGGCCGCCCGACGGCGCGCGATTGCGGCTCTCGTGTGTGAGCGGAAGTGCGTGCATTGCGGGACGGCGTTTGAGCCTCGCGTGACGCGGTCCGCCAGCAAGGTGCGCTACTGCTCCCCCAACTGCCTGAACGAAGCGAAGAATGGGCGTCGGCGTGTGGCTCGTGGGATTGAGGCTCTGGCATGAGTGAGGGCGTGCAGATCTTCGCCATCCCCGCGGCGGGCCCGGTGGTCGAGGTCATCGAGCATCTGGAGCGCCTGCTTGACGAGGCGCGCGAGGGCCGCGTGCGGTCGATCCTCGCCATCTACGACACGGGGCCCGGGATCGAGACCGTCATCTCCGGCGCCTTCGACAGGTTCAGCATGCTGGGCATGTCGTACCGCCTCGCACACCGCCTGCAGACCGAGATGGACGAAGACAGGGAGGGACCGCTGTGACGGAATTTCGCAAGGGCGACAAGGTCAGGATCGAAGGCGAGGTGATCAGGGTCGACACATGGCAATCGGGTGCTTGTCTCGCGGTGCGCGTCCGGGGCGACAAGGATCTGTTTGTGTCGGATTCCTACGTCGACCTCGTCGAGCGGCCGAAGCCCACCTTCGAGATCGGCAACAGGGTCCGCCACATCAATGCGTACCGGGCGGAGACCATTATCCCTACGATCGCCGCCTTCGTCGATGGCTGGGTCGCCCTGTCCTACGGACCCGGCGTCACCCCCTCGTTCATCAAGCTCGAAAATCTGGAAGACTGGTACAAGGTGGTCGAGTGATGTCGGGCACCATCGACATGGCGTCCCTCGCCAACCGCCCCCACGCCCAGCGCGAGCTGCGCATGAGCGAGCGCCGGATCCTGTGGCGCATCTTGTGGAAGGGCGGGCGCTCGGGCGTCAAGGCGGTGGCCGGCAGGCGCACCATCCGCCGCTGGCGCGGCACGCAACGCATGGGAGCACTGGCATGGGCATGATCCGTCGCGCGATCGTCAGGGCCGCGCCTACCTGCACGTTGTGGGCACGGGGTGCGTGGGGGGATTCCCTTTACTTCCGCGCGGCCTATCGGCCGCAACGCTGGGCCATCCGCATCAACAACGACTGGCACTGGGCTCCGTGGTGGATCCGCAACGCGGCCGGGCGCTCCTCGATCTGGCTCGGCGAGGCTTGCATCATCACCCGACAGGAGCTGGAGGCGGCCCAGAGATGAGCACCCACACCGAGGAAGAGGCCATGAAACTCTGGTGCCCTGAGGCGCGCGTGGGTGCCTACGCTGGGGGCAGCTACAACCGCGAGCACGGCGACAGCCAGCACATTACGTCCGGCGCGTTCTGCATCGCCAGCAAGTGCATGGCCTTCAGATGGATGCCGGATTACCTGCTCGATCTGGGCGGCGGGCGCGTGGTCATCCTTGACGCGGAGGACGGCCCGTGGGCTGAAGGCCTTGGCCTCTGGTGGGACGGCGTCTACCCGAAGTGCGACGCCGGCCGTTTGCACGTCCTGCTCTACGAGCGTCTGCACGGCGAAGTTCCCGAGGGGCTCTTTGTTGATCACATCGACGGAGACAGGCTGAACGCGCGTCGCGGCAACCTGCGGGCGGTCACACCCATGCAGAATGCGGCCAACGCGGCGGCGCGTGGTGGCGTGTCGCGCTACCGCGGCGTCCACCGAGCGGCGAGCGGGAAGTGGGTGGCCCAGATCAGCAAGGACGGCGTGCGGGAGTGTCTCGGCACCTTCGCGAGCGAGATCGAGGCCGCCGCCGCATACGATGAGGCGGCCAAGCGCATCCACGGCGAGTTCGCCCGGCTGAACCTTGCGCCTCGCACCGCTGTCGGTCGCCGCGGCTACTGCGGCAAGGCCGGGCGTCCGACGTGGGGCGACGCATGAGCGCCGCCGACCTCATCCTCTACCGCGTCACGGATGGCTGGGATCTGGGCGACCCGCCCATCCTGTGGCGGTACACCGTGCGGCGCGAGACCCGCAAGTGCTACATCATCGATGGGGACGACATCCGCGGCGAGCGCCGCATCCTCAAGGATCAGGACGGCCGGCGCTGGGCCTATGCAACGGTCGAGGGCGCCATCAAGTCGTTCAAGCGCCGCAAGCAGCGCCAGATCGCCATCTCCCGGCACCAGATCGAGTGCGCGGAGCGCAGCTTGGAGCTGCTGCCGCAGATGCGTGACGCGATCACCCGGACGATCGTGACGGTGCCGGCATGAGTTTCCGCGTCCGGGCCCGCTACAAGACCGCCGACGCTTTCGTCCACGCCTACGAGCGCTGGGCGATCCGGCCCAACGTCCTGCGCGTCTACGTGGACCCCGGGGTCTGCAAACCCTACGTCGAGGTCAAGGCTCAGGGCAACTACGAGCTCTGGCTGATGCGCTCCGGCCGCCGCCCCTGCGTCGTCTGGTGGAACGGAAACCAGAGGCTCAGCCTCATGGCCGGCGACATCGTCGAAATCAGCGTCCGGGATTATGCCTGATGCCCGTCCTCTCGCCAGACGTCTGGGAGATGCTCCGCCTCGACTACGAGGCCGGACGGGTCGCCATTCGCGAACTGGCGAAGCGCTACGGCGTGGACAAGAAGACCATCACCAACAGAGCCCGCAAACAGCGCTGGCTCAGAGACCCCCGAGGCGAGCTCGAAGAGGCCACCGTCATCAAGGTGGTCGAGAACGAGGCCAAGAGGGCACGCAAGAAAGCCAGCCCCCGGGTAGCCCCCACTCAGGGAGCCCCCGGGGAGCCCCCACCCCCAGACGGGGGCCCCCAGCCAGCCCCCACCCCCACGGCGGTCGTACGGGGCCCGCTGACCCGGGAAGAGGCCATCGAGGCGGAGGCGAGCCGCAGGGCCAGCGTGGTGACCCGCCATCGGGACGAGTGGGACCGGTTCGAGCACGTCGTGCAGGCGGCCATGCAGGTCTACGACGACCCGCCCATGATCGCGCGGGTGGTGCAGACCGGCGACAAGGTCATGACCTACGAGGTGCCGGACTTCAGCAAGATCGACGCGGCCAAGCGGCTGGGTGAGATCCTGATGATCCGGCAGAAGGGCGAGCGCGCCAGCTTCCAGCTCGACAAGAACGTCAACACCGACAAGGTCGTCGAGGCCGAGGAGCGCGACCGCATCGTGCAGGACACCTTCAGGATGCTGCGGGAGGCTGCGAAGAAGGCGGCCGAACGTGCGGCCGAGAAGGAAGCCGAGGGCGAGAAGATCATCGACATCACACCGACGAAGGGGACCGCGTAATGGCCAAGGATCCGCAGGCGCCGAAGGGGAGCCGGTTCACGCATCCCCGCGACTACACCGGGCCTCGGACGAGGGGCCGCGCCATGGGCACGCTCTGGTGGTCCTCGATGCAGGACGGCGGCGACGTCACGCTGCGCCTCTCGTTCGACGAGATGGGCGTGTCGGAGCGCTACGACATGCTGTCGGACGTGCTGGGCATGCTGCAGCGGGAGATGGAGACGCTGGTCTGGGACAACCCCGGGCTGGCGATGCTCCCCGAGGGCCCGGCGCGGGAGATCCTCGAACAGATTTATGCCGAGGAACAGGCGCGCCTTGCTGCCTCAGAAGGAGGGAAGTGACCATGAAGTTGAAGGACATGCTGGCCATCACCAGCGACGACCAGCTGTGGGAGGCGCTCATGATCGCCTACCCGCGTCTGGACGCGCAGGCTATCGAGGACCACGTCGAGGTGGCCCGGCAGCTGCGCTCCATGGAGCCGGAGCCGCCTGAGGCCGACGACGGCGACCCTGTGACCACCATCGTGGTGGAACGCAAGCGCGCCCAGCACTGGGAGGGCGAGGGCAAGGGCTCCGAGTTCTGGTTCAACGTCACCGGCCGTGGCGCCACCGGCACGAGCTGGGCGATCGAGTTCATGCCGTGGGCACAGTGGCTGGGGCTGGAGGTCGTGCTGGAGCCCGAGGGCACGTCGTTCCGGGCGCCTGAGCTCCTCGCCCACTGCCTCTACGAGATGACCTTCTGCGGCTTCACCCAGCAGGCCATTCAGGGCCGCAGGGATCACATCATCGCCCTGAAGGAGGAGATCAGCGCCACGCTCAACAACGACCACGAGGCGGACGGGGCATGAGCGACAACATCGTCCCCCTCATCCCCGCGCAGCACCCTGTCGCGATGCTGCGCAAGCTGGCCGACGACATCGAGGCCGGCCTCGTCAAGGCGGAGGTCGTCTACGTGATGATCCCGACGGACGACCAGCACTATCCGATGATGTGGGGCTTTGGGCCCGGCGCTGATCTGAAGGGCGATTTGTGCATCACGCTCGACCTCGCCAAGCACTGGGTGTTGCACCGGACATGATGATCTTCGCCCTCTCCATCCTCGCCATCGTTCTCGCCGTGATGACTTTGGCGCTGTCCACGAGCATCATCACCTGCATCAAGACGGCCGAGTGGCTGCTCCTGATCGCGGTCGCGGTGTTCCCGCCCGTGGGCGTGGCCCATGGCACAGGCGTCTGGCTCGGCATCTGGTAAAGGTGGGCATAATCCCCAGACCGACTTGAGCCGAAGGGATTCCTCCCTCATAATGCGAGGAGGAGGACTGAAGCCATGACTGAACTCGCCATCCTGATGGGGCTCTGGGTCATCGCCGGCATCGTGTGGTCGCTGGTTATCGTTGCCCGGCGCCAGACCGTCGACCCGCGCCTCGACATCATCATCACCGCGCCCGCCGCGATCGTGATCATGAGCGGGCTCGCGTTCGCTTCGCTGCTGGGGGTGACCCGTGACTGACACCAAGAGCGCGCCGGAGCTGGCCGACAAGCTCGGCAGCTCCGGGTATGGCGGCGTGGCTCCGAAGGTCGCCCATGACGCCGCCTCGACCATCCGCACACAGGCAGATGAGATCGAGCGGCTGCGGGCTGATCGGGACAGTTTTCAGCGCGTTGGGGTCGCCGCTCAGGCAGCACTCGCCAAGGCTGAGAAGGAACGGGACGAGGCGCTGGCGAAGCACGAGGCCATAAGCGAATGGCTGACGCTTGATAGTCGAAAGCAGTACGACCGGCTCACTGCACTTTCGGCAGCACTCGCCAAGGCGAAGGATGCGCTGGCGAGGTGGGGAAGCTACGGTTGCCCCGACTGCGGGGGAGATTGTGCGAGCGCCAATCCGCCCGTTGCATGCTGCATCATGCAGGAAACCCGCGCCACACTCGCATCAATCGACGCAGGTGAAGAGCATCCCGACAGCGTGAGGCTGGTGCATGATGCGAAAGCATGGAAAATGGTGGCGCAAACAATGGAAAGATCGCGGGATGATGTGCGCTCTGCACTGAAAGAATTGCTGGACGCATACTCCGCATATTTCCCGCCCGGCAATCCTTGGGGAGACAAAGCCCGCAAAACCTTGGGCATTAACGCTCCGGTCTTCGAAGGTCACGACCCGACGAACCCTTTTGCGCCTCGTGAGCGCCCTAAGAAATCCATTCGCCTGATGACCGATGCCGAGCGCCGCGCGGCTGGTCTGGACCCCAATGGCGGCTTTGATGGCCCGACAGGAGCAGACTGACATGACTGGAACCGTTTGTCCTTTCTGCGGAGCCTACAGTGTCCGATCCTGCGAGTTTGAAGGCGGCGAGGAAGGATGCCCGTGGGACGACCTGAACAATGAACCGGACTTGGACCCTGACTATCTGAGAGAGATCCGAGACGAGAACAAGCGTCTGCAAAAGGATGACGATGCCTTCCTCTCCACACTCGGAGGCACCAATGGCCAGTGAGCCGACGTTTGAAATGGTGAAAGCTGCCGCCGACCAGATCCGCGACTACCTGCCCAAGCACATTTCGTGGGAAGTCATCTGCAACGCGGCATCGGCCGCCCTCACCGCCGCCCTAGCCGTCCAGTCCCCATCAGAGCATCCCGACAGTGTGAAGCTGCGCGAGGCGGTGGAACACATTCAACGCCTCATTAAAGTCTATTCCGAACCAGACCAGCGGCTTTGCTGCACCGGCCAAGCTTGCGGATGCATGGGCGCCACAGTCCAACAGGAGGCCGAGCATTACACCAACGTTTTCCTCTCCAAACTCGGAGGCACCAATGGCCAGTGAGCCGGAGCCCGCGTGATCCACCCCGACTTCGAGCAGCTCTACGAGAAGGAGAAGCACCGCCTTGGCGCCGCCGGGGTGGCGGCTGGCCGCGCCTTCCTTGAGTGGGAGCTCAAGGCCCACAACTACCAGCGCTGGCCCGAGGGCGACTGGACCGTTTGGCTTCTGCTGGCGGGCCGTGGCGCTGGCAAGACCCGCACCGCGGCCGAGCACCTGCGCGATCAGGCATGGTCGCAGTCCGGCACGCGCTGGCTCGTCTCCGCACCCACCTACGGCGACCTCGACCGCGTCTGCTTCAACGGGGAGTCCGGTCTCGGCGCCGTCATCCCGACCAGCATGATCGAGGGCTTCAACAAGACCGACATGGTCATCAAGCTGGTGAACGGCTCGATCATCGAGGGCATCTCGGCGGAGAGCTACGAGCGCTTCCGCGGCCCCCAGTTCCACGGCGGCTGGTGCGACGAGCTGGCGGCGTGGAAAGACGCCGAGGAGGCGTGGGATCTGATGATGATGGGCATGCGCCTCGGCCAACACCCGCGCATCATCGCCACCACCACGCCGAAGCCACGGCCGCTGATCCAGCGCCTCGTCAAGGATCCGCACACCGTCGTCACCCGGGCCTCGACCTACCAAAACGTCAAGAACCTCGCCCCGCCCTTCCAGCGCGAGCTGCTCAAGTACGAGGGCACCAAGTACGGCCGGCAGGAGATCTACGGCGAGCTGATCGACCCGTCCGAGGCCGGCATCATCCAGAAGAGCTGGTTCAGGATCTGGCCGCGCGACAAGCCGCTGCCGGCGTTCGACTTCATCCTGATGTCGCTCGACACCGCCTTCACCCAGAAGACCGTCGACAAGGACACGGGCGACCCCGACCCGACGGCGTGCTCGGTCTGGGGGCTGTTCAAGCACAACGGCAAGTGGGCCATCCTGCTCCTCGACTGCTGGCAGGACTTCCTCGGCTTCCCTGCGCTCGTGAAGCGGGTGAAGGAGGAGCGGAAAATCCGCTACGGCGACGACATCAACCTGCCCGTCTACAGGGCGCCGGGCACCCCGCTCAGGCCCGCCAGTCTGGGCCGGGCCACCGACCTCATCCTGATCGAGGACAAGGGCTCCGGCATCAGCCTGCGCCAGTCGCTGGAGGCGGAGGGCATCTTCCCGTGGCCCTACAACCCGGGCAAGGCGGACAAGCTGGCGCGCCTCCATGCCGTGTCGCACCTGTTCAAGGCCGGCATCTTCTGGCTGCCCGAGCACCTGCAGCGGGACGGCGAGCCCCGGGAGTTCATCGAGGAGCTGATGACCCAGCTCACGACCTTCGCCGGCGAGGGCTCGATCAAACACGACGACTACGTCGACACGGTCTCACAGGCGGCCCGCTACCTCATGGATGTCATGGGCCTGACCGTCGACCCGCCGCCCCCGATCGAGGAGCGCGAGCCCGAGAAGCCGATGGTCAACCCCTACTCCCAATGATGGGGATAATGCCCACCCCATCTTGACGGCGTCGGGATTCCGCCTCAGGCTCAGCTCATGGAACTGCTCGACTATGCGCTCGTGAGCGCGATCATCCTCATGTTCGGAGCGATGCTGTGGAAGTGAGCCCGACCGAAAGCGGCCTGTGGGTGCTGTGGGCCAAGCGGTGCGTCGCACCCGGTTTCTCCATCGCGTTCGGCGAGAAGGGCACCGTGCTCTACGATGGGCCGATCGCCGGGATGGCGGTCGCCGTCCTCGCCCTCGGTGGGTCGAAGGAGGTCGGAGCCGTCTGGCTCCACCCGGACGATGCCTCCACGTTCATGGCGATTGCCGAGAAGATGGGCCACCCTCCGGTGAAGGTGCAATGAAGCGCCCCCGCAAGCCCAAGCACCTGCCGGAGGTCACGCTGGCGCACATCCGCGCTGCCGGCGGCACGGTGGTGCATGACCGCAACGCCAACCGCTACGCCACGCCTGCCGGGCGCGCGCTCCGTGGTCGCATCATCGAGGACCTGCTCGCCCGCGGCATGCTGGTGGCGAACGAGGACGGCCTGTTCCCGGGCATGTCGCAGAGCTACCGCTTGAGGGAGGCCACCGCGTGACAGAGCCAGACCCGGACTGCCTTCACTGCCGCATCGGCGACCTGATGAAGGCCTACTTGAAAGAGCAGCACGACGCCGGCAACACCGAGAACTGCAGGATCGACAACGTCCTCGGGGACCTTTCGCACTGCATCATCGACGTGCTGCGCATGTCGACCGACCCGGTCCAGCGCGTCGAGCTGGCCATGTTCGTGGTCAAGGACGTCATCGGCTACGTGCGCCCCGAAATGGACGAGCAGATCCGCCTGTTCTCGGAGGCGATGGAAGCCGAGCCCGAGCCGAAGGTGAGGCACTGATGACCGGGAGAGCTTTCGCCTACACCATGTATTTCCTCGCCCTTCTCGGGTGCGGCTTCGGATACATGGCCGGCAACCCGCTGGCGATGGGCATCAACGTGGCGTGTGCCGCCTACTGGACCTACGTCCTGACGCGCCGGGAGCGCCGTGCG
Source organism: uncultured Bacteriovoracaceae bacterium (assembly GCA_964477895.1). GTDB lineage: Bacteria > Bdellovibrionota > UBA2428 > UBA2428 > UBA2428 > CAYZFQ01. The sequence goes on along the minus strand of CAYZFQ010000016.1, from coordinate 1,648 downwards.
CCGGAGACGACCGATGAGTGACCCGGCCATGCTCGGCAACTCCGGCTACGAGCGCCGCGAGGCGGACTTCTACGAGACGCCCGAGTGGTGCGTCCGCGTCCTGCTGCGCCACGTCAACTTCCAGAGGGTCTGGGAGCCCGCCTGCGGCAATGGCGCCATCGCCCGGGTGCTGGCGTCCGAGGGCATCGACGTCGCCGCCAGCGACCTTCACGACCGCGGCTACGGCACGCCCGGCAAGGACTTCCTCGCCGACGACAACCCGACCAGCCGCGACATCATCACCAACCCGCCCTACAGCCTCGCGCATGCCTTCGTGGTGCATGCCCTGAACATCACAGAGGGCAGGGCGCTGGTGGCCATGCTGCTGCGCAACGAGTGGGACTGCGCCTCGACGCGCGACCACCTGTTCGACCCGGCCGGCCGCTTCATGGCCAAGATCGTGCTCACCGACCGGCCGCGCTGGATCGCCGGCACGAAGACGCGGCCCCGGCACAACTACGCATGGTTCGTCTGGGGGGCGATGCCCTCGACGACCTCGCCGATCCTGCTGCGGGGGCGGTGATGAGCAAGTTCCGCCAGCAGAAGAAGAGCGCCTTCGTGCGCAGGTTCAACAACGCGACCGCGGTCGAGGTGGTGCCTGCCAACAAGGCGCAGGACGAGAAGGGGCAGGAGGTCATGCGCGCCCGCCGGGAGCGGATGGAGTCCGACCCCGAGTATCGGGAGCAGCAGCGGCTGAAGATCGTCTTCGGCGCCTCCCGCCGCAGCAAGAAGAAGGTCCGCATGCCTGTGTTCGGAGGTTCCGATGGCAGCTCGTGATGAATACCTCGCGTGGGCCCGCCGCTACGCCCTGATGCTGGGCAAGCGGTTCCCCAATCGCCTCCTGACCGTCAACGACGTGCGGGACAAGCGCCCGCCGCCCGAGGACGTCGACCCCCGCATCATGGGGCGCATCTTCACCAACGATCACTGGGTCAAGGTCGACTACGTGCCGTCCGGCCGGGCGGTCAACAACAACCGGCCTATCGCGCGCTTCAGGCGCTATCAGTGAGGGACAGATGACCGTCAACGTCTACATCCTGCTCGACCGCTCCGGCTCGATGCAGTCTCGCTGGGAGGAAGCTCTCGGCACCATCAACGGCTACGTGGCCGAGCTGGCCAAGGCCGGGCACGAGGGCGCGGTGACCTGCGCCTGCTTCGACAATGCGTGGCTGGCTGGCGCCATCGCCCCGTCGGTGAGCTCGATCGCCTCCTGCACCTTCGAGGTGCTGCGTCAGGCGGTGCGCCCGCAGGACTGGAAGCCGCTCTCGAACGAGGATGCCTCGCCCCGGGGCGGCACGCCGCTCTACGACGCGATCGGCCGCATCAACGGTCTGGCCTCGGCCGACGTGAACCCCAAGGGCGTCATCGTCATCATGACCGACGGCGAGGAGAACGCCTCCCGGGAGGTCACGCAGCACGGCGCCAAGGCGATGCTCGACCAGCAGCGCCAGCGCGGCTGGTCCATCGTCCAGCTGGGCGTGGAGTTCGACGCCTACAAGCAGGCGCACGGGCTCGGCACTCATACGGCCAGCACAATGACGCTGGGCAAGGGCGGCATGCGGAAGGGATTTGTGGCCGAGACGCTGAGCCATGAGACGGTGTCCTACTC
>CAYZFQ010000015.1:0-38687 GCA_964477895.1 uncultured Bacteriovoracaceae bacterium | reverse complement strand
TTTGTGTCGGGCACAGCCTCTTCTTGTTTGCTTAAGATTTTCTTTAGATCTTTTGGAGTGACGCGAAGTAGGACTTGATCGAGAAAAGCGGACGGACCTGATTCTTTTAAAGATCGGCCATCCGTGGCCTTTGTGGCCCTCGCATCCCTGCGGAGCTTTGCATTATTCTGCTGCATTCATGGGCTCCCGTGAATTGAATTCTGTCTTGGACATAAATTTAATTAAAATGTCTGCTGTGCCACCGCCGAGTGGAATCAGCTGGGCTCGATATTCGAGATCTTTGATCGGGATGCCTTGCTGTCTGGCCACGCGCTCGACCTCTTCTAAGGTCTTGCAACGAAATCCCTCGATCTCATAGACGTGTTTCTTTGCGACTTTCCCAAGGATCTGAGATCCGCGGTCGACATTAGAAAACTTATCGTCCTCTCTGCCAACCCATTTTTCACGATTGCGCGAAAACTCTTCAAAGGTCGGGGCACCAAATGCAGATGGGTTTCTGATCAGATCCTCAATTGATGAGCCTATGAATTTTTCAGAATCCACCTGAATCCCTCGCGTCCTTGCGTTCACCGCCACCCGTGGCAGACCTTGACATTTGTGGTTCATCATTATTGGAGCCCAGTGCCGGAGGGGCTGTCAATGGATTCGAGACAAGGGCCCGATTGTCGGGGCTCGCATTGATCGCAGCCTGCTCTCGTTTGAAATCGAAATCCGTCACGCCCAACTCTTTCGCAGCAATCTCAGCTGCTCGTTCTTTTGAAATCCATCCCTGCATCTCAGCCATCGCGAGATCTTTTAATTTTGCGGATCTGTCCTGACTGACCAGCTCTGGGAATGTGACCTCAATCTCGGCATCTATTCCGAATTGCTTGAACAGACGACGGCTCATGTTCAGCAAGATCTCTTCGATCATATTCCGGCGCATCTCGAACTTCTTGACCACAGGCTCGGTCGCGACCAAAGCCGAGGCACGAGTGCTGCCGCCAGATAAATGAGTTCCAAAGTATTGCTGCGGGATACCAAGGCCAGCGCAAATCATAGAGAAGCACCAGTCGAATGCGGTCGAGTTATTCCCTCGGCCCGCGGCTTCGTTGCTCAGATACTCGCGCTTGATTTTATCGGTGTGAACAAATTCAGATCCAGGGTTTGCGATCGTTCCTAGTGCCTGCTGAGTTTCAACGTAGTTATCCACGTCATCCTGAGATCCTTCGATGGTCGTATCGATTGACCAGGCCGCGGATTTTTGAAGTCCAATGATCGAATAGTTTACAGAATCCCTCAGGCGTTTTGCATATCCTAGAACAGAGAAGAGATCAGATCTCCCGCGCTTCTCGTTTGAACGGCAGTTGATCTTGTAGTGATCCATCTGATCCGCAGGAATTTGTTGATAAATAAACTTCGTCATTGGAACAGGCTGGCCTTTATCGGTGCCTGTAAACATTTGATATTGAGTCGGTGCGATCCACTGATAAAACAGAACGCGCTTCAGATCCTCTGGATAGGTGGCAATATCCCAGATCACAGACGGATCGACCAATCGAACTCTGGGAATTAATCCCTTCGGTGGTATCTGGCCCGGCGCTACCTGATACGCAATCCGGGTGTCGTGATTTGGCAACCACCAGCAGAAAATCTCTCCGTAGATCGACAGCTCTTCACAGGCGAGGTACATCATCGAGCGCAGGTCATTGACCTCCTCGAAGGCTTTCCAGATTGCCAGGCCCTTCGGATTATCACAGTTCACTGACCAGTCACGGCCAAGAGAAAAATCTCGAATGATCTGAACGGCTGCGTGAAGGATCGGATCGTGATTGTAGGCAAAGAAGCACTGAGCGTGCATCTTCAAATAGTCGGTGTAGTACAGCTGCTTATTAAATGGGCCACCCAGCATCGGCGTGAAGTCTTTCCCACCCACGACATTGGCACCCGCATCGGTCGAGAACGCGTCCACCGATTCCCTGAACGTGCGCTTGCGATTTCCTTTGTAGGTCTCCAGAAATGTTTTTTTATCGAGATTGGCGAGGTGGGCGGTGTTTGTGCCCTTCTCGTGAAACCAGACCTTTGCATCGATCTCAACAGTTTTATCTGACTCGAGCAAACTGATCAGCTCAGGGAATGTTTTAATCTGAGCGTGCTTTGCAAATGTGTTGTCAGTTCTTGCTGGGGCGTCAGTTGGATCCCAATCCGCAGGAATCTTTGTGCGAATAATCTTCACTGACTGGGATTCTTTTACAGCAGTCTGAGCAGGCGCAGCATCAGCCTCATTTATCTTTCGTTTAGCCATTCTGAAAACTCTCTTTCGGTGTCTGAATTATCAACCGCTTCAAGGTCTGAGCTGGCGGGAGCTAAGGTGCATCTGCAATTAAAGTGTGCAGGAGGCACGATCGCATCGCAAGGATCATCAGCCTTGTCAGTCTTAAGTCTCGCTTCAATTTCACTGGTCAGAAGGCCGGAGCGCCATTCACAGCAGTCATCCGTCCGGTCATCAAGAATCGCAATCCACACGAACTCATTAATGCCATTTTTATTTGCAGCCTCGATCTGTCCTGAGCGCACTTGCTCGACGAAATCGTGGGTGACTTCGTTCTCGATTTCCCAGGCATAGATTTTATCGCCCTCAGCAACCTCTTTGATTGGCAAGTCATTGTAGGGGTTTGTGATATCGAAATAGGATTCTGGGCTGCGGTCTGTGAAAACATAATCAGATCCGAGATCGTCGATCACCTGATTCCAGGTTTCCTGATCCCACTCGAATCCATGGACTGGGGCTTTTCTGTCTGGCGTGATTTCGACTGCGCTCGACTCATCCTTTGGTCCGTAGGTTGAGAACTTCGGGCGATCAGCCTCTTCGACCTTCACAGTTTTCAAGACGGCTTTCTTTGCCAGCTCTTTCTGCTTTGGGAATTGCAGATACACACGTCCCAGAGCTTTATCCACAGGCTCCCCGAAGGCCAAAGAATATTCGAGGGATGAGATAATCATCCGACGGATCTTCGAGAACTTGAGATTAAATGACTCGTAGGGCGTGAGCCCATTGGAAAGTTTCTTTATTATGGCAACTTTTTCAATTTTGTTTCGAGATAGATCCATCTTCGGAGTCGTCGCCAGGGTTTGCGCAATCGCCTGAGCCTCGCCAGCATAAGCCAGCATGAATGTTTTCCGGCGCATCTCTGTCAGCTCACGAGTGATTTCGTGGCCCAGCTGGTCAAACGCTTGCTGAATCTGCAACTCGACTCGGTCCATTTCATGTCTGAGGGGGGAATTGATGAGCATCGGATATTTGATCTGAACGATCTCTAGGATTTTCTTGAAAGCTTTTCGGGTGTGATCAGACACGCGCAAGCGAAAGTTCCTGAGAATCACCTCAAGAGCTTCGTCTCGTTTGTTAACGAACTTGCGATAACCTTTCGCATGATTCAGTTTCTGCATTGGTGATTAAATTGGAACTCACGGAGCAGGTCCTGGCAATTAATAATTCATGCCTGGGGCGTTGATGATCGACATTCGAGTTCCGCCCTTCTTGTAGACCAGCGGGCTCAGTTCACAGATCCCGTATCCGACACCGTCAGATGCGTGCGTGCGTTCTTTGTCCGTCGTCTGATCGAGGATCAAAGATCCAGAGCTGGCTTTCCAGACCACGCGCTCGAAGTCTCTTCTGAGCTGAGGGCAATTCGTCGGATGGATCCAAAGATGAGCTTGACCGTTTCCATCCTTAAGCTTTGCGTTCACCGTGTTCACTCGGTCCTTCACATTCGGATTCGATTCAGGCGTCATGTTCACCCACCTGATATTGTGTTTATCGAGCACCTGACAAACTATGTCATAGTCTGATTGCCCCGCGGCTGCCCGCTGTCCTGATTTCGAGGTGGCGTCACCGACGAGGATCACTCCGAGCTTCTGATGTCCGTACTGGATTATCTTCTGAGCCAGAACTTCAGCGGCTTCTTGGGTGTGGGACCTAGTGAGCCAGACCTCATCGAAGCAATAAAAATCATCAATCTTTTTCTGCCCCAGCGTCCAGGCCATGGGCGATAAGTTGAAGTCCATGAACACAATGATCGGCAAACCTGGGTGAATCAACCGGTCTTTAAAGAACGGGCTCTCGGTGAGCATATTTGCTTCGGACCAGTTCACATAGGCTTTGCCGGTGGTGAGGTCCCGGAACTCGGCCATGATCTCCTGAGCGAATTCAGCCTCTCCCATGGATTTTTTCGCCGATGCGATTTCCTCAGGCGTCCACCACCAGGCCTCGGTCGATGGCGCATGGATCACGCCCCACTCGCTCGGATTTAAAAGAGCGTCGTTGTAAAGATCATAGACCCAATCGAATCCGTTCGGAGTGGTGAGCATATCGGCCCAGCCGAGGGCGGGATTGATATTGTGAGCCTTTGCCAGCATTGGGCGGATGACCAGGCGCCAGAGATCTGGATGCTGCTGCCGGGCTTCGTCGATGATACATCCGCTGAGAGATTCAGCTCGAAGATCCTCGAAGTTATCCCCGGACTTGAAAAAAACGTGGCGCCCACCGATCAGCTCAACCCGCCTTTCGGTCTCAGATGAATAATTCCAGAGCGTTCCTTTGTGCGAGTAGATCTCTCTCATGTACCTCTCAAAGATAATATCAGCGGCAGAGTAGGTCTGAAGGACGTGCCAATAGATTCCTGGGTGTTTTGATTGCAGCGGCTTCCAGATCATCTTTCGATATCCAGCCGTGGACTTTCCAGATTGCCGGCCCCAGACGCTCAGATTGAATCGCGAAGTGGATTCATCAAACCTTCTTTGGGGTGGTGTCCTTCTTGGCATCTGAATGTTGATCTTCATCGGCCCATCCTATTTTGATTGTGACCTCGCCCGAGGTCTGGACTTTCTGCTCAACCTTATCGGTCATCCCCAAGTGCTGAGTGGATAACCACTTCATGGCCCGAAAGTCTGGATTCTCTTTATTGAAGGCTGCCTGGAATATCTGCCGACGCAGGGAAATCTTGCCTTTTGACGCGAAACGCTCGAAAACTTTTGAAAAAGTATCCCCATATTCCTTCTTGAGGATCTTTTCGAGGGTGACTTCATCGATTTCAAACCATCCGCAGATCTCTCTGATCGTGCAATGGATCTCACAGAGTTTCACAAACTCGCGCTTTTGATCCTCGGTCCAATTGATTTTCGGGCGCCCATTGGGCTTTCCTGTAGGTTTCCTGGCCATTTCATTTCACCCTTTGATTGATCGGAGCACAGCCACCGTACTTGAGTCCAGAAGAACCCATCGGGCGGTGAGTTGATCAAACGGCTCTTTTAATCCGATTGAATCCTCAGATTTTTCAATTGCAAAGTCTTTCGGGAAAAACTGATTCAGGAATCTGATCGTGAGCTCTGAGCAGATGAGCCCAGAATCCAGGTTGAGCTTGACCGTGGTAGTCCACTTCTTGAGCATCGGGATTCTGCGACCGAGATAGATCAAGATGAGCTGGGTGAGGCTGTACCAGGATTTCGTGCAGAGAATCGAGAGCCAATTGGTCATCTCGAATAGCAGGAAATGATTGAGCACTTCTTTGCGGAAAATGAACACTGGCTCATGGAGTTTCTGCCAGTCCTCCCACTTTGTGAACTTCGGCCGTGGCCAGATGGCTTCACAGATAATGAACTCTGACTTGTATCTGATCCCGACCGAGTAGTGTGAAAACCCGAGGCCTTCTGTCTTTAAAATCTCAGTCGCCAAAGGATTGAATTTTTTTAATGATTTTGAGCAGATGACAAAGACTTCGGCTGATGGGTGTTTCATCACTCAAAGGTACTCGCAAAGAGCCATAGGTTGTCAACCTGCTCCTCGGTCCATCCGAGCATGGCTCCCACATTATCCACGAGTGGTCTGTTTCTTTTCACGGCGATGCTGTATTCCCATTCGGCTTTGGCAAGGGATCTTGTGGGCTCCGGCAGGGAATTGAGTGCGGTCGAGATTGCATCGAGGCTCACGCCGGACATGATAAGAGCCTGTCTGATTTGCCTTGGGGTGACGTCTGGTAGGTTCTTGATAAGCTTGCCGTTTTCAAATTTCCATCCGACTTTTGGTTGAGGCGACATCCCTTCGATATCGATGACGGCCGAGTATTGAGATCCCATCACCTGAATCTCTTCTGAGGTAACGTCCAGGATTTTCTCGACAAGATTATCTTTCACGAAAGCAAACATCATTCATCCACCTTAACAGAATCTAAACGTTCTGCGGTTTGTCTCAATCTGTTTATACTGTCGTAGCATCCGAGGTGATTAAACCAGAATCTTTTTGCATAGGTTTTTCTGACTCGTTTGAATTTGATTTCTAGAGAATATGTTTCTCTTCCTGAGAGCTCATTCCCGAGTCCGATCTGAGCTTGCGTGAGCTGTGCGAGATATACTCCTGGGATGGCTTCGATCATTGGGACATTGAGGATCATTGTCTCCCCGAATCCCTGGTCGTCGAGCTTATAGAGCTTGGCTGAGGTGAGGATTGCAGAGATTGATTTATTGTTTTTTTCGAGCAGGGTGAGGATTTCCAGTCCGTTCATTGTGCCTGTGTTGAATTTTGCGTAGGCATAAATATCGATTGGTCTGTGTGCTGACTGGTGCCATGTTCTTTCGAGATAGACATTTGATTGATTTGAGAGCGCGAGCACTCGGGCGTTTTTCTGCCTGAGCGGGATCACATAGTCGCATTGTTCTAGGTGTCGCACTCTTCGCATTTTACTCTCCGTTGACGAGACCGATTGATGAAGCCACCTCAACGCCGTTTACTGGGATTTCAATTTCCATGACGTAGTGTGTGAGATCATAAATCAGATCGGCAGATATTGGAGTGATCTGAAAATATCCGTTCACATCTGGACTGATGTTGTTTTGCGACATTGAGCCCACGACATTTCCTTGGTCGTCGCGGATTCGATAGGACGCTTGGCCAAGGTTTGAATCGACTCTGTTCCCGTTTTCATTTACCCACATTGTGGCCTCAAACTGATTCGAGGCGTTTATGTTTGCCACAGCACAGATTTGAAACTGCGGCGGGATCGTGACTGTTCCTGGCGTGAAAGTCCCCTGATAGGCAGAGGACTGTGTAAAAATGTCGGCCATTATGACTCCTTGATTGAAGGTCTAATGTCTACACCTGGGGGGCTTGAGAATGTGTATCGCACAAGAGTTCCGACGACATTCGGGATTGTCCCCAGCGGTATCCATGTGACGCCTGAGTCTGTGGAGTATTCAAATCGTGCAGCATTTGCGACCGTGTTGTGAGTCACCAGCGTCACGTTTGAGAGATCCAGTGCTCGGTAGTACAGAGTTGGAACTGAGGTCTGATAAACAGACTTCAATCTGAACGCCGTTCTTGATGGGTTTCCATTGCTCGAGTCATCGACGGATAATTCCCAGTGATCAGAGTTATCTGTGATGGAATCGTATCCGAGGAAAAAATCAGAAAGCTGTGCCGGGATTGAGGTATCAAGCCCAAGGGTGGCAAAGTGAATTAGAAACTGGACCTGCTGTCCGGCTGCATAAGATGATAAATCCTCTGCAAATGGAATTGGTATCCATCCGCCAGTTTCTGATCCAAATCCTGATGTCCTGTAGCAAACGGCCAGAGATCCTGTGTAGTCAAACAGGGCATCGATTGTGGTCATGAATTTGTAGACGGCCTGAGGCGTATCGAGAACTTTTGTGATCAGCTTTGAGTATTCAAAGAGAGCATCTGATCTCAGGTCTGTGAGCATAATCCCACGCTGACCAGCTGTCTGATTGCTCACCGCAAGCCATCCGTTTTCGATGTCCATGGCGGTGATTGCTGATGTCGGCTGAAACTCGACGACCTCATTTCCGGTCAGGCCCTCGAAATATTTATTGTTTGTGCCTCCAAAGATTGCATCGATTTGATTGTTCACAAACTGCTTCATAACGAACACGAGACCAGTTGAGTAGATTGCTCGGTCCAGAGTGTTCGACCAAGACATATAGGTCGGAGCTGGAAGAACAATTTGATTGGCAGTTCCGAGTAAATTCACCGTGATCAAAGATGGCCAGCTTGTGGCTCCACTGGTGAGCTCAGACAATTGACCTAGATACATATTTGAAGTGGTGCCGAAAAACACACAGGCCTGTCCTGAGTTTGCGGTGTGCCCTGGGACTGCATAGTCTTCAGATCCGGTGAGGAGAAGCGTTCCTGTGAGAGCTGGCAAGTTTCCAGTTTTATGCAGGAAATTAGATCCTGTCTGTCCGAATGCGCGTCCGATATTTGCGGCTGTGATATCAGTTGTGAAATTGATCGCAGCTCCACCCGTTGTGATCGAGAGCTGATAACTTACTCCGGCCACGGAATTGGCAATGAAATAAGTATTTCCAGCTGTCAGTCCGGCGCCTCCGGTGATGGATGTAAATGTGACCTGATCACCATTCACGAATGGGTGACCGGCGTCCGAGATGATGTCGGTTGCAGCCGAGCCAGTGACGGCTCTCGACGACCATGTGGGCGCCGTGTTTGTTGAGAATACAAAATACTGATGAGTGGCAGCAATACCGTTGTGGACATAGAGGCGGTTATTTGTGAAGTCGAGAACTGATCCGGCAGATGCGATATTGCTGTTCGATTGGAGTGATCCCATGTTTGCAGGATCTTGCAGAAAGTAGACGGCCTTTTGATCATTTCCAGTTGCAAATGGGATAGATGGAAATCCTACAGGAACGAAGTCTGCAAGCGCCAGATTATTTACCAGCATCGTTCCACCATTGATCACGACTGATCCGGTGGTGGTGATAAACACTTTCCATCCGCTGGTCCCTGAGTCCACGACCTTGATTGACCGATAGACTGTGGTGGTGGCGGCAACGTCGGGCAGGATAATGTTCACGCGTCCGATATAAGCCGTGGCTCCAGTTGCATAGTTTATGCTGTAGAGTAAAAGTGGCGTGATGGCTCCGGCCTCAGCTCCGAGAATAAAGATTCTTCCGTTCGAGGTCATATAAGCATTGTTGGCGGCTGGGGTGACTCCCGCATCTGTTTGCTGATCAATGAATCTGTTCAGTGGAGGTCCGAGTGCTGTTTTCCCATCTACTGTTTTTGAGTAGCATCGCCCGGCGATGAAGGTTTTCGTTTGATCATAAACAGTGCTCACATCTGCAAGAAGATCTGCTCCCACATATCTCATTTAAACTCCCTTAAAAAAGCTCGTAGTAAAATCCGTCTAATTTGTATCTGATGCCCTGACTAGAATAGTTAAAGACTTTTCTCAGGCTGTCAGGCGAAAAGATGGTCCCCACATATTCAATCTTGTCGATTCTCTGATTCATGGTGCCGACGTCGAGATAGAAAATTGTTTTCACAATGTCGGCATCCGGGAACAGAACGCTGGAATAGGTGATCGTGTTGATCCTCTCAGTTCTCAGTCCTGTGTCTAAATAGGTGATGGCGGCAATCTTGTCATAGGCCGCAAGCGAGGCGACGTGATAATTGAATTTCGGACCATAGTCTGGGAATGTTCCAGGCGGCCCCTGCGGTCCCGGTGGGCCTTGAGGTCCAGGAGGTCCTTGCGGGCCCTGGGCGCCAGCATCGGCAATGTCCAGGTTTCCGGTAAAGACATTGAACTTGAAAGCCATTAGCTAAGCTCCCAGGCCGACAGATTTACTTTCGTCGAATCCGTATAGACCAGGGTGACCGTCTGAACGATTCCGCCAGTGATCCCGCCCAGCCTGAACTGATAAACTTCTGTGACCGAATCTGGATAAAGAACTGTGCCGGCGTCGAATGGCTTTGTGACCAGTTGCGCCATGTTCTTTACGTGCAGCGCCCTTCGGCCTTCGATGTCCTCAGAGTTTCCAATGGGATCGCTTCGATCCATTGCGAGCGCGGCGAAAACGGGTGTCTCATTTGCCATGATTCATTCGAGCAAAAAAAAACCCGCAAAGCAATAAAACCTTGCGGGCTCTCGGATAATGCCAGTCTAGTGTCTTGAATTTTAAAGGGGCAAACCTGAAAAACTCAAGGTGTTAAGATCTGGCGGCTCCCTTAAATCAATTCTGAATAATAGGCCGTGATGTTATCGAAGATCTTGAACGCAGCCTCCGGCATCGCATCGATATCGCCGAAGTTGTTCATCATGTCCTCTCTGTAGGCCAGGGCAATTTCCTGCGGGATATCGCCAAGTTTTTTCCCTTTAAATTTTCCCTCAGGCAAAACCCATTTTCCGAGTTCCATTTTTTCCATGGCTGAGAGTGGGGCTTGAGCCTGGCGCTTTACTGCTGGCTTTTCTTTTGGTGCCTTTGCCTGTGGCGGATAATTCTGGGAATGGTTTGCAGCGTTCCCGTCATCATCGACTTGAGCTACACCGACCATACTGGTCAGACAGTATCTTCGGAAATACGTGACCGCGGAGCCGAAGCTCTGTGGATTGGTTTTATCTTTGATCACGATCTCGCACTGGCCAGATGAGATCCACTCGCCTGATTCGTGGATGATCACGGTCTCGATGTACCAGCGATTCTCTTGCGTCGAGAGCGGCTGGACATAGGCAAGGCCATTTTCTCTCATGGCTTCTCTGATCGCATCCATCACCGAGCTGAGATCGGCATATTTCGAGTTATTGAAAAACGTGTTGGTCGAATCCTTAACAGCTCCCTCGATTTTTCCCTGAGCCTTTGCCAGAGCAGGAGCGAGCTTCGTGATACTTTCTGATCTATTCATAGATCACCTCACACCAGTGATCCTCGGTTAGTGTGTATTTCCATGATCCGTCACCAGTCTTGAAATGATTTCGCATCGGCTTGTCGTTGCCCTCGATCTGAACTTTTCCACCGTACCAGTCATAGAGAAACATCACGGAGATCAGAGATTTGGCCATATGAATGCCGTCCTTGAAATCGTCGTCATGTTTTCGATAGACCTGGATGTTATTTTTCCCAGTCGAGTGAGTGATCTTTATCGCCCGGTTGAGCGTATCATCGACCATTGCTTTAACATCGCCCTGGATTGATTTTCTCTGATCCTCTTCGCGTTTCACGAGATTGGGATCTTCGCCGTACTTCTGCTCGTGCCTGTCAGCTGCCGCAGAATCGAATAATTTATCTGTGCTCATTGTTTGCCCCTTTGAATTTGATTGATCTAATAAAACACTTGTTTATGATTGTCCAGATCTTTGTGCTATGAAAACAAAATGTTGCCTAGGAAAATGGCGATGGCAAGAAGCACAATGGCTTTGATCATGTATCCTGGGATTTCAATCGGTCTGTGTTTTTCCCAGCTCACTTTGGCACCCGGCCCTCTTCGATCTTTCGGATCTCGTTTCTTGCCATGTCGGCGTCCTTCAGCCTTTCTTTGACCTGCCTGGGAACATCCTCGAGCTTGAATTGCGTCAGCAGATACTCGACCACGCGACGAAGGGCATCGATTTCCATTTGCCTGTACTGGCTGATTCTGTAGTCCTCAACGTAGTTGCTCATTTATTTTTCCTTGTGATGGCAAACAGCAGCCCCAGAAAGCTTGCGCCCATGAACAGAGCTGCGATGATAAAAATAATATCCGCGTGGATCAATATGCTTCCTCTTCATTCTCTGCCTGGGGATGTGAGTTGAGCGTCGGTTGCTGTCGGTATAGTTCCGCGCGTAGTTGCCTGATCTCATCATCTCGTCTGTCTATGACCGCTCGCAGTCTTTTGTTCATTTCTTTGAGATCTTCCATTTCAGGTCCAACCTGTTTAAACATCTCTTGAAATGCCTTAAGGACCAGGACCATCTCATCGTGTGATTTAACTAACTCGTCATAGATCAGCTTTTTGTCCTGGCTCATAGTTCACCGACACAAACCCAGCCACAGGATTCAAGGTGATCCAGTGGCAAGGGAAAAAAGCTGAAGCCAAGAATCGAGTCTTTTGCAATTCCAACATTTAACTCCTCGCAGACAAGCATTGTGTCATCACTTGGCCCATCTTGTGTCCACACTGTCCACTTCCTGTGAGCATAAACCTCTAGTGCAATAGCAGCAGTAAGATTTTTTGTTTCAAGTTCTTTTAATATATTCATTCTTTCCCCTCCAGTATTTTCTCAACTTGGTTGAGTGCATCTCTGGCAACATCAGCTTTGTAAATGCCATCACCAGAAGATAGGTCACCTCTAGTGCAATTCTCCAAAGCCTCACGCATCACCTCGACCGCGCTTGCAAGCTTTTCGATTGTGGCTTTGTCTTCGCAAAACTGCACCTGCTTACCTTCATAGAATCCAGATTCAAATGCAGTTGCCAAACTATCATGTGGCCAGCAATGTCTTTTTGCCTGAATTTCTGCCAGCTCATTATCAAACTCTTTCATGCTACCTAGTGGGGATTTGGTCATGCTTTGCTTTGCCCTTCGACTCCGCGCTTTTCTCTGTCTTTGGTCCTTTTCTCAAGCCACATAAGACACTCGTCAAGTTTTGTGATTGCCATAGAATTTTCACGGCAAGGAAACTTAGCATTCAATCCTTCGATGATAATCTTTGCCGCTTCAATGATTTCATTTACCTGACAGCCATTTGTTCCGACCTCTTTAATCGGGCCATTCTGAATTGTGAAAGACAGGGAATTTACGTCGTGACGAACATAAATGTAGTTGTTTGGACGTATGTCTGCCTCAAACCATTTATAGTCCATTGCACCAGATTCATTGAATTTATCTGGATACATATTTTTCAACTCTCCCATGTCGACGACATGAAATCGTCCAATTTTTTCTACGCCTTTAAGTGTCTCTAGTGCCATTTTCATTCTCCTTTGTTGTTAAATTATCTCCATGCTTCGAGTTCCATTCTGCAAGTGCTTCTTTGGCCGTGAGATTAAGCCGCACGACTTCACTAAAATAGTCTTTTGACTTGATATAAAATTCCTGTTCGATTGCTATTTCACTCAAAGCCTCAACCAGCCCCCTCACATCCTTCATCAGTAGGTCGTGGGCATATTTAAAACCGTTTTTAAATCCCACAGGACCGACGCAATATTCATATGCAGCAGACTGGTCTTCCATAATAGCTGTCATTCTCTCGTTCACTCAGCACCTCTAATTTCTTTGATCTTGGCTAGTGCAACCTGAGCAACATCAAAACATTCTTTTTCAGCGTCATCCGCTTGGCAATTTACCGTAGTGTCGTGACCAATCTTTTCCAACGCCTCAACCGCCACTTTCAACGAATGCTCCAGTTCTGAAATAATTTTTGACTGATTTTCCATTTTCAATAAATCTCTAGTTGCAACATATTTCAGTCTTTCAATTTCTTCATTGTCCAGCTTGTCTCGGCAATCGAATCCTGCTTTGAATGATCTAAGCCTTGTTGCAAATTTTAAGTCATTGTGAATTTCTGGATTAAGACCTTCTGACTTAAACATATCTCTTGCGTGTTTTATTCCTTCAGCATCGCGGATCTCGGTCATGGTTTTGTTCACAGCTCCCCCAGAAAAATCAGATTCTCTTCAACCCACTCGGCAGAAAAAACTTGAGCACCGATTTCACAGTCGATCACATAGGCCAGAGGCTTCTCACATGGGCTCATCAGAATGATTTCATGGCCAAGAAGTCCTTCTGAATGGGAGCTCACGCTGATCTTGAACAGCGGGGTTGCAACACAGAGAACGGCATTGTGTGGCGACATCACGACTTGCGGTCTCATAGCACACCCACAAAAACCCAATCAAACATTTCCATGCTATCTGTATTTAATGGAAGGCCTGCGCTCGAAAAATTCAAATGCCACCAGGTGGTCATTCCGTCGTGATCTATTTGATAAAACCCGAGAGCAAACTGATTCAATTCTGGGCTGTAGAAAATCATTTCAAACACTCCTGCTTTACAAAGTGACCGATGTAAATCCTGTGCATCTCAGGAACAGCTTGCAGAAAGAAAACCAAAGCGCCGGCTGTGAAAAGGATTGCATAAATAATTCGGCCAATGTTCACGCGTCCCCCGTGAGTGAATAATACATTTCCATGATCCCATTCACAGAGACCACGATCATAAAAGCAAAGAGCAGAATGGTCAGCAGCGGGATGCAGATCATCAGATAAGAGATCTTTGCAGTCATAATCTCACCACGTCTGAGCCAAATGTTTTCTTTAATTTTTCTCTGATCTGATTGCTGCCATCCGAATAAAACGTCTCGATGATGTTTTCCAGATAGGTGGGATATTTTTTTTTGAGAATCATAAACGATCTCTTCGGCAACCCTGAGATCCCGCGCTCGCAATTACTCAGGGCCTGGGGATGAATCTTCAGCAGTTTCGCGAATTCGACCTGGCTCATCTCTGACCAGCCTCTGAGTTTTTTCACTTCTTGTCCAAGGTGGAAAAATGGCTTCATTAATTTAATACTCCTCTGATCGAATCGAGCTTTGCTTTTGTTCGATCTAGTTCCTTTTTAATTTCGTCTGTGATCAACTTCTCTTCTGCCAGCTTGATCTTCAGCTGCTGGATTTTCTCTTCCATTTCCATGATTAGTTTCTCGAGATACGACATTAGAACTCCCTGACCTTGGCGCCGATATCTTTGATCTTTTTCTTTTGCTCGGCGGTCAAAGCATTTTTCTGTTTATCATTATGCCAATGCCTGTGAATTGGCGACAGATTCGAGATGGCGGCCTCGACCTGTGAAATTTTTTCACGGTGCGCAAGCTCTGCTTCTTTGAGCTGGGTTTTCATTTTCAGCTCGAATTGCTTCTCGGATAGCTCGATCATGTCCACCTTGCGATCCATTTTCTCGACCTCAGCACTCAGATATTCCATTGTGTCCATGGCGTCCCTCAGGCTTTGCGGCAGCTCCGGCGCTTTCGGGGCGAGCTTTAAGTCTTTGATCACCTGGTCATAGTATTTCAGCGAGGCGATGGTTGAGACATTCATGGAGTTGTAAAAATCCTGAAGCTCTTTGAGATCCTCTTTCATGGGCTTTAAATCTCGTTTGAAATGAACATTCAAAGCCAGGAAACAGAGGGCCGAGCAGATCATGCCGAAGGTGTAAAAGATAATGTAGACGTAGATTTCATTCATGGATTATCCGTTTCGATCACGAGCTGAAATTTAATCGAGCTTTCTTTGATCTCGCCCGGCAGGACCAGGGCCTTCTGGATGGCCTTTCGCTTTTCCGGTGGGATCTGCATATGGCCAGAGACGCGGGTGATTGTACTCAGTGAATTAAATGACTGATTCAGATCTATGAGGATCACGTCCACGCCGAGGGCCTTGCTGATTTTTCTCTCAAGCATTTCGTTCAAGCTCATTCTCTTTCCCTCGCCTCAGGATCATTCGGGATAATCAGATCGCTTTTTTTCTCTTTCTCAGCCTCGGCCATTTGATAGGCCTTAATCATCGCGGCGTCGTAGACCATGAATTTTAAAAACTTTTCTGTGGCTTTGCAGATCTCAACGCATTCCTCTTCGGAAAGACCTGTTTGTTTAGAGATTGAGATTTGAACATTTACCATTTCCTCGATATTCATTTTGCAGTGTCCTTTTGTTTTGAGTTTCTCAGTGACGATTTAAATATACTCCTGCCAGTAGGGATGGCTCCTGACTCGGAATCCTTCTTTGATTCCCGAGCCCCCTTGGTGCCACCCAGATCTTTCTTTCCTTTATCTTTTGAGTTCGGCTCTAATAGTTTTTTCATTGCCTGACCGCCTTCTTTGTTTCCTGTTTTGATTTGTACTCGTGAATGAACTCGACAATGTTCACGAATCTTTTCTCTGAGATATTCTCGCCCGTCATCTTTTTCAGGTTATCGAGTGAGACGTGATCTGGCTGAGATTCGATCATGCCGAGCAGGATGTTCAGCGTAGATGGCTTTTTAAAGAACAGCATGGCGCGAAACTCTGGGGCTCCGAGTTTGCCAATAAGATAGGCTGTGTAGGCCTGCGCGTCGAAATCAGTTTTAATCTCGCTTGCCAGATACTCTGAATTGATCGCTGTCTTTCTCTGTTTCATGCTCGAGAAAAAGTCAGGATGACAGAGCTTGATTGCCTCCTCGTGGCATCTTTTAATCAGTTCAAAATCGATATCGAATCTAGTTCCCAAAAGCGTCCCCCTAAAAAGAATTTAATTGACTGGATTTACAGTGCCCTGGTCTTATTTATTTTTGCAAATAAAAAACAATTAAGGGGGCTTTGCGCCATGAGTTTACCAAAAGAAGTTGTGAACAGGGTTGATAAACAAATAGAGCTTGGGTTGACTGAGATCAATCATTTCCAGGGTGATCTGAAAACTCTGACAAAAGAAGATTTCGACAAACTCAGAGAATCTATTATCAAAGAAGGCTTTATTCACTCGCCCCACGTGTGGTTTGATCCAGGTAAAAAGAAGTGGTTTTTGCTTGACGGCCATCAGCGCCATCACGTCCTGAGCGCCCTGAGTGAAGAGGGATACCATCTGCCAAAAATTAAATGTACCGCTGTGATTGCTCCGACTTTTGAAAAAGCAAAAGCCTATGTGCTCCTGATGTCGTCCACCTATGGGAAAATGAGCGATGAATCTGTGAGCCAGTATTTTATTGATTCGGGATTAGATTTTACAGAGCTTTCAAAAATGCTCGATCTTCCTGGTGTGGATTTAGACTTAGAAGATTTCAATGTTTCCGGCACCGAGGGGCTCACTGATGAAGATCAGATCCCTGATGTTGTGGAGCCAAAGGCAAAGCGTGGGGATATCTACAAGCTCGGGAATCATCGGCTGATGTGTGGTGATTCGACGAGTGAAGATGATGTGGCGAAGCTGATGGATGGTGAGAAGGCTGACATGGTTTTCACTGATCCGCCTTATGGTATCGGGTATGAGTACGCAAACCATGATGATTCAAATCCTGAGGAAAATAAAAAATTAGTCGAAAATGTTTTCAGGCTTCATCAATGCGGGAAGGTTTGGACCCCTGGCTTGATGAATTTAGGAAGAGACCTTGAGCGATTTGGAAAAACAAAAGTCGCTGTCTGGTACAAAAAATTCGCTCAGGCTGGAAATGGAATAGGCGGAGCATCGACATGGGAGCCAGTTTTAATTTTTAATCCGACAGAAAAATCTCTCTCAAACGATGTCATTGTCATTTCAACAGAGCGCGAGTTTGTGAATGGAAAAAATCTTCGAGAGCTTCATTCATGCCCCAAGCCAGTTGGTCTTTTCGAGCATTTGATCAAATCTCTTTCAAAAGATAGCGATGTTGTCTTTGAGCCATTTTGCGGATCTGGAACAACTCTCATCGCCTGCGAAAAGACGGGAAGATCTTGCCGTGGAATGGAGATGGATCCGCAATATATTGATGTGATCATCACTCGCTGGGAGCAGTTCACTGGACAAACCGCAGAGCTTATATCCCAATCTGAAGCATAACCCGCCCCATCTTGATCCATCCTATTTATTTTGTGTTACATTTGTAACACAATTTGATATCCTGTATTCAAGACGGAGGTACAAATGAAAAACCAAGAACTGATCGAATTCCTAGAGGAGCTGAAAACTGAGGCAGACACAATGTTCGATCCAGCAACGGCTGGGACATTTTCGGCAAAGATAGATGCCACAATCATCGAGATTAAAAAGAACGACGACGTGATCCACTTCAATGCTGCCACTACTGTTCTGCACCTGGTCAGAGAGATGTGCCTGGTGGAGTCGGGAAAATGAAAAATCAAAAGAAGCCCACGAAGCAACCCAAGGCAGCCCGCTCATTCCGCATAGACCAGGCCCTGCTGGACGAAGCCCGTGCTCAGGGCCTGGATGTAGCCAAGCTATTTGAGGACGCGCTGGCGCAAGCTGTGGGCGCTCACAAGTGCCCTGTGTGTGGATCAAAGATTAAAAAGTAGCCGATCAAGCGATTAGGCAGGGACGGCCTGGACCTTTTCGAGCAGTCCCTTATTTTTCGCCAACTGATCGTGCAGGTTTCTCAGCTGGGCTTTGAGTTCCGAGCTGTGGGCATCGAAAGAATCACGGCGGTCCATTTCCTCCAGGACGCCCTCGATCTCTCTCTCAAGGTGATCAATTTGCTTTTTCGTGTGCTCGATAAAAATGCTCATTTAAACCCCCTTTTATTTAATCTTGACACAATGCTTTCGATAATGAAAGTGCTTGTTTTTTCTGCAAGTCTCTGAGGGATGAGATTTCGAACTGCAAAGAAGGCTGTGAACATCAATCGTGGGGCTGAGGCGAAGCGAGCTGGCGACGAGTGGGAGAATATGATCTCGCACGCGGCCTTCAGAATTGGCGCTCATGTCGTGAAGATTCCCTCAGGGTGTCGGTGGGTTTCAGCCACCAGAGCGATCTCTGTGAAAACCCCTTTTGATTTCGTGTTTATCCGCCAGGGTGTCTCAGTGTTTGCCGATGCAAAGACCACGGTGGCATCAGCCTGGGGATATGCCGCGAATGATCCGAATCAGGTGAGGTCGCTTTTAAAGTGCGAGCAGGCGGGATCGAGATCTGGCTACATTGTAAACTTTCGGATGATTCGGAAAGTGGTGTTTTTCTCAAGCTCCCAGCTGTCAGGACTTCGGCCTCGTCAATCCCTGAAACCTGAGGAGGGGATTCAACTAATCGGTGACTCCGACCGAATAGACCTGAGAGCATTATTCCATGAGCCAAGACAACAAGAAAATCCTGACCACCCGTGAACAACTCGAGCCCATGTCTGAGATCGAGTATCTCCCCTGTGAGTTGTGCCATTCCCTGGAGTATGACCTGGCTGACGGAGAGCCAGATGAGAACAACCAGTATCAGCCACGGTCCTGTGATCAGTGCTGTTTTGGGGATATCAAGAACAGTCATTTGACGATTCACTAAATTCCCTTTCTGGAAACCTGAACGGCCTCCCAGATCGAGTTCACGCCGTACTGGCTGATCACTTTTTCAAACCCAGCGTCGGTCATTTTTCCCGAAGCAATGTCGCTCATTTTCGCCACGTCCTCGGCAAACTTCACCGACCTGATTGCTCGGCGCTCACCCATTGCAGCCTCGCGAATATCCACATCGCCGTGAGGTGTGCAAACAATTCGATCCACCAGGCGACGAAACCACTCGGCCGTCATGTCGTCCACGGCTGAGAAAATCGCCTCAGCTTTGGTTTGGTTTTTAAAGCGATTTGGAAAAACATCCTGAAGCCGCTGGTATTGATTTTGGAATTCTTCGAGCGTCACGGGATCAAATCCTCTCTTCGTTTCACAAGTTTTGAAAAATCCACTCCAGTGTTTTTTGCTGGCGGTGGTTTGTGTTCGTTCAATCCGGCGTCGTGGTCAAGCCAATCTTTCCAACACGAAGCGAAGGTTGAGAATTGTTTCACAAACCTAGGCTCAACGGCGGTATCGCGACAATGGCGTTTGTACTTTTCAACGGCTTGCGAAAATTTATTAAGGTCTTTTTTGGTTTTAATCTGGGTTTTGAGTTTAGCAAGGCCCTGGGATTTTCCCTCCTTGCGAGGATATTCCCTGTAGGCGAGCTCAAGATCCTTTGGCGAAAGGGGCTCATCGTCGGACGGTTGAGCCACATGAGCCACATCCCCCCTTTCCTCTGCACTCCTATCCCCTATACTATTACCTATACTTATACTATTACTTATACTAGGAGAGTCGACCGACACTCCACTGACAGTCGGCTGACTGTCGACCGAGTGTCTGTTTTCATCTTTAATAAGATTTTCAAATTCATCCATGAATCCAGCAACCTGAAGCTTTTTTATTGCCGAAAGGCGTGCATTGAAATTTGGCTTTGATTCAGAGTATTGAAAATGAAAGAACGACGGAATGAAAAGCTTGTCACCGCGAATCACAACGCGACCGTTGAAAGATTCTCTGATGTCTGATAGCGTTATTTTATTATCGAGATGAAAGGTCATCAGGCTCATATTTATGGGCCAAACTCCAGAGTGATCGCATCGATCACATAAATAAATCCACACCAGTTTCATTTTTAAAGGCAGTTGGTGAAAGAATTCTTTTTCCCATTTAGACGTGTCAGTGAACCGTTTTGCCATGGCAACCCCGCAACAAGTTTTTTGTTTTTCAAAAAAGAACTGCCTTGGAGATCCGCGTTCACCCTTGACGCCGTATAGACTAGGTGAGACAGTGACAGAACTTGCTAAGTTTGGCGGTCAACCATGGCCGCCTTCTTTTTCTTAAGCAAAATCCTAATCAAACAATCTGAGTAAGTCGAACGATGGCAGCCCGCGGCAGACAGTTTCTCTGCATTTACCACATTTGAGGTATGAATTTGGGCGATTAGGGCCCCAGTTTTACCTGGAGCCCGCGTCGTGAAATAGAGAAGGTAGTCTCAACCGGCACATTAAAATATATCCACAAGAGGCATTTAGGTAAGATCAGTCTATGCTTTTGGATCCAAGGATGTGCAGTCCAGAAAATGAAAAGTGGACCTGCGCCGAGATCAATTAGGGCCGTGACCGAAAGATTCACGAGTTGACAGAATCTGACCCCAAGGGACCTCAGCGCAGATCGCGAGAACAGACCAGGAGGATAACAGAACGTGTGCTGATTTTATGATCGGTTATTTTTGGCAGGATTTTAATTTTTCCAGCAACCGGTTGAACTCTTCTGGATTTAAGGCGTAGTCACCATCTTGCAAAGGTCTGGACTTTCCCTCGCCCTCAGACGTCCAGCAGGTGCCAAGTTTATCCATAACGCACAGGGATTTAAATGGGACCGGTTCGCTACTCTGCATCGCCATCGGGACCACAAGGGCCATAATAAAGACCAAGCCGATCAAGTTCATTCGGATAGCCGTCCAAGTTCTTTTTGTAGCTCTCGTGTGTCGTGAAGCTCTTGTGCAGCTGCCTTGGCCGCTTCGATTTCTCGCGCGGCCTCTTTTCTTTTGGCTTCTTTGATTTCATTCAAAAGGCTCTCAAACCCAGGTGTGAAAATCATCTTTATCAGTGTGAAGAACACCTCAAGCATTCAGCAACCCCTATTTCGTCGGCTGGTCCTTTAATCTCTGGAGCACGCTGTCCAAAGTCGAGGCTCCAAATTCACAAGCCTTGGCGATCAATTTAAAAACATTCGAGACCATGTAAAGCAGGCTCTGTGGATTTTCCGTCTTCTTTGCACGCAGGATTAGCTCCACAGCCATCACCGCACCCACCCCGACCATTGGGTTATTTAAAGAATCGATCCAGCCCTGAGCCTTTACGAGCGTCTCAGAGGCGTCTGCAAAAGCCAGGATCGAAAACATATGAATGCCCAGAATTGTGGCAATTTGGTTTCTCATGCGATATTTCCTTTGTCCCAGAACAGGCGTTGCAGCTTGTGCGTCCTTGCAAGCCAACCCCTCAAGAATCGGGACTGACTCTGATTGTACTCAACCACCCTCGCATAAGCAGCCTGGCATCTCTCGATGTACCAAAGCCCCAGCTCCGTCGGATCTTGGTCGTTGAGGATCGTGATGGTCCTGGGCCCCATCATCCCGTCCTCTAGAATATCGGGCGTTTTTAAATTCTTGTTGAGAGTTTCCTGCATATTCTTTACAGCCACCCTCACACCCCGATTCACCGCCTGATCGAATAAAATATAGGCAATTCTCGGATCTTTTACCTGATCGAGAAGCATTGGATCCCAAAAGAATCGGCAATAGATCTCTGCTGCTTTTTCAGGCGTCAGCGCTTTCATGTCCTCGATCGTCGCCGTACGGCCGAGATAGGAACTCATCAAGCTCTGAGTGATCCCGAAATTCGTGATCCCACCCCGGTCCAGGGGATCATTCGAGAATCCCCCCTCGACCGACAGGATCTGATTCATGGCCCACTCAAAATTCGTCACGATGAAATCCCGTACTCTCTCAAGCCATAGACCATTTTCGATCCAGCCCCAGGAGAGAAGCCGACCGAGAAAAGCTCACCAGGATAAAGAATCAATCCCTTTGAGAAAGATTCAAAAGCCGCCGTCCCTGCCGCCGTGGGATTTCTGCCTTGAGAAAATGTGAACTCAAAACGACCTACATTCATTGGAGTTGTTAACACGCTGGCGCCGTTTGAATAACTGACTGCCCCAGCAAAGGCATTGAAAAATCGATTGTCTAATGTGCTTGCGTAAAACGACAGCTGCTCAGATTCAGGAGCGGCCGTCACTGGATTAATACTCTTCACAATAATCAAAGCCGCCTGCCAACCAGCCAAGCCACCACCACCGCCTGCGGGATTTACGATCATCAATGGATCAATGATAGCCATCGTATCAATCGGGCAAGTGTAAACTGTGCTGACCGCTGAGCTTGCAAAATTGTAGATCACTCTCGAAATTGTTTTCGGGCTTCCGCCACCACCACCAACTGTCATTTAAAACTCCTTTATCTTGGCAACCAATCAATTTGAATCTGAACGTCTCTAGGATTTCCGCCCATCACCGTGATAATGTCCATGCGCAGGACATCACCAGCATTCACCGTGAACGGATTCGGCGAAGATGAAAGCACCGGAGCCTGACATCCCGTTACGGAATCCCCGATCCCGCACCAGACATTCGCAGCCGCCGCAGAGCTGATCGCGGGCCTCGTGGCAAAGATCGAAGTGAACACCCCGCCCGGACTTGTCGCCATCTTGATATCAATGTCCGTCGTCCCGCTCGATCCCGCATCGCCATTGAAAATCGTGATGTTGATAATCTCAGCGTCAAACATCCAGCGGAAAAATCCATCGATGCGAATCTTTCCGACCTGCCCCTTGTACGGGCCATTGAGCTTGAACATCACCGGCATATAGTTATTCGCCAGGATGTGATTCACAGAGCCCGCAATCGGCTGCATTAATGACTCAGAGACAGGCCGACGCGTGACCACCTGCTCTTGTTGAATAAATAATCTCTCACCTGGAAAATCAGCCATTCTTTTTCTCCTTTAGATCAGGCGGTAGGGGCCAGATCCGTCAATAAATCCAATCAACTCAACAAACTGCCCAGCCGCTGGAGTGAATGCAAAAGCCTCATCCACCGTGATCGTCGTGCCCACAATGCTCACCACTTTCGACTCTCTCGATATCGTATTCCATCCAGCATCCCGGACCAGTACCGACAAGCCAACCGAAAACTTCAACGCATCTGGAGCTGACACATCAAACACCGTCGCAGATAGCCCGCTCACAACCGCCACCGTGGGATCAATAAAAGCAAAGGCGACTTTGTACTTCTGCCCGTCAGCCGCACTTACCTCGGAATAATCCGCAATGTCGATGATCGTGCCCGCCACCGGAGGTGTTCCGAAAGGTGGATCGACGATCATAATCGTGGGATCTGAGGGATCAAACCCGATGAAGGTTTTCATCACATCATAAGTAAAATCATAGGAATGAAAGCGCACCTGCTCGCCCTCGAATCCCTCCCATTTTCTTTTCTCGTTCCCTGGATACAACCCACCGAATGAATCTTTTATCCGCACTCGGTCTGAGGTCGATCCCGCATCTACAAGAGTTGATGGCGAAATGGTCGCAAATCGGTCATCGATCTGATACCCCAGCTGCGAGGCAAGAGTGAGATTTGCAGTCCCGGTTTTCATGTCCAGAGATCTCTCCCAGACCTCAAATAATTGCGAGCCCAGATCCCTCGAGCCGTCCTGGAAATTGGCGATGTGCAAAGTCCCGTTATCGTAGAGAGGCACCACGTCCCCGACCTCGATCATGGAACTGGCCTCCCAGTTTGTCTTAAGCTTGATCAGGATCGCGGCGTCTTTGTACCTTCGCAAAAGAAACAGACCTCGGCGGGAAATAAAATTCTCAGCCCCCAAATCCGAATGCAGTCCGCGGGACTGAATCGGGAGCACTGAGCTTGTGTCAAAATTAAATAATGAATCCGAATCGAGAACTGATTTCGTGTCTGTGAACGATCCCGCATCATCGACGTTGTATTGATACTGGACCTCATTGAAAAATGACCTGGAGTTCAGTGAGCGAGTGACCGAGATATTCTGTGGCTCCACAATCCTCGAAGCGTCCAGATAAACTGAGCGCCCATCGATGATCGGTGGCTTCGTGATCGTCACTGACAGCCGCCCGAAACGCGTCACCGAATA
Source organism: uncultured Bacteriovoracaceae bacterium (assembly GCA_964477895.1). Taxonomy (GTDB): domain Bacteria; phylum Bdellovibrionota; class UBA2428; order UBA2428; family UBA2428; genus CAYZFQ01. The sequence goes on along the minus strand of CAYZFQ010000015.1, from coordinate 14,697 downwards.
AGCCCCGCAAGGCAAAAGGAATTCTTTCTCGATCAGCTCTTTGCTCGCGATCGGCTGATTCTGCAAAATCCTCATATTGTTGTCGGCCTGAAACAGATAATCAATGCGAGTCGTTTTCCATCTCGCCACGTCCACGTCATATGTTTTCAGCTTTGTCCCGCAGGCCTTCGGCAAAGTGTCGTACTGAGAGCGCAAAGAAAACACGCCCGAGGTTGGCCACTCATCCGTCACGGTCTCGTTTACAAAGACGACCTTGTTCGGATACTCTGAGAGATCCCCAAAAGCTCTGATCGTGTAAAGGCCGTCATTGCTGGCTGAGCCCGTCACTGTCAGATAATCCCCGACAGCCATCCCATAGTCCTCAACCGCATTCACCCGGTCTGGCAGAATGAAAGCATTCGGCAATCGAATCGGATTTGTGAGCCCCGTGAGATTAAATCCGTAGACCGCAATCCCTGAAAAGCAAGGGCCAGCCCAGCCCGAGAGCATCACCTTCAGCGAGAGATCAATCGGGTTTCCCTCAAGCTCCACATAGTTATCCACATCCGAATCGATCTCGATGTCTGCAATCGCTGTATCGCGAGCCCCGCGTGTCGCCACGATCCCGTCAGTGAAAACGTCTCCGGCCCCGTATTCGAGAAACTCATCATTGATTTTCAGATAGTTTCTGGCCGAATCGTCATAGGTCAATCCATCAGGCCCCAGGATGGGCTGAGAAAATCCGTCCGTCTTTGCCATCGGGATCTTTGTCGAAGTCTCAGGCGCGTTTGCAATAAACACCTGCTGCTGCCCGATCCCCTCGCTTGAAAGATCCACGGCAACCCCGCTCGGAGTGAGCGAGACCTGAAACTCGTTCGGATTTAAAACGATTGCATAATACTGAACGCCAATCGTGAGCCCGCCTGGCAGCACTCCGTTTGCCTTGAATGTCAGAATCCGATCATTGATAAAACCATGATTCACGATCGTGATCTTATCAAGAGCCGTGTTCACATCGTTCGGAGTGAAATTGTATCCGACCGTTCCTGAAATCTTTGTCGCTCGGACCTGGAGATTTCCCACGCCCGAAGAGGTGATATCTAAGACCGGACCGTCCCAGTAGTTTGAGAGCTGAAATGTGTTTGCAGTTGGGTTTTTGATAAAATAATCTGTGCCGAAATCGAGGCCACCTGGCAAAGCGGTCGAACTCCCAAAGGTAACTTTGGTGTCGATTGTGTATCCATGACCGGCAATTGTGATTGTGTCTGTCCCTGGATTAACGTCTCCGGTTGTGAACGTTTTCGTCTGCCCATAAACAATTCCTTTGCCCAAATAAAAACATTGCTGCCGACGCTTCAAATTCGCGTCCGTCAATTGCAGAATGACCTTTGTCGCAATCGAAGTCACCGAGGAAATGTAGCCACGAAACACAACAAAATAATCCTCAGGATAACTTGTATTCTGATATCCCAAATAAATCTTCACGAGCTTTCCGCCCAGCACTTCATTCAGCTCTTTCCCAGGCGTCACGAACTCGGTCATAAATCCGTCGAGATCCACGAACTCCAGAGAGAAAGTTCCCGCCGATCCCCGGCCCTGCTCGGGCTCAATCTTTTGCGAGATGATCAGATTTGAATTGATGGAGAGGATAGCTTTCACGCCAGCGATTGGAATTAGGCCACCATAAACTAACTCTGGATCTCCGTAGAGAATGCCATCCTCTCCGTATCTGATTTTCTTGTATGTTTTGACCAAAGAGAATTGCGTGTCAGATCCCTCGATCTTGACCACGACATTCAGCTTCTTGGTCGAAGCATTGTTCTGAAGCTCATAATTAAAGGGATAGTCACTCACCGAGACACCTCGTTCGTTGACTCTGATGATGTGCGAAGCCCCTGAATCTGGTCAATCCTGAGATGTGATCTCACAGCGCAATCCTTGGCGTCCTTGATTTTGAACTCAGTCTCTTTCACAAACGCCCCAGCCTTGAAAAGCCAGGTCAGCAGCGTGATCACCACTCCGAGATTGCTCAGAACTAGAATTCCAAACGCTGCATAAACGCCAGAAGGTATCTCTCCCAATCAAACCCCTCTCTAGTAAAACTCAGTGACTTCAATGAATCCATCAGCGCCAGCCGAGCCCGCATTTCCTGAAGTTCCAGCCGAGCCTCCACCGCCGCCGCCACCGACAGTGTAGGAATAAGTTGCTGCTGGAGAGGTGATAATTGCCTCAACAAATCCGCCTGAGCCGCCGCCGGAGCCCGCATAAGCAAGCGCCGCAGTATTCGGACTTGCACCGCCGCCACCTCCGCCTGTGTTTGCTACACCCGCAGAGTTTCCGATGCCGATACCACCAGAGCCAGCGTTTCCGCCGCCTCCGAAAAATGGTGAGTTCCCGCCATGACCGCCAGGCAAAGCTCCGTTTGTGAGCTGAACAAAAGATCCAGCCCCGCCGTATCCGCCAGGTATTGCAACCCCGAAAGCAGCACCATAACTTGCAGTGCCGCCAGAGCCCACAGAGGAAACTCCTGGTCCACCACCTCCACCACCGCCGCCTGCAACGAGAAGTGTTGTTCCAAATTCAGAGTCAGTTCCAGCAGTGCCTGATGATCCGCCAGCGGTGCCCGAGCCACCGCCTCCGCCCCCACCGCCAACCATTCTGACGCGAATGTATTTTGCGCCAACGGCTGTCGTGTATGTTCCAGTGCCAGTTGAAAATGATTGAGACGTTGGAACTGCTCCAGCTGAGCCACCACCGATCACCATGATTCTTGATGAGACTGAATCGAAAACAAGAACAACCATGGAATTATTCAAGACAGCCAGGTTTGCTCCGGTGCCAGTGAGAAATCCATTCACGCCGAAATTGTTGATCAGAGAAATTGCGTTTCCCGTTTTGTTCACTAGAAAAATGATCTGCTCATTCGACATTGTGAGAATTCTCTGAATCGAAACAAGCGAAGCATTCGTGAGCCTCAGCACAGATTTTGCTGGTGCCGTTAAGTCTGCATTGGATCCAGTTGTGGTCGAATCAGTTTGAGTGTCGGCCCTCAAAAGAGATTGAAAAATTGCGCTTCCTGCAAAGGTCTTATCCCCCGCAAAGGTCTGCGCTCCAGTCGAAACACCTCCCGGATTTGTGGCATCCGCTGGCTCAAGATTAAATGCGCCCGTGATATTGCTGTATGTCGCCCCATCCGCGTTCGGAGTTGTGCCGAAAGCTGCAAGAGAAAAAGCAACCCCCCCACCGCCGCCGCCGATATGCCAGAACGCCCCGGTGCCGTCATAATACAGAGCCGCCATCGCATTGGCCTTCAGGGTGAAATCAAGGCCAGTGCCGGTCAGGATTTTATTTCCCACCGTTCCGACGTTATTCAGAAGCTTGATGTCAGCCCCAGTCTCGTTGATCAAAAGAAAATATCCGCCAGCCAGAGGGCCGGAGATCTCTTGGATATCTACGAGAGAGGCGTTTGTGAGCCGAACTGCCGAACTCGCAGCATACGGCAAAACCGCATTCGATCCCGTCGTGCTTGAGTCGGTGACGATCGCAAAGCGCGAGCGAGACGAATTGATGAAGCCTGAGACAAAGGTCTGCAAATCATTCCAGGTCTTTGCCCCTCCGAGCGTCTGAGATAATACGTTGATGAGACCGCGCTGGGTTGCAGTGGCGTCGATGACATCTTGTGTGGCGTTATCAGAAGGGATCGAGGCGTACTCTGAATAGACTGGTCCGCCGGTGAGTGGATTGTAGATTTCCTGATAAAAGTATCGGACATCAACAGCTGATCCGAAAGAGTAAGCTGTTTCCGTTCCAGATAGATTGACAAAGTAACTAAGAGTCCAATTAGGAGAAGAGTAATCAAGACGACCAAAAACCACATTGCCGCTGCCGTCAACAAACGCGTCGCCCTCATTCGGTCCACTCCCCTGCTGTAAAACAATCTTGTTGTTCGGAAATAAAACGACCACGCCAAGCGAGCTATCTCCACCAGATGGCGTCTTGGTCGTGAAATCACTAGAGACATTAGTGCTCGATCCCGTGGCTCCAGTGATCAATGGCGCCTGCTGCACAAATGCTCGAAGCCTTGGGTTTGCTATGAACAAAGCATCAACCAGTGCGCCCTGACCAGAGCCCGAGTGATCGTGCCCAATCCCCAGTGTTGAATTAAATTTCAGAGACAGCTCTTCAACCCGATCCATGATCGACTGAACAGCAGTTGTGAATCCCTGATTGTTCGTGAAAGTTGGCAGGAAATCAAAGACAGCATTTGTCACTTTCCCGACAAACGATGCTATCGAATTGTGCTCTCGCTGAATGTTTGTGATCGTTGGCCCCGAGATCGGATCGGTGTTTGCCATCGTGTATTTTCCCTGGCCCGTGTCGTCCGCATTGGCGTCGAGAAAGGCCGGGTTTGTCGTTGCTGCGTCTACGGGTGTGCCGTCAATAACTCCCATTTTAAATCTCCTTCACTCGAAACTTGAGCATCCCTGTTTGATAATTAAATGGAAAATCAGGCAGCTGTTCCTTCATCTTGAACGCCAATCCTTTTCCATCCTCGGGTGTCTGCTCCAATGTGCAATCAAAAAATAAGCTCGGCGATGTGATCTCCGGAGTGAACTCCAAAGACTTCTGCTGAACTGCCCAGGTCAGAAAATCCGTCCACTCAGTGACGACCTTTGCCTCGGGCTCATATTTAAAACTCATCTCAAAGAACTTCTGGACCTGCCAAACAATAGCTTCCTTCGTTCCATCAGTTGCGATATTCACAGCTCCGAACACTGTTCTCATCATTGTTGGCGCTGTGTAATTGTAGGCTGTAAACTCTGGGATCAGAGCGATCCCAGCGCTCGAAGTGCCGACGTAAAATGTGGCTCCAGATAAATCACTGACCGGGAATCCTATAAGAGGCCCGACAGATGAAGCAACGCGAGGGCCACCAGCAAATAAAAGATCCAGATATATTCCATTGGTTGAAATCCTCACTCGATTCTCAGTGCCCGAGTTGATCGTGCGATCGGCTGTGATCGTGTAGATGTGAACAGGATCAGCCGCCTCCATCGCCCGCTTGATCTCTTTCATCAATCCAGTCAGCGAGTAAAACCCAATCCGCAGAGTCGCAAGCTTGATCGGGCCACCTGAAACGCTTCTGAAATCCAGCGATGAGTTCAGCTTCGTGATCTCGAATCCGTACAAGAATAAACTCTTTGCTCTTAAAGCCATTATCCCACACCAATCTGCTGATACTTGAAGTCTGTCGCATCCGTATTTTCCCGGATCATTTCCATCAGCCTGGTTTTTGTTTGCTCTGTCTCGAAATAGTTTCCCATCACCTGAAGGCTCACAGATTTTTTCTTGTCCTCAGCGAGCATCGGTTTGTCGTTTACATAACCGCCACCGGAGCCACCACCTCCCGCGCCGCCTCCGCCGCCAGATGCTCCGCCAACTCCACCGCCACCTTCGCCACCGGCCTGAGATCTCAAAAGCCCAGCGAGAGCAATCAACGCTCCACCCTGTGCAATTTCAACCCCGTTCATGGTGCCGATTCCAGATGCCAGCAAGAACTGACCTTTGGCCTCAGAGACATCCGCAATCGTTCCGAAAAGAAAACCCTTCATGGCCTCGCCCGCGGACTTGGATCCATCACCCATTGCTCGGAAAGCATTTGCAGCGTTCTTTGTGAGAGCGCCGAAAACCATCTGTCCCTGTTTCCCGTAGTCCTTCATTGAGTGCTGAGCTTGTGCAGCCCCTTGCGCAAATGCAGCTGAGATCCCGCCAGCCGCAGTCCTGGCAGCCTTCACTTGATTGTCATAGACCTTGAGACGATTTTCCTCAGCGTCTCTTTCCATTGCCGCGATCTTGGCCTGTTTATCGGCCTCCATCTGGATGATCATCTGATCAGCCTGAGCCTTGGTGATCGTCTCGCCAGACATCCCCTGGCGCTTCGTCTCAGCGATCTGAGCGTCGTACTGAGCGATCATGTTATTTTTCTGCATCTCGAGATTCAGTGAATAGGCTTGAGCATCGGTCTCGATCTCCTGCTCATCTTTTAATCTCGCCTCGGCAAGCTTCAGAAGCTCACGATTGAATTTTTCCTCTTGCTCGAGCTTTTTATTTTTATCGACGCCACCGTCTTTTTTCTTTTCCTCAAGGCCACCAGCCGCAATGATCTCATCGCCTTTTTTGGCGCTGCCACGCTTGCGGTCTTCTTCCTCGATGGCACTCTTCAGGGCCAGCTCATTGCTGAGCCTCTTTGTCAGCATCTCAAGCTCAGTGTTCTGAGCCTTGTAAAGCATTGTGCCTTCGTCGCCCTCAGCGCGCATCTTTGCCAGGTTTGCGTTTACGGCTTCGATCTCGCCGTTGAGCCTTGCAATTTTTCCCTCAGCTCGATCAACGCCAGAGCCGAAATTTGCTTTGAAAGCATTTCCGACTGCATCGAGTGATTTTGTCAGGTGATCCAAAAGCTTTGTCGAGGCTGGGCCAAAAGCTTTGTTCGTGGCCATTGCCACCGCATCCATCGACTCTTTCCAAGCCACAGCCAGGCGCTTGGTCGATGTTTCGATTCCCTCGTGCTCAGTCTTGATATTTTTATATTTATCCGCAGCCTTATCGAGAAGCGCATTTGCGATTGCAGTCTGCCGGCCCTGCTCATTCAGAGCGCTGACCGTAGTCCCAATCGATGCAGCATAGGCCTTCATCGTTTTTTCTGCATCGACATTCAAGCCGATACTTCGGAGCATTCTGGTATTGCCATTTGCCACAGCCTGAGAGATCTGCTCGAATCTCTCGTTGACAGTTCCGCCATAGGCTTCAGCGGCTTTCTTTGCGATCTCGAAAAATTGCGGGACCTTATCGGAGTTATCCCCGAGCTTGATCATGGCTTGGCCGGCCACCTTCAGAGCATCATCCAGATCCTCGGTTGTCCCGATTGCCTTCTGGATATCCTCTTCCATTTGCTTTGCGTTCACGCCCACAGAGTCGGCGAAAGCTTCAAACTGCCGATGGATTTTCTCTAATTGCTCGCCCTCTTTAGCCAGATCAAAAGCGGCCTTCACAGCAAACAATGCAGTCCCGACAGCGGCAATCGGGCCAGCCATCGCCACCAGTCCGTTCACAAGACCAGAGAGATTCTTTGCATCCCCGATGGATGCGATTTTTTCTTTGATTGAGTTTAATTGCCCGATGGCATCTCTGGCGTCTAGGTCAAATTTAAATTGGTCCTTATTGTCAGCCATCTATAGCCCCATCAATTTCTTTTTCTGCCTGAGCGCACTTGCCAAAATCATCGCAGCTCGGTCAGATTCCTCTTTGTCGTCAGAGCTGAAAACCCGAGGCGACCTCAGTTTCTCTCTCTGCTTCTCGGTCATCATTCGCTCCATGTAGACTTTTTTCAAAGCCTCCTGGTAACTCGGACCGCCCATCGAAACTCCGACCACATCGCACATCTCAAAGCATAACCGATTGAATCTCTTATCCTCAATCTTTCGTGCGTGCCCGACAAACATCCCGAAGGTGATCATGTTCATCTCCATCACCTCTCGAAAAGACCAGCCGGTGGACATACAAAGCTCGGTGATCATATGCCCCAATTCAATTTTAATTAGATCTGGGGCGCGCTTATCAGGCTCTGAACTTTCTCGAGAGTTTTTTTTTCATCCGCAAATAATCTGCCCGTGTGCATATCCATCATGATCTGAAACAGACCTGCGGCCTGCTGCTGACTCATGGCTTTGATATCCTCACGGCTCACAGAATCGCAAACGCTCGAGATCATATTGTAGTAGCACTCAACAAGCTGATCGGGAGTGACGACATCGGAATCCTGCAAAGCAATGAACTCAGAATAACTCTGAGCGAATCTGATGAATTGCTCGACAGAAAGCGGTGCAATCGTGTGGATTTTCCCGAGCAGTCTGAACGTGATTGATTTTGTGAGCAGGGCATCCAGATCGGCCACCATCACTGATGACTGATCTGGACGATTTTTGTTTCTCGTGGGCATGAACTTCATGGTGTTTTAGTCCTGTCCTTAAACGATTGTCGTGTTGCCGTAGCGGAAAAAGTGCGGCGGCGTCGCAGTCGTGTCAGGCAAGATTGTCCAGACAACTTTCAACTTCGCCTGGCCCTCTGGTCCGTAGCTCAGCTCTGACTCAGCAGATGAGCAAGCCTTCGGGAATGTCCAGTCAGTCGCAACGTCTGCGTCTGCTTTGCTCAAAGGATGCAAAGTCAGCTCGCCCGCATTGATCTGATCGCCATCACCGATTGCTGAATTCCAATCGATTGCAACCAGGTCATTGCTGACACCAACCATTGTGATCCCGCTACCAGCTGAGCCAGTCGTGGTGATCCCAGTTCCACCAGCTGTCAAAGAGACCTCGAAATCATTCGCAGTCAAGCCAGTTGCGATCACATAATAAACAGTGTTCAAGCTCAGGCCAGTTGGCAAAGTGCCGACTGTGAACTTGATCTTGTCGCCAGCGATCAGACCATGAGCAGTTGAGGTCACAACGCCAGGAGCACCGACAGTGATCGAAACGCCTGTGAAAGTTTTTGCAACCTGAGTTGCGTGAGGAAAAACAACTTTCCAGATATCTTTTGATTGGATCTCGACAAGTGAGGTCGTCACTTTAATGTCGATTCCAGAAACTCGTCGATCCAAAACAGTGCTACCGAATTGATCAGCCTTGATGTCTGACTTTTTGTAGCCCATTGTGATCACGACGTTGTCCAAAGTTCCGCCGAGATCAACCGCAGACGCGGCGCCTGGCCCTTTGAACTTCACCTTCATTGGAGTCAATTCCATGTTGTTGGTATCGACTGCTGCATAAGACACTGCCATAAAAACTCCTTATCTTTTTTCCAAGTGCTCAACCTCAAGAGTCAGCATGACTTCTTTTCGGAAAGGCCCCTGCACTTGGGCTTTAGTTTGAAATGTGTTTGAATACTCTGCTCTTACAACTTTCACGATATTCTTGATGTTCTCTGTCTCGTCAGTGAGAATTGCCTGATCCAGAATCGCGTGAAGCGCATCCTGATATCGCCAGCATTTGTAGGTCAGCAGATCCGCATTGCGGTCCTCGACCAAAACAGAAACATAGAGTTTGCATTTTGCGGCAATGTAGTTCTGACCGCGATCCAAAAGAAAATCTACATCATCACCGAGCACGAAAACAGCCGGTGTCTTGTAGCCAATCGCCCGGTCATAAATGAAATAATCAACCGGAGGCTCTGTGGTCACCTTGCCGTCATCACGATCCACTCTCACGTCGAGCAAAGCCTGTGCGATCGAGGACTTGATAAAGTCTCTGACCGGCAGAACAGTTCCCTCCATGATTCGTCTTGGTGATGGCCCTGGCATTATCTCTGCCTTTCGGTAACGAATTTTTTGTACTTGTCCTTGAGCCCATCCATCATCTCATCGCTGAAGATAAAGAACGGTCTCTCGGCGTTGACGTACTTTGCATAGGGCACAACGCCTGGATCTATTCCAACAATCAAAGAACGATCAGTCACGATCTTGCGATGACCTGGACCTTGATTCATTGCTGCCTGAAATAACTTTCCAGAAGCGATCATCATTTTCTGACCACCGCCAGGAGCTGCCGCCCAGCGTTTTAATTTCCAAGCCTTATATCTGGCAGGCAAAGGTTGCCACGGTGGCAGATCCCCGTATCCGTCAGATCGCCCCTCAGTCATCCATCTCTTCATCTGAGCCTTGAGATACGAGGGATAAACAACGCGCTCCATGAATCCACGAAGATGCGTAGCTTTCTCCATCATCTCGTCGAGATGTTTTCTGATGTTATTGTTGAGGGATTTGATCGACGCTTTGGCCATTATCTCCTCGGCACCGGATTCGGGACTGCTCCCTGAATGCTCGAAGCATAGGGGACATTTGCCTGACCAGATCGTGAGTAAAAATCATCTCTGGATTTGTAGGCCTCTTTGCGAGCAGAATCCTCGGCTCGTTTCCAAGCGTCCACAATTGCGAAGCGATCCTTCTCGACCGCATCACTCAAAAGGAATTGCTCTGAAAGCATCTGAGACCAGCGAATCGCCAGCTTCTGATAAGCCTCAGCTGCGGCATATTTCAAAGCCGCCGCCCGGAGCCCATCTGCCAGAGTGGTGTAGTCGTCGCCCAGGCTCATCCAATTGCAAGCCACGCGAAGGAACTGCTGGATCTCTGCATCTGTAAACCATTGAGCGTAGTAGCTGGCCTCGATCACATCGCCATCAGCTGGTGGTGCAACCAGGATAAAATCCCCAGTCGGTGGATTATCCGAAGCGATATCGGCTTGCGTGAGCAGGACGCCAGACTTGAACACTCCGAGAGGTGGAGAGGTGTAGCCTGGATTTAAAGGATTCACATCTGCGAAATCATTGAGTCGGCGAAATTCGAGAGTCTTGAATCTGACGTTTGTGCCATTGCATTCACCGAAAACTCTTTTTCGATAATTGTGCTTATCGGTCGCATTGTCCGACAGCTGAGTTCTCAGATCAGATTCAGGTGTGAGCCACGCCATTATGCCAACTCCTCAAGTGCTTCATGGAAAGTCATCCCCGGAGTCATCACCAGATATCGGTGGCCCAGGGCCTTCATTGCTTCTTTTTTCGAGTCAAACTTTGTCTTGTCGTCAGTGTATTGCAACTCATCGACAAACAAAGGACCGCCTTCCGCATAGGGAAAATATTTATCCACCGTCTGAAGCTTCGGGTGAAATGGAAAGCTCTGCTTTGCTCCGGGCCAGATATGATTCCGATAGCAAAGTTTATCTTGAGAGATTTGCTCAGGCACAGTCTGAAGTGATCTGGATTGTTTCGCGATTGCCTGAATTTTTCTCTCGCTTGCTGAGGCTTTTTCTGCTGCCTCTTTTTTCTCTTCGTTCTCAATTGAAAACTCAGCCCCGAGAACATCTTTTCGGCTCACGGTCTTGGCTGAGATCTTTGGATTCGTCTGCTTCATTCTCAAAACTCCAGGGTTGAATATTTAGGTGGTGAGGCGCCCGACACGTTTTGTGGCCATGCCGAGCGCCAAAGATTCAATTTTGGATATTAGACAGATCCGTCATTGCCCTGCCATGCGAATCGTGGATCGATGAAATCCGCGTTCATTCGGCATGAAGCTTTGAATCGGTAGATGTCGCGGTTGAAGCTCTCGCCCGCATTGTGTGCCTCTTGCTCGATAGCAACTGGCTGACGCATTTGCAGAACAAAGAAAGGCTTCGTGCTGTCAACAATGTACCAAGCTTTTGAATCGCCGTTTACTGATCCGTCGTTTTTGAAAACGAAACGAGAAACAGTAGTGTCGAGGATTCCTTTGATTGGATTGATTGCGAAAGCGCCGCCTACGTTACCAGCTGCCGCAGCACCTGATGGATAATAAGCAGAGTTCAAAAGAACTGAAGCGTCGAACTCATTCGCGTGACCAATGATCATTCGCTTCGCTTGGACCATCATTTTGATGCCTTGCAAGTTCTTTTGAGAGTTCATCTGAGTGATACCAGCTTGGATGTTCGCCTGATTCAATGCTCCGAATGAGGTTGGGCGAGTGATCGCGCCACCACGAAGAGCAGTTGCAGACGGTGCCCATGGATAGCTGGTCTCATAGCTTGGCTTCGTCTCTGAAGTAGGGATTGAATAATCAATGTACTTCATGCCAGAAACTGACGCCAATTTACCGTAGCAAAGGACTTCAGCCAGAAGCGCCATGTACTCACCGAGCAATGAAGCTTGCTGAGAAAATGTTCCTGATTGATCGTCATCCAACAACTCTTTTTGAAGAGCGTAGATCGAGCCGAACTTCAAGTTTTTCAACTCAAGATCCAAAGCCGCTGCACCAACTTCAGGGAAAAGCTCACCAGGACCGACATCCCGAGGAAAGCTCACGCCATGATTTGGAGCATAGATCTCAGTGTTTTTCGCCGAAGATGTAACGGTAACCCAGTCAGTGTAGGTCACTGGAGTAGCCTTATACATTCCGTTGACGATTTGCTGAAGGCCAGCGCGCAAGAACTGTGTGAACGCAGATGACATATCTGCCTCCATCAACTGATTCTCGAGCTTGCGCCATGAGAAACGACCTTCCATTAAAGGAAATTGTTTCTCGTCAGTCACGGGATCTACACCGTGTTTTTTCATCATGTAACCACGAAGCTCTTTCACTCCGTCTTGATTGAGCAATGCGCGCTCAATCATTTTTAAGTTTCGTTCTTTTAACGACAGCATATTTTTTTCTCCTGAAAAATTTGTTAATTAAAACTTCAAGGTGTCATCTTTTGCGCGGCAACCAATCAGAACTTCGATCTCAGTGCCAGCAGCAGCAGAAGCAATTGCAGCACCTTGATAAAGACCGATTGCTTTTGTTCCAGTCACAGTCACTCCACGAGTGCCAGTAGCTGGATCCAAATAAACAGCATCGCCAGGATTGATTGAGTCGCCGGTCTTGATCACGCATTTTGCGATCACACCGTAAACTGGACCTGGGATGTCTTGGATTGCCTGAGAAGCAACGACATCTGTGTTGTACGGAGAAGCCAATTTTCCGAGCACGATAGTGACTCGAGCAACTCCGAGGAATGTTGAGCCTTCTGCCTCAGCAGCAGGTTTTTTCAAAAGATTTGTAGTGTCGTTAAACACGAGCAAATCACCTTGGTCAAAGCTCACAGTCGCATCAATCACAGCCTTTGCAGATTCAAAGAGTGATTTAGGAGATACGCTGCGAACGATAGTGTTCTTTCCAGCCATTTTATTTTCCCTTCCTTATTGGTTATTAATCTTCAATCACGCAAGAGCCGAAGTTGATGCCGCCGCCAACTGATTCAGTGAAAGATGTTTTTTCGACATCAACCACCATGCCAGAGAAATCCAGACCTTCTGATCCAGCTTTTCGAGCGCGGTATCCCTCATGGAAAATCTTCCAAGCTTTGTCGACTTCCTCGACTGACTTGGCAGATTCAACCAACTTTTTAAAGTCAGCCGTTACTGTGTTGTGAAGTTTTGATTCTTTACAAACTTTCTCGATGTGTGAAGCCAGAGCACCTTTGCGCTGAGCTTCTTTGAATGCAGCAGTCTCACCTTTGAGCTTTGCATTCTCTTCACGAAGTTTTTCGATCTCGGATTTTTGAGCAGATTCTTTCACGCTGCTTTCTTTTCCGCACGACTCTTCCTGTTTATCCTGTTCATCTTTTTCGTCATCCTGGCCATCCTCAGATCCTGCTGATGCCTCTTTTGCTGCCGCGGCTTCGCGCTTTGCTGCCATGTGTTTGCTGGCTTTGAGATATTCACAAGCCTTAGCTCCTGCCTCTTCAGCCTCGAGTCCCATCTCTTTGTGGGCTTCATAAGCCTCCTTCACAATTGCGGCCTCTTCACTAGACACTTCGCCATCGCCCATGTACTTAGCGATCATCTTTTTGATCAGCTCTTCGTCCTGAGCTGCATCGGCGTGAACGTCTTTTGACTGATCGTCGCCAGTGATTGCATCGGCTTCTTTTTGGTCAGCCTCAAGAGCGGCCTCCATTGCCTCTTTTTCTTTGTCCATTGATTCCTCGCTTTCGGATTTGTTTTTATTCATTAACATTTCAATATGTGATTCTTTTGGTTTTCCTGTCAGCCCAGCCGCCTTTTTTGCAGCATGAGTTCCAGCGGCCCAATCATCCTGAGCCTTATTGCCTTTTTTGATCGAAAGGCCTTTTTTAATCGCATCAGATTTTTTATGGAAAGCCACCTGCTTCATTCTGCTCTGATGAAGTTTTTCCTGGCGCTTGGCCGTCGCCTTGTCTTTTGCAGACATTCCACCGCCAGCATGACGACCAGATCCTGGGCCACCCTCTTGGTTTTCTTTTTCGCTCATAGCTTTGTTTCCTTCGATTAAATCTAAGATTTTTCCACCAGCTCCGGCCTCGGTGACCAGATCACAACTGACGGCTTCTTTGAATAATTTCACATAGGTCAGCTGTGTGATCCCGGCATCCTTCGCCTCCTGGATCTTTGGCATCGCCCCTTCGGGAACACCTCGGCGGATCACATCATCGATAGGCATTGCTTCTGAATCGCCAGATGCGTTGATAGAAAGGCCTACGAATTCTTTATCTGGAAATTTCTTTGCGTACTGGACAGCGTGCTCCATCAGCTCGCGCGCCCATTGATAGCTCTCGCCACCCATCACGACGACATCGCCACAAAGCCATGCCTGGCCCGCTTTAGATTCCTGGACGTGGATATTCTCAAAGTGCCCTAGGATGTCTCTCACAGATCGCTCAGGTCGTTCCTCAGCCTCTGATTCTGCCGGGTGATCTGCATAGATCTTTCGGCCCTCAAAGATTGGAATAGCAGATTGCAGAGCTTCGCGAGAATAATAGCAGCTGGCTCCGAAGTTCCCCATGCCCTCTTCGAGCAAGACGACCTTGTATCTGGTTGTCCCACCCGCCGATGGTTTTACATCGACCTGGGATTCCATGAAGGACCGAGTTCTGAATCCCAGCGACTCTTTCACGCCAGCTCGAAGTGATGGCAGGTTTGCCAAGGCTGAATCAGATTCAACCTTGGCGGGAGCCGTGATCACATAGCCTTTGGATTTGAGCAGATTGAAAAATGTCGAGGCGTTCATTTCAGGATTCTGAGCGATCAGCAAAGTAATCGACTCACCGGGCTCAGACACATTCGAGGCGTCCTTTGTGTCGGGCACAGCCTCTTCTTGTTTGCTTAAGATTTTCTTTAGATCTTTTG
>CAYZFQ010000014.1:0-60679 GCA_964477895.1 uncultured Bacteriovoracaceae bacterium | reverse complement strand
TCCGCCATTTTCAAGCACTGACAAAGCCCTCAAAACCCACCGACCCCAATACAAAATTGAAACTCAAAACAAATTTAAATCGCCTCTGAGAATTCAAAAAAGCAAAGAGCCGAAACGACGCAACGCAAAGCTGCAGGTCGTTTCACTGATGTGGCACACTTTGGGCACACACATGGCACACGAGTGATTTTGTGTTTTGAAGGCCGTTGACGTATTGAGCCCCCGGATTTCCTCACGGAGATTCATGGGCTTTTTTTCTGAAGACAGTTTGGCATCGCCTTATAAAGCCTGCAAATCTGGAATTTCAAGAAAAAGCTGGGACTACCAGCCGCAGCGGCCAAACTTGATCAGTAAGTGCATGGTTACAAGTATTTGATTTCGCAAGGACTAAAAAGCCAGCAGGGGTTCAAAAATCCTCTAAGGATCAGATCAAAATTTTGCAAATTGTTTTGCACGTCGTGTTCGCGCGTAATTGCGGTCGGGTGAATGACCCACATTTACGTGACTCAAAAGAACCGCCCAAGACACCATTTTGAATCAAATGGAAAGAAAAATCAAGAAAAACTTACGTCCTAGACGGTGAGCCCCCAGGGCTCATGAGCATTCACTTATTGGATTTGTATCGTGTATTCGATCCGCGAGATTGAAGTGTCGAAACTCTGCGACAGACGAATACGTTTAACGACAAATCTATTTCTCAAATGAAAGATAAGCAATGATCCCGTATTCACCCTTGGCTGCTCCCACTCCGACTGGAAAACCTAAACCAGGCACAATTTGCCACCCCGAATCAAGATTGATGGCATGGCGAACTCCTGGACTGACCAAAAGAGACGTTTCTCCGTTAGAAGTCATTCCAGTCACTTCAACTAGAAAATTAGTAAGTTCAGAGAATAGATAAACACCACTGATACCGTAATTTATACTCGTTTCGTCAAGACGTGGAAGATGTGTAAGTCCCAAATTGTAGTGACTAACAAAAACAGAATTTATTTTGTAGGAAATTGAAAGATTGAATTGAACCCCTTGCTCATCAGGTGTGTTTGTCGGGGCAATATAAGAAATTCGTGGAGCGACAGATAGGTTTTCACTGCTATATAGTTGGTAGCGATAATTCAGCGAAATATTTCCCAAGTGGGCCGTCGTTGAATCTGAGGCCCGGTCGACAGGAATTGTATATGAAAATTGATGAGTCTGACCTCTTACGGGAATTTCATTCGTAAAGGAATAGTTCCAACTCTTCGATGTTTTTTCATACTGAAAAAAATTGATAAACTGATAGACGTTCTCTTCCTGATTATAAGCTTCTTCCATCACAAAAGAGTTGTCCTCAATGACAACATCGGCCATGGCATTGTCGGAACAACTTGCCACGATAGAAAAGATGCCCAATGAAAGGAAGGAGTGAAAGAACGTTAATTTAGCTTTTTTAATCGTCATCCGGATGACCGTATCACATTTTTAAGACATTAAAATCCATTTAGCCAATTTTTGTGTCCAAGGTTTATTTTTTTGAGGTTTTGCGAGCGGCGTGTAGCTCGAGTTTAGTGATTGAGTGTCTGTAATCCAAAGTCTTGTGATAGGAATTTTTCAGTTTCTAGTCGCGATTTAATTAAAACATTATGGCAAAGAACTCGATCAAAAACGGCTTGATGTCCTACTTTGGATCTCAAATCTGTTCTAATCCAATAGTTTTCAGCCCAACCAAGCGATTGTCGAAAACTCTCATCTGATTGAATTGGATCTTCCTGTTTCGCATAATCCGATCCCCTATTCTTCAAGGCCGACAGGCATTATTCATGTGTCTTATCGAGGAAAATTACCAACGAAACGAATTCAAACACATTTTCGGCAAGCTCGCCAAATACTCCCTCCATAATCCGCTCCTTCTTCAATGAAAGGTCCTAAATTTCCTAAAAAACGATTTTCTTATCTCGCTTTCGATTGAAACCACCCAGTTCCCAGAAATGTTTATCAAAATGTATAGCTGGAATTTTTCTGAGATTTCTAATGCCAATCAGCTTCTTCCAGAACCGCTATTGCCAAAAATTAAGTTATTCCGTGAATTGGCTTTCATCATCCCAATAGTTTATTTCGGGAAAAAACCTCTCTTCACATAGAGCCCAGACCGCAAAATTATTCCCTTCAATGGCCAAACAAATAATCAAAATCAACAAGAGGGGTCCCCTTGTATGTTTCTCGTTTGGGCTTGTTGCCTCTGGGTTTTGAGCTAAAGAATTTTATTTCTTTTCTAAGGAAGATGAGCTTTTCAAGGGCCGAAAGATTGATTTGGGATTTTATGTTTCGAATCTGGACCTCGTTCAAATCAGGCCTCACGTCGTAAGGTGTACTAGCCTTGCTCACGTCGGGTTTGATGATCTTCACATTCCCAAATTTATCCGTGTGCTTCACGGGAGCAGGAATTTGAGGAACCTTCTTCTTCTTTGAACCACGTTTAAAGGTCTGCCAAGTGGGAATGGATCTATGGCTGCCATCGACCCTTTTGTACTCTGGAAAAGCCTTGGCGAGCTTTTTATAGCTTCCTGAGAGCCTGTCCTTTAGGGAATTAATACTGATCCCCAGTTCCTCTGCGATTTCATGGAGCTTCAGACCTGTATAATTCTGAAAAAAGACCGCGTTTACAGCATCAGCTTGCTTTGGCGTGAGGGACTCCATAAAAGTATTTACTCTTGCTCTTAGTTTAGCGACTTTCTCTGACTCCTGATCAAGACTAAGAGCCTGGTCTGAATAAGGATGAAGACTGAAGCCTCGGCCGTCAGCAAAACTCTGCCGCGATCTTGATTCAAGGGCGCCTTCTTCAATGCGATTGTGAACCTTTATTCTAAGACCAGAAAGCGTACTCCCATGAGGAGATAAATCATTGAGCGCCTGTTGGTACTCAGGCGAATCCGGATCAAGAAGCGCCGAGTGGTCTTTTGCATCTGAAAGTATTTTTTTTAAATCCTCAAAAAAATCTGGAAGATCTGCCATCTCGTAATTACCGGCATCTTCTTTTATCCAAGCTTCTTCAAGGCTCTGGCATCCTTGGAACTTAGTCTTTGCTCCGTGCTGATTCTGATGAAGTCGCGTTCCCTCTGAATCTGGGTGCCGGTAGCGCTCATTACAGGGGGCAACAAGGGCGTATCCATCTGGGCACTCACTTTGATAATTGAGTGGGATAAGGTTTGCGCCAGCAAGTTTTTTGTTTGTCTTCTCGGCATAGTAAATTCGGTAGATACCCTCTCTTTTGTCGAGCGAAACAAGAGGGTCATGAAGAATTTCACAGCAAGAGGAGAAACTCTTTTTTTCACCGCTCTGGCGGTGAAAAAAATACATGCCGCCACGTGCCCCTCGGTCGACTTGGCCTTTTCGAAGACAAGGATTGACCTGCCGCACCCGCTTAGCCACAAACAATCCTTACCCTCATATGGAACGTATCGGTCAAAGTATTGGGTTTTAAAGTGAGGCTAAAAATTTTTATTTCGCTAATATTTCAATTATTTAGATTTATAGCAGGGTCAAAACTACCCCCGATTTTGTAGCTACTCATTACGAATGCCAGAGTTACGAGAGGAATTTTAGGAATCAATTTTTAGAATTGGAATTTTTTAAGAAGGGAGAAGCGACTAATTCCAATAAATTTTGAAGTTAATTACTCGTAGCAGGACATTATAAAACTGCCAAGATCTTTTTTGACTAAAAATCTTGCAGCTCAAAGGTCCAAATCACGAAGGAAACAATAAAGTCACGCGCACTCTAAAATCTTAGGAGTCACAAAAACTAGTCGAATCATTACAAACTATCGTCGGGTCCATTTGACGGAATCAACTCACAAACATTTCAAAGAAAAATTTACGTCCTTATGCCAAAACTTATGCGGTATTTGAACTGCAACGACCTTTTATGTGTTGTCGCTGCCGCGGGCCTTCCCATGAAAAACTCTAGGGTTTTTCATGGGAATCTATCCCCAAAATTTCAAATAGAAAGTTTATTTATTAACAACACCCAAAGTCCGAAACCGCAGAACTCTGACCCCAATGGCGATATCGCCTTTGCCAAGACGGCAGCGGCCGTCGCATTGGCGGCAGTCGTAGCCACAAAGCAGGATCAAATTATTTACTACTACCATCAGCACTTTGCTGAAATCTGGGGAGGAGGAATTTTTCTGATACTTCTTGGCTTCTACATAGTGATCAAACGAAGGCTTGATCGCGGAAAACATGATGACAGCTCTTGGGACGAGTCACGCAGGAAAAACCAGAACCGAAACGATTCAAATAAATGGAGGCGATAATTATGTTTTTTAAACAACGTAAAAAAGAAAACATCTTTGAGCGCACTAAAAAACTTAGGCACATCTGGAATGAGCGTGCTGGGATTTTTGTTGGCCGCCTACCCGATTCAACTCCGATTGCTCTTCAAGATGAAATTCGCTGTGGGCATGTGCAAATTATTGGAGCCACAGGAAGGGGAAAAACAGAAAGCGTTATTTTGCCATGGCTCATGCGAGATTTTATGAGGCAAAAAACAACGATACTCATTGACGGGAAAGGTGATCGGCAATTGCTCAGTCGGATTGAAGGGCTCTGTAAGAGTTTGAACGGAGGCCAAAAGCTAAAGAGCTTTGATCTTGACCAAGAGTTGTCCGAGACGACTTGCAATCCTCTAAAGAATGGCTCCCCTCAGCAAATCACAGATAGAATTTTTTCTAGCTTTGAATTCGAGGACCCGTTTTATCGTGGAGTGCAGTACGAGGCAGCACTTCAGTTTGTAGGACTTATTTCACAGGTTGAAAAGCCTGTGACATTTAGGAAACTCTACTTTGCACTTACAAGTGAGCCCTTTCTTCAAGGTCTCGTATCGAAGGCAACCTCGACGGGAATTGATCTTTCATTCTTTCAGCGCTTCACAGAAGAAAGGCCAGATCAAAGGAGGAGGAACTTAATGGGGCTTACCTCCCAGCTGGCCCCATTTGCGACAGGTGAGATTTCATCACTTGTGAATGGAGCAACTGATGGGAGACCAGAGCAAAACATTTCAGATACAATTCTAAACGCAAGATACCGGCAAGTGGTTCATGTCATCATGCTTCCGACTCTAAAGTATCAAAAACTTGGAGCCGCACTTGGCAAGATGCTTCTTCAAGAGCTTGCTTGGAGTATTGGGGTGATTGCCGCAACAATTGAAGATCCGCCCTTTGTGCCCGTGTATTTAGATGAGTTCTCAAGCTTTTGCTACAAGGGCTTTGAGCAGATTCTAAATAAGGCTCGAAGCTCACGCGTTGCTCTTCACCTGAGTCATCAGGCCCAGAGTGATTTGAGCATGGTTTCAATTGATTTTGCAAAAACTGTGAACACCAATACCAACGTGAAATGCTTACTGGGACTAAATGATCCTGACACGGCAGATTTTTTTGCAAGACATCTTGGGACAAAGAAGGATCAAAAACTTACAGAAAGAGCACGGGCAAATGAGGGGTTTGGTTTTTGGAATAACTCAGAGGCCGAGGCTACCGGGGAAATGAGCGTGCGAGATGTTGAATCCTACAAAGTACATCCCAATGATCTAAAAAACTTCACAAACGGCTTTGGAGTCATTCATGTTCCAACCCCTGACGGGTTTGCAACAGAATGCCTTCAGTTCAGTCGTTTTGGAGCAGAAAACGAGGTCAAATTTATTCCACCATCACACAGAGCCATGAGAGGAGGTGCCTAATGATTAAAGGAATTTGTTTAACCAAGCGGGACTATTTTGTTTTAGAAGATCTGTATCTAAAAACTCTGATGAGTTTTAGTGATCTCTCAAAGGTTCACTTTACAGGATGCGCAAAACAAACCGTTTCAAACCGGCTCAATCGATTGGTAAAAGCTTTGCTCATCGAAAAACACCGCATCGGAGGGACGGTGTTTTGTGGCCAGATACAAACCGTGGGAATGGTCTATACGATGACAAAACGAGGAATCAGGCAACTACAAGAAGCGTTTCCTCAAAAGATATTTCGGGATTCTGCCGTTATTCTTAACACCTCAACTCTAACGCATGATCTTAAACTAAATAAATTGATTGATGATTTGCGAATTGAGTTTTGTAGTTTGGAATTTCAAAATGGCAAGCATCTTATTGCAGACAGCGGTGGCTTTACAAAGCGCATTCCTGATCTTCGACTCATCGATAAAAAGTCTGGAGGAGCAACTTCTATCGAGCTTGAGCTCACTCTGAAATCAGAAAAACGACTTCGTGAAATCATCACAAGCTATAAGTTTGATCCAAAAACAACTACGGTCATTTACATTTCCCCGAGTGAGACGATCTTAAGATCAATTGCCAAAGTCATCACCGGGGGTGCGCCTCTGGCGGGGAGTTTTACCAATGACGGCGTTCGGGTTGGGAAGTTTCAACTGCGACTCTTGGACTTCATGGACAGAGTTGCACGGGACAAAAACAAGGAAGATCAAATTGTGAAAATTGAAGAAAGGAGGTCGGCATGAGTAATTTAAAATCGCGCTACCATAAGACTCAAAACCGTCTAAGCATTTTCCAAGGCTTTGTGAGTCTCAAGGCGATGGTCTTTGGATACATCGGCCTCGTACTTCTGCAATGGTATTATTATGGATACCAATCCTTTGGTTATGAGTTCACAGATCCGGCACGTGTGAGTTACTGGATGATCATTGGACTTGTTTGGCGAGTGAAACTCTCGAAAACTGTTTTCTACTTTGTGATTGCGGCCCTTGTTGACTATTTTTTCTGGCCCTACATTTTTCGAGAGGAGGTTTCAGGCGAGGACTAAGCTGAAATTTTAGGCTGCCTCTGTAAGTTCGATGCCGTAGTTTAGACCCTGCTTTTGAAGCATGTCTTGAACGGCAAGCGTGATGAGTCCCTTTTCAGGAAGCCTTAGCTTTTTAGCAATTTGCTTTGCGCGAACTGCTGAAGGGACTCGTCGCCCTTGTTCTAGATCACAAAGATTTGCAGCAGAGAGACCGCATTTTTTAGCGAACTCTACTTGAGAAAGGCCTTCTGACTTTCTCCATGACAAAAGGAAGGTTCCAAAACTAATGCGTCCGTATTTTTTGGTAAGTTCTTCGGAATAGCTTTTATGCTTAGTAGTCATGTTTGTTCACCTCTAATAATAGGATCTCAAGTCCAGATCGTGTTTCGCGGTAGATCAGTCGATAAGCTTGGTTGAGCCTTACTGAACGTTGGCCCTGTCTTTGTCCTTTAAGAGGTTCGTCATGAAAGCCAGGCCTTCGCCTAACCTCTCTAAGACCAAGACTTTCAACCAGTCCAATCCAGAAGATAGCCTTTACTCTTATGAAATCAGGAACCACATCAAGATCCTTTTCAAAAGATCTTGTTCTTGCAACTTGAGTAAGATTCATACTTCTATCTGAAGTATGACAGAACGATGGGTCTATGGCAAGCCAAAATATTAGTGGACCTTAGCGTCTGCCAATAATGCGTTTAAGGTCCCTTGGGGTGATTTTCTTCTTTTTGACGGTCTTCCTGGCTGAAACTCTTACATCATCTAGCGCTCGCTCGGCAGCGTAGCGACGAAATGATTCGCGCAGCACTTCGCTCACGGATCTACGCTCAACTTTTGCGATCTGCATCAGTTCTTTGAGTAGGTCCACTGGAAAGGAGACTGTAACAATTTTTGCTGATCTCATAATTGTTAAAAATAATAACATTAATAAGGAAAGAACATCAATACAGACCCCAAGATGGAGTATTGGAGCGCACACACAAATAGCTCAATAGGATCCCGTCTTTAATCCACCCCCCAAGAGCTGACCACTAACCCTCTACGATGTTTAGTGGTCAGCTCTTGGGGGGTGGGACGGGAGGAGGAGGTAGTAGGTATGTGTGTGTGTGTAGGTAGGTGGTGTGGTGGTGGTAGGTATGGGGATTAGGAACTAGAACGGGGACTTCGGACGGACTTAAAATTATTATTTACGGAAGTGTATTTTAGAAGCGCACTTATATTATCTCAAAGGGATTGATTGCAGTTTTTAGAATCTGATTTTGCCATTTCACATCTGTGATTTGGCATTTTTCTAATCAGCAATTGGCAGGAACTTTTTAACTTTTAACATTTTAATCGATGACTTTATGACGGCAGGCATCACGCCTGAATGCGGAATTTCGATATTTCCAGAACATTTTTGACCTTATCCATGGGCCAAAGGGAGGGCCCATTTTATTATGACATTAAAACCAAAAGTACCAGGTGGGGATTTAAGTTCCCCACCTCCTCTGTTAGAAAAGAGCGGTCAACTGCTCTTTGAAAATCTAAAGTGGCTTACATCAGATGAAGCGGTAGTTTATCTAAGACTACCCAGTGTTTCAGCGCTCCGTGCTCTTGTGCATCGTCGTCGCATCCCGTTTGCAAAATTGGGACGCTCACTTCGATTCAATAAAGAGCAGCTTGATGAATTCTTAGTGGCATCAACTTTCAACAGGAGAGCCCTAAGATGATTAAAACTTACACAGACAAACACGGTAACGAGTATTTTAAAGTTCGGGTCTTTGCTAGATCAGCAAACAACCCAGAACTAAGAATCACAAAGCAAAAGTGCAAATTGTACTCACTTAGTGACGCAAAAAAGATTGAGGACAAACTCAAAAAGGAATGTGACCGTGAGTTGGCGGAACTCTCGGCAAGAGGAATTCTTTTTGGAGATTTACTCTTTGACTGGGACCAGCACATGACAAAAATGCGAGTGGCAACGGGTTTAAGAAACCCCATCACTCACAGCGACTATGTGGCCTCAATCAATAAATGGTTTGGCGGATATCTCAAAAGGCCCGCCACAGATCTTAATTCCTACAAATGCGCTGAGGCTTTTGAGAAAATGAAAGTTGCAGGACTTGGCTTTGGTCACATGAAAAAGACAAGGCAGGTACTAAAAAGCATCTTTGACTTTGGGATTGGAACGGGCCTTGTGAACTTCAAAACCAGCCCAACAATTGATGTCATTTTGAAACGCGATGAGGAAAAGAAGCCCGAGATCCTAACCCATATTGAAATTCAAAAGCTAATTGAAAAAGCTTTTGAAACTGAGCATCCTTGGCGGCTCGTGTGGTCAGCGGCTCTTTTAACTGGAATGAGATCAGGTGAACTTTATGCTTTACGATGGAGTGATATTGATTTTGAAAATAAAACAATCAACGTCAATCGATCCTATAATTGTAGAGCCAGAGAGTTCAAATCTACCAAAGCCGGTTATTGGAGAGTGGTTCCGATAAGTGCCGATCTTGAATCGGTACTTAGGCAGCAGCAAAAAACTACGGCAACAAGTGACTTAGTTTTTAATCGAGGATGGGAATGGGATAAGGGTCTTCAGGCAAAAGTGCTACGAGCCTTTTGTTATATCAATGGGCTTCCGTCCATAAAATTTCATACACTCCGGGCCTGCTTTGCAACTCAAATGCTGAGGCAAGGCGTTGAGCCTGCAAAAGTAATGAAGGTTTGTGGATGGAAGGAACTTAAAACCATGCAGCACTACGTGAGGCTGGCTGGAATTGAGACTCATGGAATTACAGAAGGTCTTAACATTTTTGCAGATCAAAAACGGACCCAGACAATTAACAGTAAGCCCAGGGGTAGCGAAAAGCCGCCCCTGGCTTTTTTTATGTCTAAAGTCAGAGTGAAAAGTGGATCGAACTCTGAGCTAGCGTGACTTGACGTTACAGGAATTTGACACACTTTTGGCCCACCATTTTGTAAGCGCTTGGATTTTTAGCGTGATTGCCGATTGTCGGCGAATCCGCCAAGTTCTTGGTCCAGAACTTGCTGGGGCAATGTTTATGACAACCCAAAAGAAAACTCCCACCCATCCCGCGATCCTAGGTAAAATTGTGGAAAAGCGGGTTCTTTTAATCCGTGGTCAACGGGTCATGCTCGATTCTGATTTGGCTGATCTTTACAACGTGCCAACCAAAAGATTCAATGAGGCCGTCAAACGAAACCTTGACCGTTTCCCGGAAGATTTCATGTTCCAAGTCACCAGTGGCGAATGGGAACTCTTGAGGTCGCAAATTGCGACCTCAAGCACTCTTCATGGAGGCCGACGCTATCTCCCACTTGTTTTTACCGAAAACGGCACCCTAGGCCGAAAAGGCTATGCACTCAGCTAGAAATTCACCTTCGCGCGCCCGCCATAAATTACATATCGACTTATGGCAATGATTATGGCATAATCCCCTGATGGGTGCTGTCAAAAAAATTACCGTTCACATTTCTGAAGAACTTCTGGAAAAAGCACAGGCTTTCACGAAGGAGGGGATTACAGACACCATTCGCCTAGGATTAAAGCTGGTTGCCGCAAGCCAGGCCTACGAGGACTTGAGGACTCACAAGGGTCGTGTGAAGTTTTCTCTTAATTTGAAGAAACTCCGAGAAGATCGTGAATGATTGCCGTAGATACAAGCTCCCTAATTGCCTATCTTCAGGGAGATTCTGGAAACGACGTCATTGCCGTTGACCAAGCTTTGGCCTCTAAACATCTTTTTTTGCCAGCGGTGGTTCTCACGGAAGTGCTTAGCGACCCTAAACTTTCAAAAGAAATTAAAGATATTATGACTCAGCTCCCGCTTTTGGAAATTTTAGATGGATTCTGGCTAAGAGCCGCCCAGAGTAGATCCAAAGTTATCTCTAAAGGTTTTAAAGCGCGTGTCGCGGATGCCCTTATTGCACAGGCCTGCCTAGATTGCGATGCCACTCTCATTACGAGAGACAAGGATTTTAGACACTATGAAAAATTTTGTGGCTTAAAGCTTTTGTAGAGTCATCAAGGTATATAATAAAATCACATCATGAAAAAAAATGTAGCGAGCTATGACCGTGGACTCAGAATTGTTGTTGGCCTTGTGCTTTTAATCGGGGGATATTTTCTTGGAAGCTATTGGGGCTTTCTGGGCTTGATTCCTCTCCTCACCGGGGGCCTCGCATGGTGTCCGGCCTATAGCCTTTTTGGCTTTTCTACCTGCTCTAAGAAGGGGCCTGATTCCCTTGATTCTCCGATGAGCTGAGTCGCTAGGGCAAATTTTGATCTTATTTTGATTCGTTAGCTCGCGGGGGCCCAAGATATCCTGCTCCCATGATCCAAGCCTTTCACCGACAAGAACTCTTAGAGATACTCATCTATTTTTTGGCACTCTTAGGCCTTGGAATTCCCATCGGCAAAATTATGGGACGGGTGGTCAAAGGAGAAATGCCCAGCTATCTCGGCTTTCTACGCCCGCTAGAGCGAGGTCTTCTAAAAGTCTCCGGGGTGAATCTCAGGCAGGGATCCGAGTCCCCGACGATGGGCTGGAGAGAATACCTCTGGAGCATCATTTGGCTCAGCCTTTTGAGCTTTGGACTTCTCACTTTAATTCTGAGATTCCAAAATTACCTCCCTCTCAACCCCCAAGCCCTTGGCGGTTTATCGTGGCCGCTTTCGATCAATACGTCTGTAAGCTTTGTTACCAACACCAATTGGCAGGCCTACTCAGGGGAAGCGCAACTTAGCTACTTTTCTCAGATGCTTGGACTTGGGGTACAGAATTTTATTTCTGCAGCCGTGGGAATTTCCGTGATGGCCGCTTTGGCGCGTGGCCTTATTTCCAAACAAGTCGACCGGCTCGGAAATTTTTGGGAAGACCTGACTCGGGTCACGGTTTACATTCTTCTACCTCTATCTTTAGTGTTGGCGGTGGCCTTAGTTAGCCAAGGTGTGATTCAAAACTTTTCTCACTATATTGAGACCACCTCACTTGAAGGCGCGAAGACTTTGATTCCAGGTGGTCCGGCCGCCTCTCAAATTGCCATCAAACAATTGGGAACAAATGGTGGAGGCTTCTTTGGAGTCAACAGCGCCCATCCTTTTGAGAATTCCACGGCCTTAAGTAATTTCCTTCAGCTATTGTCGATTTTACTCTTGCCTCTGGCCTGTGTCGTGGCCTTTGGAGAACTCACCGCCAAAAAAGCCCATGCGCGTGCTCTGCTTTACACGATGTTTATCGTTCTCATCCCGATTTTAACTTTCGCACTTTGGAGTGAGAGTGGCCTCAATACCGCAATAGGAAATCTTCCGTTTTTTGAAGGCAAAGAAACTCGCTTTGGAATTGGCACGAGCACACTCTGGCAGGTCGTCACCACTGCCGCTTCCAACGGCTCTGTAAATTCTATGCACGATAGTTTTTCTCCTCTAGCGGGGCTGATGGCTCTCGTAAATATGATGCTGGGAGAAGTCATCTTTGGAGGGGCCGGATCGGGTCTTTACGGAATGATACTTTTTGTCCTTCTTGCCGTGTTTCTGGCAGGCCTTATGGTTGGCCGAAGTCCAGAATATTTCGGCAAAAAAATTGAATCCAAAGAAGTCGCGTGGGCCGCGGTGGGTGTCTTGGCTCCGAGCGTGTGCATTCTTTTGGGAACAACATTGGCCTTGCTGTTGCCGGCTGCCCTCAGTTCTCGGAGTAATTTCGGCCCTCACGGCCTTAGTGAAATTCTTTATGCCTTCACCTCGGCCAGCGCCAACAACGGCTCGGCCTTTGGCGGACTTAGTGTAGACACTCCTTTTTATAATATGGCATTGAGCCTTTGCATGATTGTGGGGAGATTTGTTCCCATTCTAGCGGTTATAAATATTGCCGCGAGTCTTAGCCTTAAAAAAACCGCTCCAGAATCTCTTGGCACCTTTCCCATTTCAGGAGGGAGTTTCGTGCTTCTGCTAACGGGAGTCGTTATTATCATCGGTGCCCTCACCTTCCTTCCTGTGCTGGCACTGGGTCCCATTGCCGAGCACTTTTTAATGCTAAAAGGCGTTCTTTTTTAGGAGCATTTGATATGAGCAAATTACAAACTTCATCTTCACTTTGGACCTCAGATCTCCTTAAACAGGCGAGCTGGGATAGCCTCAGAAAATTGAATCCTAAAGATCAAATACAAAATCCCGTTATGTTCATCGTCGTTCTGGGGGCCATTATTGTGAGCTTATCGACTCTCTCCCGAATGATATCGGGTCAAAGTTTTGGATTTGAAATTCAGATTGCCATCTGGCTTTGGTTCACAGTCCTCTTTGCCAATTTTTCTGAGGCTATCGCAGAAGGCCGCGGAAAGGCGCAGGCCGCTAGCTTAAAGCAGTCCAAGTCGCGTAGCGAATGCCGAGTTCTGGTCAACGGAAACACGGTTAAAAAATGGGCCCAAGATCTTAAACGAGACGACGTGGTGGTCTGCGAAGTCGGAGATCTTATTCCGCGTGACGGAGAAGTTATTGAGGGTATTGCCAGTGTCGATGAATCTGCCATTACCGGAGAATCTGCCCCGGTCATTAGGGAAGCGGGCGGAGATCGAAGCTCTGTCACCGGAGGAACCATGGTCCTCAGCGACCAAATTAAAGTTCGAATCACGGTAGATGAAGGGGACTCCTTTCTCGATAAAATGATTGCCTTGGTGGAGGGCGCTGAGAGAAAAAAAACTCCCAATGAATTGGCCCTTTCACTTCTGCTTGTGATTTTGACAGTGTTATTTTTGCTAGTGATTTTCTGTCTTAAGTTTTTTGGCAACTATGCCCAAGTAGATCTCAGTTGGACCGTGCTCATTGCTCTACTTGTGTGCTTGATACCCACAACCATTGGGGGTCTTTTATCGGCTATTGGGATTAGCGGAATGGATCGGCTCCTAAGACGAAACATACTCGCTATGAGTGGCCGTGCCGTGGAAGCTGCTGGTGACGTAGATGTTCTCCTTCTTGATAAAACCGGAACCATTACACTGGGAAATCGTATGGCTGCAGAATTTATTCCCGCTCATGGGGTTTCCGAAAAAGACCTCGCTCAAGTCGCCTGCCAGGCTTCACTTTCAGACCTAACCGCTGAAGGAAAATCAATTGTAAAACTGGCCTCTGAAAAATTCGGATTTCAATTAACTCCTCTTGAAGGAGCACCGGTGGAATTTAGCGCTCGAACACGACTCAGTGGCATCGACCTCAGCACGGGAGAGCAACTTAGAAAAGGTGCGGGGGATTCCCTGAAAAAGTTTGTTGAAAACCTAGGGGGAATCTGGCCCCCCGATCTGGATGCCAAAGTAAAATCAGTGGCCATCAAAGGAGGAACGCCTCTTGTCGTCGCAAAATCCAAGCAAGTCTTGGGTGTCATCTATCTCAAAGACATCATCAAGCCCGGTATCAGGACCCGCTTTGCCCAACTCAGGCAGATGGGAATTAAAACTGTGATGATTACAGGAGACAATCCCATAACGGCAGCCGCAATCGCAGCTGAAGCGGGTGTGGACGACTTTCTCGCGGAAGCCACACCTGAGGCAAAGCTGGAGCGAATCAATGAAGAAAAAGCCAAAGGACACATGGTGGCCATGGTGGGAGATGGAACCAATGATGCCCCGGCCCTAGCACAGGCCGATGTGGGACTGGCCATGAATAGTGGAACTCCGGCAGCAAAAGAAGCCGCCAATATGGTGGACCTCGATTCCGATCCTACGAAACTCATTGAAACTGTAGAAATCGGAAAGCAACTCCTCATGACTCGAGGTGCCTTAACCACATTTAGCTTGGCTAATGATGTAGCAAAATATTTTGCAATTATTCCTGCGATGTTTCTTTCTCTATATGGAAACTCACAGGTTCTTTCTCATCTCAACGTCATGAAACTTCACTCTCCGGAATCTGCCATACTGAGCTCGGTGGTATTTAATGCCATCATTATTATTTTACTGCTCCCGCTAGCCCTCAAAGGAGTTAAATACGAAGCCAAGCCCTCCAGTCAGATTTTTATGAAAAACTTTTTCGTTTATGGAATCGGGGGCCTTATTGCTCCCTTTGCCGGCATCAAAGTGGTGGACCTCATTTTGGTCGGTATAGGACTTATTTAAGGAGATTTTATGGGAAAGATTTTTATTCAGTCGATTCGATTTTTAATAGTGATGACTTTAGTGACGGGTGTCTTCTATCCACTAGCGGTAACTTTTATTGGACAAGGACTTTTTCAAAGCAAAGCCCAAGGGTCCCTTGTAAAAGACCAAGATCGAAGCGTGGGTTCCGAGCTCTTGGCCCAGAAGTTTAGCGCCCCGGATGCTTTTTGGCCTCGACCATCGAACTCCGACTACCAAAGTGTCCCAACCAGTGCCTCCAACCTGGGTCCCACCAGTCAAAAGCTTAGCGATCGAATCATGGAGGCTCGGAAGATATACCTGACTGAGGATTCCATTCCCTATGAGCTGCTGTTGAGTTCCGGAAGCGGTCTTGACCCTCACCTCAGTCCTGAGGCTGCAAGGTTCCAGATTGGCCGCATTGCGCGCTCCAGTGGGATATCCGCAGACCTTTTGAAGAACCTTGTCGAGCAAATGACAGAGCCGTCTCTCTTGGGTGTCTTCGGCCGACCCACAGTCAATGTCCTCAAGCTAAATCTCGCTTTGCGGCAATTAAGGAAATAGAATCTCTTTCATGGCCACAGAGAAAGCCAAGCTTAAAGTTTTTATCGGAATGGTGGCTGGGGTTGGTAAAACTTGTGCCATGCTTGAAAGCGCCCATGCCCTGAAAAAAGATGGGCGAGACGTGGTCATCGGACTTGTTGAAACTCACGGAAGACTTCGTACCCAAGAACTCACCCAAGGTTTTGAGATCATCGCGCGCAAGAAAATTCCGTACCGGGGCACCGAACTCGAGGAAATGGACCTAGACGCCATTCTAAAACGCCATCCCGACTTGGTATTGATTGATGAACTGGCCCATACCAATGCTCCAGGCTCTCGTCATGCCAAAAGATTTATGGACGTTGAAGAGATTCTTCGGGCTGGGATTGATGTTTACACCACAATCAATGTTCAGCATTTTGAGAGTCGACTTGACCTTGTAAAAACCTTATCGGGCGTCGACATCAAAGAAAGTGTTCCCGATTCCCTTCTCGACCGGGCTGATCAAATCGAGCTCATAGATCTTCCGCCCGATGAGCTTTTGACCCGGCTTGAACGTGGTGAAATCTATCCCAAAGAAAAAATAGAAAGATCCCTCCAAGGTTTCTTCAAAAAAGCTACCCTTACGGCACTCAGAGAAATGGCCCTACGGCTCACAGCTGAGCGAGTAGACCGAGAAGTTTTAGAGGCCGTATCTCGCTTTGACCTGCCACAAAAAACGAGGACTCACGATAGATTACTAGTGGCCATTGGGCCGAGCCCCAGCGCAACGGAATTATTGCGCTGGACTCGAAACAAGGCTTTCAATTTGGAAGCCCCCTGGATGGCCGTTTATGTAGATAACGGCGCTAGCCTTTCGGCTGCAGACAGCAAACTCCTTGATGAAAACATTGAACTCGCCAAACATCTCGGAGCTGAAATAATTACGGTGAGCTCTCCGAATGTATCCGAAGCCATACTTGGGGTGGCTAAAGAGAGGCAGATATCTGAGATCGTGCTGGGCCGACCTCAGATGAGTTTCCTTCATAAACTTTTGGCACCTGAATCTCCAGTCGAGGTCCTCTTCAGGCAAAAAGAGCACTTCACCATTTCCCTCGTCACGACCGAGGCCATCAAAAGTCCTACGCTGCTGCAACTTGTGAAGCTGAGAGTGAAATCAGGGCCGGGCGAATATTTATTTTCATTACTAAATACGGCTGTAACCACCGCAGGACTTCAACTGGCACTTCCGATTATTGGATATCGAGGCGTGGGCCTGGTTTTTATCTTTGCCGTTCTTTATCAGTCCCTTTTTACAGGTCGCGGGCCCATATATTTAACTTCATTTCTGAGTGCCGTATCTTGGAACTTCTTTTTTATTTCCCCCAAATTCACTTTTCTCATCTCTCAAAAGGAAGACTTCATTCACCTTGTTTTATTTTTTGCTATGGCTATTGTCCTTGGTTCACTGACTCACAAGTCCCGTGCCCGCGAGATGGCCTACAAAGAACGAGAGGCCAAAGCCACTTTCCTTTTTGAGGTTTCTAAGATTTTTTCAGAAAAAACCGTCCTCTCCGATGTCTTGCACTCACTCTCTGAACTCATCAAAGCTCAGATTAAGTTTGCACCTGCTTTTTACCTTCGAGATGGCTCCGAAAATATCGATTTTTTACTGAGGCCTGAAGGTAAGCATGACTTGAATTCCCGAGAGATCGCCGTAGCCAATTGGTCAATTTCAAACTTAAGACGCTCAGGAAAATCCACCGAAACGCTTCCTGAAGCCAAGGGAATTTATTTTCCCCTTTATTCAGGGAATGATGTTTTTGGCGTCCTTGGCTTCTTTTCGAGTGCGAATAATGACACTCGAATAGATTATTCCCAAAAGGGACTCTTTGAGGCCATCGCCAGGCAGCTATCGCAGTTTCTTGAAAAGAAACATTATTTTGCACTTCGGGCCCGCACTAAAGCTCTAGAAGAGTCCTCCAAACTTCAGAAGGCGCTGTTTAGCTCCATTTCTCATGAGTTTAAAACACCCCTCACCTCCATGCTGGGCGGGGCCCAAGCCATCGCCGAATCGAAACTCATCCAAAATGATCCTGATTTGGGTGCGATTTCCAAAGATGTCTTGCAATCTGGCGCCAGACTTTCCCATGTGGTGGATGAACTCCTCGACATGTCACGACTCGAATCCGGAAAACTTGAGTCAAAGTCCGAATGGGTTTCCGTTGAAGATGTGGTGGGTCTGGTTTTGGGACGACTGGAAGAACGCCTGGGTCATCGCAAAATTATCATTGAGGGAATTGCCGATCTCCCTTTGATAAAAGCCGACTTCATTTTGCTGGCTGATGTTTTGCGAAATCTTGTGGTCAATTCCATTCAGTATTCCACGCCCGACTCAACCCTTGAGATACATGGATTCCAAAGCCAGAAGACAATTGCTTTGGAGGTGGTGGATGAGGGGACTGGAGTATCTTCAGAGTTTTCTCCAAGACTTTTTGAGAGGTTTGCACGAGAACATCCGAGCATACCGGGCGGCCTAGGCCTGGGCCTTTCGATTTGCTCTGGATTGATGTCGGCCATGTCAGGTGAGATTAAGGTGGGCAACCGGGAAGATGGCCCCAAAGGATTCAAAGCGACACTGAGCTTTCCCAAGGCAAATAGGGAGTAAATAAAGTCACCAATGGGAAAAAATCCATCTCAAAGCAAGGTCAAGATTCTCATCGTAGATGATGAAGCTCAAATCCAGAAACTTTTAGCATACGCTCTGTCTGAGAGCGGATGGACCTTGGTGAAGGCAATGTCGGGAGAAGAGGCCTTAGAAATGGCGCAAAGGGAGGAGCCCACTTGCGTCTTGCTCGATGTTGGCCTCCCCAAAATGAGTGGGATCGAAACTCTTAGAGAATTGCGAAGTTTTTCTTCAGTACCCGTGATCATGCTCACCGTTGAAGACGACGACACCCTCAAAGTTGAAGCTTTGGAAAAGGGCGCCGATGACTATGTGACGAAGCCGTTTGTAACGCCGGTCTTGATCGCACGAATTCAGGCGGTGCTGCGCCGACATTCTTTATCCGGACTCGACCCCAGTTTTGCAGGCACTCATTTTGAGGCGGCTCACCTGAAAGTAGACTTTTTATCTCATAAAGTTTTAGTCGATTCGAAAGAAGTTCACCTGACCGCGACGGAGTTCGAACTCATGGAGCTTTTTATTAGAAACCGTGGGAGGGTGCTCACTCATCAAGCCATTTTAGCAAAAATTTGGGGAAGCCAAGCGGGGGATCAAATGCACTACCTCAGAGTCTACGTTAACAATCTAAGACGAAAAATTGAGGCGAATCCTTCCATTCCTAAACTTATCATTACAGAACCGGGTGTGGGGTATAGGTTTGAGGCCTAACTAAGACGTCCCTCCTCATGGTGCAAAGGCAACTGAATACTGAAATTGGACCCCTTACCCAGCTCGCTTTGAACTGTGATCTGGCCGCCATGAGCTTCCACAATTTGGCGTGCAATATAAAGACCCAGGCCTAGGCCGCTAATCTCATCAGCAGAAATAGCACGTTCAAAACGATAGAATATCCGCTCTAAATTTTCTGCAGCAATACCCACCCCTTCGTCACGAAAACTGATGCTAAGAGTGGAACCAGGGGATTCCACATGAATGGTCACGGGTCGCCCCGCCCCATATTTGAGAGCATTGGTAAGCAGATTGATCAGCACCTGTTCAAGCCGCAATTTATCAGCAAAGAGCGAAAGGTTTTCGGGGCAAATCAGTTTGATCTCGGTGCGCGAACTCTGGATTTGGGCCGACAAAGATTGGATCACATCTCGCAACAACTTGCTAAAATCGAATTCCTCTTTGCGTAGACTCAAGCGCCCCATAGACAGCCGGGAAACATCCAAGATATTGTCCACCAATCGGGTGAGGCGATTGGCCTGGCGGTCCACTTGTGTCACAAATTTTTCAATTTGCTCGCCCTGAAGGGCGGGGCCGCCCACTCGCCCTATTTGCTTCATAACTAAGCCAGTCTGCAATTTGACCGAAGTCAGCGGAGTGCGGAGCTCGTGCGCGGCAATCGAAATAAAATCGTCTCGAATCCGAACGGCCTCCTGTGCGGCCTCCATTTTGATTCGCTCACGCTCCGCTTGCTTTTTGAAATACAAATCCTGAAAGGCCACAAATTGTAATTTTTTGCCGCGAATCGCGATCGTTTTCATCCGCAATTCCACTGGAAACAGGCGCCCATCTCTGGCAATTCCAAAAACTTCGAGGGGCCGGTCGCTGCTAAACTCTAAGGCCTTTTCTACTGAGGTCCGATCGCGCGCATTGATCAAGTCCAATATATTTTTGGACAGAAACCCTTCCTTGCTTCGACCAAACATCCGCTCAAAGGCCAAATTAAAGTCTACAATATGACCCCGTTCCAAAAGAGCTATCGCTTCGAAATTTGAATTAAAAAGGAACTCAAAGCGTTTGGTGCTTTCGGCCAATTCCTTAAGCAATTTGAATCGGAAATTTAACCCCACGTTCGCCTGCAACAAAATGGTAACGAGTCCCGGATAAAAAATCGAAGCCACGCCTGAGGTGGAATAAACCATCATGCCCCCTAAGATGAGGCACATCATAGAATAAGTGAGCAGACCTACCCGACTAAAGAAGGTCATGCTGAGGGCACAGATGGTTATATAGGCACCCAGTACCCAAAAAATATCTCCTGCATTATACAAAAAGAGGTAAAAATAATGGGCGGTCAAGACCCAACAGCCCAAGTAAAAAAATCCTTGGATCCGACGTTTTACAATCGGAACAAAAAAACTAGCCAAGAGGGGAACGAAAAAAGTTAAGACCACCCCAATACGACTGATCCCGGGGTTAAAGGCTGTGGGCATTTCGTGTTTTACGATGAACCACCAGAGGGCATAGATCGTACCGGCAATAAAACACAGCCACCGGCCCAAATTTGTCGAAATGGGCGAAGAGGAGTTTATTGGCGTGCGCCTTGAATTCATGGGATTACCCCACTGTAGTAGTGCCCCGTCGAATTTGTTGTCAAAATAGGAAAAAGTGCGTCAGATCCATGTTCCCCATCGACTTTCCTCACGACTTCCCTTTTCTGCCCCAAATCCTGCGACTATACTCCACAACATGCAAAGCGATCCTGGGCGTCAATGGTTCATATATTTTAAAGAAAAAGAATTCGGACCTATCGAAGAAAATGATGTCAATTCTCGCTATGAAGCCGGGGAAATTGATGGAACGGCCTATGTTTACACCGAAGGGATGCCAGATTGGACCCTCTTAAGTGAAATCCCTTTATTTACGCGGTCTCAGACCCTCCAAAGCGCCAAAATCCTTAACCTACCCCGCCCTGAGCCAAGCCCTGAAGCCATCCCAGAGACGGCTCCAGTCCCAGCAGAACAACTTTCAGTCGCTGCAGTAGAGGCGAAGACCGCCCCAAATCCCAAGCCCACGGGCAAGGCTCGGCCTCCAGTTTTACGCATCGTAAGCTTCCTTCTACTTTTGGTTTGTGCCGCGGGTGCCGTGTTCTTCTTCCTAGAAAAAAACAAGCGGGCAGCAGCTGAATTAGCCCGCCAAAAGGATCTCAAAGTTGAGAGTCCCGAGGGGACTCCCACCCTCGCCGTGCCGGTCTCTGCAGATTTCCCCTGGAAAGAACTTCTGGAATTGCGCAGCTCCTCGGATCGCAATTCCCCGCCCTTCCGCTTAGCCTCAAAGCAATTTGGCAACTTTCGACCTATTTTAGTCGGCGCGGTTTCCCCCCTCCTTAAAGCAGAATCGCTTTGGGTAGCCGTATTTCCTGACCCCGAAAAACATCTCTTTGCCCTGCCTCGGGTTTGGTTCTTACGGGTCCCTCTGGTTGACGGACTCTTTAATGTGGGCCCCCTCAGCATAGAGGGGAATGAATTGCCACCTGGCACCTACCACTTGATGGCTAAGGCTAATTCGACTTCTCCCCTTGCAAAATCCTACTTGGGCGAAATCACTTTTGATCTCGGCCAGTGGCCCAGCAATACCGAGCTAAACAAATCTTATGAAAACATTCAGTCAGAGCGAACGATGCTTTCCGAAAAAGAACGAGCCAGCCTGCAAAGTCGCAGCGCCGAGCTCTTAGCGGCTTCAGCCGAGCTCCAACGCCTCGGTAAGCTAGCCACCAATCCTAAAACAGGACGGGAGTGGCTTACGGCCGGCCCCGAATGGAAAAACCGCATTCAGGAAGCTATGGACCAGCAAACGGCTATCACACGCAGCGTGTCCTTTTATCCCGATCTTCAGCTAAAAATCCTCCAGCATATGCGACACCTCTTAGAAGTTTACGCTGCTATCGACCTCCAAAATCGATCAGGCCCCCGAGCGCTTAAAGGCAAAGGCTTAGGCCAACTCTGGGCGGAAACGGCTCAGCTGGAAAATCAGTTGATGGGCGAGATCCAAACAGCCAAAGATAAAGTGGACTTAAAGTTGGATGCGGAACAAATTCGCACTCAGTTAATGAACCTGAAATAACAGGTGGGGAAAAACGAAATCATGTCGGAATCAGTTCTCGAAACCATCATTGTAGGAGCCGGGCCTTCGGGCACCCTGGCCGCACGAAAACTCCAAGAACGTCACCCCTCGATGCAAATTCTCATTCTGGAGGCAGGAGATCGCCTGGGGGGCAAGGCCCACTCGGGGTTGCACTTATTACCCGTGTCGGAGGTCCCTTTAGACCGATTGAAAACGGGAACGGAACTTAAGGAAGCCCGAGTGAGGTGGGAACGCGAATGGCTCCCTGCCAGTGAAGTAAAATGGGAAGATAACGACTGGATTGGACAGCTTCCGCAATGGGAAATGTACCTGCAGGGAAATAAAATCATGTATCTCGGCATGGAAGAAGCCGAAGTGGACGTGGCCGTGAAAAGTCTATGCCCCATTAGTCGCTTGAGCCGCCTAGAAGACTCCACCTCTCACTGGAAACTCGAAAGCTCTAAGCAAAGTTTCTTAGCTAAAAAAGTGATTTGGGCAGCCGGACTCACAGCCTTCCAAAATGCCGTAGGCAAACTCGAAGCCCAAGAATATTTGGTCGCCAATCCCAAGTTTCAAATGAGCGCCCAAGATTTTCGCGGAGGCTTGGGCCTCGACATGTTGTTTGATGTGGAACCGCAGCTCTTAGCCGAGATCCCAGTAGAACATGTCTTGGCTATTCCAATCAAACATGGTGGCAGCCGCTACCTCTGCTTTGCGGCGCTTGCTCGAAGTCCTGAAAACAAGTTCCTGCTTAAAACCCTCACTCATGTGCACCGAGAACTTTTGCTGGATCCCAAAGAAGTGACCTCGCTGCAAAAATCTTTGCGAAGATTTATTATTCAAAATCTGTTCCAGGAGAATACAGTGATTGATGCCCAGGAACGTTGGGTTCTAAGTCACCGCATTGGGGGACACACGCTGGGCTCGCCGTGGCTCTTAGGTGCGGGCATTAAAGATAGCTTGGAGTTTGTGGGCGAAGAAGCGCTTTCAGCGCAGTATCGTGGGAACCAAGATACTTTGGGCGCGCTGGATTCGGTGAATGCTTTGCAGGACCTGAGTTTCTAAAAAACTATTAACGACTTGCTTTACTAAGAAGCCTTAACATCCACCAAAGTCTGGAGCGCCTCGATGAAATCCGAAAGCAAATCTCGCTGCGGAGTCGTTTCAAGTTCAAATTCGTAAAGACTATCGGTGCCATCCTTATCGAGGGCACTCTTTAAAATTCCAACAAATCGGGAAGGGACGGCCTCGGCAACCAAAGCCTTTTTTAACATCTTAGCCGGGAGTCGCACTTGGCCAATGAGGGGTGTCTCCGCCGGATGCAATTCGCAAAAGGTAATGTCCTCGTAAAGTCCCGAGCAAACCCAGCCAATGTCTCTATCTCGCCACTGCCATTCAAAACGAAGTCCTGCCGCTCGCAGGCTCTGCATGGCGGCGTCTAGGGCTCGGAATTGACGAGCTGGGAGCATGCCTCGAACCGTACTGCTCGACGGTTTAACGGATTTTCTCTTTAAGGGGTGAACATCCTTCATGAGGCCTTAGAATTAGCAACGTCGTTTAAGCCACGCAAGATTTTGTTTTCTAACCAGAAAAGATCACCTTTCTTGATATCATCTATCGAAGTTCCAGCCAGCCGGGCGAAGAGGGGAAGGACGTCCCCATGGCTGACAATGCAAATCCTTGATTTTACTTCGTAGTCGTAAAAGAAATTTTGAATCCGAGCATAGAAGTGCAGGTCTTTTTCGTTTTTTCTCTGCTCTTCTAAGCGCTCATCTACCTCAACGGGGATCTTTGCCCATTTAGAGACGGCGTCAGCCGTTTCGAGGCATCGACGCATCGGACTCGATATAATCTGCACGGGAATACGAGGAACTCTAAGTTCACTTAGGTAGTCTACGAGCTCCTGGCATTGCCGGCGCCCCTTATTGGAAAGTCCGTTGTCGAGGCGCCGATTTTCCGTATCCCGGTGGGCATGTCGGATAAAAAGTTGCCACTGCATGCCCTAATGATAATTGAGACTGATGCTGGAGTCATTTCATCTCGGGGAAAACTTAGAACTTGTCGATCGTCGCCACCGAGA
Source organism: uncultured Bacteriovoracaceae bacterium (assembly GCA_964477895.1). Taxonomy (GTDB): domain Bacteria; phylum Bdellovibrionota; class UBA2428; order UBA2428; family UBA2428; genus CAYZFQ01. The sequence goes on along the minus strand of CAYZFQ010000014.1, from coordinate 36,694 downwards.
AAAAAATCTCATCAGTGCTGAAATTTTAGGCCAAGGCTGCCTGCGAATGCTGCGACCCGAAGCCATCGGCGAACGTTCTCGCTTTGATCTGATGTGGAATGGCGAAAACTTAGGCATCCGCGGCCCCGCCGGTCCGGAGGGGAACTTTCGCTTTTATCCCCTTACCGAGGCAGACACCCCCGTGCCCGCCATTCAGGAAATGATGTCGGTTTGGATGGAACTTAAGGCCCCCTTAGCCATGGCCCAAATTCGCTTTAGGGCGGGCTGGCAGGGCCTGCGTGGAATTTGGATAGACTGTGCGAACTTAGATATTAAAAATCTTCTGGCTGAGGAGCGGTTTTTGCGGGCCCTGATGGCCCAAAATATTGTGGTTGAGCTCGGACAAAAGCACAAAGAACTCAGCATGGATGCCGAAGGGAATTTGCAATTTTTGAGCGCCACCCCCCGATGCTGGCTCCCTTCCTTTGATTCGGCCAACCGAGAAATTCTTTTGGAATCCACTCAAGCCATTTTTTCCCAACCCAGCTCTGAGGTGAATCGCGCCCTTATCGCCACGGCCTTTGATCTTATGGAGGAGAGTCGACTTCCCCCTCAACTGAGCTGGTGTGAGTGGGGGGCGGGTTATGGGAATCTCAGCGCCGCATTTTATTCACGCTTCCAAGGAGAAAGGGCCTGGGCCTCTGAATTTGACTCCCCTTCGGCAGAACTTCTCAAAAGAAATGCGGCTCGTTTTATGCCAGGAATCCAAGTGGCCCACCAAACTGCAGAGAACGAAAAATTTCCCGCGGCTGAGCTGTGGATTGCCGACCCTCCCCGACCAGGCTTCAATAAGCTCTTTGGCCGACTCCGGGAAGGGGTAGCCCCACCTCGTTACATTTTAACTTTCCACTGTCACCAAAACGGGTTACTCACGGACAGCCGTCTCATCAGGGAGGCGGGTTTTAGGCTCTTGCAGTGGTCCAGTGTCGATGCCTTCCCAGCGACTCCGCATCACGAAGTGCTCTCGCTTTGGATGAAGGATTCATGACTGAAAAAACTTTTTTATTTAGCTGCGCCCCCGGACTCGAAGAACTCTTAGCCGACGAGCTCAAGGAGTTGGGTGCAGGTCATTGGGAAATAGGGCCGGGTATCTTAAGAGGACAATGCGACGGCGCCATGGCCGCTCGCTTGCTAGTTCACTCTCGCCTTGGATCGCGCTTGCTTTTATCTCTCAAAACATTTTCGGCCAAGAATCCGGAGATGCTTTATGATCAAGTACGACGCATTCCTTGGTACGAGTACTTTAGTCCCGCCCAAAGCTTTGCTGTTGAAGTGAACGGCACGGTGGAGGGGATGGCCCAAAGTTTTGCTCCTTTAAAAATTAAAGATGCCATCTGCGATGAATTTCGCAAAAAAGCTTTGGAACGGCCCTCGGTGGACCGAAAAAATCCAGACGCGATTATTTTAGCTTTTTTTAATCAGGGCAAATGCGAGGTTTCGCTTGACCTCACGGGCGCCCCCCTGCATCTGCGCGGTTACCGCCAAGAGGGCTCAGAGGCTCCCATTCGGGAAAATAAAGCGGCCGCCTTCCTACGTTTTTGCGGTTATCGGGGCCAAGAAGATTTGGTGGATCCTTTTTGTGGGAGCGGTACCCTCGCCATTGAGGCTGGACTCATTGCCCGCAACATTGCCCCGGGATTGCTACGCAGTCCCCTATCCTACCGCTTCGCGAAGCTCTTTCCCGAAGGTGAAAGTCTGCTGCGAGAAGTCATGACTAAGGCAAAAAGCGAAAAATTGGAGCGGGCTCCTTACCGCATCATGGCCTCTGATATTTCCTTAAACTCGGTAGAGGTGGCTAGGTCCAATGTAGAAAAGGCCGGCCTTAAAAAAGACATCAGCGTACATAAAGGAAACGCCCTTGAGATCAACATCAAAAACACCTTGATTGTGGCCAACCCACCTTACGGTGAACGTCTCTCCGATCAAAAAAAATCCCAGGAGCTTTTGAGCGACTTCGCCCGACATGTGAAACACAACTGCGCTCCCGCTCGTTTGGGTCTGGTTTTGCCCCTAGGAGAGCATGCCAAAGCTGTGGGTTTTAAAGCCCAGCGAAAACTGAGTTTAAAAAGCGGGGACATCCCCATTGGATTTTTTCTTTACGAACTTTTTGCCGGAGCCCGAAAAGATTTTCTTAAGTCGAAGTCCCCTTAAGCACCGTCAAATCCAAACGCGGATAAAGGCGTGGCACCTCGCCCAATAAGCTTCCTTCCGGCAAAAATTGCTCGGCACTTTCCCAGTCTGGAGATTCTTCACTTTCTCGACCCAAGGCCTTGCTTAAAGCACGGCATCCTTCCGGCAAGAAAGAAGCACCCACCACAGAAAGCGTCCAAAGGGCATCCATGGCCGTACCCAGTACAGCGGCTAAGCGATCTTTTTGGGCCGGGTCCTTGGCCAAGGCCCAGGGCTTTTGATCGTTGATATAGCGATCGCATTTTGCCACGGCCTCACCGAAGGACGCTAAGGCCATGTGATAGCGGCAGGCTTCGAAGTCCCTGGCAAAGGCAGGGACCAGTCCATGCACTTCCTGCAAAAGGTTGGTTTCGTAGTCTTCACGTCCTTTGCGCGAGGGCACGCGCGCCTCTAAGTTTTTATGCACCAAAGTCAAAACCCGCGAGGCCAAATTGCCAATGCCATTGGCCAAATCGGCGTTCACCCGACCTACAACAGATTCCCAGTTCAGGCTTGAATCTGCTCCATAAGACATTTCACGCAAAAGATAAAAACGAAAGGCGTCCATTCCAATCTTGTCTTTCATCTCTACCGGATCCACCACGTTGCCCAGGCTTTTGCTCATTTTGATATCGTTCATAAGCCAGTAACCATTCACTTCCAGGCGTTGAAAGAGCGGAAGTCCCAGCGCCATCAACATCGTCGGCCAGTAAATCCCATGCGTTTTGAGGATGTCTTTGCCAATCAAATGGTGGGTATTGGCCCAAAGATCTTCACGAAAGTTGGGGTTTTCCCCTGGAGCCCGACCTTCAAAACCCACTCCTCCCGGGTAGTTTAGAAGAGCATCAAACCACACATACGTTACAAATTTATTGTCGAAAGGGAGGGGAATACCCCATTCCAGGCGACTGGTGGGTCGGGAAATACACAAATCTTCGAGGGGTTGGTCGAGGAAACTCAAAAGCTCTCTAAGGTAGCCTCGAGGCTCTACGACCCCTGGATTCTGCTCATAAAATTCTTTGAGTCTCTTTTGATAAAGACTCATTTTGAAAAAATAATTGGATTCCTCCCGCATCTCTGGAGGGCTGAGATGGTCCGGACAGAGCCCCTGCTCATTCCATTCCTGGTCAGTGCGAAAACGTTCGCATCCCACGCAATACTTACCCGTGTAGCTAGCGAAGGTAATTTCACCCTTTTGCTTGAGATATTGGAGAGCATTTTGCACAAGAGTGTAATGGGAGGGCTGGGTGGTACGGTAGAAGCGATCGAAGTGAAGGTCCAAGGTCTTCCAGGTCCTCTCGAAAGAAGCTGATGTTTCATTCACAAATTCCTGGGGACTCACCCCACGCTTTTGTGCCGATGCAGCAATTTTTTCTCCGTGCTCGTCCGTTCCCGTAAGGAAGAAAACCTCTTTTCCCCTCTGTCGGTAGTAGCGGCCAAGGGTGTCGCCTAAAATGGTGGTGTAGGCATGACCCAGGTGAGCCTTTGCGTTCACATAATAGATAGGAGTTGTAATTAGAATTTTTTCACTTAGAATCTCTGACATTGTAACAATGAAATTTAGCAGTGAAAAAAAAATTGCGCGACTATTGTTAGAATGAAAAATCGTGTAGAACGATAAAACATCCCAAACGAGGAGAAACGAAGAAGATGGCAACTAAAACAAAAAAGAAACCCGCAAAAAAAGCAGCTAAGAAACCGGCTAAAAAGGCAGCAGCCAAGAAGCCCGCGAAGAAAACTGCTACAAAGCGCAAACCCAATGCTAAGTTCATGGCCCCCATGAACGTGAGTGAGCAACTCGCTGCAGTTGTTGGCACCAAGCCAATTCCTCGCACTGAAGTCACCAAAAAGCTTTGGGCTTACATCAAGAAGAACAACCTTCAAGATGCCAAAGAGCGCCGCAACATCAACGCAGACGACGCCCTCAAGGCTGTTTTCGGCGGCAAAAAGACCGTATCGATGTTCGAGATGACTAAGCTTGTAAACAAGCACCTCTCGCCGCTCTAATATTAAAATCTAATTTTAATAAGAACGAATCCTGGATTTCCGTAAGGAGATCCGGGATTTTTCTTTTTGAGGCTATTTCTTAGGCGGACTAAGGTGTTCGTTTTCTTGAGCCGCTTCGGCTTTGGCCGCTAGTGCAATCTTTACTTTTTCTATGGCGGCGCTCACTTCCTGACTTTGAATTTTTTCGCACTTTTCAAAAATGAGGCCCAACCTCTCTCTCATAAATTTCTTGGATTCGACTTTATTAACGTCGAAGAGAACTTGGCGTCTTTTCTCATCTTGCTTTTGTTCCTCGGGGGCAAGAGCTAAATCAAGCAGCTTGGCTGAAATATTCTGCTCTAATTTGTCCCAAGCGGCTTTGTTGAGTTCGGGCTCAATCGGGAGGTCTTGCAGGGCTTTTTGATGGTCTTCCGGCCAATCTGTGTCGGTATCCGTGTGGGATTTGTACTTGGCTTTGGTAGGCGTCAGGCTGTCAACTTGCATCGAAAGTAGGTATTCCCGGGTCTTTCCTTTTTTCCCCTTCAGCTCCCAACCCAATTCATAAAACTTCGTCGTGCTTTCTTTATAACGAGATTTTACCTTGGATAGGTTGCCCGCATAGAAATCCTCTTGGCCCAAAAAGCGCACCCATTCCGTTTTGGTGTCGACGTCACTTTCTAAGAACATAAACATTCGAGAGGAATCATCACCTGGCGAGATATCAGCAAGTGGATAAATGGAAGAATCCAGCGTACGCAGGCTTTCTAAACAATGCCAGTGATAGAGGACGCCATTGTCATCGCGCGGACGATCGGCCACCGCCGCTGCGGTCACAAAATAAAATGGGGCGAGTATTCCCCCTATGAAAAGCTTTTTGAGCCCCTGCATAGTTCAAGAATACCCGCCCCATGGGGCATTACAAGAATTAAAACCAATTCGAAGCGACAGTTTCTAGACTGCTGGCTTCGGCCAGGGCCGACGGCGCAATGACGGTTTCGCCGTAGGGAATATTATTTCCGTAACGTTCCCGCATGATCTGGCGCACGATCGGTGAAGTCAGATCGAAATCACGCAGTTGCTGCAATCGACCCACATTAATACCTAAGGCTCTGTCATACATTTTCCAAACCAATTCCGAGCAGTAGATTTTATCGTCGGCCCAACCAAAATAAATATCGTAGGGCTTTCCTTGAAAGCGAGCTACTTGAGCCTTGAGTTTCGTCAAAGCATTGGCGCTCAAGCCTCCGCGTACGCGGCGCAACACATATTTACCCTGGTAACCCGTGCTCAAAAAGGCACTGAGGCTGCGAAAGGTTACTCCTTGGCGCGCTTCAAAGACGTAAGGCTTTCCGCTCCTAAAGATTATCACCCCCACGTGCGTGTACTGGGAATGCGTAGCATCCGCGATGGCCTGCGACTGGCGAGTCGTCGAGCGCTGTAGAATAACGTCGCCTTCTTTGACCTGGGAAGCCGAGAGAGCCCAGCTTGATGCGCTCATTAGAAACGAAAGAACGATGGTTAAACGAATGTTCATGATTTTCCTCCGAGTTAAAATTCGGAAGATTCCGGACAGGACTTAAGGGAGCAACGGCGTCATATTGACGGAGTGAATCAACGGTCCAGACTAAAGGTAAAATTATGAGTGCCAGAAATCGGGTCTCGCAACCATCGTCCATCCACGACGATAGCCACCTGCAAATCGTAAACAAAGGATCCGCGCACCCCGTAGTCGGCGACCGCTATAAATGGAAAGTCAGCCGTCCAAGAAGAGTTGATCGCTACTTGTCGTAAATCAATGATCTGGCTCTCATTTCGTCCCAGCAAAACAGCCCGAACATTTTGAGCGGAATCTGGGACTCCTCGAAGCGTTAAAGTTAGGGGTGAGGCATAGCGAGGGGAATTGCAACTGGTGCACCCCAAGGAGGGTGATCCATCAAAAAGACTGTAGTTCCAAAAAAATGAAACTCCCTCCGCCGATCGCAAGACCGAGTGTTCTAAGGGTTGATGGGTTGGCAGCTGGGCCTGGGTCATCGCTCCACTTAGAAAAAAAATCAAAGCCCACGATGTGAAGCAAAAAGACCGAAGTGACTTTGTCATAGGACGAAAGGCTAGATCTAAGAAATGCGTCTTTCAAATGCCGACATCCATCAGCTAAGGCAAATAGTTCCATCGGCTGGGATTTTGCCAATTTCGGCCGGCACCCTCTAAAAACAAGGGCTGAGTCCGCCTGAAAAACCCCATCAGCAGCTCGTCCTCACCGGGATGGCGAGCTACAAAATCGCTCAAGCTTCGTGTGAGTTTAATCACGCCCACGGCCTCCAAGTAGGTCCCTAAATGGGGCACATCTTCCAACCTGAGTACCGGCCAAGAACTTTTTTTATAAACAAGAGATTTCGGAACTTTTAACTTCAACACCAAGACTCTTCTACGGCCCCCACGGCGAAGGGAATCGGCAAACTGGGACGCATAAGATATCGCGTCCTCGAGGGAGAACGAAGTGTAAATTAAAAAGTCTTCTCCCAAATGAGTGGGCGAAAAATTCTCTTCAGGAAGGCCTCGGTATAAAGTCACCACCTCTTCTAAATTTCTATCAAAATAAGGAGAAAGACTCGAACGAGTGAAGTGCTTCGAAAAAAGTTCAGGATCCCACTCTGGCGAAGCACCTAAAGGGAAAGCACAGTTCGCCATCGCAGGAAAACTATAGATATAGAAAATCATCGTCCCGACTAAAGTTCGAAAGCTTCTTATTAATGCCATCTTGGCAAAACCTAGCGAAAGTCCCTAGAAGCGGTCGATAAAAAACGTATTCAAAACTACTTCAACAAATCCCACAGCATCTCATGCAGATCCGCAGGACTTTCGCAGAAAAAGACTTGGTCCGGGCGATGCTTCACCTCCGTGATCCATCCCACCGATTCCCCCACGACAAAAGCATAGCCTCCGCGAGCAATCGCCACTTCCACCGCGGCCTTGTCGAGCAAATCATCTCCAATGGCGATGGGAATAAGCGACTCGCCGAATCTCTTAAGCCCATCTTCAACTGCCGAACCCTTGTTAAATCCTCGGGGCAAAAGCTCAGCACCTCGATGACCCACGATCCACTCCCAGGGACTAGGTTCCCCCTCAGGGAGCTGAGTTAAAATTTCAGGAATTTGATCCATCGAAACCTGGGGTCCCGGAGCAATACGTAAGCTCGTTGGCTTTTTTTCGAGCTTAAAGCGAGGGTGTCCGGAAAAAAAACCTTCCATCTTAGTGATGTAACCTGGGGGGAGCTCCTTCACGAGTAAATGCCGCTCCTGGAGCTCTCCATCCCAAAAAGCCGTCCCCTGAATGAAATATCCCGAATATTTTAAATACTCCGGATGCACCCCACCCAAAGATTCAGGTCTACGGCCGGTGTTCCACAAAACCTTGGCACTTTTTTTAGCCAAAGCCCCCAAAAGCGCTACCACTCTTTCGGGATCGTAGACTCGTTTCTCCCACACTTCTAAATGAGGACACAGCGAGCCGTCATAATCGAAATACCAACTGACACGCTCGAGTTGAGAGGCTAAGAATTCCACTGGACTTCTTTTTTATAACAACGAAAGGCAGCTGAATATGAGGAATGTGAAATCTTTTCATTGGAAGAATTTTTTGGGGGTCCTGGGAGGCCTCTTAGCGATCGCAGTCTCGACTCAGGCCCAAGATATCATTCCGGGTGTAGGTGCGGGCATTGTCTTCCCTGCGCCCCAGCAAGCTTTAATTGTTAACCCAAGCGCTCTCCCCTCGGCGGCCCCTCTCTCCGCCACGGCATCTTGGCGCTTTGATATTGACCAACCACATCTGATTGTCCAAGGAGCTCGGACGGGACTAGGGGTAGGCCTGGACTTTCGTCGGGATCCTAAAATTAACAATCGCGAGCAGAATATTTTCCAAGCAGGTGGTGGCGCGGCCTTTGGTCCCTTGGGTGTGGGGGCCGTTATCCGCAAGCGTTCCAACGTGAATGCCGACATCGATTTGGGAGGACATATTGACCTGGCCCTCCTTAAATTTGCTCTGATCATTCGCAGTTTTGAAGATAGGATTAACCGCGTGGACTTTGGCGTAGGCGTCAATTTAGGTCTGTTGCAGTTTTCAGCTGACTTTAAAAAGCCCACTCCTACTAAAGACTACAAGAAAGTATATCTCGTAGATTTGTCGGCCCGTGCCCAAGTGGCCATGGTGACGGTGGGCTTTGGTTCCTACTTCCAGCACCTTCCCTCAGGCTGGGAAGACACCCAGCTCCATGCAGGAGCCTCGCTCCAAGCTACCAATAATATCGCCATCGACTTACAATGGCGCCCCATTGCTCAGGAATGGGCTAGCACAAAGGATACAGTTCTTTTAGGCATACGCTCCCAGTTCTAGTAATAGACCGGCATGATGCTAAAAGCCCCCATTGTTGTTTTTGTACGACCGCAGGCGGAAGGCAATATCGGAGCGCTTGCTCGAGTGATGTCGAATTTTGGGGTGACTGAGCTCCGTTTGGTTGGGGAATCGCCCGTCTTTAAGTTTAAAGAGGGCGACCCTTTTTCCCGGATGGATTGGGCTATGGCCACAAAGCGCGGGGAAGGCGTCCTCCAAAATAAAAAATGGTATCCCGATTTGTCGGCCGCCCTGTGCGACGTTCAAGTCGCAATTGGCAGCTCGGGCCGTAGCACTGAATTTGACCGGGGTTACGCCCGACCCTTAGTCAGTCCCCAAGAAGCCTTTCACTCGGCTCGAGATTTTGAGACCAAAGTGGGCTCAAAAAAATTTCAATGGGCTTTTGTATTAGGCCCTGAGGATGATGGCCTTAATGATCATGAATCCGCTCTTTGCCAAAAACTTATTCGCCTGAGTACCGTGGACACGGCCCCCTCGATCAACGCAGCCATGGCAGCGGGATGCATTCTCTACCACTGGCATCTTACAAATTTGGAGGGTGAAAAAGACCCGACTCGAGGAGAAGTTCCTATGGAGGCTGGACCCTTTTTGGTGGAAGGCAAGGCCAAACGTTTTAGTGAAGAAGGGAGGTCGCAGTGGTCGTCCCACCAACAGAAGGAGCGCTTCCTCGACTATTTAATGGAAACTATTTCAAAAACACAGTTCCTCAAATATCCCGACCAAGACGCCGTGCGCGCTCGAGTCCGCCGATGGTTACAAGTGGCCCCGATCCCTGTGGGAGAACTGCTTTTTGCTTTTGAAATTGTTTACCACTTGCGGGCCTGGGGCAGCGGAACATTTGAGAGCCGAGACTTTTTAGGTCGGGAATAATTGAAGTTCGCGAGCCATCGCAGGCACGTCGCCCAAGCCGCCAAATTTTAGAAATTTTTTGGCCTTATCTTTGCGCAAACTAAATTCCACTTCGCCCTTTTCCAGTCCCTTTTTTCCAATCACCAAACGCTTCGGAATACCTATGAGATCAGCGTCTTTAAATTTCACACCTGGGCTCAAATCAGAGCGGTCATCCAAGAGGACTTCAACGCCTAGATTTTGAAGGTCTAAATAAAAGGCCTCGGCCACTTTTGCGCTCTGCTCATCTTCGGGGGCCAAATTGACAATCAAAAATTGATAGGGGGCTAGGGACTCCGGCCAGAGAATCCCGTCGGCATCGTGATTTTGTTCTAGGCAGGCCGCCAAAACTCGGGTGATTCCAATTCCATAACAACCCATCTCCATCACAATATTTTCTTTGCTAGGCCCCTGCACCTGAGCCTTCATGGCTTGGGAGTATTTATTACCCAATTTAAAAATGTGCCCCACTTCGATACCACGATTTTCCTCATAAACACCCGAGGCACATCGGGGACAGGCTTCACCCTTCACCACTTTAACCAAATCTTTGATTTGGTCGACCTTCACATTTAAATCTCGAGAGGGTTCCAGGTGCTGAGTGTGAAATCCTTCCTTGTTCGCTCCTGAAACGAGATCATGGCCCGCCATAATTTCTCGATCAAAAAATTGCGGAATATCAGAGGGAAGCGGCGCTTGAGGACCCAAAAAACCCACCTTGCAGCCAAAAAGTTTTTCCACTTCGGCTTCTTGCTGCGGGCCCAAATCCAAAATATTTTTCCCTAAACTCGAAAGAGCCGCCTTCAACTTCACCTCGTTGAGCTCGCGGTCACCCGCTAAATAAACAACAACAGAGTGCCAAAGTCCGGGGTCTTCCACCAATAGGTACCGATAGACTATGGTTTTTAAACAGCGGTGCGCAGGCGTAGACAAGAGCTCACTGACTTCTTTGATCGTTCGCTGGGTGGGAGTAGCCACTTCCACTGCAGAATGTAGCGCGGCAGCACCCCAGTTTTTCTTTTGCTTTTCCGGAAGTGGCGTTTCTGCCTTCTCCAAGTTCGCCGCATAGTCGCAGTGGGTACAGGAAAAAATGGCATCTTCCCCTGTCGACGCCAACACATGAAACTCGTGACTGCCGCTTCCCCCGATGGCTCCGGTATCGGCCTCAACCCGCACAAAGCGCAGCCCCGCTCGATGAAAAATCTTGCCGTAGGCCCCCGAGATTTCTTCATAGTGCCGGTCGAGGTCCGCTCGGTCCGCATGAAAAGAGTAACCATCCATCATCACAAATTCTCGGCCCCGCATTAAGCCAAAGCGTGGACGGATCTCGTCCCGGAACTTAGTGGTCATCTGATAAAGGGTGGTGGGCAGTTGTTTGTAGGAAGTCACTTGAGCCCGTACCAAATCGGTCACGACTTCTTCGTGCGTGGGTCCCAGACAAAACTCATTCTGCTTACGGTCTTTGATCCGCAAAAGCTCACGCCCGTAAGCCCCCCAACGGCCCGACTCTTTCCACAGTTCAGCCGGAATCACAAAAGGCATCACAATTTCCTGCCAAGAGATTTTTTCAAATTCCTCGCGCATGATGTTTTCAAGTTTGTTGTAGCTACGAATTAAAAAAGGGAGATAAGAATAAATTCCAGCGGCATGTTTGCGAATGAGATTTGACCTCATCATCAGCTGCTGCGAAATCGTGTCGGCATCCCGAGGAGGATCCCGCAGGGTTGAAAAAAAGGCCTTGGATAGTCTCATCTATTCTCCGTCATCCGCGTTAGCCTGGCTAAGGTCCATCAAAATAATCATGGACGCCGAGCCTCGTTGTACCTGCAATAGTAAACTTTTGCCCTGCTTGCTCAGCGCTTTTTCAGCCGACCCCACGTTAGAAACAGCTTTGCGATCAATTTCACGGATCACATCCCCTTCTCGCAGCCCAGCCCGGGCCGCTAGAGACTTTGGCCGAACGCCCTCAACCAATACACCCTGCACCGAGGGGTGTATATTCCATTTGCGACGAGCCATCGAAGTGAGTTCAGTCATGACAACACCCGTGGGAGATTCCACGCCCCTACTCAGTCGCGGCGCCTCAGACTCCTCTAGACGAGGCCGAGCGGAGCGCGGAAACTTCCCGATTGTTATTTCTCGTGAGAGAACTTTTCCTTCCCGTAGGAGATTAATTTTCGCCTTCGCGCCCACACTTAAATTGCGCACAATGCGAGCGAAATCGCGACTTCCACTGATCGTCTGGCCATTCACTTCCGTAATTACGTCATAGGTTTTAATTCCGCCTCGGGCTGCGGGCCCGCCCTCAAAGATTCCTTGGACCAAAACCCCTTCGCTACTTTTTAAGCCCAGAGCCTCCGCCATTTGCGGATTCAGCTCCGACATCTCAATACCCACCCAACCGATACTGACTTCACCCTTTTCCACAATCTGCTGAACAACGTTCTTGGCCGTGTTGATAGGAATCGCAAAACCAATCCCCTGGGCCCGAGCATCGATGGCCGTATTGATCCCAATCACCTCTCCGTAAAGATTAAAGAGGGGCCCTCCCGAATTTCCAGGATTGATGCTGGCATCTGTTTGGATAAACTCTGAACGGTCAATTTCTTCTAAGCTACGTCCCAAGGCGCTTACAATTCCTTTGGTCACGCTGTGCATATGTCCATAGGGATTACCAATGGCCACGACCCACTCACCCACCTTCACTTTACTCGAGTCACCCAGTGGCGTGACTTTGAGGTCTGCTTTCTTTTTGTTGAGTTTGATCAGGGCCACGTCAGTGCTTTCGTCAACGCCCAAGACCTTGGCCTCCCAACCCGGGGACTTTTCGGAGTCCCCAATGAACTTCACCATGATACTGTCGGCATTGCGGCCACTCATACGCACCACATGGGAATTGGTGATGATGAGTCCCTCGTTATTAATCACAAAGCCCGAGCCGAGGGCTTGGGCCTCTCGAGGGGCAGGGGCTCGCATCCCACCATCGTTTAAGGGATTGCCAAAAAAGAAGCGGAAGAGCTCATCGGGGGCCATGCCGTTATAGCCCTGAAAACCCCGACTTTGGATCTTTGTTTTGGTGTAAATATTCACCACGGCAGGCTTCATGCTTTCCGCTAAACTTACAAAAGCCCGGTTGAGTCCCTCAACATCCACACTGGTTTTTTTTATTTCGTCAGCGCTCCGCTCCGTCCACTGCCTGCTTTTTTCGAGAGCAGCTTGGGCCTGCTCCAAAAGGCCTAAACGCGAAGGCACCAGAGCACTTGCGACCAATAAAAACCCACCCCTCAAAATCCAACTTTTGGAAATCATTTCTTTTGTCCTCCGGCAATTTTTGCAAACTGAAGTTTTAAATCGGTCAAAACACGATCTAATAAATCCTTCTCTTCCGACGATAAATTCCCCCGAGTTTTATCCTGAAGCATGCTTAAAATATCAATGTGAGCTCGTGCGGATTCAATGTCTAATTTTTTTTCTTGTCCCTGCGGATGATGAGGATCTTCAATCACACCCAGCTCAATAAATGCCGCCGAAGTGAGGCTCATCACAAAAGTCGTAAAGAGGGGAGGACTGCTTGGCTTTGTCATGGGGCTAACCTAATCTTAGAAAAATAAAGAATCCACAGTCTTTCGATGCGGCAGTTCAGCTTTGGAGCAAAGCTTCTTTGTGAAAAAGTGGGCTCCAAGCAGGATGGATGCGGGATGAGGCTATTCGCGACCAAGGCCCCCAAAGAATCGAAGAAAGTTGGGGCGGAAGATGAAAATTCTTTAATTTAACTCTCTCAGGCAGTCGAAAGTCGGAACCTTCAGCCCCCAACCAAAGGATTTTTACATCCCAAACAAAGCGCATCAGTAAAAAATGCAAAGGGGGCAAGCCCCGAAAACCAAGCTTGATAAAAAGAAAAGAGTAAAAGCCGACCACGGCACTTAAAGGGGAGAAGGCCCCCACCCACATCGCCATTTGTAGAGTGCGAAATTTTCGTCGTGCGGGTGTCTGGCGTGCCATTTCCGACCATAAGAGCTTCCATTCGGCCACTTTTTCCTTGGCGGGGTCCTTCAGCCAAGTTTCGCTGAGTAAAATCTTTTGATGTGTGCCCCCCAGGCCAAAAACTTCCACCCATAAAAGAGCTCCCGATTTTTCAGACCATGACCATATTTGGGGATGGGGGCCAGGCTCATAAAGAAGTCCATGGTAGCATTCCCGAAGGAGTTCGGGTTCCTGTCCAAAATGCAAAACTCGAATGGCCTTCATTTGGTGGCGTTGCCAAAACCAAAGAAGTCCAGGCAACAAGAGGGGACCGAGCACCAAGACCCATAGCGCTAAAAAAAGCCCAAGCTCCCAGGAATGAAGGCCAAGGCCCAAAACAAAATGGATGGCCGCTAGCAGGAGTGCCCCTAATATACTGCGAAGAAATATCCACAAACTTAGGGACTCCGCGTTGATTTTCTTTTTGTCCATCGTGCCTCCGGTTAAAATTACCACTAAACTCTCAAAAATGAATCCCGAAGTTGCACGCTTAACTGAACTTGTCCGCCAAGAGGGGGCTTTTGTGGCCCAGGTCCAAGAAGAAGTCTCTAAGGTCGTGGTGGGACAGAAATTAATGGTCGAACGTATCATTATGGGTCTGCTAACCGGCGGACACGTTCTGCTGGAAGGTTTGCCCGGCTTAGCTAAAACACTCACCGTCAAAACCATTGCCGATGTGATTGATGTGAAATTCAATCGAGTACAATTCACACCCGACCTTTTGCCGAGTGATCTTACGGGCACCATGATCTACAGCCCGAAAACGAGTGAGTTCAGCCCTAAAAAAGGACCCATTTTTACAAATATTTTACTCGCCGATGAAATCAATCGCGCCCCCGCCAAGGTGCAAGCGGCCCTTCTGGAGGCCATGGGAGAGCGGCAGGTCACCATCGGAGAACAAACCTTCAAAATGGAAGAACCCTTCCTGGTTTTAGCCACTCAAAACCCCATTGAGCAGGAAGGAACCTACCCTCTTCCGGAAGCCCAAATGGACCGCTTTATGTTTAAAGTATTGGTGGGCTACCCCAACCGTTTTGAAGAAATGAAGGTTTTGGAACGTCAGTCCGGGGGCGACAAAGTGAATTTGAGCCCCCAAGCTTCGTCGGCTCAAATCCTCAAAGCCCGAGCCATTGTTTCCACGATTTTCATGGATCAAAAAGTTAAGGAATATGTTTTGGATTTGGTCTTTGCGACCCGTGAGCCTAAAGCACGCAAAGAAACCGCCGAGCTTGAAAATTTAATAGCCATCGGCGCCTCCCCCCGTGCCACGATTTCCTTGGCTAAGGCCGCCAAAGCGAAAGCCTTCATCGAAGGCCGCGGCTTTGTCACACCCGACGACGTAAAGGCCGTGGCCCTCGATATCCTTCGTCATCGCATCACTCTTTCTTTTGAGGCCGAAGCCGAAGAAGTTACAACACCTCTGGTTATTAAAAAGGTGCTTTCGGCCGTACCCGCACCGTGATTCCCGCTGACTTCCTTAAGAAAGTTCGAGCTATTGAGCTGGCAAGCCGCCGCTTAGTCCAAGCCGGCATCGCGGGCCAATATCTCTCGGCCTTTCGGGGAAGCGGAATGCAATTCCGAGAAT
This sequence comes from uncultured Bacteriovoracaceae bacterium, assembly GCA_964477895.1. Classification (GTDB taxonomy): domain Bacteria; phylum Bdellovibrionota; class UBA2428; order UBA2428; family UBA2428; genus CAYZFQ01. The sequence continues at coordinate 21,597 of CAYZFQ010000014.1, read as the reverse complement.
TTCGACAGTATGTTTACGGCGACGATGTGCGCCATATTTCTTGGAACGTTTCGGCTCGAACACAAGATTTAGTGCTCAAAACTTTCGAAGAGGAGCGGGAACGCACATTGTTTTTAATTGTCGACGTGAGCGCCTCTCTTCGTCGGGGGCCCTGGGCCGAATCCAAGGCCGAGCGTCTCGCGGAGATTGCCGCTACTTTGGCGCTCTCCGCAGCCGAGGCCAACGACAAAATTGGATTGTTACTTTTTAGCGATCGCATCGAAAAAGTTGTCCCGCCCAAAAAAGGCAAAAGTCACCTCCTTCGAATTATCCGCGATATCATTGCTTTTGAGCCTCGGGGCCTTAAAACCGACCCCACCTTGGCCCTTAAACAAATTGACCAAGTTTTAAAAAAGCAATCTATTGTCGTGCTCCTTTCGGACTTAGAAGTGCTCCCCGATGAGAAAGTTCTGCGCCGTAGCGCCAGCTTGCATGAGTTTTTTGTGGTGGGAGTGGATCATCCCCAAGAATGGGAAATCCCAGAATACGGCTTTATCGAACTCCAAACGGCCGAGTCTCTTCGCCCGGTAACTCTTGATACGAGCTCTCCTCAAATTCGAAACTATCTCAAAGACTTTGGTCGCACGCGAAAGAATGTGGCCGTCGAAACCTTCAAACGCAGTGCCATTGATTTGATATGGTTGGATACCCAAGAAGATTTTGTAGCGCCCCTTCAGGATTTTTTACGACGTCGTGCCGTCAGGAAGCATCGCTAAAAAATGGAAGTGAAGGCCGGAGAACTCATTGATGTGGTCTGTCCCGAAGGCAAAATTCCCGCCTTGGTGCCCGGAGACAAATTCCCCCCCGACAAACCGCTGTTCGTGGTGGTCTCTGTGCAGAAAGACAAAATTCAGCTGGGTCCGCTACGCGCGGGCGACCATGAAATCGACATTCCCTGCTCGGAAGGCAGCTCGAGCCGCCTTAGCTATTCGCTTAAAGCGCTAAAAAAAGAAGAACTCCCTCCAAAAAGCGGAGGACTTTCTCCCTATGAACTCACCTATCCGCTTTGGTTGTGGATTCTCATCCTGCTTATTGTAGCCCTCATCCTAGGCTCCCTTTTTGCTTTTTTTTACAATCGCAACAAGAGAAGGCCCCGCATTCTGCCTCCCGCTCCCCAGATGAGTCCCCAGCAAAAGCTCGAAAACTTTATTCAGGAAGCCGGAAAGTCCAAAGTTTACGAAAGTGACGACCCCAAAAGTATTTTGATATTTTACCAACAAGGATATGAGGCTCTGCGCCGATTTTTGGAAGATCGCTTTCAACTCAACACTCGCTTTGAGACGACTCGGGAATTTGTGGGAACACTGCGGGCCGTAGCCGTCCAATGGAAGCTTGCTCCGGGAACTGTGGACCAAGTCGAAGCCTTGCTGGTGCAGTCCGATGACGTGCGCTTTGCTCATGCCGCCCCCAGTGCCGAGATCCGAAAATCTTATTTTGAAAAAGTAAAGGAACTCGCACACAAACTCCGCTCCACCGAAGCGGGATTAGGGGATCAAAAAAAATGAAGTTCGACAGTCCCTTCGCTTTTCTATTCTTGATCCCCTTAGCCTTAGTGGCCTTTTACACTTGGCGCATGGGGGTAAGGAGACGCTCTCGAATTTTTTACCCGACTGAAGGGTGGATAAAAAATCGCCCTAAGTTCACGCTACCTTCTCCTTTTAAGCTCCATTACTTTACTCGCTCTTTGGCTCTCTTACTGATCGTCGTGGGCCTTTCCCGTCCCCAGGGTGTTCATCAAAAAACCAATCGCAATGTCGAGGCTGTGGATATGATCATTTGCTTTGACCTCTCAAAATCCATGCTGGCCATTGATTTCCAGCCCAACCGGCGTACCGTTGCGGTCAATACAGTTACGGAGTTTGTAGATAAGCGCGTGGATGATCGCATCGGATTGGTTCTCTTCAGCGGGGAAGCCTATTTGGCGGTTCCCCTTACTCACGACCACAAGATTTTAAAAGAAGCCATTATGAAGTCCTCAGACCGAGGGCTCCAAGATGGTACGGCTATCGGACAGGCCCTCGCCGTGGCCGTTCACCATTTGCGCTTTTCCAAAGCCAAAAGCCGAATCGTGGTCTTGGTAACCGACGGTGACAATAACATGGGAAGCGTGGATCCCATCACAGCCACCGAACTCGGTAAAGGTTATGGGATTAAAATGTATGCGATTGGACTGGGAAAAAAGGGCCGCGTGGCATTTCCTGTCAAAACAGTGGATCCCTTTGGGAGAGAAACTGAAATTTATCAGTACCTCACCGACGCCATTAACGAAGAACTCTTAAATGAAATTGCCAGTCGCACGGGTGGCCGCGCCTTTCGAGCTGCTGAGGACGGCGTCATGCAAAAGATTTTTGCCACCATCGACACTTTAGAAAAAACCAAAGTCGAAACTCAGACCCTCACTCGCTTTTCGGAAGAAGCTTGGCCTTGGCTCTTAGTGGCTTTTTTTATGTTGTTGTTTGAGGGAATCGCGCTCGCGACCCGCTGGAGAAAATTGCCATGAACAATATGGGCATATTCTTTGCGCATAGCGACCGGTGGCCTCTTATTATTTTGTGGCTCGTCATGGTGGGACTCATCATTCATGCCGAACGCCTTCGCACTTTAGCCCTGAAAAAACTAGGGCTTTTTCGCAAAGAGGGGGCTTTCGAGAAACCCGTGAATCGCCCCCTCAAGAGAGTCTTTTTTTTATTGGGAACTTTTTTTCTTTATTTGGCCTGCTTGGGGCCGCAGTGGGGACAAAAAGCCCACACCTTTAAGGCTCAGGGCCTGGACGTTTGCTTCGCTCTCGATCTTTCCCGCAGTATGCTGGCCGAAGACGTTTCGCCCAGTCGATTGCAGATGGCAAAAAATCAGCTGAGTATCTTTTTGCCCCGACTGGGCGGCGACCGGGCCGCCATCGTGGGCTTTGCAGGATCGGGCTTTGTGGCGGCACCTCTTTCGATCGACCATGGAGCCTTAGGAACTTTCCTCAGTCCGCTCCATCCCGACTTTGTGAGCAACAGCTCCACCAATCTCGCGGCTGGAGTGGACGCATGCTTAAGTGCGCTCGACTTGGATGGAGTCAAAGATCGCAATCAGATCTTAGATCTCGCCGCCAAACTGGTGGTTCTTGTAACCGACGGCGAAGATACTGTTGAAGACTTCAAAGAAGCACTCTCGCGATGTGAAAAGTTGGGTATTCCGGTTTATGCTTTTGCCATGGGCACCACTCAGGGCGGCCCCATTCCTTTGCGGGATGCCACAGGCCGCCTCGAAGGCTATGTTAAAGACAGAGGAGGTCAACCCGCGCTCAGCAAGCTGCAGGATTCCGCCCTTAAGGACATCGCTAAGCGCACGGGCGGAAAACTTTTTTACGCCTCCCAAGGTGTAGACGCCTGGAAAGATTTTGAATCTTCCTTACAAAACTACAAACGCGATAGTCGTGATGCGGGCACACTTCTAGACCGCGAAGATCGCTTCCAATGGCCTCTCTTGTTTGCCTTTATTTTTTTATTGTTGGACTTTTTGCTAACCGAAACAAAGATGATCTGGAAACTTTCACTATTCTTAGGGCTTTTGCTAAGCCCTGCGGCTCGCTCGGCTACGCTGCCCAATATTTTTCACAATAGAAAAGGACATGAGGCCTTTATGGCCAAAGATTATCCTCGAGCTCTCGAAGACTTCAACTCAGCACTAGGGCAAGAGGCCAAAGACCCCGTCACTCGTTTCAACTGGGCTACCACCAAAATGTTTTCTGCCTTAGATCCCATGGCCAAAGACGCAGCCAAGCAGGTCAATAAAAAATCGGTGGAAGAGGCCGTTAAGGAGCTAGAGCTTTTAACAAAAGATGCCGTTGAGGATAACTTTTTTAAAAAAGCCCTGCGATACCAGTTGGCTCAGGGTTATGAAATGCTGAACCTCAGCTCCCAAGCTCTTGAGAATTACTACGCCGCTCTGGGCTCCAATCCCGACAAAGACTTCGACCAAAAAATTAAAAACAACATAGCCCGGCTTCTCACTGAGCAAGAAAGTGGTGGCGGTGGTGGAGGCGGGGGCGACAGCGACAAATCCAAGGGTGAGGACCCCAAAGATGGCAAAGACCCTCAAAAGCCTCAACCCAACAGCGATGCCAACCAGCAACAACAAAAGCCCAAATTTTCGGGGACCGACATTTCAGAAGACCAGGCTAAGCAAATCCTCGAGAGCGTTTCTGGTGAGGAGGGCGAGGTGCTCAAACGCCGAGCGAAAGACGAAGCGAAGTCCCGCTCTCAAAATAAAGATGGCGAAGGGGATCCCCAAGACCCCAATGCAAAACCTTGGTAAAGTAGGCAATAGAGATGCTGATTCGAATATTTTTATTGGCCTTTTTTATTGGCGCCAAACTTTGGGCGGCGCCAGTGATTACGGTCCAAGTGGACCCCTCACGGAGTACCAATGGAGATCCCGTCCTTTTCAAAATTAAAATTCGCAACGACAACCGTGATCGGGTTCAAGCCCCCGTCATCCCAGTCTTTGCAGACTGGGATATTCTCAATGCCTCGGAAGCCAGCTTTCCCTCAACTTTTTTGCGCGACGGCAAACTCAGCTTTCGCTACGAAGGGGAGTACAACTATGTTCTTAAACCCTTGCGCAAAGGGAATCTGCGAATTCCCTCCATTGAAATTCAAATTGGTAACACCACTTATAAAACGGACTCTATTTTAGTAAGCGTGGACAGCCTGCCTCAGGGGGCGGAATCTCGGCCCCGATACCAGGCTCGCCCCACGCCCCCTCCCCGCGGAACCTCTCCCTTGCCCGACGAAAATTCTCCCTACGCCGGCAACAATCCCGCAGTTCCCGAGGTTGAAGAAGTTTTTCTTCGCGCTGAGGCCTCCAAAACGATGGTGTACCAAGGTCAACTCATCACTCTGAGTTATGCCCTCTATCAAGCCGACAACAACATCGCGAATTTGGAACCTGCGAAGTTTCCTTCCTTTTCCGGATTTCTAAAAGAAGAACTTATTGTTCCTAAAATTATGGCAAAAACTCCAGTGGAAATTGGCGGACGTAACATGTTGCGCTCGGAAATCATTCGCTATGCAATTTTCCCCCTTAAAAGTGGAGTGATTAGCGTGGAACCCATGAGCCTGCGCGCCGAGTATTTACACCAAAATCCCCGCGACATTCTCAATCAAATGATGCGAGGGCAGATTCCTCAAAACATGGGGGGATTTGATCCCATTCCTATTATGAAGAGCAGCCAAGAACTTAAGATTGTAGCCAAGGCCCTACCGCCGGCCCCAGTTAACACTCAGTTCACGGGTGCCGTAGGCCAATTCAAGATCGACCTCACGGGTCCCCGAGGTACTCTCCAAGTGGATCAGCCCTTTAATGTGAATCTTACCATTGCCGGCTCCGGCAATATCAAATCCATCGAAGAGGCTTCTCTGAAACTGCCTCCCTCGATTGAGCCCTATCAAAGCAAACACTCCTACGAATTTCGCGAAGACGCCACAGGCTTCAAAACCTTCGAGTATCTTTTGTTGCCCCGTAAAGCCGGAAACTTCACCTTAGAACCTATCTCCTGGACCTACTTTGATCCCATCAAAGAAAAGTACGTGGAGTTAAAAACTCCCCCCATCCAACTCAACATCGAAGCGGCCTCTGGAAATTCTTCCTCTGGCGAGGCTCGCAGTCCCAAAGAAAGTTCCATTTCCACATTCTCACCTGTGCGCCGTGGTGTGCAACTTTGGCGCCCTTACAGCGAAAAGGCTCCCGTAAGTATTTTGGGGAGCGTCTTTGCTGCGGCCGTTTTAGCCTTGCTTTACGCAGCACTGGGCTTTGTCTTTGTGTCTCGCAAACAGGCCGAATCCTTACGACTCAGGTTTTCCAATAAACCATGGGAAAAAACCGAAGAAATGATTCGCTCTCAACGAGAATGGAAGCGCTCCGAACTGGCAAACCTCAGCGACCAGTGGATTCGCGAGCGACTTACTGGGGCCCTCAATCTGAACGGGATACACAGCGAGTCCACGCGGGATGAGTTTTTTGAAGGCCTTCGGCAGCGTAGTCATCCCGAACTTCATCGACACATTGAACAACTACGAAAAATATGGGCTGACCTTGATTTGATGCGCTTTGCCGGCATGCAGAGCGGGGCCGACAAAACAAGTCGGGAAAATTTCTCTAAAGTGCAAAATCAGTTGCAGGCTCTACTGAAATCGCTGCATCTCTGAGAATTTCTACAATTCAAGGTCAGGCGTAGGTGCGGCTTTAGGACTTTCTTTAACACCGATTTGCTGAACCGCCGCCTTGGGCACCCATGCCTTAACAGGTCGAGATCCCATGGTCTGAATAGCCCACCATCTCTTGTCGGCTGATTCCTTGAGTACATTCACAGCATGCCCTTTGCGCAAAGTTACAATATTTTTGCCCCCTCGCCCGGGTAAGGTTTTTCCATAAATAGAATAGAGCATACGCGCGTTAGCAGTGCTGGGAATGGCATTGCGGGCCGCTGCTGCAGCATCATCATCACCGGTAAAGGTGATCTCATCATCGGAGAGTGGCTTTTGAACCACCTTTCGATTGGTGGTGCCACCCTTCAAATGACTAAGGTCCGAGGGAGGGGCCGCCTCGAGTGAGAGACCGCAGACCAAAAAACAAAGTACTGCCCCACCCATTTTAGTTAGGACTGACAACAGCACGGAACTTCTTAATAAAAATACTTTTCTCATAATAAATATCCGAGAGCGGCCTCCAAAGACAATCGAGTTTTATGAAAGACTTCAAATCCAAGTCTTAAACTAGGATGAATCCCTGCCCCCTTACGTGGCAGATAGCCCACACTATAACCTAAGCCGAGAGAATACATGTTTTTATCCGTACCTCGAGGCTCGCGCATGTAAAAAATGCTGAGATCTGGTCCACTCGTCCACACTGAATTCAATTCTCGACCTGTCATTTTTAAGCGCAATGGCAAGCTAAAGTTTCCCGCGTAATTCTTTTTGCTCGCCCGCAGATACCCCAACCCCAAACTCATTCGCAATTCTCGAGAATCTGCCCCCGACATCACAAAGACCCGAGGCAAACTGAGGGCATAGACTAAACCCCATGATGCCGACCCGTTGGGATCAGAAAAAGACTTCCGGCCCAACAAAGCCGCATAATGGGAATAACCCGAAGATGGCGTCGCCGAGGGAGGCGCCTCCGCAGACTTAGATTTAGCCATTGGCTTCTCAACTGAGCTCTCGGAGCTTTCAGCCGCATCCATTTGATCGAAAATTCCTCGCTCTGCTTTTTTACCATTCCGAGGCTCTTCGAAATTCGGCAACTCCACGAAGTCCGTGCGATCCCGCGGCACCCAACCTTGGTTGCGATCCTCATCTTCCACCAGAATCCAAGTTTTCTTTGGCGAAAGTTTACGCACTATAACCACAGTATCTGCTTCCACATCTGCCAAAGTTTGAGACTTGGGAGACGGAGCAGAAAAGACCAGACTATTTTTAGTGAATCGGATCACCCGTCCGTCGACAACAGAAGCCCCCGCCGATGAAGACTTAGCCACTTTCGTAGGGAGCTTAGTTTGCAAATCTCCCGAAGACTTTGGCTCCCGCGCTGCCACCACCCTCAAGCCCAATACCAGGCTCAGGAAATACATCCACTTCATCTGAAGCGCTCACGCAATGCCCGACTAAGTTCCCGGTCACCCCAACTCGACGAGCTCCCCTTAAAAGACTGAGTAGTTTCGGGTGAGTTTTCTTCAGACAAAGCTGCCGGACGTCGATTGGCCTGAACCCTAAAAGGCCAAACAGCCTCGCCACGCGACGGACTCAAGCTCCGAGGCTCACGAGTGCCTTTGCTAGCATCACTCGTAACCGCTTCGACGACACCCACAACGACGGCATTGAACTCACGCGCCCTTGGCGAAATGCGCTGCGGAATATTCAAAGCATGAGCGCCCTCAAATCCAAAAAAAACAACCAAAGCCATCCAACGCACTTATTCATTCTAATGTTTTGCCTTCACGACTGGAATGCCGAAAGCTTGTCGCTATACGGGTCAAAAAATTGGCTGGAACCAAAAATCTGGGCGTCAATTAGCACTCGAATCTGAACTCAGTCGAAGCACTAAGTCGCTCCTGAGGCTTCTTTACTTTCGATATCGGAAGCTACTCCAGGAGTTCTATAAACTTGTTCCTTTTCTGTACTTAATCCATTTTGACCTCCTTGCTAATCGTCGAGACACCCTCGCCTCGCGTGAAATCTTCCTTCTTTGCCTTTGCAATATCTTTGCCAAAATCCAAGCTAAGATTCATTCACCAAATCGATCTGGCCCTGAGAGAATCTGCTTACTAGTATTCACGCTCTCGTGAAATCAGAGCGCGAAGCCACCTTGAAAGTGCTGGTCTATTTACGAGAAATTGATCGGCGAAATCTTTTTGCAGAAAGAGGATTCTCCAGCCTCTTTGACTTTTGCACCAAGGAACTTCATTACTCAGAGGCGGCAGCTCATCGGCGTATCTCTAGCATGTGCCTATTGAGGGCCTTGCCTGAAATCGAGCCAATGGTTGAAAGTGGGTCCCTAAGTCTTTCTACCCTTGCGGCTGCCCAAAGTTTCTTCCGCGCTGAGAAAATTAAAGACCGCGTACGGGTAATTTCTCCGTCTCTCACAGAAATCAGCGTGGTATTAGAGGATAAAACCCTTAAGGAGATTGAGGAGCTTAGGGGACTTCTTGCTCGTTCCAACATTCGACTCAATCTACGTGAAACTTTAGTTTTCAGCATTAAAAGCACCTTAGAAAGGTATCGACCCAAAGTTCCCAAAAAACCTCTTCCGATGCCGGAAGTTAATGAGCAGGTCCCTAGTTGCAAAAAAAAGCCGCGTGAAAAACCAAGCCGCTTCATTCCCGCCGAAGTTAAAAGGCAGGTGTGGTATCGAGACAACGGAGAATGTGGATATATCAGTTTGGAAACACAGCGAAAATGCACTTCACGTTACAACTTACAATTTGATCACATCGTCCCGCACGCAAAAGGAGGGCGTTCCGAATACAATAACCTTCGCTTACGATGTTCTACGCATAATCAAGAGGAGGCTGTAAAGATCTATGGGCTAGATAATCTTTCTAAATATATTCCCCGTTTAAGATGAAGAATTTCATTGAGCTTTCGTGGCTAAAAGCGTCCGATTCCAAATTGAACTTTTAGAGTGTCTTCATCGGATTGACGATCAAGATTGTAGGCGATATCTAGGGCCAGTGGCCCCACGGCCGTTTCATAACGGAAGCCAAAGCCAGCGGAATTGCGCCAACCACTATTACCAACCCGATAAGATTCAAGCATGCCAATGTCGGTAAAGTAGGCAATACCAATATCGAAGAAAATAGGATGACGGTATTCTAGTTTGGCTTCGTAGCTGGCCTGATCCAAAACGCCCTTGTTATCGTAGCGCAAGTATCCCTCACGCAAAGAGCGAATAGAGGATTGCCCGCCCAAGACAAGGCGTTTGTTCAGGGGAACTCCAGGGCTACCGCTTAAGCCCCACAGTCGAGCATAACCCAGCGATAGAGCAATTACGGATTTTTCGTAGAGTTGAAAGTAAGTTGCAAATTCTTTCCGTAACAGCAAATAGTGAGCCTCTTGACTGCTGCGCAGTCGCGGTGAGGAGTATTCAATGGCACTACTGAGATAAATGCCACGAACCGGATTAAAAAAGTTATTGCGATTGTCAAAAATCAGGGTAGTGCCGATGGTACCGATGCGATATTTTTCGTCGGCGCGCGCATCGGCATCGACGATCTCAAAAATACGAGGACGCGAAATAGTATAGAGGTTATGAAACCAGCGGAGGCTTTTTGCGAGTTGGCGTTCCAGGCCAAAGCTAAATACGATTTCCTCACTATTGAACCCCTTGATGCGATTGTTTCCTGAAAAAATGGTTTTATCTTCTTTGGTATAGGTCACGCCAAAGCGAAAACGGGTTGGATCATTGACTAAAAATGGCTCAAGGTAGGTAAAAGAGTATTTTTGCTCTGGAAACTGATAGTGCTCGAGCTTGCGCGATATTTGAGTGCGGGCCAGAACAGAGCGATTCCACCCCCCAAGATTGCGGTAGTTCCACTCTACAAAACCAATGGCGCCCAAATCAGTTCGGTATCCCGGTCCGAATTCAACACTACCCGCAGGTCGTTCGGCCACCGAGACCTTGAGGTCCTTCTCCTGAACCTCCACGAGATTTTGTGCTCCATCCCCCTTTTGCAAAACTCTTCCTGCCGCCGGCTCAGCTGTGGCGTTGGCAAAAATGCCCAGACCTAGAAGTTTTTCTTCTAGGTTTTCTTTCTTGTCGGGGGTCCAGATGTCGCCTGAGCGTAGAGTATTATGACTTAATTCACGCAAAACGACCTTTTCCTTGGTTTTGCGTAGACCTTCCACAATAACCTTGCCGACCCGGACCTGAGGACCTGGGTCGACACGCAAAAGCAAATCCACCTCAGCGGACTCGGAATCAACTTGCAAAAAGTTTTCTTCTTTGTTCTCCGCCATCGCAAACAAGAAGCCCATTTCCTCATACTTGCGAACGAGTCGTTGGTTAACTTCGGCAATATGCTCTACATTGACAGGCTTTCCGATCTCCAGATCTATAATTTTCTGCAGTTCTCGATCTTTAAAAACAGTATTCCCCTCAAGCGTCACGGAGCGCAGGATAGATTTTGGACCCAGCTGAACTGAGATTTCCAGCGGCACCAAAATTGAATTATCTTTCTTATGGGCACGAAATTGAAGAACTCGTGCCTGCAAGTAACCTCGACGTCGAATTTTTTTCAACAGTTCAGGAACGAGAGATCTCAGAGTTTTATCGTCATAAAAAATTTTGTGCAGAGGACTTCGCATTCCATCTAACCATTCCTCCACAGCCCCGGCCATCGCAGGCTCCTCAGAGCTTTGGATACCCGAAATTCTGACCTTGTTGACAATAAAACGCGGCCCTTCCTTGACCTGAAAGGTGACTTTGCGATCGCGATCATCTCCCTGAGTCTGAGTCTTTACGGATACATCGGCAAAACCCTGAGCCTGATATAGCTTTAAAATTAAAAGTTCCGCGTCAGTGACATTAAAGGGTACATTAAGGCGTAGAGGTCGATCCAAAATTCGATTGCGCAAATCTCTCTCCCAGAAAGCTACGCTTCCAACGATTTGAATGTTGTAACGAGTTCCTCGATTCAAATCGATGTAAAGGGCGTGGTCTCCATCGCTTGGGCGAAGATCGGCTTTATATTGAAAATCGTAAAATCCCAACTCGCGAGAAGCCAGGCCCCACTTATTAAGTGACTCACTCAGCGCTACCCAATCTAAGGGTAGTTTCAATTCAATAGCCGTCTCACCCGGAATCGGCTTTTCCACTCCCTTTATTTCACTCACTTTCTCTGCAATCAGTTCTTGCGGAAAAGTGAAGTTACCCAAAAACTCTTCAATTTCACTTTGACCCCTCAGATAGTCCATCAGCTCCCGAATATCCCTGCGGGTAAAGCCACTCAGTCGAAGCATATTCACCTGGCTACGGGTTCCAGGATTCAGAGAGATTGCTAAAATGCGATTGCGTTCATTATCTCGTTGTTCGAGGGCAATCACCACCTCAGAACTCAAAAATCCCTTGTCGCGCAAACGCGATTGCACTCGCTCCCGCACCTCCTGGATGGAATCTAAATATATGGGATCTCCCCGACTAACTCCGGCCGCCTGCTCAATGTCTTCCTTTAAAAAAGCAAACTTCGTCTTGTCTTCTGGCTTGAGAAAATGGACCTCTACGCTTTCAAGAATGGGAAGATGCTGAAGACTTAGCGTGAGTTCACTTTCATCGGTGTCGTAGGAAGCTTTAAGATATTGGTAGCGCCCGCTCTCGCTGAGTCGCATGAGACCTTGCTCTAAAATCGTTTCGCGAAAAACATCGCCTTCTTTGAGCCCCAGCAAATCTGTGAGCCGAGGCACGTCCACGTCAACATCGGATTTAATCACCACACTGCGCACCATCATTTCCGCATGCGAAAACTCAGAACTCATGAGCCCCAGCAAGTAAGATACTAAAAGGTAGCGACTCAGCTTAGTCATTTGATATCAAACCTAAATCTCAAATCCACACCCTTGGACGATTCCTGTGGGCTGGGGCTTTCATAAACGCCGGTGATATTTACGTTCTTCAGCAAGCGATAATCCACCTGCAAATTCTTTTCATTTTTACCCGCATCGATACTGCGACCGAAGGTAGCCGACATGCGTTCCGACAATTTGCGCCCCACCGTAACCTTCGTCACTGTTTCCTTTTGCGATAGGTCAGGCGCGGCCTGCACTTTCACCTGAAAGCCTGTGTTTTTATACAAACTGGGTCCCAACGACTTTCCAAAAAGGGCCTGCAACGCTTCCGCTCGGACTGTGTCCGCGTATGAACTCGTGGGACTGGTGGTAGCACCCACTTGAGTGGCGTCATTGGCGTTGCGAAGCACTCCGAATGCCAGCAAGTTCACGATATCGCGGGTGGGCAGAGAGGGATCGCTAGAGAATTCAATATTAAGATCGTTGGAAGGGCCTCGTGCTGAAAGATCTACTTTGTAATTTTGGTTAGGTTGCTTGACCACAGTGTTGGCCTGTAAATTGAGAACCGGATAAGCATCGGGGCTATCGAAAAAGTTCACCCGACCCTGCACGATTTTAAATTCATGATCTTTGGCATAAATGGAACCACGTCCAAGTTCCAAATTACCTTTTACTAATGCCTTAAGATCAGTACCTGTCACGGTGAGTCGTCCTGACAATGGCGCATTGCAAAGACTGTTGCGTACATAAAACTGTGGTTGAATGTCTACGTCGAGAGCATACTTTAAAAGCGCTTGAGTCGTGGTCTGTGTCGGCAAAGTCTCTTGCTGACCGAATTCTTTAGCATAGCTTCCTCCCACCACTTGCGCCTTTCCACTGAGCAAGAAGGGATACTCTTCGCCTTTAAGCGAAACATCTCCCGTCAAGTCGAGAGGCACATCATCAAGAATAATAATGCGTCCGCGGTTCAGACGAATATTCAGAGAAACGGCAGGTTGGAAAAAATCAATTTTGTAGGCGCCCGACAGTTCGACTTCACCCGCACCGAGTTGTGCCCGTGTCTGATTGATCGTCATACGTTGACCCCGAAAATCCATATCACCATTCAATGAACTGAGATTTTGACCCAGACTACGCATAAAAACTGTGGCATTTTCCACCTTGCCCTGGGCTTCAAGAGAATCCAGAGTCAGGGGAAGCGCTACCGAGCCCTTTGCGGAAGCCGTGCCACTGATGGCCTGAGTTGATGAAGGCAAAAACAATCCGAGAAGGGCCAGAGGCATTTTAATATTGAAAAGAGCGCGCCCCAACAAAGACTTCTCGACACGAAACTCAGTCGCCCCCTCCCAGCCTAAAGTGTTCCGAATCAACGCTTTGTCAAGCCACGCTAATTCTTGGAGACCCTCAGCTTTCAACAGGGTACGAGTCTTGGAGTCTGTGCCTTCAGGGCCGCGAATCTCCAAATTTTGAGACTTGATATGACCTCGCCTCGGCTCCCACTCTATTTCAAGGGATCCGCGAGTTTGAACCGGATAAGGATTCTCCCACTCTCTCAAATAGGCGAGTCCCGTATAAATGCCTTCGTCTCGAACTTTCGCCCGTAAAAAAATCGGCCGCAGGTGAGCTCCAGTAGAATCTGCCCGATAGTCGGCTTCGATCACATTGCCTAAATCCACCTTCATCGCAAAGGACTTGACGTCACCACTGAGTTTCATTTTCCCACTAGGTATAGACTTGTCTCCAACTTTTAGCTGACTGAGCTTTCCATTCACTTCCCACCCACTGGCCGGACGCCAGTAGCCGTCCACTCTCATGAGTCCCTCACGAAAACGCTGTTCAATTTTTGGAAGGTAACCCAGCCCGTCAATCTTGACATCATCCGTGCTAAACCGAATCTCAGTGCCTCCCGTCGGACGCAGCTCTCCACTGAGATCCAGGGTGCCCACTTCTTTTTTTGCTTTGACGGACTGAAGAAACAATATCTTTTTAGAGTACATGGCCTTAGCCGTTGCCGATTGAAAGGGAATGCTAAAACTTTTCACGGTGTCGGCCTGAATTTCGATCGGGCCAGACAAACCATTCTCTTTTGCCGGATCGGTAAATCCTTTGATCCGACTCGTACCTGACACAAAACCTTGAAAAATCTGAGTGCCTCCGAGAGTCTTAACATCCATTTCCAGACGCTGCATTTTTCCTGTTACGTCTAAAAAAGAAGACTTTTTACCTAGATAAAGCTGCTGACTTAAACTTCCATCAATTGTTGCCACTCCCCCTCCATTGCGCAGCTTCAACGGACCAATCTGTAGGGAATTCGCAAGGTAGTTGACTGGCCCTGCTAACAATCCAAACCTTTGACCCTCAAGTCCAGCATCGTCCATGCTGAGCCGGGCTGAGATACGCGTCCGACCTTCAGCTTGCGGAATAATACTGCTGTAAAAAATATTGGTCTGCGAAGTGGCTTTCCCCTGAACCTCGATATTCAAAAAATCTACCAATGCCTTTTCAAGATTAAGTTTGTTGGACTCAGCTACAACATCCACAAGGGTAGGCAGATAAACCACTTTTCCAGTAGCGGAAACCTTGGCATCTTCCGCCCATACGAGCTCAGATTTCTGAATTTGAATCTCCTTGGCCCGAATGGCGACCTGAGCACTCAATGTCGCGGGACGAAAATGAAGCAGGGTAGGATCACCTTTGGCTAAGGGGTAAGGATCCGAAAACACTGTCCCAGAAGAGATCTTAAATTCTGGAGCGACTCGAATTTCCAAGGGGTCGAGCTCGCCTCCAAACTTAAAGACCCCACTCGTGGAAAAGCTCAGGTAACAATCCGCCACACTCGCGGCCACTAAAAGCCCACAAAGCGGGACTTCATTCATCTCGGCTTCACCCGAAATTTTATTGTTAGCCACCTCAACATCACGCAGCAGAATCTGTTTCTTCCAGTGAGTGGCATCTCCCGGAACCTGAGGCAGCTTTAAGCGAAGCTGGGCAAGCCTCCAGTTTTCAAAGTTTCCGGAAAAATCGGCACTCATTCCATCCCAACGGTAACCATCAATCTGGGCGGTGTTCCACTGCACTTTGCCTTCCACTCGCCGCTCACCGCTGCGTGGAATTTTAAACTGCAGTTCCCCCAATAAATGGCCGGCTAATCCCTTTTGAAAGGCATATGAAGCAAGGCTAGGACTTCGTTTCAGCCAAGCATTTACACCCTCCAACTTTAAGTTGGTTTTTACTTGAAGTTCCCCTGGCACCCTTCCAAAGGCCTCAATCTCCGGCTCGGCCTGCGGATCCACATGCATCCGAAAAGTCCGAACCGCAAGATAGTAATCTTTTTTACTCTCTCGAATAAGAGCGATGGATCCCGCGAAGTTTCGCAAATCGGAAATGTAGGCTGGACTCGCCAGATTTTCTAAATCCCAGTCTAAGCGCAGCTGTCCCGCATCCAGGTTTTCGAGCAAGATATTGCCCCGCTCCAGGCGAAGTTCCTTTAAATCAATTCTCAAGGCCGAAAGAGTGAGTTCATCAAAATTCAAACGATGCGATTTGAGAAGAGCCGTGAGTTGGGCCATCTGCTGCCCAACAAAAGAAGGTAAATCTATTTTCTTCCAATCGAAATGGCTACTGTCTTTATCTCTCTTCAACCACTCTGGGGCTAAGGCTCCGGTGATATAAGCCTTCTCCACGCGCAAATTCTTAAGACTCAACTCACCAAAAAAAAGACCTAAAGGTGAGAACTGCAAACGCAGCTCCGGAGCAAAAACCTTCAAAGTGGGAAGCTCTAAAGCCACCTGGGAAAAGCTGGCTGAAAACGACAGAGGGTTTACTTGCCAGGACTCGGCCTCAATTTTTAGACCGGTGCGCAAACGCGCGACCTTGAGTGCCACGCCCAACACAAAATTAGAAACTTGCGGCTGTTGAAAAACGGCGAAGATAAAAACAAGTGGAAGCAGAAGAAAGCCTGTAAAAATAACGAATTTCTGCTTTGCAAAACGCATAAAATATTTGTTCTTTTATTTTAAGTCTTCGCAAGACTCTTTGAAAGCGAAGGACCGTCAATTCAGCCGCGCTCGGGAGCGAATATCTCGGTAATTTGGGTCCCGACTATACACAGAATTAAACCGCTTTTGGGCCTCGTCGCGC
The DNA here is from genome assembly GCA_964477895.1 of uncultured Bacteriovoracaceae bacterium. Taxonomy (GTDB): domain Bacteria; phylum Bdellovibrionota; class UBA2428; order UBA2428; family UBA2428; genus CAYZFQ01. The sequence continues at coordinate 5,374 of CAYZFQ010000014.1, read as the reverse complement.
ATCGAGAGTCCCTCAAATGCCAAGCCGGCCAAATAGTTGACATGAATCATCTGCTCCTGCTGCCAGCTGACCGCGTGGAGCACCGCAATGGCCTCGGCAAAGTTTTTCTCTTCCACCAAACTTCGTAACTGCCAAAGTTTTATCTCTTCATCCACGATGCCCACGTCGCCCATTTTTTTGATGAGCTCTAGACTGAGTCGCCAGTCCCCTGACATCCCACAAACTATCGCCAAATCCTTGCCGACTCGACGCAAAACATCCGCGGGAGCCTGTAACACATGTTCAAAAAGGGGAGCTAGATTTCTACGGTCGCGAATTTCTTCGTCTGTAGTGGATATATCGAGATCTTTTAACAGCTGCTTTATGGCTTCACTGTCGGTCTCTTCTTCTTCACTCATTTTTTCAGCAAGTCTTCTTCAATCCACTTGGTGTAAAAATCCGCTTTGGCAAAATTTGGATGCTGCAAAATACGCAAATGCAGTGGAATATTGGTTTTAATTCCCTCAATGGTGTACTCAGCCAAGGCCCGTTTCATTGTTGCGGTCGCCGCCTCGCGATTTTCTCCCCAAGTGATGACCTTAGCGATCATCGAATCATAGAAGGGCGGAACTTTGTAACCTTGGTAGGCCGCAGAATCTATTCGCACTCTTCGGCCCCCCGGCGCCACATAGGTATTGATCAGGCCTGGACAGGGAACAAAGGTGCTCGGGTCCTCGGCATTCACGCGACACTCAATGGCATGTCCTGAGAAGCGTATATCCCCCTGTTTTAGGCGAAGTTTTTCTCCCATTGCTACTAAGATTTGCTCACGCACCAAATCAAGCCCCGTGATTTCTTCGGTCACAGGATGCTCCACCTGGATGCGAGTATTCATTTCCATAAAATAAAAGCCGAGGTCGTCATCGGCCAAAAATTCCACAGTGCCTAGACCTTCATAACCAGAAATTTTCGCCAGATTACAAGCGGCTGCTCCCATTTTTTCACGAACCGCGGGCGTCATCACTGGCGAAGGGGCCTCTTCAAGAATTTTTTGGTGGCGACGCTGCAATGTACATTCGCGTTCCCCCAAATGAATCACATTCCCGTGAGCATCGGCTAAAATTTGGATCTCAATATGGCGCGGTTTAGGAATATATTTTTCTAAAAAAACATCTGGCGATGCAAAGGCCGTCTGTGATTCAGAACGGGCCGAAAAAAAAGTTTGCTCCAGCTCCGCTTCCGCGCGAACCACTCGCATCCCACGCCCGCCGCCCCCGTTGCTGGCTTTGATTAAAACAGGATATCCAATTTTTTTTGCCGCTTCCCGAGCATCGGAAACATCAGCCAAGACTCCGGTTCCCGGCAAAAGAGGAACTCCAGCATTTTTGGCGACTTCGCGCGCAGAAACTTTCGACCCTAATAAACGCATGCTCTTGGCTGAAGGGCCGATAAATTTAAGCCCGCACTTTTCTACCACTTCGGCAAACTCCGCGCGCTCGCTTAAAAAACCAAAGCCGGGGTGAACAGCATCGGCCCCACTCAACTCACAGGCCGACATCAACGCCACCATATTCAAGTAAGAGGCCTTGGCGCTATCGGCCCCGATGCACACGCTTTCATCTGCCAGCTTCACATGCAAACTTGTGGCATCACACTGGCTGTGCACCGCGACGGTTTTTATTCCCATCTCACGGGCCGTGCGAATGATACGAACGGCGATCTCACCCCGGTTGGCCACCAGAATCTTCTTCATAGCGCCTCTATCTCAAAAAGCGCTTCACCAAATTCTACCGGAGTGGCATTGTCCACAAGTACACTTACGATCCTTCCGCGAGTGTCACTTTCAATTTCATTCATCAACTTCATCGCTTCTACGATGCAAAGAGAATCGCCCACGCTTACCACCTGGCCCACCTCTACAAAGGAATCCTGATTCGGACCCGCTGCTCGGTAGAAAGTTCCCACAAAGGGAGAGGTAATAAGATGATAATTCTTTCCCGCCTTTTTAGCCGCATCTGCTTCGGCTTTTGTGGGCACCGAAGCCGCAAGGGCGTCAGAAGGTGCAGGAGGCAAAGCAGGAAGTCTCGAAGATGTGGCTTCGCCTCGGCGCAAACGAATTTCCGCCTTACCCGAACGCACATCAAACTCGACCAAATCATTGGCCTTCATAAATTCGGTCACTTGTTTAACCAGATCAAAATCAAAGAAGGGAGCGATCGCCTTCTTACTTGTTAACTTTTTCAATATATTCTCCAGTGCGAGTATCGACTTTCAAAATATCGCCTTCCTTGAGATGCAAAGGTACCGTCACCTTCACCCCACCCTCCAGAGTAGCCGGCTTGGTGGCGCCTTGGGCCGTATCGCCCTTAAAACCTGGTTCACAATAAGTGATGGCCAGATTCACAAAGTTCGGTAGCTCTACGTTGATAGCCTTATCGTTGAAGAACAAAATATTTACCTCGAGATTTTCTTTGAGATAAACGATCTGATCGCCCACAGTCACCGCATTCAAGGGGAGCTGCTCGTAGTTAGCGGAATCCATGAAATACAACACATCGCCCTCACGGTAGAGATACTGCATCATCTTGAACTCTAGATTGGGTTCACCGAAACGCTCGTTCGATTTGAAGGTTCGCTCGAGCTGCTGACCTGTCATCAAGTTTTTCAATTTCACTCGGCTGAAGGCCGCGCCTTTACCCGGCTTGACGTGTTGGAAGTCAATTGTGGTGTAAGGGGCGTTATCGATAAGGATCTTAGACCCTTTTTTAATGTCGTTGATCTCAATCATAGGCGATCGAGGTTAGCTTAAACTCTGAGACCTTCCAAGGGCTTTACGCAGCGGGAAGGAAGGAATTTTGCAAATAATCCCGGAGACTTTCCAGGATTATTTTTTTGCGCAAGCGCTTGGCCAGGCGCTGACTACGCTCTAGCGCAGGCCGCAAGTCCTGAGAACTCTCTCGAGTCCACTCTGGGATCCGCGTCTTTTCCAAACTTTGTAGGGGGGAGGCTGTTTGGGACATGGAGCGAAGACCAGAATCCCGATCCTCGGGATTCTCCCAGTGAGGCAAGGCGCTTGAGGGGCTTTCGGGAAAATGCTGCAAGGCCGAAGGCCCCTGGAGAGCGCGCTCCACATCGGGGTCACTGGCTACCATGGGGGCCAATTGCCTTAATGCCTGGTACTCACGTTGAGCCCGGTCGACTTCGCCCATCCCCCCCAGTACCCGAATCAAAATTTTTCGAGCCAACAGGTTATCAGGATAATAGGTCACTACCGAATCCGATTCGATCAGGGCTTCTTTGAAATTTCCTCGATCCAGCAGGATATGAGCCAATGCGACGCGCCCGCCGGCATAGTAAGGATGACGGCGAATGCCCTCCCGGCAAATACTCTCGGCCTCATCTAATTTGGCGAGTCGGCGATAAAGGTCTGCCAGGGGTGCAAAGACTCGTGAATCGGGATTTTCCTGAAAGATGCGTAGGTAACGTTCGAGCTCCTGGAGATCAACCTCCGCCACGGCGCTTTTGTCTTTCTTCCTGAATCACTTTTTCTATCTGATCCTTAAGTTGCAGCAAGCTTGTGAAAGCTTTCGCTCTAAATCTGTCCGATTCTTCGATGGCCTTAGCTTTGAGTCGAAGGCCTTCCTCTTTGGCACGAATCTTTAATTTTTCTGATTCGGCATTGAACTGCTGTGTAAATTTTTCTTTGTCGAATTCGGATGCAAATTTGATGAGATCTTGCTGCAAAACCTTGGCTTTTTTCTCGAAATCTTCAAAAAGGGCTTTGGCACGTTCTGGGCTAATCATACGGACATTATGGCTCGGTCAGCTTCGCTGAGCAAGCCATAATTCTTTGGCGAAACGGGGATTTTTTAGTTTGGGGCCTTGATGGAGCTTGGTTCCGCGGGGACAAAGTTCACTCGGGAAACCACATCTTCCTTGATTTCCTTTAGCAACTGCGGATCACTTTCCATCCATTCGGCAAGGTCAGCGGCTGCAAGAGTGTATAGGTCGCGAGGATCGAAGTTGGCTTGCTCCCGAGCTATTTTGGTGGCGCCAAAAAAAGTATTGAGGTCTCGGTAAGCGTGGAGCTTCATCGAAACCACGATTCCACCCTCAACCGTCAAATTCAGTAGCCCTGGAATCACAACTGTCGAGGAACCCCCGCCCTTAGCCTTTTTAAAAAACATGTGCATTTTTAGAGGGAGGGAATAAACGAGCTGTCTTTTTTCATTCATTAGCACCGAGCCGGCCGAGGGCTGGAGCCGGTGTGCGCGGGTATCGATGGCTTCGAAATCGCCGTACTTCTCCTTCAAAGTGGGATCGAGTTTTATCTTTGGGAGGAGATCTCTTTGCACTCCTCCGCGAAGAAATTTATATCCCGCAGCCTTGTCGCCATTCTCAGTACTTCCCGAATCCTTCTCGATAGCCACATAGGGCTCAGCATTAACAGAAGCGGCAAAGAGACTAAGGGCTAATAAGGGTGTGGGTAGGAATTTCATAGGGTCTCCTAAGAATTGCTTTTTTTCTTGTTAAATAAAGCCAGCGACAAGGCCACCCTGCATAACGCAATGCGACATTATTGTCAAGGACTTAGCCTGACCGATATACTCAGCTTCTTAGTTTCACCTTGGGGGGATGAATAATGAAGAAAAATCTGTTGGCTGTAGGACTGTTCGCAATTTTCAGCAGCCTATGGTCGCCCCTTGCGCATGCTATTTTAGATAAACACCGCCCCAAGACCGAACTTAGTGGAAACCTCGAACAACGCCAGGCTCGTCCGGCCCTCACCCCCGCCATTTTTGAAGGATCTTATATTCCGGACCGAAAGGCGGGAAAGGACTGCCCCCACCAAGCACTTACTTTGAAATGGGATGCAGCCAAAGGCAGCCTGCTGGTCACCGCAACTAACTTCAAGTTTGAATTCGAAGGCATAAATCAGAAAAAAGAAGCAAGCGAAGACCGCTCCGCCGACGGAAGCTTTATCGAAAGCATTCGGCGAGAGAGCAAATTCAACCCAAAAACCAGTGAGTTGAGTAGCACCCAAGCGTTTGGCTCTAAGGGAAAGCGAGGGGCTCTCGCCACCAATTATAGCGACGTCACAAGCGCCCATCTTAGGATAGTCGGGGCAAATCGAGTGGAGTTTAAATTTAAAAACCATTGCGCAACCACAGCAAGCCTGGGACTCATTGCAAACTCTGAGTGCACCGAAGAAGCCTACACTTGTGTCATGGACCTTAAAAAATAAACTGTGCGAGGTTAAGTGTGACAAATTGGCGTCAATTGAGGTTCTTTCTAGAGGGGAGTTGTCGAGGATAGGGCACTGATCCATCGATCATCAAAGCCCACTCCTCGGGCAAGGGGACTTGCTTTTGGGTTCTGAGCTCATCAAAAAAGT
>CAYZFQ010000013.1:0-89727 GCA_964477895.1 uncultured Bacteriovoracaceae bacterium | reverse complement strand
TCAAGGCAGGTGAATTAATGAGGCTTCCTTGGTCCACTTCCCGGCGCACAGTTAAGGCTTATCCAAGCAAATCCAAAATATCCTGCCGGCTAAGCCCTAAAGCGGCCGTCCCTTCTTCTAAAACCGCTTTGGCCAGATCCTTCTTTTTTTCTTGAAGCAGAATAATTCGCTCTTCAATGGAATCAGCTGCCACCAAACGGTGGATAAAAACAGGATTCTGTTGGCCAATGCGGTGAGCCCGATCAGCAGCCTGGTCTTCCACCGAAGGGTTCCACCAAGGATCCATAATGTACACATGATCGGCCGAGGTGAGGTTAAGCCCTACCCCACCCGCTTTGAGCGAAATAAGCATCAGCGGGGGGCCATCAGGAGACTGGAAGCGATCTACAATTTCCATTCGATTGCGGGTGCTCCCATCGATGCGGTCAAATTTGAAATTTCGCTTTTCAAACTCATTTTGCATCAAATCCAAGAAAGAAGTCCACTGTGAAAAAATCAAACTCTTATGCCCTTCACTCAAAGATTCTTCCAAACTTTCCATAAGGAGCTCAAGCTTGGAAGAGGACTCAGCCCTTTGCCCGGGCACCAAAGACAAATGGCAGCAGGCTTGGCGCAAACGTAAAATCACTTCCAAAGCCTTCATCATGCCGCCTGCTCCCTCTTCCAAAAGGGCGAGCACTTCTTTGCGACTGGCCGCCAGCAAAGACTCGTAGACTTCACGCTCAGAGGAACTTAGCTCACAACGAAGCAAAGTTTCCGTGCGGGCCGGCAGCTCGGGAGCCACTTCTTTTTTTAGCCGGCGCAGAATAAAGGGTTTGATGCGTTTGCGAAGTTTTTGCGCGGCCTCGGCATCTCCCCGCCCAATAGGGCGCGCGAATTTTTCGAGAAAACTTTCACGGTCTTCCAAAAGACCTGGGTTGATAAAATGAAATTGGCTCCACAAATCGTCCAAGCGGTTCTCCACCGGAGTGCCGCTGAGTGTGAGCTTAAAGTTAGCTTGGAGTTTATGGGCGGCGCGCGCCACCTGTGAATCTGGATTTTTAATTGTTTGGGCCTCGTCTAAAACCACCGTATCCCAAATCGCTTCGCTTAAAATTTCTTGGTCTAGCCGTAAAACCCCGTAACTTGTCAGCACCACATCGGCGCTATCGTCTAATTTGCGATTTCCCCCGTAATACAAACATGAAGTGAGGCTCGGGCGAAATTTCTTAAGTTCTGCCACCCAGTTAAGCAAAACGGATGTGGGCGCCACCACCAGTGTTTTGCCGCGAATGGCACAAAGAGCCTGGAGGGTTTTTCCCAAACCCATATCATCGGCCAACATGCCACCCAATTTGGCATCGCGCAGAAAACCAAGCCAGTTCACGCCCTCTTGTTGGTAATGACGAAGCGTGGCTTTGAGATCTGACGGCAAGGAGGATTTTGGAATGCTTTGAAAGTTTTCCAAAAGATCTTTAAGTTTTTTGAAACTTTCAGGATAGGGAATTTGGATCTCCTCGCAAAAGGCGGCCAGCTCGGGAATTTTATATTTGGGAATCTCTTGCCTGGCGTCTCGACTCAAAAGCAGTTCTCGAATTTTCAAAGCATAGCGCTTCATAAAATCCTTAGGCAGCTGAGCCCAAGTCCCATCTAAGAGGGGCACGGCATCGGCATTCTCAGACCAGGCCTGGTAAACACGCGCAAAGTCCACGGTAGCCTCTGTCCCATCAAAGCCAAAATTAAAATCAAAACGGGGACGATCTCCCTCCTTCAATTCAAAGCGAGGTTTAAGAATTCTCCCTTCAGGGTGAAAGGCCGCAAAGCCATTGCCACGAAAATTCCACGTCTTTACTCGGTAGGTGAAATCCACTGCCATTTGCCCCTCAAAACGGATTCGACGCCCCACTTGCACATCTAACTCACGAGCACACTGAGCCATCAATTGCCGTTCAGCCGAGACATCCCTTCGAACAATGGCTTTAGGACCCCGCGTACCTTGCGTGGGGCTGAGATCCAAGGTCTGGGGGTTGAGCTGCATGAGAGGAGGATTTCCGTAGACAATATTTGCCACCACCGAAAGAGCTTCTTCCCCAGAAGGAGATTTTTCTTTTTCTAAAAGCAAATCAATCCAAGGCTTCAATTCCAAAACCTGCGGAAGTCGAAGGCTTTTTACATCTACGGGGATGACTTTTTGAATGGCAGGCAAGATGTCATTCAGAAGCTTAGATTCGTGTTCGGGTCCCCAGTAAGTCCCCTCTCCCTCTACCCAACGCGCTTCTTGTGAGGTGGGGCGGTAGGCACCCACCAGTTTTAGGCTATCAGTGCACAGAACGACTCCCGGCTTAAAAAATTCTGTCACACTAGGGTTTTTAATTCGCCGTATTCTGTAACCCTGGCCCTCATCTACAAGTTCAGCTTGAACGCTAATAACTTCGGTTGAGATTTGAACCGGCATATCGTCTAAAAAAACTTTTTGGTCCACATCTAGGTTTTTAAAAAGGGCCTCACATCTTTCTCGCTCTAGTACTTCGCCGCTTCGGTAATTTTTAAGCACGGCATCCACGGCAAAATCGGCTTTGGTGGCTAATAGCTCTGGGCCTTTAAAGCGTCCCGCCTGCAATCCCCCAACGTAACTTGTAAGGCTTGTTTCCAGTCGACCTCGTTTATCACCCGCCACTATAAGGCGCTCAAAACTGAGTCCCATGACTTGGCGCCGAAATCGATAATGTAGGACAGCTAAATTTTTCTCTGAAGTGGGAGCCGACTGTTCGGGAAGGGGCTGGGCCATCATTCCCCGTCGTTCGGCGATGAGAGCCCCCACCACATGCGAGCAAGGACTTAAGCCGCTATCACAATCGCAATCCCAATCTTCGTCTAAAAAATAAAGAGTGACTTTGGGGCTAATCGGCTGCCCCTTGATGCGCAACTGCACCACCGATTCGGTATCGGTGAGAACTCCTTGAACAAAGGTCGTGTCGGCCCGCGTGAGACTGACTCCGGCCGACCAAACATCGGGACTGGCCTCTTTCTGCACACGGCGAAAAAGCGGGTCAAAAATAGAAATAGTAGGCTCCCGATAAATTCCAGCCTAAGGCATTTCGAGCACTTTCCATACGTAGAGAATGGCTTTTATTCAACTCAACCGAATGTTCAAGGGAAAAAAGAAAATCGTTGGGCTGATCAGTTAAAAAGCGGCGGCGGTAGTCCACCTGGAATTTACTTTGCATGCGCTTCATCCACCTCAACAAAATACCCGTGGAAGGTCCAAGACCCCAGCGCAGAGGGCTTCGGGAAAAGCGCTGAGCGTAATCTAAGTCTTGGTTGAGGAGGGTATAAAAGTTCCAGGCCCCACCCAAATTAAAATTAAAACCCCCGCCCCCTCGCAGGCGAGTGGCAAAGCAAGACTGGCGACATCCTTGGTCCACAATTTCTTGAGTTCCCGCTTTGAGAGTCCAGGAAAACTTGTGTTCGAATTCATTCCACGGAGAAAAAGAACTGAGCTGTATTAAGGTGAACTCATCCAAATAAGCGCGCTTGCGCTCAGTGGCATAGGCCGCGCGCACATTGAAGAACTCAATTTGAGAGGCTCCAGGAAATCCCGAGGGTGGATCCAAGGGGTCGTGGAGGGCAAACCTAAAATCAACGCGAAGAATTTTTCCCCAGGGGTATCGATGCCCGAAGGCCAAGCCCATCCGAGAAGAGGGATGGGAAAGGTGCGGAGCCCCCTCCGGGGGCTCAGGGAGGGCAAGATCCTTCGTAATTATAGGAAGCTGACTGCGGCTAATTTCGATCTGATGCTTCCACGCCAAAGCCTTGGGATTCTTATTAATGAGTAAAGTGTTGTTTTTATATTCCACGGCATCGAGAGCAGTATCGAGGACTCTTTGCTTTTCCTGATCCGAAAAATCTTGGGGGATTTCTTGAAGACTCTGTTTTTTAAGTACGCGGCCCAAGACCTTACGTTCGGAACTTTGGAGCTCGGCTAAGCGATGCAAAAATCGACTCCGAATCGAGGGTCGATATTGATGGGAGCTGACAAGCTTTGGGCTATAAAAAACGGCGCGCAAGGCATCGGCGGGAACCACGACATTGGGTAGGTCACGAGTCAGGTCAAGGTGGGGAACGGCCGCCTCGAGAAGGGCAAGAATATGGTAGGCGCAGTTTTCATCGAGGTAAAAATAGTCGAAGTGAGTGCTTCCCAGCTCCCACACATGTGAGACCAGCGCCCGAACTTCCTCGACCTTTAAATTCAAGTGATACTCCCAGAGATCACGAGCCTCAAAATCGTTATATTCGCGAACTTTGTAGTAATAGGGTTGCGCTGTAAAATCTCCGTGAAACAAACCAAAGAGGCCCTTGAATCCGTAAACAAAGGCATTCGAGGTGGTGACGGTCGCAGAATAATTGATTCCGTAGTCGAGAAGGGGAGACTTTTCTACATCACGCTTGCTATTCTGAGTGATGATCTCCAGAGACTCGGAGTTCAAACGCAGTAATAAATGTCCGAAGGCCGAACTCGGATTGTTTAGGTAATAAGACGAAAAAATGAGTGAGGCCGACTGAGCTTTAATAACCGACTTAAATTTAAAAAAAGCCGGGCACCGATGAGAGCTTTCCTCAAAGTTTGGGTAGCCAAAATGCTTTGCGACAAAAGCTCGACGAGCCGGAAATTTACAAAGTGGGCTTTTGTCGTCGATAAGCGGGGTGAGTGGCTTCTGCATGAGGTCCTTAAGAACCCTAAGCTCACTTAACGGATCCCACTTGCCCCTTTCACTTAAGAAAAAATCTCTCGAATCCGCCAAACTTTCATATTTTTTTGATCCTTGATAATGCAGGAGCTTTAACCAGGCCGAGGATTCGGCGAGCCTTTGAATTTTCTCTTCTTCCAAAGAGAGGCTGGCCCCAGATGAGGCCTCAGCTAAGAATATAAAAAAAAAGGAGAGTGGCCCTAGGGCTACCCTCCTTTTTGACCTAAAACTAAGCAACGTAAACTAGCCCAGGTTTTGACAATGAGCCGCAGCACTTGAGTCTTGGCGAAGAACTTGGATGATCGAAGCACTGCTCTGAGCACTCGGCTGATCGGCTTGGGTGAAAATATTTGAATAATTCACCTTTAAAAGATGGCCTACGGCCGCGCTATCCTTGCACTGAAGAATGTTGGAAACGGCCAGCACCGATTCTCCACTTCCTCTGGCCACTTCAGACGCAAAGGCAATTCTATTGGCCTCAAGATACTGCTCTAAACGTTCATTGGCAGCAAAAATGGAGCTTCCGCAATTTGAGGTTCCCGAAGTGATACCAAAAGTTTGAGAGCCCGTGCTGTTATTTGTTGTGGCGGCTAAAAGTTGGCCAATACCTTTTGAACTTCCCAAAATGATGGAGCCCAAACCACAACCGGCCGAGCCTACAGCTGCCATTCCACTCACGCTGCAGCCGAGCAGGCCTACCAAAACAATAGATTTAATTTTTAACATTCTTTTCCTCCCAAATTTTGTCGGACGTTGCGTTTTCATAATTGATCACTTGCACAGAATAACCAGGAAAGTTTTTTTCGATCAATGGACGGAGTTCCTTGGCTTCCCCCACCACAGTAACACTCTTAAAGGAATTTTTATAAAGCTGAGGAAAAAGTTTCTGCACCTCGTCACGAGTGACCTTCCACTTCTCCACTGGCATTTGGGCCAACTCTTTGCTGAGCATACCTGTGACGACTGAGAGGCGGTGTCCCAAACGGCCCCCTGCGCCACTCAGGTCAATCAAATGAGAAAATTTGAAACTTTGCCACTGGCGACCCCAAGCATCTTCCGGAATTTCTTTGAAGATTTCTCCCGTAGAGTACGCTTTGTTTGCCAACTCTGAGATCACCTGAAGGGCTTCCGTGCTGCGAGTCCTCACCGGATTGGTGGCAAATCCTAACGAGGGGTTTTGAAAATAGTAAGTCGCTTCATCGCTTACATTGTAAGAAAGGCCCCGCTTGGCTCGGATCTCATCCCAAAAAATAGACCCTAGCCCTCCACCCACCAAGAGGTGCTTGCCGAAGAAATAGCTCAACTCGTCGTCACCTTTTATTTTGTCGGGTGACAAAATAAAAATGCGAGTCACACTTTGGTTGCGGTCTTTTTTATTCACGATAAAGGCTCGGGAGTCGGCCCCCACTTTGAGCTGAGGTTCTTGGGCGGGCTTTAAAACTTCCCAGTGTTGGCCACTTTTGACCTTTCCCTGCTGAGAAAAGACACGAGTGATAATTTTTTCCACTTCCGACTGGAGCTTCTTGGGCCCTATGTAGCCAACCCAAACATTAGGCACAGCCACAAAGTTTTTGAAAAAGCTGGACTTAGTTTTCTCAAGATCAAAGGTCTGGACTCGCTCCAAAGTGTTAGCCTGAAGTCCCACAAATTTTTCTAGCGACCACCGACGAGAAGGAATCATGGCGAGAGTGGGGTCGGAATCCAAGGCACCTCGAAGGGCTGCAATAAGCTTTGATTTGGCCAGATTAAAAACTTCCGGAGTAAAACGCGGATTTTTCCAGTTGTCCTCTAGCAAAGCGGCGAGTCCGGAATAGTCTGTGCCCTCCACATACGGAAAGCTCAGCGACCACGTGGAATAGACTTCTCCCATGGTAAAATTATTAGAGGCACCAAAGACGGCCAGACCATCAAGAAAAGCTTGCTTATCTTGGCTCATCGTTCCCGATTCTAAAATGTCGGGAACTAAAAGAGCGGGGCCTGTTTCGCTTTTGTCTCCCACATAAACTCCAGCCGGAATGACCACCGACACTTGCACCAAGGGGAGAGGATCCTCTTCAGTATCAAAATAAATCTTGGCTTGAGCGGTCAGTGAAAGAGCCCAAACACCAAATAGTACATTTTTCATGCCCGACCTCATTTTTTCACCGGTTTTAAAAATACGCGGGTGGGATTTACTTCCCACTGGGCGTAGCGTTTTTGAATGTCTTCAAAGCTCACCTTCTGAATTTTTCGAAGAGCCTCAAAATTATAAAGGGGATCGCCGGTGGTGACAGCATTGCGACCCAATTCCTCAGCTAAGTTCGCCGGATCACGCAAGGTATCGAGTTGGGCGGCGAGATAGAAAAGCTTAGCTTTTTCCACGCGGTCTTTTGTGAGCCATTTGCCAAAACCCTTCTTGGCTTGGTTGTAAGCCATTTCAAGTTTTTCTACGCTCACTCCCGGATTGGCGGTCACAAAAATTTCGTTAAGACCGCGGTCCATGGAAGGGCCGCAGTCCGCATTCACACCTTGAGCAATGTTTTTCTCTACAAGCTCAAAAGCCAAGTAGCCCATTTTTCCATCAGCAAAAAGAGCGCACATCAAAATGTCTGTAATGCCATCTTTGTCGCCATATTTGGTGCCCAAAAAATTCTCGGTGAAATAAACGCTTTCCACTCGGGCTGGCAAAACCTTACGCCGAAGTCCCTTACGAAGGGGCTCAAGGGCTAATTTCGGCTCTGTCCAAGCTTCGGCCGCAAAGCTCCCATAGTTTTTTTCTAGCTCTGCTAAGAGATCTGGGACTTTAAAATCACCCACGATGGCGAGCACGGCGCGATTGGGAGCGTAGAACTTTTGGTAAAATTGCAAAGCTTCCTCAAAAGTAGTGGCGTCTAAATCCTTTTGCAGGCCAATCGGCAGAGTTCCGTAGGGATGCTTATCAAAGGCCAAGGCATAAGATTCCCACCGAAGTTTTCCCATGGGGCTGTCTTCCGTGCGCATTTTACGTTCCGAAACCACCGCACCTCGCTCGGCATTAAAGCCTTCCTTAGTGATGGAAAGTTTTCGCATACGTTCGGCTTCAAAGTTTAGCGCCTCTCCTAGCAGGGATTTGGGCACCACCTCATAGTAAAGAGTTAAGTCGGAACTTGTGTAGGCATTGAAGCGATTTCCCCAGGCCGAAAGTGTTTTGAAAGGATTGGGGTAATTTTCGGTTCCTCGAAACATCATATGTTCAAAGAGGTGGGCAAGACCCCGGCGTCCTGGACTCTCAAAACGAGATCCCACCTTGTAGGCCGTCACCACCGACACCACTCCGATCCCAGGCTTAGGCACGATAAAGACTCTCATTCCGGACTTAGTATGGGTGTATTCTAAGATATGCAGTCCCGGATTGGGCTCGAAACTTTCCTTAAGGTCAAAGCTACCGGCATGCTGGGGCAAGGAGGAGTTGGGGATGGAAATAGGCTTGTGCGAGGAACAGGCTCCCAGGCCTAAACCCAGGGCTGCGCTTAAAAAGGCAGGTGTCTTTTTCATAAGCAGATTCTAGTGCTTAGCGGAAAAATTACAATCCGCTTGGGAACTATTGGAAGAGCTAAGATCTGATGATTTTTTTGAGGCTCTCCAGCAAAGGCAGCCGAGCCCAGCGCTGCGTGTCGAGAGGATCATTTAAAGCCTCTCGAACTTCAGTGGACGAGACCTCCGGAACTTCAGTGGTCATAATCCGATAGCTTGTGAGTTTCTGCAAAGCTTGCGGAACGTTCACCTTGGAGTGCCAAAGGCCGCGCGGAAATATCCACACCGAATGGAGAAGGCCTAAGAGTTCTTCAATATTTTTCCATTTAGGAAAGGAATCCACGCTGTCGCTCCCCACCGCCAGCACCCAGGGCACCTGTGGCTCGCGCTCTTGGAACTTTTTGAGAGTATCTACGGTGTAAGCCACTTGGCCACTCTGACTTTCACTCTCATCCAGATGAAGTTTCAAAAAATCTACAAATCCCAACTGCGATTCAAGTTCGTGCAACCAAACACGAATCCACTGATCGCGCTGCGAGGTGAGCATGCGTTCTTTCAATGGGTTTTGCGAGGTGGGAACCAAATAAACTTTTTCAACCCAGGGATCTCGCAATAAGGCCTTAAGAATTTCGTGGTGACCTAAATGGGGAGGATCAAAGCTTCCTCCGAAAAAAACATTAAGTTTTTTTGGGGAAAGATCCGTGGGCTTCACGTCGCAAACATTTCCTGATTTCCCAGACTCAAAGTGGTCGAGAGCTGGTTGCTAAACTCACGAGGTCCATAGCCCAAAAGCTTGGCCTCGATTTGATTCTTTAAAATGTCCAGCCCCGCTCCCGTGACCGCCGAAATAATGAGTGGCATTTTTTCGCCCTTAGATTTTAAATAAGAATGCAGCTCATCCACGCCCCGCTCCCGTAAAAATTCTGCAAATAGGGGGTCTTCACTTTCGGAACTGCGAAAGGCGTCGGCTTTGTTTAAAACCACAATACGCTCCTTCACTCCTAGCTCATCCGAAAAAGCGGCGAGCTCCTGCTCCAAGATTTGCAACTCCTCTAATAAGTTGCGGCCTGTGCTCGGATCGAGATCCAGCAAAATCACCAGCAAACGAGTCCGTTCGCAGTGTTTTAAAAAACGAATACCAAGACCCCGGCCCTCTGAGGCTCCCTCAATAAGGCCCGGAATGTCGGCCATCACAAAATCAAGACCCTTGCCTCGAACCACGCCTAAGTTGGGCACCAAGGTGGTGAAGGGATAATCGGCAATTTTGGGCCGAGCGGCACTCCAGCGAGCAATCAGGGTGGATTTCCCAGCGTTTGGAAAGCCCACCAGACCCACGTCGGCTAAAAGCTTAAGTTCCAGGCGAAGTTTTCGGTGCATCCCGGGCCGGCCCGGCTGCGCCCAATCTGGGGCTTGGCGAGCGGCCGTTGCAAAATTCATATTCCCTAAGCCCCCACGGCCCCCACTTAAAACCAAAACCTTACGACCCTCTTCCACCAAATCACAAAGCATTTCGCCCGTGTCGGCGTCGTATAAAATGGTGCCCAAAGGTACCTTTACCGTGAGATCTTCTCCATTGCGCCCGTTGCAATCCTGGCCCATGCCGGGATTGCCATTGTCGGCGTGGTACTTAGGTTGGAATTTGAAATCTAAGAGAGACTGCAGGTGGGTGCTCGCTTCAAAAAAAACGTGGCCTCCACGCCCGCCATCTCCCCCGTCGGGGCCCATCTTAGGCATGTAGATTTGGCGCATGAAATGCACTGAACCAGGGCCCCCGTTACCGGAGCGGATATCGATGATGACTTCGTCTATAAATTTCATGAGTGAGAGAGTGTGGGCTTTAGTGATAAAAGTCGCCCGACACAAGGCAAAGACGTCGGTCTTAAGTTTAAAAGACTATTGTTGGCTAGAATGACAGCTAAAGCCCATAGAAGAGGACTAGGCTGTGGCTTCGATGGGGCTTACCAAGACCTTGGTGGGTCCGCGGCTATGGGCTTGGAAGGAAATCACACCGTCAATCAAGGCGTAGAGAGTGTGATCTCGGCCGATGCCAACGTTACGACCGGCATGGAACTTGGTTCCACGTTGGCGCACGATGATGGATCCTGCACTCACTTTTTCGCCGCCGAAGGCCTTCACACCCAACATTTTGGGGTTGGAATCTCGACCGTTCTTT
Organism: uncultured Bacteriovoracaceae bacterium; assembly: GCA_964477895.1. Taxonomy (GTDB): domain Bacteria; phylum Bdellovibrionota; class UBA2428; order UBA2428; family UBA2428; genus CAYZFQ01. The sequence goes on along the minus strand of CAYZFQ010000013.1, from coordinate 79,335 downwards.
GTACTACCACCAGCTTTTTTTGATGCCATGACTTAAAATTCCTCCAAGGACCGCCCTATTCAATTAGGCGGTGATTGCTTTCACTAAAATACGGGTCAGGGGTTGGCGATGGCCCAAAGTTTTTTGGGAGTTCTGCCTGCGACGGTGATGACGTATAAGAATTTTCTTATCCAAAGTTTGTTGGAGCACTTCGAAGTTAACTTTGGCACCAGCCACAAGGGGCTTGCCGATTTCAAATTGGCCGGGAGCTTTTGCCACAAAAAGCACTTCGTCCGCAGTCCAGCTCGTGCCGGGTTCTACTTCGAGTTTTTGAACCAAAAGCATGTCACCTTCGGCCACGCGGTACTGTTTGCCGCCTGCGCGAATCACCGCGTAAGGGAATTTGAGACCTTCAGTTGCCCAAGTTTCAGTAGTGTCTACCTTGGGGGCTTTTTTTGCTTTTGCTTCGGTTTTTTTTGTTTCATCAGCGGACATGAACGGACCTCCAAAAATTAAGTCCCTTTGATCTCTAGCATTTTGCCCGGGCTGTCAATGAGTAAGGGCGCTTTTAATGGGCAAATTTTGCTGATCACCAAATCTTACTGAAGGCGGTAGGCGCGAGCGGGCAACTGCTCTTGGCAAGAGATACAGGCCCCTTCTTCATGAACTTGGAGGGAGCGCCAGTTGGTGCGGTAAGAAAAGCTGAGGTCGCCCCCGCAGCGTCCGCAGCGCTCAAAGCTACGTACCAATTGCTGTTGTCGAAGGGATTCCTTAAAATCGGCTACTTTTTGTAGGGTTTCACTAGGGCTGTGCTTGAGAAGTTCAGATGCTTTCACGGGTGGGACCTCCTGTCGCCTTTAAAGGGCTGCGTCCTGCAGCTCCTTAAATTCTTCGGAAGGTCCCCCTTTTTAATTTAGGTAAGTGTCGAACTACTTTTCACGCGGCGCGTTAGTGCCGATTTGAGTCCCCGTAAAGGCCGCCAGCTTCTCCTGAAGCTCGGCAAACTGGGTATCTCCCCGGGTGGGGTCCCCATCTCGGGACCTACCCGAATCTTCTACGTACACATCATCCAGCACCGTGGTCACGGCCCGAATCATGACGTTGGGATTGGTTTTCACTATATCTTGAGAAATGGCCCCTAAAATACCAGGGCGGAAATTCCATTTCACATCGTTTTCCCCTCGCAACGCCTGAGAGATCAAGTTGGTGCGCCAGTAGTCCCAGTTTTGGACATCACCCGGATTGGGCCGGGGTAGGTTTTCCAAATCAGCCAATTTCGTTTGGACGGGAACTGTGTTGGCCACTGCGGCCACAGTTTCGGTGTCCGCACGAAACTTCCGCCAGGCGGCTAGCTTGAAATCTGCCGCACTGGAGTCGATGGCAACGGGAGCATAAATCGCAGCACGAATGCTGGTGGGAGAACTCGGGATGGGGCGAGCACTTTCACCGGGGAGGAGATTGCGCTCGGCAGTTAAAAGAGCTTCGCTGCGAAGAGCATTCCTAAAACCCGTGCGCACTTTGACCTCATAGTTCGCAAGAGCGGCCTCCACGTTGCCCGGGTTGGCGGCAGCCACAAAACCCGCCTCGTATTGGAACATACGAATGAGCACGTCCAGAGAATAGGCATCAAAGATGACTTCCGAGATTCCGGTGCGGCTCGTGAGCTTACGTTTAAAGCCCATGATGGTGGCCGTAGATCTCACGGCTCCAATTTTGTGAAAGGGGGCATAGCCCACAACAAAGTCGCGGATAATATCGATCGTAGATTCAGGATCCATCGAAAGATATTTACCCACCTTACGAATTTCAGCATTCTGCAAATCGGACTCTTGGGCCAAAGTGACTTCCGTCCCGTCGATACCCGTACGCAAACCCAGACCTTGGGCATTACGCTGGAGAAAGAGTGGATTCTCAGGAGTAATGGCGGCCGCGCGCTCGCCCATTTGCACTTCCCACAAGGGCTTCATTTTAGATAAAGTCACCTTAAGTGCATTGGCGGGATGAGAGTCGGGCAAATCGGGGTTTCCGACCAAACTGAGAACCTCGCTAGCCGGAACCTCCATAACGTCTCGCTGAATTTGTTTGTAGATAGCGTCCGCCGAAGCCAACATCTGAACTCCCCAAACTTTTCCGAAAATTCGTTCCATGTAGGTGAGTGTGAGGGGAATATTCAAGCCTAAGTTCATGGCATTGTTTACACCCTCAAAGCAGTAGAGTTTGAAGTATGATTCGTTACGCAAGAGGCTGTAGAAACTTCGACCCTCGCTGAAATCTTTGGAAATTTGGCCATCTCGAATCACATTGCGCACTTTGGCGTTTAAATCTGCACGCACCCAATTTCGATCCAACCAACCCGCACCAAAGGCCAACACTTCTTCTAAGTTGATGCTGGTGACTTGGTCGCGGTGATAGTCGTCAGAAAAAGAATAGCCCTGGGGATTGTCGTAATAAAGTTTGGCCCAAATCAGTAAGTTGGTATTGGTGGCGATTTGGTCCACGCCTTTGAGGCTCACCACATAAACGTTTTTAGGATTGGTGTCGTAACCAAAACCACGGCGCGAGGCCCGGTTGTTTCCGTAATTGGTACTAGAGTGTCCAATGCTGGTTTCGGATTTGACTCCTGCGAGGTCTCCCAAATCTGTAAAGTAGTCTTCCCCCGAATGGGTGTGGGCTACGATGCTGTAGTATTCGGCACCAGGAATGTTTTTTCCCCAAAAGAGTTTGCGCAAGAAGTAATCTATTTTTTCTGAACCCGGTTGGCCCGCCGTTGCTTCAAAACTAACGGGGATGAGACGCAGTCCCAGGCTATTAATGTCGTCGGCTCCCGGCATCACTTTATAAAGCAAATCAGGTGACCACAAAGTTTTCTCGGGTCCCTCGGTTCCGGGAGCTACAAAGGTCGTAGTAAAAAAGTTCTTGGGCCCGTCGGCGCCAAAGCGACTCGTGAGCCCCAAGCTTTGAGCACCGATGGCATTCAAAGTGTAGCGCCCCTGGTATTGAGTACCCGTTTTAAAAGTGTCCGCGATATCGTAAGTCCACGCACAGACACTGAGGCTAAGGCCAAGGCCAAGCCATAAATTTCGGTAACAAATTTTCATATATTTAAAAACTCCCTGATCAATTCGGCGTAACATGGGCGGCGCAGCATTTAAAGAAGAAGCTTATTAAATCTTCTGTTGGGAGCGGTAGGTGGGTCCATAATCTCCCACGGAACCTTGGTGAGAATGGATATAAAGAAGAAATAAAAGGGAGAGAAGCAGCTGTGCCCCTAAAAAGATATAAGCCACGGTTTTTTTCCGAAAGAGCAAATGGCCTAAAAATATGAAAGGCATCGGAAAAAGGACAATAAGATAATGCAAATGCAGGGGCTTTTTAGAAAGAGTCATCAAAAGCCCCGTGCCGAGCCAAAAGACCCAAAAAAGCCTACGGCTCATTGGAAAGGGAGCCCAAAGTTTAACCCCTCCTTTGAGGAGCTCGGCCAGTGCAAAAAAAGCCACCAAGGCCGTAACGATCAGCAGCGCTCCTACGGCGTAAAGAGAGTTAGGAAAGGCTAAAAAATTCCAAAAATCCGGCCCCAAGGAATAGTCTAGGTTCCACGAAAAAAGACTCAGCACACTTTGCTTAAAAAAACTGAGGCGTCCTAGTTCCTGCCAAGATCCGCCCGCTCCCCGCTCACCTTTGAGATAGGCCCCCAGCCAAGGCAACAAAGGCAGTAGCGCCAAGAAAAAACCTATAGCCAAAGCCCCCCAACGCGTTTCGCGAAACAATTTCTTTTTCCAAAGTTCTTCGCCCACCGTGCAAAGTCCGAGGCTCATACAAAGAAAAAAACCACTCATATGAATTTGTCCCAGAATCACTCCGAAAAATCCCCACAAGAAAGCTCCCCAAAACTTCTTGCGTTCCACATAAGCCCACAAGGTGAGGATGCTGAAAAAAGGCAAAAGGTCTTGGGCCCAAATTTTTCGAGAAAATAAAATCGGGATGGGAGCCACGGCGAAAATAGCAAGACCCAAATACCAAGGCTCACGCTCGCTTTCCGGCAAAGATTTTCGAATAAAGAAAAAGGCCAAAACTAAAGCGAGGACATTGAGGGCCTGCACGGTAAAAAGCAAAAAAAGAGGGTCGGCACTCACATGAGCCCAGAGTCCAAAAAACCACACACTCAGCCCCGGGTTGCGAAGACCCGCTCCACTGCTCATCCCAAACCAAGGCCAGTTTCCCGTGCTCACCACATCTAACGCTCGACGAAGCATATCTTGCTCATCGGACTTCCATTCCATATCCGCAGGCCAGATAAAACGAAGGAAGGCACCTAAGAGGAGGCACACAATACAAAGGTGCGAATACTTCATGGAAAGAGGATTAAAAGCCGTCTAGGCTCCAAAAGCAATGAACCGAGATCAGTTGGAATATTTTTTATCCTTAGGATTTGATATTCAAACTCGGCTTCCCCAAGCGCGCCAAGCTCCAGCACCCTCACATGCCCCCCCTAACCCTCGGCTCGTCCCTCGCCAGGAAATAAAAGCTCCTGTGCTGCCAGCCTCCTATACTCCCCGCCACACTCGCCCCCTGAATCAAGCGGCATCAGAGCCTAAAACCGATTGGCACCAGCTCGAAGAAAAGGTGGAAAGTTGCCAGCTTTGTCCCTTGAGTCGGTGTCGCACTAAAACTGTTTTCGGAACGGGGGCAAAAAAAGCCCGGCTGATGTTTGTAGGCGAAGGCCCTGGAGTGGACGAGGAAAGCGCGGGACTTCCTTTTAGCGGACGCTCGGGCCAACTCTTAGACAAAATGATTGAGGCCATGGGATTAAAACGAGAAGAAGAGGTCTACCTCACCAACGTGGTGAAGTGCCGTCCCCCGGATAATCGAAATCCCGAAGCCAACGAAATCTCCACATGCCTACCCTATTTGGAGGCGCAGATTGCCATGGTCAATCCGGAAATTATCGTGGCGCTTGGGAGCGTGGCTAGCCAAAGCCTTCTCAAAACAGATCGACCTATCGGAAAACTTCGAGGGAATTTTAATTCTGAAGCCTCGCTCACACGCCACGATAAAAAGCCCATTTCCGTGATGGCTACCTACCATCCGGCTTTTTTGCTCCGCAATCCCGACATGAAAAAGCCGGTGTGGGATGATCTTAAAAAAGTGATGGAAAAGCTAGCTTCAACATGAAAATAAAAATTTTTTCTCTTATCTTTTTATTCAGTGCCTGGATCCAAGCCGCGTCTGTGCCAGTGCTCAGTATTCGAGATTCCATTCATGTGGGAACTTTCGAAATGGTACAGCGAATGCTACTGGAAGCTGAGAAAGCTCAGGCCCCAGCCGTGCTCATTGAAATAGATACCCCGGGCGGCTACCTCGAGAGCACCCGTGATTTGGTTCAACTTTTTCTTTCCACCAAAATCCCCGTGATTTACTGGATCCAACCGGCAGGAGCCCGCGCGGCATCGGCCGGATCGATCTTAGCCCTAGCGGCTCACTTCAGCGCCATGGCATCTTCCACCAGCATTGGAGCCGCCACCCCGGTTTCTTCTGCCGGCGAAGACATAACTAAAGACATGAAGCAAAAGGTGCAAAACGATACGGTCTCTTTTGTTCGTGGAATCGCCGAAAAGCGCGGACGAAATGCCGAGTGGGCTGCCGCTTCCATTACCCAGGCTGCATCGTTGACGGCCGATGAAGCCGTGAAAAAAAATGTGGTCGATGGGATCGCCAATTCCCGAAGCGAACTTTGGCAGGCCTATCGGAAAAAGTTTCCCACGGCTCCTGAACAAGTGGACTTTGAAGTTTTTGCCCCCTCTCTACGAGAAAATATTTTAAGTTTTATTTCTAACCCTAACGTGGCTTACGGACTAATGGCCGTGGGCGCCTTGGGTATTTATGCCGAGATCACTCACCCGGGCTTGATTATTCCCGGCGCCGTGGGAGCTCTCAGTCTCGCCTTAGGGGCCATGACCACCAAAATTGTCCCCATCCAACCCGCTGCCATCGGACTTTTGGTGATCGGTCTTATTCTCCTTGCCATCGAAATCCTCACCCCCCTCCCCACCTTTGGAGTGGCGGGAGTTTTGGGAGGCCTTTCACTCTTGCTGAGTGGGATTTTTTTACTCGATCCCTCCCAAACGAATTTAAGACTGGCTCCCGGAATTTGGCTGCCCGCCTTTTTTGTAACGGCACTAGCCATGGGCGGACTAGCCTATGCCTCCGTTAAAGCCCTCAAAAGAAAATCTTTTCCGCAAGGACTTTCAGCGCTTATTGGCGAGGAAGCTACAGTGCTCAAAGTTATTTCAGCCGGAGAAGCCAAGGTGCAGTTGCACGGTGGCGAACTTTGGACCGCCCAGTGGAAAAACCCCGGTGCCGGGAAGGCATTTATCAAAGGAGCTAAAGTCCTCGTAGTTGAGCAAGATTCTTTCTTACTACGGGTGGAACTTATTTAAGGAGATAGAGATCATGATGATATTTAGTTTTGGTTGGATCATAGCCGCGGTGGTGGTGTTTTATATTTTGGTTTCGGTCTTTCGAATTGTTCCGCAATATCAACGCCTCGTGATTTTTCGTTTAGGAAAGGTTGTGAGTAAGCCCGGTGGCTTTGGCCCGGGTCTTGTCATTGTGCTGCCCTTTATCGACGTGGTTCGCAGAGTTTCGGTTCAAACCGTAGCTTTGGATGTGCCTCCTCAAGACATCATCACCCGCGACAACGTGTCGCTGGCCGTGAATGCCGTTGTTTACTACCGTGTCGTTGACCCTGAAAAAGCTGTGATCGAGGTGGAAGATTACCTCTTTGCCAGCTCGCAACTTGCCCAAACAACATTGCGCTCCGTCTGCGGCCAGAGTGAACTTGATGAACTTCTTTCTGAGCGAAACACCATCAACGAAAAACTCCAAACCCTTCTCGACCAACAAACCGAACCTTGGGGCGTTAAAATTTCTCACGTGGAACTCAAAAACGTGGATCTCCCCAAGGAGATGCAAAGAGCCATGGGTCGGCAGGCTGAAGCCGAGCGCGAACGTCGAGCCAAGATCATTGCGGCGGAAGGGGAGCTCCAAGCCTCAGCCAAATTAGCCGAAGCCGCCGGAATGTTGGCGGCCGAAGCCGGAGGGATGCAACTGCGTTACCTACAGACCTTAAAAGAGTTCTCCCAAGAGAACACGCGCACCATTGTTTTCCCTTTGCCCATCGATCTTTTGACACCCTTTCTGTCAAAAAAGTAACTCTCGATTTGTCCGAGTTCCCCTCTACACTTAAAGGTGATGAGGGGAATAAAAAATTGCACGGCGCTGTTTTTGATATGGCTAAGTTCACAGGGGGCGCAGGCGGCTCTGAGTAGGGAGCCCTTCTTTGTACGCGGCACCCCCATAGAAATGCCCTTTCATATCCGCATTTTAATTCGAGAGCTCAGCGCTCCCTTTGAGATTAGGGGACACGAACTCTACGATCATTTGGGGCGAAGTTTTTCCAACGAAAAAGTGAAATGCCAGCCGCCAAATAAGAGGCGTAGCGCAATCTTGGGTCAGCTTGGGGATTTCTTGACTAAAGATTATTGGATTTGTTCATCACAAGATCAAAGCGTGCCACTCACCAATTCACTAGGACTTTATGTCAAGGGTGGCTTTCTTCACCTTGACAAGAATTTGACCTTTCGTGGACACCTGACCCTCGTGCCTAAGAACGGAAAAATTCTTCTAGTTAACGAATTGCCCGTGGAAGAGTATCTGGTGGGACTCATCAACAAAGAAATCAGATCAGATTATCCCGCGGAGGCCATCAAAGCTCAAATTATTGCGGCTCGCAGCTACGCCCTAGCCACCGCCGCTGACCTGCGCGCCAAACGTGAATACTTTGATTTATATGGATCGGAACTCGATCAAGTCTACGAGGGATCTGGAGTGGAGGACGCGCGCTCGCACCGCCTCGTGCGCGAAACCCGAGGTCAGGTTCTTTTTCACCAAGACGACGTGCTCAAGGCTTTTTTCCATAGCTCCAACGGAGGTTACTCCGAGTTGCCCGGCGAGGTTTGGGCGGGAAAAGCTTCCTTTGACGACACCCGAGCTTACTTGGCCCGCAGAAGCGAGTGGGACACCGATGTGCAACTTTCCAAATGGAAGGTCACACTCAGCAACAAAATGGGAATGCGTTGGCCGGATTTGGGTGAGATTAAAAACATTCAGGTCTTGGAGCGCAGTCCTGGCCGCCGAGTGAAAAAGATTTTGATGGAAGGTTTGTACGGCAGTCATGAATGGAGCGGCACAGAATTTCGGCAGAAATTTGGAATAAAGTGGATCAAAAGCACCCTATTTAGCATTCACAAAAACACCACGGGCTGGCAGATTTCGGGTCGAGGTTTTGGCCACGGCGTGGGACTCAGCCAACTGGGGGCGAAAGAAATGGCCAAAGCGGGAAAAACGGCGCAGGAGATTCTAAAGTTTTACTACCCCCACACTTCCATTCGCCAACTGCTCCCTAGCAAAAGCCAGCCCAATCCCCTGAAGAGCAGCCTGAGCGCGCGCTAAGATTCCAGCGCGCTTCCTCACTTGATCTCTTAGCGGTCTCACTCTAAAGCTCCACCCATGAATCTTGCGCAAACGGCACTGGTGGCTATTTTTACAGCCTCTTTAGTGGCAGCAAATCTTTTGGGCTCTAAACTTGTAGATATTTTCGGAGTCACAGTTTCGGTGGGAATTTTTGTTTTCCCTTTTACTTTTATTGTTTTGGATATCCTGACTGAGATTTACGGCAAAAAAAGCGCCCAACGCACGGTGCTCGTGGGCATTGCCGTTCAAGTCTATGTTTTATTTTTTGTATATCTCGGCAGTGTTTTCCCAGCTTCCGCTAAACGTGACCTCGGCGATGCTTACGAAAAAATGTTTGCCTTAGCTCCGCGCATGGTCGTGGCCTCCATTGTGGCTTATTCCGTATCGCAAATCATCGATGTGCAAATTTTTGCGCGCTTGAAGCAGCGCTTTGCCCAGCGCTTTCTTCTTTTGCGCACCAATGCCTCGGCTTGGATTTCGCAGTTTATTGATACGGCCATTTTTATGGGTATCTTTTTGGGCGGAGTACTGAGTTTTTCATCTTGGTGGAAATCTTTCTTGGTGGCTTATTTTGCAAAAATGATTGTGGCCACCTTTGATAGTCCCTTTGTTAACTTAGGCGTTTGGCTCATTCGAAAGGGTGAAAATGGCCGACCCCGCTAAGCTGAGTGCAACGGCCATCCGCACAGATCTATTTAAAACCGGGGAAGACATCTTCCTCTTTCTTAAAAAGCACCTCGAAGGAACAATTCAAGAAGGGGACATCCTGGCCATCACCTCTAAAATTGTTTCCCTCGCTGAGAATTGCCTGGTCTCCACTCAAGGGCTCAGCAAACGAGAAATTGTAGAACGCGAAGCCGATCACTACTTAGGTGCGGGAGGCTACGGTTGTGAACTCACCATTAAGCATGGAATTCTTATTCCCTCAGCCGGTATTGATGAATCCAACAGCGAGTCGGGGGATTATATCCTTTTCCCGAAAGATCCCTACAAGTCAGCCAGGGAAATTGGCCAGTTTCTGAGGTCAGAGTTTTCTTTAAAAAATATTGCCGTCATTATTACCGACTCTCACACAATTCCTCTGCGCCGTGGAGTGACTGGCATTTCGCTAGCCCATTGGGGAATGAAGGGCACAAAAAATCTTATCGGCCAACCCGACCTTTATTCAAAGCCGCTAAAGTTCACTCATGTGGATGTGGTGGATGCCTTAGCGGTGGCCGCAGTTTTTGTGATGGGCGAATCCAACGATGCCTGTCCCTTGGCTATTCTTCGCACCCAAAACCTGGAATTTACAAGTGAAGGCTCGGCCCGGGAAATTGCCATCGAGCCCGAACAAGACATCTACTTTCCCCTTCTAAAAGATTTTCTAAAATGACGGAATTCCCTGACTCGGTGAAGGCCTACACCTTTGATCTCCCCGAAGAGCTCATTGCCCAAGAACCGGCCCCCGAGCGAAGTGCCGCGCGCTTGTTAGTTGTGAGGCGTCACCCCTCAGGGGGGCTGCCGCGCTTTGAAGATTTAAAGGTGAGTGATCTCCCCGAACTTTTAAGCAAGGAACTTCCTCAATCTTTGTGGGTGCGCAATCGCAGCCGAGTGATGCCAGCCCGCTTCTATGCCGAAAGAAAAAGCGGCTCTCGTCATGAAATAGTCCTGCTAGAGGAAGGAGAACCTGGAATATGGAAGGCGATACTTCGCAAAAGTTCAAAGATGAAATTCCCGGAAAGTCTTGTTGCTCATGGGGAAAGATTCACGGCCCTTGATGCCGAAACTCTCGACCTCAGAACTTTAAGCCTTCCCCTCCACGACTTTCTTGAAAAATTTGGGGAAATGCCCCTGCCTCCCTACATCAAAAGCCGCATCCCACAACGCGATAAAGAACGTTACCAAAGTGTGTGGGCCGTAGCAGAAAAAAATCTTTCCGTGGCCGCACCTACCGCGTCTCTGCACTTTACAGATGAGCTCGTGGAAGCCATGCAGAAAAAAGCGGGTGCTAAGTTCGCAGATATTTTTTTACATGTGGGCTTGGGAACTTTTGAACCCTTGCGCCAAGATTCATTGAGTGCTCATAAAATCCACAGCGAGCGCTGGGAAATATCACCCGCTGAGTTTAAAAAAATAATGGGCCACTCAGGCCCTCGCGTGGCGCTGGGAACAACTGCTTTGCGCACCTTAGAGACCTTGGCCTTAGAGGAGCGGGGAGATGCCCTACACGGTCGAACTCAGATATTTATTAAAGGCCATTACCCCTTTAAGCTAAGCCAGGCCCTTTTCACTAACTTCCATTTGCCGGAATCTACACTCTTTGTTTTATTAAGTTCCTTTGCCGGCTCCCTCACTTTGGCCCAAGAGGCCTATGCCCACGCCGTTCAAAAGCGCTACCACTTTTTTTCCTATGGCGACGCTTCGATCTGGATATGAGCGCACGAAGTCCCACAACAATCTCCTTGCTCAAAAATCCCACGCCCACTATCACCCTTAGCCCATGACTTTAAGTCCCCGCCGCGTGCAATTCACCCTGGAAAAGCAAGAAAGCCTCGGCCACGCTCGGGCCGGAATCCTAGAAACACCTCACGGAAAAATTCACACTCCTATATTTATGCCCGTGGGTACCGCCGGCACTGTGAAGGGGGTGCTCCCTCGAGATTTGCATGAGATGGGGGCCGAAATTATTTTAGGCAACACCTATCATTTGTGGATTCGCCCCGGCACCGAAGTTTTAAAAAAAATGGGGGGCCTGAGGCCTTGGATGAACTGGTCGGGACCCCTGCTCACCGACAGCGGCGGCTTCCAGGTTTTTTCTCTTTCTGATTTGCGAAAAATTTCCGAAGATGGGGTGAAGTTTCAGAGCCACTTAGATGGTTCCTCGCTCTTTATGAGTCCTGAAATTTCTATTCAAATTCAAGAGGCCATCGCCTCTACGATTATGATGGTCTTAGATATTTGCCCTGCCCTCCCGGCCACACGTCCAGCCTTGGAAGAAGCGGTCACCCAAAGCACTCGTTGGGCCCGACGCTGTTTAAAGTCTCGACTCTCAACAAGTGGCGCCCTTTTTGGGATTGTCCAAGGGGGCTTAGATATTGGCCTTCGCGAAGCCCATATAGAAGAATTGGCCGCCATGCAAGACCGGGATGGCCAAGGAAATCTTCAGCAATTTGATGGCCTGGCCTTAGGGGGTTTTAGTGTGGGGGAAAAACCCGAATCCATGCATGAAGCGGTGGCAGAACTTGGTCACAAAATGCCCCAAGACCGACCTCGGTATTTGATGGGCGTGGGCCGCCCCGAAGATCTCCTCCAAGCCGTTGGAGCCGGCATTGATATGTTTGACTGCGTGATGCCCACTCGCAATGCCCGCAACGGCCACCTTTTTACCAGTAGAGGTATAGTGCGTATGAAAAATGCAAAATATGCTTCCGACTCTGCCCCTCTCGATGCGGAGTGCCAATGCCATACTTGCCAAAACTTTTCTAGAAGTTACCTTCGCCATCTTTTCCAGTCTGGGGAAATCTTGGCCTCTGTTTTGGGCACTTTGCATAATTTAACTTTTTATCTAAATTTAATGAAGGGCGCCCGACAAGCCATCCTAATGGATAGTTTCTCCGCCTTCCAAAAGACCCAGCTCGAGCGTTGGCGGGAAGAAGAAGTGGTGTTACAACCTTAGGCTTATGAAATTCCCAAAGTTTTTTAATGTAGCCGCTCTATCTTTTGGTTTGCTCTCTTTCCAAGCCTTCGCTCAAGAAGCCGGTGCTGCTCCTAGCTCGGGCAAGAGCATGATGCTCCAAGTTCCTATGCTCTTGGCGCTCTTTGCGCTTTTTTACTTCGGCATTATTCGTCCCCAAAGAAATCAGGCCAAGCAGCACTCGGAATTTGTCAGCAAGCTCAGCAGAGGTGATGAAGTCATTACAAGTAGCGGTATTATTGGCACCATCCGAGGCCTCACCGACAAAGTGGTGACCTTGGAAATTGCTCCCAGCACAGAGATTAAAATTTTAAAATCTCAGGTGCAAAGCAAACTCAAAGACACACTGAACGCGCCTACCGCCGAATCCAAAGCATAAAAGGGCCTCATGGAAAAATCAGTCAAATTTAGATTTCTTTGCTGTGTGTTCGTGGCTGTTGCAGGCATTTATTTTTTGCTTCCAACATTTTGGGCCCTCAACAAACCCGACGAGGCCAATAAGCTACCCGCCTACCTTCCCAACACCGCCATGAAGCTCGGCCTGGATTTGCAAGGTGGCGTGCATATGGTGCTTGGCGTGGACCTAGATAAAGTCGTGCTCAACCAACTCACGAGCTACGGCCATGGACTCGAGAAGTCCCTCGAAAAAGATGGGATTAAAGTTTCCACTCATACCGTGGAAAAAGACTTTCAACTTGAAGTAAAAGTTGGCTCCGAGGCCGACAAAAACAAAGTTTCCGAAAAAATTAACCAAGAATACAACGTACTCGAATTCGTCGGAGATTCCGGAAATATTTTAGTCCTTCATATGAACAAGGCGCAGGAAAGTGCGGTCCGAGACCGAGCCCTTGACCAAAGCATCGAGACCATTCGCAACCGTATTGACGAATTCGGAGTGGCTGAGCCCCTTCTTTCACGTAAGGGCGACAACCAAATATTAGTGCAATTCCCTGGAGCGCAAGAGCCCGAGCGCTTGAAGTCCCTTATTGGACAAACGGCCCAGCTCCACTTTCAGATTGTGCATGAGTGTCAAGATGAAGGCTGCTTGCAACGCCAACATGCCGAGGTGGGAGCTAAGATTGCGGCGGCCGAGCAGAAAGGCAGCTACAACCGAGATAGCTTCAAACAACTTTCCGAATATCGCGCTCGCGTGAATGCCGACCTCAAAGATCAAATTCCGCCCGACACCATCATTGCCTTTAAACGCCAAGAAGACGTGAACATTAACAAGGGCAAGGGACTCCAAGCCTTTCTTCTTTCCACTAAAACTTTAATATCAGGTGAAAACTTAGAAGACGCTTACGTCACCATGAACGTCGACAAAGCATCGAATATGGAGCGTCCGGTGGTGGCCTTTGCATTCAATGCCGCGGGCACCCCAGCCTTTGAGCAGATGACAGGTGAGTTCAAGGGTTATGCCATGGCCATTGTTCTAGACGGCATAGTTAAAAGCGCCCCCTTCATTCAGGCCCAACTTCCGGGAAGCGGAATCATTACCTTAGGCCAAGGCGGCTTAGAGGAAATGAATAAAGAAGCTCGAGACCTGTCCATTGTTCTGCGAGCAGGGGCCCTGCCGGCACCCATTGAAGTTCAAGAAGAGCGAATCATTGGTGCGAGCATGGGCAAAGACGCCATTGATGCCGGCCGCAAAGCTTTAGGCGTGGCCGCCGTTCTTATTTTCTTCTTTATGTGGGCTTACTATGGAGTTTCAGGACTCCTCGCGAACTTTGTTATTTTGATCAACACAGTATGGATCTTTGCCTTGCTAGGGATGCTAGGGGCTACCCTAACCCTTCCTGGTTTAGCCGGAGTCGTTTTAACTTTAGGTATGGCGGCCGATGCCGTCGTCATTATTTTTGAACGCATGCGAGAAGAAATTCGAGCGGGCAGAACTTCCAAACAAATTGTGGAACTAGGATTTGAGCATGCCTTCGCGACCATTTTGGATTCCAACGTCACCACGGCCATTGGGGCCTTTGTGTTGCTGCAATATGGAACCGGCTCTATCCGTGGTTTTGCCCTCACACTGCTGGTGGGTATTACCGTGAACGTATTGATGGCCACGGTCTTCATGAAGTCCTTCTTCAATTACTTCATTAATAACAACAGTAAAAAAATTCGCATTGGTCTTTCCCAAACTGAGCTCAAAGAGCTGGCGACTTCGAGGTAATAAAAAATGGAATTATTTGATCCCAAAAAACTCAACTTTGACTTTGAGCGCTGGTTTAAGTTGACGGTGATCCTTTCCATTGTGCTTTCCGTCGCGAGTCTGCTCGGCATGATTAAGCCCGGCCTCAACTACGGAATCGACTTTAAGGGCGGAGTAGAAGCCCATGTGAACTTCAAAGATTCTAAGGTCACCCAAAAAGAGTTGCGGGAATATTTAGATAGCAAGTTAACGGCACTTTCGATTGTAAATTTCGACGAAAAGGGCCAGCAATCTGAATTCCTCATTACCGCTCAAAGTGAGTCCAAAGAAAACACCTCCAAAAGCCTCACCGATGCCCTTACCGCAAAGTATGGCCCCTCGGGTGAAACTTGGACCATCACAAAAATGGATAGCGTGGGCCCGCGCGTAGGTTCAGAGCTTCGCAAGTCGGCCCTGCTGTCTCTGCTCTACACTTGTATTTTAATTACTCTCTATATGTATTGGCGCTTTGATATTCGTTACGCTCCCGGCGCGCTGGTGGGTATCTTTCACGACTTAACTTTGACCGTGGGATTTTTGCTGGTGACCCGTGCGGAATTTTCCACCACGGTGGTGGCCGCTTTGCTGACACTGGCAGGTTATTCCATCAACGACACGGTGGTGGTTTTCGATCGGATCCGGGAGCTAGAGCCTCGATACATTGGTAAAGACCGAAAACTACTTATCAATGATGCCATCAATTCCACTCTATCGCGCACCATTATGACTGCGGGTACGACCCTCATTAGCTGTGTGGTCCTTTACGTCTTAGGTGGTCCTACTTTACAGGATTTCGCGGCATGTTTGTTTTTCGGCATCATTGTAGGTACCTACAGCTCAGCTTTCGTAGCCGCGCCTCTTTATGTTTGGATGGACAAATTGGTGAGTCGCCGTAACGCCGCGGCCGCCCGAGTCTAAGAAAAAATGGGAGCTTCGCCCCCTCTTCGTTGGGAAGCTCGAAGATCAGAACTAGCCCCTGAAGATTTTTGCTCTCAGAGAAACTTTTTGATTTCACAAATTCTTTGGCAGCGTGGGCTCACCAACGACAAAGACATTGAGGTTTTTTTAAATCCCCGCCTGGAGTCTTTGCAAAATCCCTTTCGCTTGCAAAACTTGGAGGGAGCAGCACTTCGCTTAGCCCGAGCCATCACCAATCAAGAATCCATTGTTGTTTATGGCGACTACGACATTGACGGAATGAGCGGCCTTGCCCTTTTAGCCTCTTTTTTTAGAGCCTGCGGGGCGGAGAATGTGTCGACCTATCAGCCCGAACGCTTAGAAGAAGGTTACGGTGTTCATCCCGAGGCCATGCGCAAACTGGCCGCAGCCGGAGCTCAAGTCATCGTCACGGTGGATACCGGAATTGCCGCTTTGGAGGCCGCAAAAGAAGCCAAGTCCCTCGGGGTGGATTTGATCATTACCGATCACCACCAACAAATATTAGATTTGCCCGAGGCCGCCTTTGTGGTGAATCCCAACCAGTTTACGGACACCAGCGGGCTGGGATATTTATCGGGCACAGGAGTGGCTTTTTACTTGGCCCTAGCCCTGCGGGTGACTCTGCGCAGTCAGGGCACCTTTGCGACACGTCCCGAGCCCGACATCAAAAATTGGTTGGATTTATTTGTACTCGGCACCATTGCCGACAGCGTGAGCTTAGTGGGCGAAAATCGAATTTTGGTAAAGGCCGGTTTGGCCTTTTTACCTCGCAGCCAACGTCCTGGCCTCAAAGCCCTCATGGCAAAATGCCTGGCCAACCCTCAAAGCGTTTCCGTTCGAGATGTGGGCTTTTCGATTGCGCCCAAACTCAATGCCGCCAGTCGCCTCGGACGGGCCGATTTGTCTACCAAGTTACTCCTCACGACAAGTATTGAAGAAGCCGAATCCCTGGTGGAAGAAATCCTAGACCTCAACACCCAGCGAAGTAGCATTCAGGCCCAAGTTTTTGCAGAAGCCCAAGAACAGGCCCTTAGGCAAATAGAAGTTTTTAGTCCTCCCGTTCTCGTGGTCCACGGCGCTTGGCACGAGGGTGTCTTGGGAATTGTGGCGGCAAAACTTGTGGAAAAATTTGGCCGGCCCTCGATCGTGCTGGGAAAGCATGGCTTAAATAAAGTCCGTGGATCCATGCGCACCTTAGAACACTTCTCCTGCATCCGCGCCTTAGAGTCTTGCAAGGACCTTCTCATTAAGTACGGCGGCCACCGCATGGCAGCCGGCATGCAATTGGCCCAAAGCGATCTCGAAGATTTCTGCACCGAACTTTGGAAGGGTGCCAGCTCTTATCTCAATACCCTAAGCGAGAGTCCGCCCCTCAAACACGATGGGATATTGCCCCGGAAACTTGGAGTCGCCGACATCGAGGCCATTGAAGCCTTGGGCCCCTGGGGCAACGGCAACCCCGAACCCCTTTTTCTGCTAGAAAACTTTGATTTTGAAGGGGCGCAGGTTCTTAAGGAAGAGCATATCAAGTGCAAAAGTACGGCCGGCCTGGAACTGATTGGTTTTTTCAAAGCCAAGGAACTTAGAATTTTGCAGATGAGTGGAAATCAAAAATTTGACGTCTTGGTGACCCCCGAGATCAATCGCTTTCGGGGAGCAAAATCGGTACAATTAAGATTACAATATGTCCGATCTCACGAGGCCGATTCTTCTCGTACTTGATCCCGATCATGACTACCTCGAGTCGATGGAACGGCTTGCCAGTCAGCGGGAAGTGAATCTTATTGCACTCCCTTATTCGATTAAAAACAAAGGCTCCCTGGAAGATCTCATCACCACTCACTTCCCCGATATTGTGGTTTTAAATTTAGACCAAGACTCCGACTTAGATTTTGCCAATCCGGTGAGTGAAATACGAAGCATTCCTCTTCCCACTTCTCCCATCATTATGGGAACCACGGTGCGCTCGGAGTCCCAGTTCAAGCAGCGGGCCTATGCGTTGGGAGTCGACGACTACGTGGTGCGACCCTTTACGCCCTTTGATTTGTGGCTGCGCATCGATGTTTTGCTTCGCATCCGAAAACTTCAGCAACAACTGGGTGAGGCCACCCGCAAGCTCAGCATCCTCAATGTGCAACTCTCCGATAGCAATCGCAAGTTAGAGGAAATGACTCTCACCGACGATCTCACGGGGCTCTACAACATGCGCTTTATGCTCCAGTTCCTAGAAAAACAATTTGAGTTGACCGAGAGATACTCTCGCCCCTTTTCCATCATGATGGTGGATTTGGATCATTTTAAAAGTGTGAACGACACCAACGATCACTTGGTAGGATCGGCGGCCATTAAGTCCATCGGACGCGTGATCGAAGTCACCACCCGCAAGTCCGACATCAAAGCTCGTTACGGCGGTGATGAATATATCGTGGCCATGCCCGAAACCGACGAATCCGCAGCACGCCTTGCCGGTGAGCGACTTCGCAAAGCTATCTCAGAATGCGAACTCGCAGGAAATGATGGGGCCACCTTTAAAATCACGGCCAGCATCGGACTGGCGAGCTTTGAAAAAGGTAGGCACAAAACTTACACCGATCTGGTGAAAGATGCGGACTCCGCCATGTACAGCTCCAAAGAGAATGGACGCAACCAAGTTCATATGTTTGATTCGTCCCAGGCGGGCAAGGGTTACGATCAGTCTCAAAGCTCGGTTCTTACCGAGTTAAAAAAGGCACAGAAAAAAACCAGCTCGGCTTAAGGCTCTCAATTTTTGCATTTAAATTCAAATACTTAAGCATTTTATTTTAAGGGGATGGACATATTTAACGCGTTGCGTTATAAGGCGGCCATGCCTTATTTTTTACCTACGATTTTTGGACTCACACTTTTCGTTAGTAGCGCTCAGGCGCTCAACCCGATGGACCTTATCAACGGAGTAAAAAATCAAAAGCAGGAAGATATTAACCTCCACCAACTAAGCGGCATCATTGAGGGACTTCCTATTATTTTTCGTGTGGTCCAACCTGAGATCGCCACCTTTCCTACCTTTGTTGTGGTGGATTCCCGCGGCCTTCAAAGTTACTCCTTTAACAATGAAGCTTTAAAAAAAGCGGCCAACAAAGAAGGGGCACAACGCTCAAAAAGCGAAAGGGTCTTGGTAGAAAAGTTTTACAACTTCTACATGAATTTAAATTACGTCGTCCTTCAAGAAGGCGATTATACCAACGTGTATTCGCGCCGCACCTTCAACTCCGGAGCCAAAGCTTTGGAGTTTATTAACCCCGCAGACAAGCGCTGGAGCCGTCCTCAAAAACTTTTAGAAACACTTCAAGAAACCTACACCGGCATATCCCTCACAAAAAGCCCCGCGCAAAGTAGCCAGGCCCAGGAAATCGGGGCCGTTGGAAAAAAGAACTTTGCCTTTCAAATTGAAGCGGCTGCGGAAGACTTCATCATGGTCCCCACGCGCCAAGACCTTAATCATAACAAATCCATTATCAGTGGAATGGACCGAAGACTCTTACTCGATTGCCTCGAACAACAAGCCATGGCCCTTTCGGCTTTAATTTTGTCGCCCCAAAACCCCCGAACTGAGGACCAACTGCAAATCTCCATTCAGCTTATGAATCTGCGAGATGTCAAAGAGTACGTGTATAGCTCTGAGCAAAGAGATTTTATTCCCCAAACTTTCGATGCCACAAAAATTCCCCAAGGCAACCTTCCTAGCCCGGGCTATCTTATCCATCGTTCCGAGATTGTGTTGAAGCCGGTGCTCAGCCCCCATGGTGTGTGTTTAGTGGTGCGCAGCTGGGACAAAAAATATAATTTGGCTGAGAAAGAACTTTTTGAGCAGCAGCAGCTTGAAGAAGAAAAGTTTATGAATCGCCAAACAGATTTCAAACGTTTTCTACTTGAGAGCCCTCAAGATATGCAAAGCGATCAAGGCTTTGTGCACGACATGGCCTACCTTATTCACAAGGCCAAGGGAGTGATCAATCCGGCGCCTCAGTCTGCGATTAACCGAAAGATGCTAATGCCCATGCAGAATCGTTAATTACGACGACTACCGATTGAGACTGCGAGGTCCTTTGGATTTTTGCAGAGTGCGGCCACTTCCTGGGCCCTTAGCCGGCGACTTTAACGTTTCCTCCGCCGGCGCCACTTCTAATAACTCTGCTTCTTGTTGCTTCATCTCGTAAAAGAAAATCCCTGCAGCTCCCAAAAGCAGCCCCAGAACAAAGGTGATGCCTGCGAGCCAAGTGGCTCGACTTTGGTCAATCTTCTTTTGTCGGCGCTCAGGTCCCCCGTAGTTGCGTTCTTCAATCTCGATAAGCTGCGGATTCCCACTGAGTAAGCCGACTTGCATTAAAAATTGCTTCACCCGGGCTTCGTGGGCTGTGGGATAGTTGCGCAAGAGATACTCATTCACAATGGCCGCCACCTTATTTGCCGTTGCCGGGCGCTTTTGCGGATTCACCTCTAAGCAACTCCCAAGAGTCTGCACAAAAAATGGAGGCAAATCCGCTCGGATGGACTCCGGTGCCACATAGGATCCCTTTTGAATCCGCGAGTAAACCGATTCATTGTCCGTTTCAAAAAAGGGCCGGCGCCCGGTAAGCATCTCGTAAAAGGTGATGCCAAAGGCAAACAAATCCACCCGAGCATCGAGCTTGGCTCCTAATATTTGCTCAGGCGAGAGGTAGTGAGGTGAGCCAATAAGCACACCGGGCATTGTAAGATTTGACTCTGTGGGATCTAAGGCAATCCCAAAGTCCATAATCTTCACTTCGCCCCGAGTGCTGATGCGCACATTGTCGGGTTTTAAATCTCGGTGAATCATTCCATGGGCGTGCACATGGGCCAGGCCGTTTAGTATTTTTCCTGCGATAATAAGGGCCACATCCAAGGGCATCGCCCCCACCCGCTCAAGAATTTGCGACAAATCAAAACCATCAATGTATTCCATTATGATGTAGGCTTCGTTTTGCACTTCCCGGTAATCGTAAACGTGACCTAAGTTATGGTGCAGGAGCACGGCGGAAGCCCGAGCTTCTCTACGAAAGCGCTCTTTTAAATCGGGGTTGTCGCGGTACTCTGCGCGAATGCGTTTGATGGCCACGGCCCGATCTAAGTTTTTTTGCCGACCCCGATACAACTCGGCCATCCCACCAATGGCCATTTTTTGAATTTGATCGTAGGAGTCCGCTAAACCCAAGAGATTTTCAAAAGCGAAGGGGGCGGCTTGAGACATCCCTTAATTCTAAGGCAAGTCTGGCACTTCTGGGTACTCGCCCCTACGCCAAAACTTTAGCGCGCAGGGAGCCATCGCTTAAACGCACTTCAATCTCGTCATAGGGCTGAACATCTTGGACACTTTTGATCACCCTACCCGCGGAATCTTTGGTGACCGAAAAGCCCCGGTCCAAAACCTTTAACGGAGAGAGGGCATCAAAAACCGATGCCATCTTGGAGAGCTGGGCCTTACGCCGCTCCACATACAAATTCATGACCTGAGCCAAGCGGTGCTCCGCTGATTTTAGCTTTTCTCTTTGCTCCACCAGCCGCCGCTGCGGAGAGGCCGCCGACAAACGATTAAAGTAGGTGTCGATTTGAATTTGCTTGTCGCGAATGGCGTCAAGAACTTGACGCTCAAAGGACTTCGAAAGTTCCTCCAAACGCTCCATCCAAACGGCCCGGTCCGGCACCGCATCCTGCGCGGCATGAGTGGGAGTGGCAGCCCTACGATCGGCCACCATGTCGGCTATGGTGAAATCAATTTCGTGGCCCACAGCGGAAATAACGGGAATGGCCGAGTTGGCAATGGCACGAGCTACCGCCTCATCGTTAAAACAAAATAAATCCTCGTAAGATCCACCGCCTCGGCCCACGATCAACACATCAAGGGGCTTGGAAGCCTGCAAGCTAAAGGCATTGGCGGCTTCAATGGCCGAAACAATTTCGCCCGGAGCCTTTTCGCCCTGAACTGCGGCATGCAATAAAAAAACTTCCGCCAAGGGAAAGCGAGTGCGAAAAATTTTCAGCATATCTTGGAGGGCTGCGGTGGAGCGTCCGGTCACAATGCCCACCCGCCAATTGAGGGCTTTGATTTTTCGCTTACGCTCAGGAGCAAAGAGTCCCTCTTTGGAAAGTTTTTCTTTGAGCTGCTCAAACTTTAACTGAAGAGCACCCATTCCCACGGGCTCCATTTTTTCCACCACAATTTGCAGGGATCCTGAGCCTCCGTAAAAATCCACTCGACCCGTGCACAAAACCTCAAGGCCACCTTTGACCTCAAAGGGAACTTTTTGCAAAGCCCCCTTCCACATCACAGCCCGCACTTGGGATTTTTCGTCTTTAAGCGCAAAGTACAAATGCCCACTGCGGTGAATGCCCTTGAAGTCGGCAATCTCGCCTTGGATGATGATGTCGGAGAAGTGATTGGAAAGAGTGTCTTTAAGCCGGGCGGCCAGTTCCGTTACGGTGTAGATGGTGGGAGCAGAAAGGGGCTCAATGTGGGGGATTGTGAGCTCTGCAGCTTCGGATTCCGCGACAAGAGGCTCAGCGACAGGAGCTTTTTTTTTGGATTTGGAGACAGCCACGGCCACTTCTTTAAGGAAGTCCGAGGCCTCGTGCCCGGCCCCATGAGAGGCTTTTTTATCCTGACTTAGGTCGTCTTCATCCAAAAGGCCCCCAAACATATCGACCTGCTGATCCATACCCCTATCCTTAGCCATGAGGGCCTAGTTATAAAGGCTTTTTTTAGGGAAGCCAACGACTTGACCCTGTAGGCCAAGGAGGCTAAATCCTCCCCATTCCTTAGCACCACGGAGCGGTAGTTAAGTTGGTTATAACGCCAGCCTGTCACGCTGGAGGCCACGGGTTCGAGTCCCGTCCGCTCCGCCATTTTACGTTACGTTAGAGACACTGTATCGAATCTGATTTTCCAAAATCCTAAAAACCAAAAAATATCAAAAGTGCACTCGCACAATCTTAGATCAATTAAGTAATTTCAATACGTTACGCCAAACAAAAACGATCACCAACGTCCGTTGGGATTCAAGCGTACCGAACCCCTGTTTTCACAACCAACACCCGGACTCGCCACAATTCGGAGCGACTCGTGGTTTGTTTTGGATACAGAGAAAAATTTTTCGTCCAAAAAAGCGTTATAAGTTTTAACGCTAGCGTTAAGTATTTAACACAGCGAAATCTCGCTGTTTTCCCTTCGACATTTTCAAGCAAGTTAAGCGGCACCGCCGCAGAAGGGAAATGTATGCACAGAACTAAATTCAAAATGATCACACCGGAGGCCGAGCTGCTGAAAAGGCTGCGCGAGTCTCGCAATTTATCAATGAGAGATGCCGCAGAGATCGCGGGCAAATCCATTGCATGGATCAGCCACGTCGAAAACGGCCGCATGAATGTTACTGCGGATCACTTAAAGATTCTCATTCCTGCTTACGGTCAGACATCAAAGAGCTTTCAAGCGTATCTCAATGGCAATGCTTATGTAGATTCACCCGCAAGAAAGGAATGCCTAGACACTATTCACGACTTGCCCGATCAGCACATAGAGGCACTCCTGCCACTGGTTCAAACACTCAAAACATCGAAACCTAAAAATGCTGGAGGCAAGTCATGAGATTCATACATTCAGAAGTAATAAACTCAGTGTTTGCGAGAGGCACCCAGCTAGGGGGAATTTTCGTTTTAGCAATGGCTCTAGGTGGATCAAAGGTAAGACACGAATTCTATCAAATGACATCGGATCTCACGAAAGTTTCCTCAAGGATGGAGTTTGCCGAATGGACGATCAGATCGCAGTACAGAATGATCGAGCTGGTAAAGATTGATTGGAAGCCCGTTAGCGTGTTTCCCAAGGAGGCTAAACGCTTCCGATGATCTCACCTCAAACCATTCAATTTCAAAAAACAAAAGCTAGAGAAGCAACTAACTTCTCTAGCTCTCTAAACCTAACGACCCTACTTGGAGGCCGTCATGTCTGCATTAAATCCTATAATTTTCACTCTTAAAAATCCACAACAAGAAACAAAAGAACCAAGAGAGATTTGTCTTTCTGAGAAAACAGAAAGCATTCTCGAAATTCCGTCTCATCTACTTCAGCGTGCAATTCAAACATGCGAAACCAAAACTGAGCTGATCGTTTACATGACGATTCTTCGATACTCGCTTGGATTTAACCGTAGCAAATGTACGCTTAGCCGCAGATTCATAGCCACATGGACAGGCTTGCAATATCAAAACGTAGGTCGTGGCATAGAAGGATTAATCACGAAGGGCCTTGTTGAGAAACTTCCTGAGTCGAATCTTAAACATGGTGATGCCTTTAGGGTTTTGCATATCACCGAACACTCAATGACGCGTAATCAAAATGATTACACTCAAGGCTCTAAGAGTAATCAACCTGAGAACACTCAGGGTGTAATCAAAGTGATTACGGAGAGTCATCAAGTTGATTACGAGGCGTCATCAGAACGATTACGGAGCGTAATCAATCCGATTACAAAGAATAAGAAAGAAGAATTAAAAGAATCTTCTTCTGTCTCAGAAAAACTGCAAAAACATATTGGATCGTTGGACGAAGCACATTGTCGACGTGTCGAAAAACGTGGCCTCAGTCAGCTCCTTGAGAAATTTACATCCGCACAAATTGAACTGGCTTTAGAGTTTGCCCAGAAGCGAGGAACAAACTCAGGAGAACGCCTCAAACTCCCATTGAGCTATCTTGCAACCGGATCGAGCATGGCGAACATTCTCGCTCTCGCTGAAAAGCAACATCAGGAGCAAGAACGTAAAGCCCACATTCACCTAATTACCGAGCAAAGTAGAACCGAAGAGCAACAGCGAGAAAAGCAAAGTAAAGAGCGTGATCTCTTGGCTATAGCGGCCTTTGAGAGTGCATTTTCCACACAAGACCAACAAGAGCCGTACATAGCGAGTTATATTGCCCAGTCCTTCAGGGGCTTCAAACCAAGTGGAAAAATTGCGCGAAGCCTAGCAGCTCTTCACTGGTACAAATCACAACAGTAAGCGAAGTAAGCGGACGGAAATGGAGGGAAACAAAATGAGCATCATTAATATCAGCAGTGGAATCAATAAGATCGAAGGAGCAAGATCTCTTAGCGAATGGGCTGTGGAATTCATTTCACAGGAAAAAATTACACGCGAAAATCACAGCGACTCCGAGAGTTTTCGGAAATTACTCAGAAGGCAAAAGGATGCGGTGAGATACCAACTTCGAAAAAATAGATCATCGACATATCCAGTAGCAAAAACAAAACAAATAGCACCACACTCGAAAAAACCAACAAAAGTGATTCCAGGGCTGAAGTCAAAATTTAAAATTGCACTTAGCATTTGGATTTCATGCTTCCTTCTAGTTGAAATCGTGGAAATATATGCCGCGAAAGGATTAAGTTTAGGCTTTTCATGGCAGGCTGCAATACTAGTAGAACTTTGCATAGTCGCCTCCTCGCTCAGTCGTGAAAAAGAATCAGAAAAATCGCATACCTTCTTATGACTTATAACGCAGCTCTTTTTGCATTAAGTGAAGCCAATCAACTTATTAAACTCGATAGACAAAATACTCACAGCCTACAAAAAACAAGTGAGTCCCGCCAAAAGATAAACGAAATCAATGGCTCCCTTAAAAACTTGAATAACTTTAGGGACAAGAGCTTTTTAGAAATGTCTAAACTGGTCAAAAAAGGATATGTGTCTAGTATTTCAAGCGCAGTCATAAAAATCAATTCAGGAATACTCGTCAAAGAGCAAAACGCTCAAGTTGAACTCCAAAATCTCGAGGAAGATATCTCAAAGCATGAATCCAGAACAAATAGTATCTATCTGAAAGTAGTAATCTCACTACTCTACTTTTTTCTTAGATGTATACTTCAACTTTTTTCGATTTGGATTTTAAAGTTTCAAAAATGAGTACTCACGAATAAACGACTTAGTGATAAAAACTGAAACTTCTACTGTTGCCCAAGCGGGCTTCTAGTAAAGGCTTCCGTTGTTGCCATCAAACGCCACATATTGTCTAACGCCCTGAGTGCACCCTTCTGCACAGAATCAGAAATCTTAATTTCAGCATTTGAATCTAAATCATTCAGCACTTTGAGTATGCTCTTTAAAGTATTGGATTTCATATAGGGACAAATAGCGCATGTGCCGACGATTCGTTTGCAACCCAACCCCTCTCGTTCTAAATGTGTAGCAAGGCCGCATTCGGTTAGAGCCAAGAAAACTTCACGATCACTTTCACGGATAGCTTTTGATATTTGACTTGTACTTCCAACAAAATCAGCTTTGGCAACTACCTCAGGCCTACACTCAGGATGGGCTAGCACGATGAGACCTCGCTCTCTGCCTTTCCAATAATCTAACTCTTGAGTAGAAAAATTTTCATGAACGATGCACGTCCCGTGGTAAAAATTAATCTTTTTTTTCGGATTGAGAGCGCCAATTGAATTCGCTAAATTTTGTCCCATAAACTTATCGGGAAGAAAGTAGATCTCATCGTTAGGAATATTTAAAAGAACGCTGACGGCATTAGTAGAGGTAACACAAGTGTCACAGAGAGCTTTCACTTCAGCGCTCGTATTGACATAACAAACAAAAGTCGCGCGAGGATATAATTTACGTAATTGACAAAGCTCCTCGGTCGAAATGGAAGCTGCTAGGCTACAACCTCCATCCTCTGCACAAAGATAAACTGCCTTGTCGGGATTTAAAATCTTGGCGGTTTCCGCCATGAATTGAACGGCCGCAAAAAGAAAGGTTTTTTCAGTTTTTTGTTTTGCTTGTTCAGCGAGGTGGAGACTGTCTCCTCTCACGTCTGAAACATAATGTAGGATCTCATAACTCACGTAGCTATGAGCAAAAATTGCAACGTCCTTCTCTTTTTTGAGAGCTCGTATTTCAATAATAGATCCCGCCATCTCTAAGCATTGTTGATAGTCATAACGACATCCGGTACGAGAGGGAGAAAGGTACAACTCTCTTGCTATACGCTCCAATTCTTCATAAAAAGATGACACCTGGCTCATATAATATGTTCAATTCTCAATAGGCATGACGCATGTCATGTTCATTTCAAGTCAGGGAACTAAGCTGCAGTTAATGGAATCAGGGTTAGATCGCCACGAGATGTATCGAAACAACTCCTTTGACGGGATCATTGCCCGGAGTAGCTGCATGAAAAGATTATTCGATCTTATTGCACGGGTCGCAAAATCTCAAGCAAGTGTTTTAATCATGGGCGAAAGTGGAACTGGAAAAGAATTGATTGCAAAAATTCTTCACAATCGAAGCCCTAGATCAAACGGCCCCTTTGTAGCCATCAATTGTTCTGCTATCCCACACGATCTTTTAGAATCTGAACTCTTTGGGCATAATCGTGGGGCCTTTACGGGCGCCCACAACAGAAAAAAAGGGCTTCTCCATGAGGCAGATGGCGGAACCGTTTTTCTTGATGAGATAGGCGATCTCCCGTTGCCCCTTCAAGCAAAGCTCTTGCGCGTGCTCCAAGAGAAGCGCCTACGCCCTGTTGGAGATACTCAAGAAATTGCGGTCGACTTTCGACTCATTTCTGCAACCAATATTCATCTTCAAGCGGCTATTAAAGCAAAACTCTTTCGAGAAGATCTTTACTTTAGACTCGGTGTCATCCCGCTCTCCGTTCCGCCTCTTCGCGAGCGCGTCGGAGACATTCCCCTACTTGCCGATTATTTTCTAGATAAATACCGAGACTCCAAAAGCAAATTTCCAACTGGGATCGGTCCCGATGCTATGGATGTTCTCTGCAGATACAATTGGAGCGGGAATGTTCGTGAATTAGAAAATACGATTGAAAGGGCCATTGTGCTTTCAGAGAGCGAATGGATATGCCCGGAGGATCTCTCCTTGGCGACACCACTGCAAGCCGTAAAAGAAGACCCCGAGCAAAGCCCAGCACGTTCGTCTTGCAGCACCAACTGTGTTCCCTTAGAACACGAATGTCATTTACGACTATGCGAGCTTTCAACCAAACAGCCAATACCAAGTCTCAAAGAACTTGAAAATTTCTATACTCAAAGAGTTATCGACTATTCCAAGGGATCTAAGGAAAAGGCAGCGGATACCTTGGGCATTAGCTCTCGAACCTTAAGAAGATGGGAACAGCGATTGGAAGAAAATTCTTAGACTAATTCCGTTTAAGGAGATTATTGCGAATAAGGAATATGGCGTAAAGGTTGGATTTTTTGATCTAAGCTACCCCATCAAGCTAATTGTTTAGACAATACCGGAAACAAGAATCTATTTTCAGCTTGGACATACCAGAAGAGCTCCTCTCCCAGCCTTTCTAAATTTTTCTGCATTCGCTCTAAGCCAATGCTTTCTTGAAGCTCCTGAAACTCCTCCAAAATATGATTCCAGCCATAAACAAACTTTGAATGCATTGCGCACCTTACTCTTAAATCCTTAATATCTGTCAAAGTTCCCTGCTGCGCCCATTCTCGAATGGTTGGAAACAATTCTTTTCGTTCGAAGCGAATATGTTCACGAATCCTTTCGACAAGCCCCATAAGCGCTAATTCGTTTGGCGGATCCAGCAACGAATAATCCCTGGACACAAGATCTATTATCCGTAGGACCTCCGAATGATCTTCGTCCTGAATGTGATCGACTAAACTGCATATTTCAAACGCCTTTTGTGTAAATTTAGCTGTACAATCTGATGATTCAATTTTTTGTAATCGCATACGTTACTTCTTTCTTCTTTCTGTTATTTAGAAGCATAATTGGCACAGCAATTTCTAGACATGATAGATGTCATAACAAGGGATTAATAACGAGTTATTTTAGAGGTAACTACAATCCATTAAGTTTAACTGAATGCACAAAATTCTGTCGTTTCAATATCACTACAAATTTTGAAATTATTATCATCCTTTGTAATTTGAAGGGTCCGCTCACGTCGTAGAGACATTCCATCGAGATGAAAATTTTCCATTTCACGGAGTTTAACCTCTAAATAAAGCTCAGGATCTAAAAATTTTGGAGTAATCCTTTCGATTCGCGGAGGAACTTTCGAGGGATTCAAAGGCTTCGTCTTAAAATATTCGAGAAGCTCTAGCCGGCTAGAAAAAAGTTTCGCAGAATCCTTCTCAATTAAAAAACATGGAATATTAAAGACTTCGCATAAGAGAGCGGCATCTCCGCAACACATCAGCCCCCAATATTTAAGTACGAAATCACCAACCCGCTGCTCCATAAAAAGCATACTCCCATAAGATTCAACAGAAAAAGCTGACGCATGTCATGTTGCAAATGAATCTTCTATGTAAGCTTTTGGTTGATGATTCATCAGATCATAGCCGCTCTCTGCTTTAAGATAATGTGGGGTTGGTTTTTTATACTTCTTTTCCAAAATCGAGAGGCAACTTCCGAACGATATCTTCAAATATCTCTTCGCTTTTTAACGGGATTCTATTTAATCATTGTATTTTCACTATGGAAGCTTCGCTTCGAAGAGAATATGAAGCTTCTTTTAATCCTAGCCACGATATCCTTTATTGGGATGGCAATTTACAGCCTATTTAGCGCGAGAGTCCTCCGTATGTTTTCTGCCCTTGTGGCGCTTATGGCTCCGCTTTGGACTTTGAAAATAATGAAACTGGAAGCACTGCTGTCTTTTGGTGTAGGCTCCGTTTTAATTGGGGGTACTCTCGTAAGTCAGTTTTTAGGCCATTGGTACTTAAATGTTGTAGGTCTTCCTCTCTCGGAACTTAGACGATCACTCAAAATTGTGAGTGCGTTTGTCGGAATAAAGGTAGGGGAACTTCTCATGCTAAGCTCCTCTTCTTTAGCCCAAAAACTCCAGGGCACATGGGGGACTTTCAGTGGATTTGATGAAAGCCTGTCTAAACCTGAATTTTGGCTAATCACGGCAAGAGCAATTGTGGGAATCGTCACTCCAGCTATTCTTTTTTGGATGACATTTGACGTACTGAGGCACCGGAATACACAATCCGCTACAGGAATACTTTACGCAACGAGCGTACTTGTCTTAATTGGAGAGAGCCTTTCGCTCTTTATTTTAATAAAGTTAGGAATTTCAATATGAAAATTAGAGAATCAGAAGCCAAATACTGGCAAGAAGCTAATGAGCATCACCTCGATGTAAGACCTATACTTGAGGCAGGGAGAGAGCCTTATTCCATAATAATGGATGCCGTGAATCAAATTAAGCCTGATACGATTCTTGTTTTACACGCTTATTTTGATCCCATACCTCTAAAAAAACAACTTGAGCGTATGAATTTTTCTCACGAAAGTCTCAAACTAGAAGACGATCACTGGATACTACGAATCAGCATATTGCCTACAAAAGGTTAATCCCAAGGGCTTCGATCCAGCCCATATGATGTCCGTCATGTTGCGAGATAAAAAACAGAATTAGATTGAGTTTAATAATGAATATCACAAAAAAACTTTTCGAACTCTGCAAGAACGAAGAAGCTCAAATCCGAGGTTTCTCTGGCGGGCTTTCGCAGGATTATACCATTCGGCTCCGAGAGCTTGGCTTTAGAGAAGGGGAGTTTGTAAGATGCCTAAAAACTCCCCCACTGGGAGCGCCGCATATCTTCAAAGTGAGTGGGTGCGTTTTCTCATTGGACAATAAGATTTCTTGTGAGATTGAACTCAACGTAACTTAAATGCCAAGGGGTTTCTTATGGAAAATATTCTCATTCTTGGAAATCCCAACTCCGGCAAAACACTCCTCTTCAATCGATTAACAGGCCTCAATCAGAAGGTCGCAAACTTTCCTGGGGTCACAGTCGAAATTAGAACCGGTAAAGCGAATGGACTCACTCTCAAAGATTTTCCGGGCATTTACTCACTAAAGCCGCTAACAATTGACGAGAAGGTTGCCGTTTGCGGATTTCGAGAAGCAATTTTAGACAAGAAAACTCGCTCCATCATTTGCGTCCTCGATGCAACTCGACTTGAACGTAGCCTTTACCTATTGCTTCAGCTACTTCCGATAGCTAAAAAATCCGGTTATCCACTCATAGCTGCTATTAACGTGATTGATGAAGTCGTTAATAACGATATCAAGATTAATTTAAGTGGCCTACAGGAAGCACTCGGCTGCTATGTAATCGGTGTTTCTGCGAAAAAAGGTAATGGCATTGAAGAACTCAAAGCACTTTTTGCTCTTGAGCCGAAGTCTTCAATTAAGCATCCTCCCGATGTCAATGTCTTTGAATCCGCCAACTCGTGCGAAACAATCATTCGGCTAAAATCTCAAGCCCATGATCTCGCAAAAAAATATGGCCCCGAAACTGACGTTCTTTTGCTCTCTCAATACAGAATTGATAATTTTCTCCTCTCCAGCTGGGGAGGCGCCTTAGTCTTCGCCTCTTTAATGCTTTTTTTGTTCCAGTCCATTTTTAGTTGGGCCGCCCCCTTTATGAATGCCATCGATAAGCTTCTTTCCGTGAGTGGTAAATGGGCATCTGGACTATCAAGTATCCCCATACTCTCTGACTTTACTAATGATGCTCTCTTTGCAGGCTTAGGATCTTTTCTCGTTTTTGCGCCACAAATTTTCATCCTCTTCATAGTCATCGGACTTTTAGAAGATTCTGGATATTTAGCTCGTGCGGCCGTTATTCTTCACAAGCCCTTAAGTCTCTTTGGACTTTCGGGTCGTAGTTTCGTTCCCATGCTCTCCAGCCACGCTTGCGCGATTCCCGCCATCATGGCTGCACGAACAATCGAAAGTTCACGCAAACGCTTACTTACAATTATTGTCACACCTTTTTTGTCTTGCTCGGCTAGGCTTCCAGTGTATGCACTTCTTGTTGGCGGCTTTGTCCCCGCAACAACAGTATTGGGCGGACTCATTGGTCTTCAAGGATTAGCTCTTTTTGCGCTCTACGCTTTGGGAATCATGACGGGCCTTATTGCTTCTGCTGTCCTAGACAAAACACTTCCCACCTCTACTTCTGCAATGAGAGATGCTCCCTTTATTGTAGAGCTACCCCCCTACCGAGTTCCAAATCTTAAGCCCATCATTCTTCATGCGGCCAGTCGCACATGGGGTTTTATCCGCAATGCAGGTCCTATAATTTTCATGGTAACGATCTTTGTCTGGATATTGGGATATTTCCCCAGTGGGTCCGGCCATCTCGACAACTCTTACTTGGCTTACTTAGGACGATTGATTGAGCCCATTTTTACTCCAATGGGAATGGACTGGAAGATAGGGGTCGCAGTACTTAGTTCGTTTCTAGCACGTGAAGTCTTTGTCGGTACTCTAGGCACGCTTTACGGAATTGAATCAGCAAATGACCACATGCAAAGCCTCACTGACAAATTACATTCCGGAGGAATGGGGCTTGCGACGGCACTTGCATTGGCTGTTTTCTATTCGTTGGCAATGCAATGTGTATCTACCTTAGCTGTCATTAAAAAAGAAACCGGTTCTTGGAAAATTCCCGCTCTTCTCTTTGTGGGGATGACAATTATTGCCTATATCGCAGCCGCAATTACTTTCTTTTTAACAAATGCTCTCGTAAGTATATTTCAAAACAACTAGAATTCTGACTCTTTATATTTTTCTTGCAATAGCTTTGCAAGAGCGTGTTTCTTTACGTGGAGGCCAACGGGAGATTTAATAGCCACTCCCACTTTGTACCAGCGGCTTATCGTGCGAATAACTGTTTCCATGCGGGCTCCCACAAGTGAAGATAGCTCTTGTCTACTCAAACTGCACACAAGGACATCTTTTTCGTCAGGATGTGCCCGCTCTGCAATCGTTAAAACAACAAGAGCTAAACGCTGCTCCACTTCTCCACCGCCCAGCTCCTTCATTCGCCTGTTGAGTGTCCTTAGTCGTAAACTCAAATCTCTAATAATAGCCGCCGAAGCATCGGGACGCTCAGCTAATAAAACTTGATAATCGAGTTTAGGCAATTTAAGTAATACCGAGTCTTCAATAGCAACAGCACTTGCGGGAAAAATACCTTCGTCAATAAGCGCAACTTCACCAATCGCATCTCCATGATAAAAAATATCCATGGTAATTTCACGACCGCTGTCTAGAGACTTGAAAACTCTTATGCTTCCACTCTCAACAATAAAAAGGGCTTCACAAAGGTCTCCCTCTACAAATACAAAATTCGCTTTTCTTATCTCAATTCGATGAACTCGCTCGGATAGCCAACTGCGCGTATTAGCTCTCATTCCTGCAAATCGCGAAATTTTTAAAAGCTCCGCCTCTTTAACCATGATTGGAAAACATTGTAATCGAAATCTGCTTAAATTGCGCCCTGAAATTTTCTCACAATTCCTTTAACATGTGAGACTCGAGACTCCTTGCTTTCAATAAATGGGTTCATAAATACAAGCCTAACTACCTGAAAATACTCAGAATCAGTTTCAAAGCAATTCTTCTCAAGAAAGTTTTTAAGCCAAGGGTGTCTTGCTAAGTTAAAGCGCGTTGTCGATATTCGATAACCGAGATTTCCGCGCTGAGATTCTTCCATAAGCTTCTGTACTTTTGAGTTACTTGAAGACAGTTTCGTGCTTTTTGAATCAGGACTCAGGGCAAAGGCACTCAAATTACTATGACATCCCGGAATCAGCAGGAAACGAGGATCTTCAGAGAGCAACTTTTCAAAAAGTTTCTTTTGTTTAATGGTGAGCAACAGCAACCTGCCGTATCCCTTCTCATCAAGACCTATTGATCGTGCCGAAAGCCAAAATGCCGTACTCCCTGTTGCAGATCGAGATCCTTCAATTGTTTGGGCCCCAGGCCAATGAGTGTCCACATCAATATAGGGCGCCTCTGGAATAAATAGAAAGTAATCGCGTGGATTCCGAACAACAATGGCCCCTGCTGAATAAGGAACATAGCCTAGTTTATGCGGATCAAGCGTGACAGAATTGACAAACCTAAATCCTTCTTTAAGTGAATGATGCCACAGAGAGGTTAATTCATGTTGCGGACAGCATGTAAAAAAACCTCCATAAGCTGCATCAACATGATGCCAAATATGAAGGCCCGCCTCTAAACGCCACGTATCCAAAAGTTTTTGTATTTCATTTATATTATCAATTGACCCAAGCTCCGTGCTCCCGACAATTGAAACAACAGCTAAAATAGTTGATCCTTTTTGGATTTCATTTTTCAGTGTCAAATCAAGAGCTGCAATATCCATTCGTCCATCGTGATCAAGAGGAACATACACGAGAGAGTCCGATCCCAAACCTAAAAGTGAAACAATTTTTTCCCAGGAATAATGAGCGGACTCTGGAAGTATAACTCGAGGTTTCCACTCCACCCCCCAGCATTTTTCGATGCGAAGCGACACTTCTACCAATGAGGGAAGGTGACTAGGTTTTTCGACTGCATCTTTCCAACCGCGATGTGCACAACTTTGCAGACTAAGCTCCATTGGACCCTCAGGAAGCAATTCAGTCTGTATCCAATGTAATTGCCGCTTTAAGGCTCGCGAAAGAGCTTCAAAATTTGCAAGAGTTCCTCCCGAGGTAAAATGCCCACAAGCGGGAACTTCGGTGGCAAAGTTAAGCATTTTCGCTAATAGAGCAATGGACTCTTTTTCTATATCCAGACCAATGCTCGAAGCCTCGCGAGTCACATTATTTGGATTATGTAAAAGCGCAAGCAAATGTCCCAAAATTGCCGGTTGGGTGCACTCGGAAAGCATATGACTCATGTAGTGAGGCGAATAAGCGGGAATCTCACTCTCGAAACGCGTGATAAGGGATTGAAATATTTTTTGAAAACGGAGTTCAGCGTCTTTAAACTCAGTAGAGCCTTGATCTCCTTTAGAAATTCCGGGACCGTCATTGAAATAATTTTTGGATCGCCAAGAAAGCCAGCTCTCGA
Organism: uncultured Bacteriovoracaceae bacterium; assembly: GCA_964477895.1. Classification (GTDB taxonomy): domain Bacteria; phylum Bdellovibrionota; class UBA2428; order UBA2428; family UBA2428; genus CAYZFQ01. Next base: position 45,099 of record CAYZFQ010000013.1, on the reverse strand, counting down.
TCAATACTTTAATTTGATTAAGAAAGTGTCCTTGATTTTCAGATTGTGGCCCTATAAAAAAGGCCTTGAGCGCAACATCCGCTGGATCGCACGCTTGGAAGCTTGCAATTTTCAGTACCGGTATACGTTTAGAAGCTTCCAACATTCACCCCATCCTAGAGTTAAAACTAACAAATTCAAGACACCCTAGACATGACATACGTCATATTCGACAGGTTAAGAATCCGTTAGTTTGAGTGCATGAAGAATGATAACAAACGTTTAGAAAAACACCTGCGTATTTTATTATGTTTTATAGCGTTTTTTTCTTTACGATCGAATGCAGAAATTCTTACTCAAGACGCAGCTCTCAAGCTCATGATGAAGTCAGGATGCGCCACCTGTCACAATTTGGAGAAAACAATAATAGGCCCCGCCTACAAAGAAGTTGGCGCTCGCTACGCAATTCCATCGGCAGAGGTCAAGGCTTATCTCAAAGGAAAACCCCCTGCGGAATATCTTTTTACCAAAGTACGAACGGGTACAAAAGTTGGTATCAACAAAAACTGGATCAAAAGTAAAGAGGGCCGAGCCTACGGCATGATGACTCCCAATCCTGTAGGAAGAATTTCGGATGAAAATTTAAAAGCCATGTTGGAATATATATTGAGCTTAAAATAGAAAATGAATAACCTTCAATCGTATTTAGGAGCACACTGGTCCGCTCCTTACCGATTATTCTTTTCCCTAGGTACTTTATTTGGAATTGCGAGTATTGGAATATGGACATTCTTTGCTATAGGAGTTGAAAGTCTAAACTTCTATCCTGGCTTTCATCATATCTTCGGCGTAGTCAGTTTATTCTTAGGTTCCTTTATTGTAGGATTTCTTTTAACCGCTCTGCCTCGATTTACTGCAACGAACCCAGCAAAGACCTCCCTTGTTTTTAGTCTTGCTTTTATATGTGCAGCAGAAGTTTTAGCGCTCATACTTAACTCTCAGCCTATCGCACTATTCCTATGCTCCCTAAAATTTCTAATTCTTCTCGGTTTTGCCTTTTCAAGAATTAAAAATGCAAAATTTAACCCACCTCCGTCATTCATTTGGATAGGCGCAGGCCTACTTTCTGTTGTATTCGGAGCTGCTGGAAAAGCGTTAAGTGCTATGGGATTGCTCGAGAACTCAAGCCTTGCACAATTTTGTCACCTTGCCTTTTCTCGTGGCTACATCCTTTCTTTATTTATGGGAATAGGGTCGCTGTTGATTCCTATATTATCTGGTGTCCAAGCTGCCAAACCTCTTCAGGTTCAAAACGATGACAGTCGCTCAAAAAAGAAACTCCAAAAAACTTACCATGCTATTCTCGCACTTTTATTTTTCACCGGCTTAGCTTTGGAAGCCTCCTATAATAATGAATTCATACTCAAAGCAGGCCTCTTTTTGCAATTTCTAGTTGTAGCGACAGAAATTATTGTTATTTGGGAAATGTATCGTCAACCCGAAGCAACGGCTAGAGGTCGGGCACTTGCGGTTTCATCGTGGGCCATGGTGCTAGGATTTGCGCTCGCCGCCATATTTCCCTACCAACGTATTCATGTTCTACACATTGTCTACATCGCGGGCTTTCTCGGCGGCACTCTAGCAATTGGTTCGCATGTTCTCGTTAACCACGAAGCGATGGACCAATCGCTCCTCAAAAAAAGCTGGCCACTTGGTTTTATAACTTTTGCGGTTATTCTCGCCACCCTTCTTAGAATACTCGCCCCTTTATTGGAAATTTACTATTTGAGCCTCTTGGGAGCGGCATCAACCGTTCTCATGCTTACACTCTCTCTTTGGGGCGGGTATTTTGTTAGCCCGCTGTGGAAAAAAGAGAATCGAACATGACGTATGTCATGCATAGTAAGCTAAGTTTTCATTAGTATGTTGATAGATGGAGAAAACAATGGATACGGACGTACTCGAACTAAAATCTCAAAATATTAACGAATCGGCCCTAGAGGTTTCAAGCTTACTAGAAAAGTCCCCAGTATTTTATGTTCGGACTGCCCATGAACCAAAGAAACTCATAGAACAAGTCACAAAGCTTACAAAAAGCTCATTTGCATGGGAATGTATTGCAAGCGAGAATGGCTCCTCAACCTTAGTGCTCCAAAAAAAGACTTCATGTTGCGGGATGTGCCACTAGATCCGTGATCTCTCAGTTAAGGTTATAGTTTTCAGATGGAACACAACCTTTATCTTCTCGCAGTAGCCCTTCACATTATAGCCGTTGTTCTTTGGCTGGGGAGTGCGAGCTTTCTGGCTTTTGCAGCGCTTCCCTTCTTTAAAAAAAGAGCGCCCGAGCAGCTTCTAAATTTTTTTGAATTCTGCGGAAAGCGCCTCGTAGGAATAGGATACACCGTCTTTGCAATTTTAATTCTAACGGGAACTTACTCCCTACACTATAGATTTGGTCTTTCTTCATTAATGCAAAAAGAATTTTGGTTAGAAGGCAGTGGCCTACTACTTTTCTGCAAGCTGCTCCTCTTTTGCACCATCATATTGTTGTCTCTATGGCATGATTTTTTCATGGGTCCCAAGACACTGTCTGTTTGGAGAAAAGTGAATGCAGGAGAAAGACAAAACACTAAATTGCTTAAAAAACTACGAAGACACTCTGCCCTCGTTGGACGACTCATCGGACTTCTTGCATTAGGTATTATTTTTTTAGCAGTTAAAATTGTTCGCGGATAAAGAGCCCCCTTAGCTTCACTAGGAGAAAAACTGAATTCATGGAAGACTGGCTTTTTATTTTGAGGCATAATGCATAGCTATGGAATCTCTTACCGAGAAACAATCTGTTAAAGAAATATTGAGCTCTGATTTTAGTTTCATTATGGATGCCGTTCGACGTCTTGAAGAAGGGACTTGCTGCTTGCTTGACGATGATAAAGTCGCGGCAACAGATCTCTTCCAACGATTAAGGCTTGCAATATGTGATCACGTGACCTTCGAAGAAAGCAATCTTCCTGCAGTTGTAGAATACTTGAAAAACAAAGAATCTGAGGCAACTGAAATTTCCATGCAGATGAAGAAGGAACATCAACATATATTTGGTTTACTTGATGCTGCTGAGCACGAACTTTTTCAAACTCACCCCATTCCTTTTCGGGCTGTCATTAAATCCCTAAAGATTGCGCTTCATGATCACTTACAAATAGAAGAAAATATTCCCTATGAGATTTGGGGCAGTGCTTTTGGTGAAGCCGCGCTTAAACGTATGACCCAGCGGGCTCAAGACGGATTCCTCGGATTAGAGTAGCGGCTTAGCGAGTAAATTCGGCCATTCATTCAGTTCTAGATCTCGGCAACCTTGCGATCTAAAGTCCTGCAGCACGAGCGGAGAACGAATACCCTTTTCAAGTAACAGTTCGCGAAGATCACTCAGCGCTTTGTCATTCAATAAAAGAGGATGGTAGGTGCAACGAAACTGAGCAGGTACGCCAGAAGCCAGAAGAAAATCTAAACTTTTTCTCACGGCGTCTGCTGAATTTTTTACTTGAGTAATTTGATCGTAACGATCATCTAAAGGAGCCTTTAAATCAAAACCCACCCAGTCTACGTACGACAAAATACTTTTGAAACGATCCGGATAAATGCCCGCTGTATGTAATCCTGTCTTGTAACCCAACGAACGAATCTCAGAAAATGCCTCGGCCAATTGTTTGTGAGCTGTAGGTTCGCCGCCGCTTACGACTACGGCATCTAAAAATGATCGGCGAGACCTTAAAAATTTGAGTAGATCCGTCCAAGACATCTGACTTTTAGATTGAGGAGAAAATGCTTGCAGCTCTATGTTCTGACAGTAACGACATTTCCAAGGGCAACCTTGCGTAAAAACAACGCAAGACAAAACCCCTGGAAAATCAATGGTGGTGAAGGGCTGCACCCCCGCAATGGGAATCATGAAGCGGCTTGATCACAAAAGGGGGGAACATCTTCCGCTCGCAGTCTGAACACAGGGTCTTCACTAAAATGCAATCTCTCTTTGTGCTCACTTTTTTTCCCAGCGTTAAATTGCGATACAGGCCGGTAGTATCCCATGACCCGAGTCCAAACCTCGCAGCGCTGACGCTCAAAGAGGGCTTGTTCTAAATTGTTGAGGTTAATAATTTTGTTGTTGGGTTTCATATCTTTCTCCTTCTTTACTCTTTTTTAATTCATTAATTTTTTGGTCAATGACGTCATCACAGCGGGGGCAAAACTCATGCTCTCCCACAAGATATCCATGCACAGGACAAATAGAAAATGTAGGAGTCACCGTAATATAAGGGAGTTTAAAGTTTTCTAATGCTTTCCGCACAAGGGCTTTACACGACTGACTGCTCGATACTCTTTCCCCCAGATAAAGATGGAGTACTGTTCCTCCGGTATATTGGCGTTGCAAATCATCTTGATGTTCGAGCGCTTCAAAAGGATCATCCGTATGTCCCACGGGAAGCTGAGAAGAATTCGTATAGTAAGGGGCATCGTCTTCACCCGCTTGTAAAATATCAGGAAACCTAGCTTTGTCTGTTCTTGCAAAGCGATAGGTGGCTCCTTCTGCAGGAGAGGCCTCTAGATTATATAAATGTCCACTTCGTTCCTGGAACTCCGTCATTTTCGCACGCACATGTGATAAAAAATTCATCGCAAAGGCTTTGCCCTTGGGCGAGACGATATTAAGTTCATCGTTGAAAAAATTTCGAATACATTCTTGCAGTCCGTTGACCCCAATAGTGGAAAAATGATTTCGAAAAGTACCAAGATACCTTTTTGTATAGGGAAAAAGCCCTTGTTCCATCAATTCCTGAATAAAGTTTCGCTTAATTTCCAGTGATTGCGAGGCCAATTCCAGAAGCTCATCTAATCTTTTATAAAGAGCAACTTCGTCACCTTTATGAAGATATCCCAGGCGTGCGCAATTTAGAGTGACAACTCCCAAGGAACCCGTTTGTTCGGCAGAGCCAAATAACCCATTTCCTCTTTTGAGAAGTTCTCTCAAGTCAAGCTGAAGTCGGCAACACATAGAGCGAATATCGCAGGGTTTAAGCTCGGAATTAATAAAGTTTTGAAAGTAGGGAAGACCATACTTTGCGGTTACTTCAAAAAGAATCTCACAGTTGGGATGATCCCATTCAAAGTCTTTTGTAATGTTGTAAGTGGGAATAGGAAAGGTAAAAATTCTTTGCTTGGCATCTCCTCGAGTCATCACTTCTAGGAAACATCTGTTGATAAGCGACATTTCCTCTTGAAGGTCCCCATAATAATAGTCCTGCTCAACACCTCCAATGACGGGGCGCTGTTTCTTAAGATCGTCCGGACAATTCCAATCGAAGGTGAGATTGGTAAAGGGGGTTTGAGTGCCCCATCTCGAAGGAACGTTTAGCGAAAATACAAATTCCTGAATGCCTTGATAGACTTCCTCGTAGGATAATTTATCTTTGCGAATGTAGGGCGCTAAATAAGTGTCAAAAGAGCTAAAGGCCTGTGCGCCAGCCCACTCATTTTGCAACGTACCTAAAAAATTTACCATTTGGCCAAGTGCCGTTCGAAAATGTTTTGCAGGACCAGACTCTACCTTGTTACTCACTCCATTAAAGCCTTCCGCAAGTAATGTTCTCAAGGACCATCCCGCGCAATAGCCCGATAGCATATCCAAATCATGGATATGCAAATCTCCCTCTCTATGTGCCTGTCCAATTTCCTTCGGATAAACTTTATCGAGCCAGTAATTCGCTATAATTTTCCCAGAAACATTGAGAATGAGCCCCCCCAAAGAATAACCTTGGTTGGCATTTGCATGAACACGCCAGTCGAGCTTTCCCACATACTCATCGATTGCTGCTACTGGATCTACCTCAGTTCTTTTTATCATTCTAAAATCCTTGCTCCATCTCCCCGATTCCTACATATAGCGCTCTGAACCCGTGTCAAAACACCACATATGGTCATATAGGGTATTTTTAGTTTGCTTGGGCGAGCGGGTTTAAGGCATGACATCCGTCATGAGTCGATGAATCATTTTATTGATGATGCGGCTTGAAGCGTTAAAGTCTTGGATTAAAAGAATTTTCAACTCCAAGGCTTTAGAACCGCTAGCGTCACAACCCAAATAAGAACTAAGGTTGGAAGCTCATTTATCCAGCGGCATTGTTTTTCCGTCAAAAAAAACTCGCCTTTGGCAAAACGTTGCTGCACACGAAAAGAAAATCCCTGATAGAGAAATAGCACCAGCACGCCCAAAAGTTTCCAGTGAAACCACGCTTTCTGAAGTGTTCCCTCTAAAAGAAACATTAAGAGTAGTCCCATAGCTACGGTGAAAATCGAGGCTGGAATCATAATAAATCGCAAAAGCTTAATTTCCATAGTCTCAAAAATCCGACGAAGTTCGAGATTGTTTTTATTTTGAACGTGATACACAAACAAACGAAATATATAAAAGAGCCCCGCAAACCAAGCTACCATTGCGATGATATGAAGCGCTCGAATAACCAAGTAATATTCTAAAAAAAATGCCTTCACTTTTTTCCAATTCTAGAAATATCATTTCCAAGTAGCTCAGATAAACTTGTTAAGGCCAACGAAACTTCTTCTTCTTTCGGAAGATCATGCTTTCTTTTTTCGATTCCCAATGCAGAAACGAGAAAATGCCAAGTGGGGGTAACGGATATGGACTTAAGACATCGCGCAGCACATTGTAGGGAACATCCATCTATGCAAAGTATGTCCTGAGCTCTTTGTGCTTGCTTTACAAATGAAGGCAATCTCGCACCGACGCCCGCAATACAAGACATTTCAAAGTTTCCCGAATGATCTAGTTTAAGAGAAAGCTGATTTGCGAGTTGTGCGGCACTGGAACAACCCGAACAAGAATAGACCAAAGGCTTCTTGCTCTTTGATTCTCTTCCACTCTTCATATTGACCTACTAAAGGGAAAGGTCTTTTGGGTGCTCTTTTGAAAATGTACATCAAACTCTGAACAAATATTTCGTATAAAGGGACGACCCAATTCCGTAACAAAAAGCATTTTTTTCTTGCTTTCCCATGTAACAAGGCCATCACTCACTACGGAACTATCGCCTAGAGATTTCCAGTCATTCTCCTCTAAAGTCGTTTTATAATTGCACATTAAGTCGAGAATCTTCTCTCGTCTTAAAAGATCCTCGCTACTCAAACGATGACCGCCTTGAGGATCCACGTCTCCAGCCTCTATTCTGCTAAGCCACATTTCTACATTTTTTTCATTTTGAGAAAAAGCATACCAGGCATCTGAAAGACTCGACGGCCCCAAGCCTAATAGCAACTGCGTTTTTTGAACGGTATATCCCATAAAATTTCGATGCAGTTTTCCTTGTTGAAGAGCGATATACAGCTCATCAGAAGGAAGCGCAAAATGATCCATTCCAACTTCAAAATAGCCACCGTTCAAAAGTTCGTCACGGGCCAATTCGTAAAGCTCTCTCTTTTCTAAAGCTGAAGGTAAGCCATGTTTTTCAACACCTTTTTGCGCGGGCTTTACTTGTGGAATATGGGCATAACTATAAAGCGCAATTCTAGAAGGTCTTAACTCTATAACTTTAGCTATGGTTTCCTTTATAGTTTTTTGAGTTTGGTAGGGAAGTCCATAAACTAAATCAAAATTAATCGAGTTAATCTTAACTTCCTTTAAGTTTTTAATGGCACTTAGTACCGTCTCATAAGATTGTTCTCTCTTTATCGCCTTGAGTGTTTCTGGGTGAAAATCCTGAATTCCTAAACTTACACGAGTTACCTGACATTTTCGCATTACCTGTGCATGTTCCAATGTAAAAGTTCTAGGATCTACTTCGATGGAAATATCTCTACCCGAGGCTCCCATTCGTTGAGCATGTGAACTAAAGCGTAGCTGCATCTTCGCGATTAACTTTTCCAGTAAGGCCGGCGGCAACCAAGTGGGAGTACCACCTCCAAAATGAAGTTCCTTTAAATTAAGTTGAGTTCCATTTCTGCGGAGTCGTTGAATTTTTAAATCAAGTTCTCGCAAAATGGCGTCAACGAAAGGTTCTCCTTTGGAGGGATCTCGACTAATCACTTTTGTGCAGCCACAAAATGAACAAAGTGATCGACAATAAGGAACATGAACGTAAAGCGAGAGTTCAAAATTTCTATTCGAGGACGCATCCAAGCATCGATCTACAGATTCATCCCATAAGCTTCGATTAATACCCGTCCAATGCGGAACGGTAGGGTAACTTGTATAACGAGGAACAGCTTGATCATACTTCATGATCAAATGAGAGCGCCTTTCAGTTAAACTAAGATCAGCCATAGGATCTATATGCGAAATTACACTGCTATGGTTTTTATAAACATGACATCCATCATGTTAAATTATAGGAAGTAATTGATCACTTTGCTTCTTCAAGACTGTATCTTATCGCCAGCCATACCGAGTAAAGCCCTCCGAGAAGAAAGGCTCCTCCCATATATCCGAAAAGTGCAAAAGCTTCTTTGGCTTCTGAGCGTCCCATTTCTGGCCCGTAAATTCCCGCAAAGAGCCAAACAAATGGATATAAAAAGCCCCCAAACGAAACTAGGTACGAGGCAAGAGTTATGGAGTTCTTAGGGGCTCGAAGTCGCGAAAGGAACAACAGTATTCCCATCATCATCGCGCCTATGCCTGTCGCATGAAAATGAAATCGCTGATAATAACGCCAGTTTTTTTCAGACTCCGACTTTATTTTCTCTTCTTTAACAAGTGGCTCAATAATCTGCTGAATTTTTACATTCTTAGTTAACCCAGAAGAAATCTTTTCTTTGAATATATCTTCGTTCAATGCAAAAAGAATGGAGATAAAGACTCCTCCTACGATACTCAGAAGGGCTAGTATGAAAGGTACTTTTTTTTGCATATTAAAATTTCGCCTTTTTTTGTGTCATGACATCCATCATGTTAAATTTGCAATAACATCCTTAACAGAATACGTGCTGCCACCTCTTCTAATAAAGTGAGTTAAACATGACAAATCGTCACCAGCAGTAAGAAGAGGCAACTCCTCATATCCGGCTTCCTGAATTTGACCCAATCCGATATTTGCCATCAAGGCATTGCAGAGACACTTACGATTTAGGGTTTCCTCAACCTTACCGCCTTTGCGGAGAAAGTCCTTTACGGGTTCCGCAGGACAACGATATACAATTGTTCCATCTTTCTGCTTTACGGCCTGACGTAAATATCCAAGGTCACATTTTCTTGGACGCGCTTCATATAAAGCAACATCAGAAAGCGTATTCTCCAAGGGTAGAACCTTAAATGGAAACCCTGTAGGAGAGGCGAAAGGATCAGTAAAGACCGCCGCTGCTTTTGAGCTTTTGGCACAGCATTTCGCAATCACACTCTTTCGCAGAGCTTCGCTCAAACCAGACTCTTCGCAAAAAGCAAATGCAGTTCCGAGTTGCACCCCTGCAGCACCCAAAGCTAAAGCCTTTTTAATTGCAGAGAGTGAGGCAAAAGACCCGGCAAGCCAAAAGGGAAGCCCTAGTTCTTTAACTACTTCTAGGTTGGCTACATCCTTAAGACCGTAAATTGGTTCGCCTTGCTCACTTAACTGTAAAGGGCCACGAGGTGGAGCATTATGCCCACCCGCTGTTATCCCTTCAATCACAAAACCGTCAACGCTCCCAGTAGACTTTCGAGCCAAATGAGTTGCCAAGGTATCAGACGAAACGATTGCTAAAAACTTTGGCCTTCTAAGTTTTTTTCCGCAGAACATAGGAAATGCCCGATGGGGGTCAAAGTTCACTCTAAAATCATCTTGCGAATTTGCGCCTTGGACAGAGATCTTAATGGACGCCGCAAGCTGCTGAGAAAATTTATCCAATACTCCGGGAATTTCTCGAGGAATCCCCGCCCCCATAAGGACATAATCAACGCTCGCGAGCATGGCTCCATAAATTCCCGGAAGATTTGTAGTCTGCAGTTTTTCTAAAAAGTTTATACCTACAATTCCAGAATGATTTTCCTTCGCGAGAAAAACTTCAACAAAGCTTGCAAGCACATTGAGCCGTTGTAGAAAAAGCGGTGACTCTATACATGGAAGAGCGCATCTTTTATAATATTTGCTCAATGGGCGCCGCTTAGGCTCAAAATATAATTCACGAACTTCTAAGGAAAATATTTTATCTGGAAAACTTGCCATCGCCCGCAACAAATCACCATCAGGGTCGCCATCTTGCAGCTTTCGAGTAAAAACGGAGTTAAGTCCCGTACCAGAAACAACTCCCATTTGACCTAAACTAGAAACCGCTTTGGCAAGACGCCAACCCGAAACACCTACCCCCATTCCTCCCTGTATGATCAATGGAAGTTTTTCTTTTTCCAAATCTTTATTACACAATGGCGAAGTATGACTAAACATTCCTTGAACCTCGGGGATAATAGCTCGCAAAAGAAACCTCGTTTTCCCACACTCTAACTCGATAAAGAAAAGCCTGATCCAACTTTAAGAAGGCCTCAAGCTCATGAGCTATAAGACAGGACAAAACTTCAGCGCTCGGACTAAGCCCCTTTAGCTCAGGCAATTCATTCAAAAAACAGTGATCCATTCGGTCAGTAACCTGATGAAGCGCTTTTTTCAAAATTCGGAAATCACAGAGAATTCCACTCTTATCCAATTTCTTCCCTCGAAGTAGCAACTCTACTTTCCAATTGTGTCCATGAAGACGGGAGCAATTGCCCTCATAGTCTTTTAACTGATGCGCGGCTGAGAAAGCCCCGTGAACCCTTACTTCATAGAAGGCATCTTCCTGCTCTTCTCCTTCCGCATATGGAAGAGAAGTCATGTCAAAGTCGCAATTCTGGGAAAAGTGCGGAGCAACTTGAGGTCTGCTGTCCATTGATTGAGAAGTTTTCTCTTTGCCCTCTTGAAAAGTTTTAACCTTCTCTTATAGACGAGAAGCATTCGTTCGGAGCGATCGACCTTCCCCATTCCCGTAATTTTCATGTTTTCGATTTTAAATCGCATATTATCCATCCTCTTAGAGAGCCTTAAAAGCATTCTGCGTTTTTTTTCAAGAATTCCGATATCGACACCGCTACTCCCAAGTTTTGATTCAGAAACTTTCATACGGGCGATGAGAACTTTCTCAGGAGACATTCGAATGAGGTTACGAGTAAATCCCGCTCTTGATAGCAAGTATATTATCCACTTAGAGGGGTCCCAAGCATACCAAACAAGTCCATTCCGATAGTCAGCCTGGAACTTATGGTGATAGTTATGATAGCCCTCACCAAAAGTAAGAATAGATAAAAACCAATTATCTCTTGCGGTATTGCTCAACGAAAATGGTCTTGTTCCAATTAAATGCGCAACTGAATTTATGCAAAACGTACAGTGCCCTGAAGCCAAAAGTCTGAGAATGGCTCCTACGTATAGTCCCACCAAAACCGACCCCACGATCAGGTGGCCTGCAAGCATCGGAATTCCAAAGCCCACTAAAATTGCAAGAGGCAAATAGTAACGATCTTGAATGCGAATCATTTTATCTTTTCTTAAATCCATGGGTAATTTTTCGTAGTCGATTGGAAAATCTTTTTTAAACATCCAAAGAAAATGCGCATACCAAAATCCTTTTTTGATAGAGTAGGGATCGTTATCCGTATCAACATCTCTGTGATGAATCCTGTGATCCTTTGCCCAAACAAGAGCAGAGTTTTGAAAAGCCCCGGCCCCAGTGATTAAGAGTAACGCCCGAAGTATGGGGTGAGCTTCATAGGATTTGTGCGAAAAAAGTCTATGGTATCCTACTGTCACTGAGAGGCAATCGACTGAAAAGTGGATGAGCGCATAAACGATCATTGGCCAAGTAAAAATATGATTGTGTAATCCCAACGGAAAAAAACTAATTGCAAATACCGGCACTCCCAGTAAGTAGAAAATAGAAATCCAGTTTAATTTGTTTGTTTTAATCTCATATTCACTTATCATTTAAGGCATCATCCAATTTGGAAAAAGCTTAACAGCATAACAATGTGGCTCGACATGACGAAGGTCATGCCAAGTTAAGCGTTTTCGCCCAGCGCAAGATTCAAGCCTCTAGGAAGTATCTCTTAAAAAGTAAGCGTCTAACGCTACACGTTATTATTCGCTTCCATTGGAGAAGATCACAGAAATTACAAGCAAGACCTTGGTTGCCAACACCGTCTCGGATACGATCGTAAAGACTATGAGAATTCGAACTGAAAGCAATAAAAGCCATCGTTTCTGGCTGGATCCAAAAGCTGCAACTTTTGGAGCAATTGCGGTCATTCTCTTAGGAATTAGCATTCACGCGGGCAGTCGAGGCTTGCAACACTTTGATGCAGCTTTAGTTGGTTATACTTTTGGATGTCTTTTTGCTCTTTTTGGGACCGTTTATCGCTATTCAGTCTGGCTGCAGAAACCTCCAACCCGAATGTATTGGAGAAGGGCACTTGAACTTTTCTTCTCTCCCAAACTTTGGAAGAACTTTAAAGCTCCGTTAATTTTGTCTAAATCCGTTTGGTCTAAGCTCCTCTGGCAGGACTTCATAATGAAGAGAGGTTTTTTAAGGTGGGCCGGTCACATGGCCATTGCCTGGGGCTGCCTTCTAGCGGGTCTAGTTACATTTCCATTAGTTTTCGGGTGGTTACATTTCGATGCCGTCTCATCCGCTCCTGAACCTACCTACAAAGTCGTTGCCTTTGGTTTTGAAACAATGCCGTTAGCAATTAATAGTCTTATGGGTTGGATGACTCTCCACGCATTGGTCATTGCCAGCTTCCTCGTCATTCCCGGAGTGATGATCGCTATGTATCGAAGAATTGTTGAGGAAGGAGCTATTGCGGTCCAAAGGCTAGGAAGAGACTTACTTCCCCTAGTCCTACTTTTTTTGATCTCTTTTACGGGCCTGATGCTTTGGGTCAGCTATGAATTTATGGATGGTTATTTCTATTCCGTCATGGCCCAGATCCATGCATTTACGGTTATTGGAACTCTCATATATTTGCCCTTCGGAAAACTGTTTCATATTTTTCAAAGGCCAGCATCCATCGGCATCTCCTACTACCGTTTTGCGGGAGAAATGCATGGACTCCAACATTGCCCCGTAACTAACGAAAATTTTGCGCCGCGATTGCAAGTATTAGATCTTAATAAAGTCCTACAAGATTTAGATTTTGATTATTCTACTGCAAAAGGCTCATCAGTAGCGGCGTGGAACCAGTACTCGCCGCGAGGACGACGTATCTTAATAGGTCGGGCCCACTCTAAACTTCTTAACGGCAATTTTTCAAAACCGAAGTGTTAGGTTGAGTATTTAAAGGAATATCTATGGCTAAGTATCTCTACAATGAAGAACTTTTTAATCGCTATGGCCCTCACGTAAATGATACCCCCACAGGGGGTTGGGAAAATCGCGTTCCCGACAAGCTTGTCAAAACACATTGTTGCTTTTGTGGAATGCAGTGTGGAATTCAGCTGGCGGTAAAAGATAATAAGGTTATCGGCTTCGAGCCCTGGGAAGAGTTTCCCTTTAATGAAGGTCGCCTTTGCCCCAAAGGCGTTAAGCGATATATGCAAACTCATCACGGAGATCGCATCTTAAGACCTCTCATACGAGAAAACGACCGTTTCCGTGAAGCTTCCTGGGATGAGGCCTTGGATTTAATTGTTCAAAAAATTCGCTCCATTCAAGCGGCTCAAGGAAAAAATGCTTTTTCGATGATGAGTGGAGTTTCTCTGACCAACGAAAAAAGCTACATGGTGGGTAAATTTGCGCGCCTTGCTTTGAAGACTGCCAACCTTGATTACAACGGGCGCTTTTGCATGGTGTCTGCGGGAGCGGGAAATAAAAAAGCTTTTGGAATTGATCGTGCTGCAAATAGCTGGTCGGACTTACCCAAGGCGGATGTTATTTTGATTGCAGGTTCAAATGTGAGTGAATGTTTTCCCACCTTAACTGACTACATCTGGCGAGCCCGTGACCGAGGAGCCAAAATTATTGTTGTGGATCCACGAGTAACACCCATGGGACGGACTGCCGATATTCAAGTGTCGCTTCGTCCTGGAACAGACTCGGCTCTTAACCAGGCCCTTTTGCATGAGCTGATTCGAAACGATTGGATTGATCATGAATTTGTTCAAAACAAATGCAAAGGATGGAGCGACCTAAAAGACTCCGTAAAACTATGTACCCCAGAATGGGCCGCTGAAATATGTGGCTTAGATCCTGAGCAGATTCGAAATGTGGCAAAGCTCTGGGGTCCCGCAAAGAAAAGCTTCTTATTGCATGCCCGTGGAGTTGAACAGCACACCAAAGGAACAGAAAACGTATTGAGTCTCATCAACCTTGTTTTAGCGACTGGACGAATCGGACGAGAAGGTTGCGGATATGCCACAATAACAGGACAGGGAAATGGCCAAGGCGGTCGAGAACATGGTCACAAATGCGATCAACTTCCTGGCAATAGAGATATAGAAAACCCCATTCATCGAGAACATATTTGTAAAGTCTGGGGAATCTCGGATGAAGAACTGCCCCACAAAGGATATTCCGCCGTTGAAATGTTTGAAGCGATAGATCGATCAGAAATTAAAGGGCTACTGAATATTTGCTGTAACCCAGTGGTGAGTCATCCCGATGCCAACTTTCTTAAAGATGCCCTCGAAAAATTAGAATTTTTCTGTGTCATAGATTTCTTTTTTAGCGAAACCGCTCGCTATGCCGATGTCATTTTACCCGGCTCTTTGCACGAAGAAGACGAGGGAACCGTTACAAGTGCAGAAGGTCGCGTAATTCGAATTCGAGAAGCCGTCAGTCCACCAGAAAACGCTAAGCGTGACTCGTGGATTTTAATGGAATTAGCACGAAGGCTTGGTGCCGAAAAACATTTTTCCTTTTCTTCGAGTGAAGAAGTCTTTAATGAATTACGCATAGCCAGTCGCGGAGGAACCGCAGACTACTATGGAATCACATATGCTCGTATTGAGGCAGAAATGGGAGTCTTCTGGCCTTGTCCAGAAGAAGGACACCCAGGGACCCCTCGATTATTTGAGGATCAACGATCAAAACACGCCGATGGGCTTTTCCATTTTTATGCCACTCCGTATCGTCCAAGTGCGGAGAGCATTGATAGCGAATATCCCTATCTCCTAACAACAGGGAGAAGCGTGTTCCATTATTTAAGTGGCTCTCAAACTCGTCGTATCAAATATTTAGTCGATCAATACCCTTATCCTCTATGTGAGATGCACCCAGAGCTTGCAGCAAATTTAGGTTTTGTAGACAAACAACTCGTAAGTGTAGAAACTCGTCGAGGTCTCATGACTCTCCCTTTATTTATTACGGAATCTATTCGCAAAGACACCGTTTTTATTCCCTATCATTGGGCAGGTCGCCAAGCAGCTAATCAGATGACATTAAAAGATCTGGATCCCATAAGTCGCATGCCGGAGTTTAAAGTTGCAGTTTGTCGTATCCGAGCAGCCTCTAAAGATGAATCCGCGCAGCTCCGAGAAGACGTTAAACTCTTGCGCGTTCCAGTGGAGCCGTCATGAGCGTAGTGATAAAAGATTTTTTCATCGATTTCCAACGATGTATTGGCTGCACTGCTTGCCAAGCAGCCTGTTCAGAGTGCTACACACATCCGGGAAAACCCATGATTCATGTCGACCGCAGTGATTTGGGACATACGCCACAAACAACCCCCATGGTCTGTATGCATTGCAAGGAACCCACTTGCGCCAAATCTTGTCCTACGGATGCCATAAAAATGGATGAAAATGGGATAGTACACAGTAGCTTAAAACCTAAATGTATTGCTTGCGGCAATTGCGAATTATCTTGTCCCTTTGGAATACCTATAGTGGACCAGAACATTCAGCAAATGCAAAAATGTGATATGTGTTTTGATCGGACGAGCGAAGGGCTGAGGCCCATGTGTGTTACAGTTTGCCCCTCCCAAGCATTATTTTACGGAACGCGTGAAGAAATTGAATCAACACGACCCGATGCCCATCCTATTAACGTGTGGCGTTTTGGCGAACAAAAAGTAGAAACGCGCGTCCATGTGATGGTCCCTCATGGAGTCGAAGAAATGATTGTAGACACTCAAACTTTTCAAGAAGCGCAATCAATTGCGGATCTTGCAGTGGGGAATAAGAACAAAGACGCGTCTCAAAGTGCTATCCAACCGTCCCCAGATGCGGAGTTTTTATGAATAAAGATTTAGAACCTGAAAAAAATAAACGATGGAACGAAGATTTCCCTTTTAAAACTGAGCTGGAAGAATATATCACACGCCGCGATTTTTTGCGTATGCTCCTTATTGTAAGCGGTGGACTTATGATTGGAAACTTTTTTGTAATGTACCGAAGCCTCGAAGAGTCCATTCGCTTAGACAAGCGAATGGACTTAGGTGCCATTGATGAATTGAAAGCCGGATCTTCTAAAGTTTTTCATTACCCCACTGAAAACGATCCAAAGATTCTCATTCGTCGTTTAAATGGTAAATATATAGCCTTTGATCTCAAATGTCCTCACCTACAATGCCCGATCTCTTATGAGGTAAATAAAGGTGAAAGCCTTGTGTGCCACTGTCACAATGGTGCCTTTGATTTAAACACAGGGCGTGGAATTCAAGGCCCTCCCCGAGAGTTTCGACCTTTACGAGAAGTCATACTTGAGTTGAATGATCGAATATGGGCGGTGGGGATTTCATGAAGAGCGAGAAGCGTCTTCGATCAGGCCTCGTCAGTTCATTGACCGCACGCATTTGGATTGTGGGAGCGGTATGCGGATTTCAATACTGGCTTCTGACGGCTTCCATGGAAGCTGTACATGCGGGAAATTATAAAATTGCTCTACCGGCAGCAATGGCTTGTCTCGCCTGCTTTGTAATAAACTTAGGTCTTGTTGTAGTGGGAGAAAAGAACTTGCCGTGAAACATATTATTACTTGGAGTCGCAATATCCTTCCAGCGTCCTTTGCAATTGTAATGGCAACAGGAATCGTTTCTATCGCAGCACAATTCTGGAATTTTTCAACGCTAGCCTATGCCTTGTGGGTTCTAAACGGAATTTTTTTTCTTTCCTTGCTTGTTCTTTGGGGAACTCGAATCCTCTTTTTTGGAACAGAAGTATTAGCCGACTTGGATATGCCCAAAAAAAGTCCCGGTTTTCTTACTTGGGTTGCAGGAACGAACGTTCTTGCAAATCAGTGCCTCATCGTTGGCCATAACGAAGTTTTGTTTCGTGTGCTGTCAACGGCAGGCATTCTTCTTTGGCTATTTATTATTTATGGATTTATGTTTCGAGCCATTACTTCTGAGTCTAAACACGAAGGAGAATTTCCCGTTTCAGGCGTCTGGCTACTTTTAACTGTAGCGACTCAATCGACTTCCGTTGCACTTGCAAATTACTCTCATCTTTTAGATTCTTATCTTGCTCATTTGGCTTGGTTTTTGTCGTTAACTCTTTTCCTTTTAGGAAGCGTTCTTTATGTGGTTATTCTAAGTCATGTCGTTTTAAAACTTCTCTTCTCGCCCATCAAGAGTTCTGACATGGTTGCACCCAATTGGATTATTCTAGGAGCGGCCGCTATTTCAACTATGGCCGGAGCTCAATTAGCACAAACGTATATAGTGGATCAAAACTATACAACGCTTCACATTCTTAAAACTTTTACCTTAGTTCACTGGGGGACAGCTACTTGGTGGGGCCCCTTACTGGTAGCTTTAGGAATCTGGAAGCACTTTATTAAAAAAGATTCCTTTAAATACGAACCTCAAATGTGGAGCTTGGTCTTCCCATTAGGAATGTATACTGCGGCAACTTACAAGTTTTCTCATGTATTGGAACAGAATTGGATAACTCACATTTCACAAGGTGTTTTTCCGGTAGCTCTTTTAGCTTGGATATGGGTTTTCACAAAAGCCCTCGGCGCCTGGAGATCGATAGTCAAAACCTCTCTCTAATTATCAATTAGCAGAGTTGTTCATGGCTAAAGTTTCCGCATTTTCTTGAAGTATCAAAAAATTCTCAGCAGAAATACCTGCTTGAGAAATCAAATCAAACGCCATCCGACTTCTTTTTCCACTTTTACAAAATAAAGCATAACGCTTTCCTGCTTCTATGCGATCCATTGCCTTTGGCATATTCGCTTTAAGCTCAGAGAGTGGTAATAGTAAAGCACCATTGACGGGGAGCGCTTCCACCTCAGCCCTTTCTCTTACATCGACCAAACAGAGTTGCCCAAAATCCTTAAGCTCAGAAACTGGAAAGACCGGATACTCTTTTTCCAATCCGCAGGTAGGAGGCGCAATTTCTGGAAGATTAATTTTTCCAGCAGCCTGACTACAGTCCGAACACTCAGGATCACGGCGTACTTTCGTTTTAAAAAAAGCAGCATCGCGAAAACTAAAACTTTGCAATTCGCCCCATATAGGTTTTGGCACCGAAGTAATTCCCGCTATTTCGCAAATAATTTTTACACATTCTAGCGCTTGTAGAGCTCCAATAATATTCGGAACAACTCCCAAAACGCCAACCTCATTGCAGTCGCCCCCCGGAGAGCTAGGCTTTATAGGCAGCAAACACCTATAACAAGGTCCCTTTCGAGCATCAAAGCAAGCAAGCTGTCCTTCCCATTTTTGGGCATTCGCCCAAACTATGGGAACTCCAAACTTAACTCCTGCAGCATTTATTAATAATTTTGCATCAAAATTATCTGTAGCATCTACGACTACTTTTACTTTGGGAAACAATTTCGTACACACTGCTGGATTCAAAAACTGCTGAAGCGCTGTGATCTTGCATTCTGGCCTCATAGCATTTAATGTGTTTTGAGCCGCAACAACTTTAGGTCTTCCGATATCGGAAGGATTGTACAAAACCTGTCGAGATAAATTAGAGGCACTTACAATGTCGCCATCTACTAAAATTAAACGTCCCACTCCCATGGAAACAAGTTGTTGTGCCGCCGCACAACCTAAGCCTCCAAGCCCCACTACAATAACTTCAGCTTGAGCAAGAGCTTCCTGCCCTTCTGCTCCAAAATTATCTAAAAGAGTTTGTCGCTCGTAAAGACTGTTCACCTTAGCCCCTCTTGTTTGTCCCGTTTTAGGTCTACTTCTACAGCCAGGTGAAGAGGACCGAGAGTCGTTTCGAGAAGAGACTCGATTCCTTTCTTTGAGGGCTTCTTAAGTAGTTCTATTCCCTCAGAGGCAAGGAGCACCTCGTAAGACTTTAAGCTATCAGAGAAAGTTAGGCGCAACAGTT
Source organism: uncultured Bacteriovoracaceae bacterium (assembly GCA_964477895.1). Taxonomy (GTDB): domain Bacteria; phylum Bdellovibrionota; class UBA2428; order UBA2428; family UBA2428; genus CAYZFQ01. The sequence continues at coordinate 25,822 of CAYZFQ010000013.1, read as the reverse complement.
TTTTATCCATTTGATCTTCAGTAACAACTTTAAAACGAAAATTAATATTTCCTAGCATTCGAAAGCTATTTTCGAGAAAACCTTCAGCCTCTAAGTTTTGAAGCTCACTCTGGCTTAGTCGAATACGCAAAATATCTTGCGACTCAAGAATTAATTTCATAAAAAGGCCTCTTTTTTATCTCAAGTGTTTTTACGTATTGAAGGTAATCTTCGGGATAGTTCAAGCTCACCAAAATCTTCGCATTTAAGTTTTTTAAAATTAGCTTTTTTACTTTTAAAGTCTGTAAAAAAGAAAGCACAGAATCGCTTGTTCTTTTTTCTAACCAATCAGTCAGGGCCGAACGAACGCTTTCGACATTTCTTAAAATTAATGGGAAATGGCTCTGCTCAAAAAAGGCCGCCTCTACGGAAGAATCCCTTGTGAGTGTATCTAATAAAAGAGCTCCACTTTCCTTACTAAAATAAGGCATATCCACAGGGAGAATAATAAAAGCAGCGAACTTTTTTTCTGAAAATTTTCCAAGTTTCAGAATTGCGGCCATGGGCCCCTGAAGGCTTTTGCTATCAGAATACCAAGGATAACCATAATCCCGACCGCCTACCCAAACACCTGCATCACAAAGCGGGGTCAGAGAAGAAACAATATGGTCTATCAGGCGTTGCTCGCCAGAAGCTAGAGTGGCTTTATCCTCTCCCATTCTTGAGGATTGTCCGCCCGCTAAGACAAGGCCGGCAATGTTTTTCATACACCTGCATCCACATTCAAAGAAGTTCCAGCAAGCCACGCAGCTTGTTGATCCACGTACATTTCGCGCTTCCAGATAGGCGTCACTCTCTTAATTTCATCGATAATTTTTTGACAAACTATAAAAGCATTTTTTCTATGCGCACTAGCGACGCCCACAAGTAAACTTGTTTCACCGAGGGAAAGCTTAGCAATGCGATGGAATATGAGAATATCGGCAATATCCGGAAACTCAGTTAATAGATTGTTTCTTATTTCATTCAATGATTTATAAGCGAGTGGAAGATGCGCCTCATATTCCATTCCCTCCACTTCTTTTCCTTCGTTAATATTTCGTACACAGCCACGAAACTCAAGAATCGAACCATAAGCCCCCTCTCGCCAAAGAATGGGTAACTTCTTGTCTTCTATGCTTTCACTCCCCACCCATATGCGTTGATTCATCTCAACTAACCCCCACACACAGGAGGAAGAAGAGCGACTTCGCAACTTCCTTGAAAAATATCGTCTCCACTTAAAATACTTTCCTCACTCGCTAAAACTGACTCCAAAAGAATTTTCTTGAAGCGACTTTGATCCGCAAAACCCATTTGAGTATCTGATAGAACTTTTTTTTCAATCTCAGCCATAAGTAATTTCGCACTCACTCCTTTCGGGGTTTGTAACTCAAGATGACCTTCACAACAAAAATCTTTGAGTGATGCAAAAAACTTTACTTTGATTGAGATGGAGTTACTTTCCATAAAATATTTCTCCCTAGACTTATAAGCCGCTTTCAATAAGCTGAGGCTACAGGATACGCCTCCACAATCTCTCCCGCCTCATACAGTCCTTTCCCCTCAGGCAATACCACCCAATGATCCGCTTTAATAAGCGGCTTAATTCGAAAACTCTCTTGGCCCTTAAGTGCTTTTACGGTTGTACCCTTATTCACTACATTTTCAACTTTAGCCTTCCAAAAGCAACAAAGCCCCTCGGGCTTTTTCACATCTTCAGCAAGGTGAAAGTAATATGATTTTTCTGCCTCAGTTCCCAATAACGCTCTCAAAAGAGGTTCCAGAAAAAACCGATGAGCAACGACGCCCGACAACGGGTTACCCGGGAATCCAAAGACGAGAGGCCCCTCTCCAAACTCTGCAAACAAAAGAGGTTTTCCGGGCCTCATGGCTACTTTATGAAAGTGTTGTATGGCTCCTAATTCGGCCAGTGCTGTAGGAATTATATCAAAACGTCCCATCGAAACAGCGCCAGTAGTGATTAAGATATCAAAGCGACTCAATGCAGATTGAACAAGCACTTTAAACTTTTCAGGTGAATCGCCGACGATACCCAAAACCTTAAAGTCGACATTTGGACTCTTACTCTTAGCTACAAAATAAGATAAGGTCGTATTTCTTATCATTCCTTCTTTCGGTTTTTCTTGGTGGGCAACAAGTTCAGATCCTGTCGAAATAATTCCTATACGAATAGGGGCTTTAACGGTAATCCGTCCTTGACCTTGCGAGGCCAATGCCAACACATGTGAGGCACAAATTTTTTCTCCGCTACTCACAATAACGTCCTTCAACGCAAAATCTTCACCCTGTCGTCTAATCTGACTCCATTTTTGAAGGGGTTCAGAAATAACTAAAAAGCGCTTATCTCCCTTTTGAATAACTTTAGAATCTTCGACTCGTAGGACACTATCAAAACCAGTAGGAATCAAAGCTCCCGTCATTATCTCAAAACAACAAGGGTCTCTCGACTCTCCGGAATAAGTTTCGCCAGCGGCAAGGCAAGCAACAACCTCAAATTCCTTTAGATTTTCAGTTGAAGCATCGCAAGTCCACTCAGTCCGGATAACAAAACCATCCATAGCGGAGTTATCAAATAAGGGTTGTGGCTCAGTCACATAAATACTTTCTGCGCTTATTCTTCCAACCGACTCTTCTATGGATATGGATTCCGTCTGAGTGAGTCGTGGGCGAAGTTTTTGTGCAATGTCTGAAATTTTCTCAAGCGCGTGCTTATAAGTAATCATGGTTGTGCAACCATTTCTGTTTCGTGCGGATTCCCGCCGCGTGCTACCAACACCCCCGTCGGAAGAACATACTTCAAAGCTGCCATTCCCTCTTGAATTGCTTTGGGGTTTCCCGACAGGCTCAGCACAATTGTTTTTCCGAGGAGGCCCGCTTGAGAACGGCTTAAATAAGAAAGAGGCGTATAAAGCGATCCAGAACTTCGTAGAAGTTCTCCGAAGCCAGGGATCATTCTATCGCAAACATTTGATATACATTCCGGTGTTAGATCTCGTGGAGAAAGTCCAGTTCCCCCATTACAAACAATAAGATCATAATTCTGCTTTGATAATTCATTCAGAAGCGAAGTTAACTTCGAAACATCATCTGGAATGAGATGATAGTCTAAATTTTTTGCACCCCAATTTTCAAAAATGCCCTTGAGCAAAGGTCCCGACTTGTCCTCATAGACGCCCTCACTGGCTCTGTCGCTCAAGGTGACAACTGAAATCCGCATGTCCTGCCAGGGAACCTGCCCTTTATTAAGAGAACTTCGTTCCACCTTTTTTAAAACAAGGGGATTGAACCAATGTCCAGACTTGCCTCCTTTTTTTTCAAGTAAGCGTAGGCCGCCAATTTCAATAACGGGATCTACCGCCTTTGATAAATCGTAAATGCAAAGCAAGGCCCCTTGTAAGCCCATCAAGCTCTCCATTTCAGCGCCCGTTCGCCCAATCACCTCGACACGGCACTCAGCCCGGACTCGACAATCCTCCAAAAGCTCAAAACGTATTTCTGCATGTTGAATAGCAAGAGGATGACAAAGCGGTAGTATGTCCGAAGTTTTCTTGAGGGCCATAAGCCCCGCTACTTCTGCCATCGCAAGAACGTCTCCCTTGGGGTTTCTTCCCTCTTGGAGCGCGCTAAATGCCTTAGCAGACATTTTTATCCAACCTTCAGAACACGCAAACCTTAACGTTTCTGGCTTATGAGCGACACCGATCATTTGAAATTTTCCTAGAAGTTCTTTACTCATTCATCCTCCAATTGCAGAAAAACTCTTATTGGAGCCCGCATCTCGTTCATGCAAAGAATGTCCAGGACTTTTTATTTTAAGAGCATCCATAATTCTGATTTGTAATTCTAATTTGTCTTCATCGTGTTGAAGTAAATCTCTCAAAGAAAGCTTCTCGCTTCCAAACAAACACAACTGAAGTTCTCCACGACACGAAACTCGCAGTCTGTTGCAAGTATCACAAAAACCTTTTGCATAGGGGGCGATGATTCCAATTTTCCCAAGAAAGTTACTATGTGTATACTCCACAGCAGGGCCTGCATTGCGCGTTCGCAACTGCGGGACCCAACGATTTTCAATTAACCATCGATGAATCACATGAGAACTCATATGATTTTGCATATGAAACTCTTCTCTCCCTGCCGTTTGCATAAGTTCAATGAAGCGCACCGTGACGGGTGTTTCTCGAACCCAATTTACAAAACGCTGAAGCCTTTCGATACAATCACCTTTAAGAAGTACGGCATTAACCTTGACCCACGGAAATCCCACAGCAAGAGCATGATCAATCCCCTGCATAACCTCCGTGCCTAAGTCTCTTCCGCGTAATTTTTGAAACTCTTTTGAATCAACATCATCCAAACTCACATTCAGGTGAGTAATCCCCGCAGCATAATAATCCTGAGCCTTACGTTTTAAATCATGGCCATTTGTAGAAAGAGCGAGTGTCGTTAAATTGGAATTTCTTCTAAGATCCTCTGCAATCATGCAAAAATCTCTTCTAAGGGTTGGCTCCCCGCCCGTTAAACGAAGCTTCTCGACACCAAAATCCGAAAAAGCTACAGCTAAACGGCGAATTTCATCACGAGAGAGAAATTCCGAGGATAAAGCCCCGCCCTGATAGCCATTAGGCAAGCAATAGATGCAGCGAAAATTACACTGCTCGGTAATAGAGAGTCGCAAGTATCGAAACTCACGCCCCAACGAATCTTTCAAAATCACTTTACGATGTCCTTTCCAATCGGGAGGCAGGCTGGTTTCCCAGTCGGCCCTGGTCTAAGTTTTTTATTTACTTAGACGGCTCACGATCCATCCCTTAAGGCTTAGGATTCGTGAACTCGGTCACCTCAATTACTTTTAACTTACTTATATCAAGCGATCAAAACATCTCTATGATATATGTCACTAAGCGCACGGTTTAGCTCCTCCTAATTTGCTTGCACAACACATGGTCTCGGGTTCCTTCTCATCAGTGGCATAATATATCTTTTTTGCATCAACATTTAACTTTCTACATTCAGAATCCACCAAAGAAGAAATCCAACGCACAATGGGAGTAAAAAACTCTGATTCCACTATTCCCGGTCTAAGCTTTAAAGCATCTACAAAAGTACCCAAATGATCCCTCAAGAACTTGCGCTGCGCGTCTAGCACTAGGTCAGTTCCCACAGAATCCTCTAGTCCACGAAGATGATATTCCTTCAAAAGAAGAAGGCCATAAAACTCAAGCTCAACTGCAAGATGGTCTAGCATCTCACGAAAGTCTTTGCTCTCATCTAGCCCAAAACCAAAGGCCTTGTAAAAACCTGCAATGTCCGCAAGCTGGGCGCCTTTCGTCATGGCCCTAGCTTTTCCATATTCTGTTTCATGTAAGGGATTAGCATCTTTTCCTGTATCAAAAACACTTATGTATTCCGATTGCCAATCCTCAAGCCCCTGAGCCGCTTCAAGTTTATTTCTCAATTGATCAAGGCATTGATCCCAACTTTCTGAATCAACAAGCTCAGCCCCGCCCAAGAGATCATAGTCCTTTGCTGTTCGATTCCACTCATCTCTTGCGACATCATTTGGATAGGATATGAGTCGAGATCCCAGAAAAAATAAGGACCCTCTTAAATCTGTTGGAATTTCTAAATACGTATTTTTCATTTGCTCCCCTTATCCCACTCCAAATCAATCCAATTTATTGTAAGAGATTTTCTTGCTCCTACCTCGTGCTTTCCACCCTGCCAAATAGCAACTCCCATGAAATTTTTCTTTGCGGGATCCAATTGTGAAGCATCTTTTTTTACAAGTGGACGCGCAATCACAACGCTCCACTTCCCCTTATGCCACGCACCCTTTCCATAGGCTTCAACATTCTCTATGACCTGGCTCGACCCAAATCCTTCAGCAAGGATTTCATCAACTCCTCGCAATTTAGGGCTCGATTGAGGATTCCCAGCTGCTCTCCCATGAGAATAAGTATTTACTTGCTCCTTCGTAAATTTCGGCAATTTGCCACCATTGTGATACTCCATCGGATACATATCTATTGCCATATTAGGATAGATATCCTTAACCCTTTTCATGCCCTTTTCGGCATCGTGCTGAAAAACACTTTTCCAGTGGATGATATGAACCGGATTGCCAACATCACCCATCATAATACTAGGAGGATCCTCTGCTGCCTTTACCGGAAATTCCAAAGCTACCCCGTCCGAAAAGGTTCCCAACTTGCCGCCTTCACTATTTTCTGTATCTTTCCAGGTCATTCGAAAGGCAATCCATTTGCCATCCGTGAGAGCCTGCAATTCTGCCATATCCGTTGTGACAACTTTAGGACGGGGGGCAACTGCAGGTTGCGCGATCAGCTCAATTTTTTCTGCCTTAACTTTTGACCAAAGGGTTAAGGCGTCTGCTTCTTTAGAAAGACTCTTTTCTGTTTTGTAAATAATAAGGGCCTCTGCAGAAAGGGGATAATAAAGTGCGCCCATCATCCCGCAACAAGCCAATAAATGAAAAAAATATTTCATAGTTTTCTCCTTTGCTCCCGTACTACGGAGTGTTGGTACGGATAATTCCTCTTTTTTTATCGACGGCCTCGCGTTCAATAAAGGGTTCTGTCGTTGGAACTTGTACAATTTCTTTGTCCTTGTCGTCATATCCATAAGCAGTCTTCTCATCGACTTTAAATCTGTGCATTATTCTATTGGTGGCCCCAAAGAGAACGATCAACCCCGTAGTTTTCTTGTCCGATTCAAGTTTTTTGTAATTCTCAACTGCTTGATGAACATTAGGACCAAACATTTGTTCCAAATATTCAGGATCAGCATGAATGGGGGGAATGTAATAAATATTGGGCTCAAGCCCAAGTTGTGGATAATAGGGCATGGCTATTTTTTTCTCATGTATCAGATAATCCACCGGATTATCAGGACGTGATTTCCAAGGAGGACTCACAAATCCCATGATACGAATTTTTCCAATGCAGTTTTGTACACACATAGGCTGATAACCTTGCTCTACTGCTGGATAACAGCCGACACATTTTTCAGAAACCCGAGTATCCGGATTATACATTGACTTTTTATAGGGACAACTGCGAACACACTCGCCATAACCCTTACAGCGAGATTGATCGATCAAAACGATTCCGTCCTCTGGACGTTTGTAAATTGCCTTTCTCGGACAAGCGGCAAGACAGGCTGGATAGGTGCAATGCGCACAGGTTCTCGGTAAGTAAAAAAACCATTTGTCGTGAGGAGTCTGTGCAATGTGGCTTCCCCCCGAACCCACATTACCAACGATGTCATCCTCGCCCATGTTCGGATACATCCAGTCTTCATCTTCTGGCCTAAAATGAACGGTTGTCTCTTCTGCTTCGGCGGCTTCAAAAATTGTTTTTCCTGCATAAGGTTTATTCTCTTCCCAATGCTGCGGTCCCAATTTTTCTAAAACTCGCACGTCCCAACCCAAGGGATAAGAACCCCACGGCTTTGTTTCTACGTTATTCCAAAACATGTATTCCTGACCTTTGCCGCTCGTCCAAGTACTTTTGCACGCAAGCGAACAGGTCTGGCAAGCAATGCATTTATTGAGATCAAAAATCATGGCCCATTGTCTTTTCGGTCGATTTTCGTCATAAGGATATTCCATGTCTCTTTTGAGATGCCAGTTCTTAACATTTGCCATTGATGCTGCTCCTTATGCTTTCTTCTTGCTCTTCTTAGATTTTTTAGAACTATTCATAAATCCACCCACAAGATAATTTTTCATTGCCTTACTTTCATAGGTAGGACGAAAGCCCTGCTCTGCCGGACGCCATTTACCCTTGCCAGCTAAACCACCAGCCTCGGCTTTTGTGATTTTAACAAAGGCTTCTCGCGGTGCTCCCGCGGGACAATGGATATCTGAAGTAAATCCTTTCACCACAGAGTGCCCGTAGTTATCTTTGTGAATTAAAGAATCTGTCATCAAGGTAGGTTTCAGCCAAGCACGCGTTGCACTTTGGTGCGAACCGTATCGAAACATGGATCGATAATTGGTTTCGGGATTTGAAGCTAGTCCATCTGGTCGGCTTTCATGCCCCTTTACCGAGCCATGCGTTGAACCGTACATGTTGTAATAAGAGCGCGCCACTCCCCTCGGAGTTCCTGGATAATAACGAGCCCGCAGTAACATCCGCGCTACCTTGTAATCTTCGCTTCCCTTTTTCCAACCTCTATAGGGACGATCCTCGGGATCTGCGTCAATATGAACATAGTCGCCATCCTCAATTCCTAGAGCCTTAGCATCCAATGGATTAATATCGACATATCCTTCCGTAACAGAAGGCATACGCTTATCGTGACGATAAAGATCACCAAAAGGACCAAACCAAACACTTATAAAGTCTGTATCAACAGGGGTTGAATGAACTCCGTGACGATATTTTGGCGTGTGGTAGATATGTGTATACATCTTCAATTTCAGAGGATGTTTCGTTTTTACAAGTTCTTCAGGAGTCACCATCACATTACGTATTTGTCGAGCCTCACTCGAAAGATCCGATTCCAACATACCGTAATCCTTTGGAGACTTGTGCCTAATCGCCACATGAGGGCTACCCACCATAAGATTCGGTTCTCTTTGAGTAGAGTCAATCGGCTCTCGATAGATTGGCAGATTCTCACCCGCATCAACAAACTCAATTTCAGGCCTATATAACTCGAGCCTTCCTGATTTTGTATACCAAGGTCGCTCCGATTTTGTTTCCTCATAAGAAGATCCTCGCGGATAGGTTCTGTTATTAAAAAGAGAAGGAATTCCCTTTTCACATTTACTTTCAAGATCCTTAAATTTATATCCTTTCAAGCCTGGAGATTGATCAATGATTCTTTGAAGATAAACGTCGACTCTATTGTCTTTTGAAAATTTCCACATTTGATCTAATCGAGGTTCATCAAATATTTTTGCTAATTCTCGACTCACGCCCGCGACGGCCTCCATGTCAGAGCGCGTATCAAATATTCTAGGAAGTGGAGTTACCGGAAAGAGTTGTACAAAAGGATTTGTACAAGATGTCACCATATCGGGTTGTTTATGTTCCGCCCAACTATCAACTCCCCAAACAATATCGGAATATTCGCAAGAAGCCGTCCACCACCAATCGGAAACACAGACCATTTCAACTTTTGGAAGAGTGTTAAAGAGAACTTCATACTGCCATTTAGCATTTCCCAAAACTGAATTGGAGTTACTCAACCATATAAATTTTGTGGGCGTAGGCATATGTGTGTCACCCGTAAACATTTTCTTCGGTGACTTTAATGGGCGATCTCCATAGTTAAACCAGTGGAGCGACTCATAATGGAGAGCCTTGCGAACACTCACCTCACCTGATTTATCCAATTGTGGTTTAAAGGGATCTTCAAATGCAAAAAAGGGCTCGCCCCCGGCAAGCGCAAAGCGGTAATTACCCGAAAAGCTGCCAACGTTTCCGCCGACAAATCCCACGTTTCTCGTGAGTGAAGCCAGGAGATAAACCGCACGATCTTTTAAATCTGCATTAAAGAACTGGTTTGTTCCCATGCCACAAGCAAAAAGAGTTTTTTCTTTATTTTTTGCAATTTGTTCGGCGAGTGAGACAACCGCATTTGCAGGAAGCCCCGTAATCAACGCAACTTGAGCAGGCTTCATACTCTTATTGAGATACTCTTCAATAAAGGAAAAGCTCGTTCTTACTTTTACTTTTTTTCCATCAACAAGGGTCACTTCCATCGAGCTGCGCAAATCTACTTCTACATTTTCAGCTAAAAAATGCTTTCCGTACATATCGCGCGTAACCACTTTCATTGATTTTGATTTTTTATCCCACACCATTGAAGGGAGGAATGCCTCCTTTAAAGCCTCTGGTGCGAAGTGCTTTTCTTGCTTTAACAAAGAGGGTGCCTTCTGACCTTTTTTTAGAAACTCAATCGAATTCAAATCCGGCGCATGATAATTCGCGATAACTTCGTTCGGACGCAGGGGCTGCAGAGTGTCTTCTCGAATCAAGAAAGGCAGATCGGTATTCGATACAATAAAATCCTTGTCGAATAAGCCTTTAGAGATGACGACTTGAGCCATTCCTAAAGCAAGTGCAGTGTCAGTTCCTGGCTTTAAAATTAGAAGCTCATCTGCTTTACAAGCCGTCGAACTATAGTCAGCAGAAATAACAACAATTTTTGTGCCTTTTATCCGAGCCTCTGTTAGCCAATGGCTATCGGGCATTTTGGTTGATATCCAATTCATTCCCCAGCAGAGAAGAAGTTTAGAATGCTCAACAGTAAACAATTCAAACTCGTTGGTAATTCCCGTTACCATCGCATGTCCAGGAGGGGTGTCCGTGTGCCAACTATAACTGTCCCAACCTCGACCACCTACTGCGTGATCCGCTTCAAGTTTTCTAATTTTGGCGTCTATCAACACGAGGCTGTTGCACAATCTGTAGAGCGAAAAAATGCGAGTCAATCCCACGGCAGCCATGCCGCCACGGAACTTCATAGTTTGAGTCCCTGCACCTTCTGTAGCTTCAACCATTGCAGGATCATACCCTTGAGCCAGCAGTTTCTTTTTGCCCTCTTCGCCTGAATAGTTTTTTATAATATTCGCCATAGCCGTAGCTGCAGTTTTGGATGCATCCTCCCATTTCAAACGAAGCCACTTATCCTTACCTCGTTGAAAATATTTCGGATCTGGCTTATTCGTCTTTGGATCGCGCGGACAACCTGCATCGACCCAATCCTTAAATCCGCGGCGAACCATTGCACCTTTCACTCGTCGGTCGCCATAGACTCGTCGAATAAGTCCAAGTCCCTTCTGACAAAGTCTGGGATCCCACCTATGAGAGGCCTTATTTCCGTAAAGATCTTCTGCTTTTCCATATCCATAAGAGGGCCCGATCCGAATAGCCACATCATTCTTAACAAAAGTTTTTAAAAGACAGTTGTGTGTATCATTAGGTGCGCATAAAAAATGAAATTCCGAGTCATGCTTAAATATATTCCGGTATACGAATTCCCAATCGCGATTAGGGTAAGCTGCAAGAGGATTTTCAATTTGAAGGGGTTTAAAATAGCGAAGAGTTTGAGACCAGGCACCACTCGTCAAAGTCAGAGCTCCCGTAGCCGCCGCTCCTTTTAAAAAACCTCTTCTTGTAAATTTAGGATCCATAAACTACTCCTCCTTCTTTTGAAGTGTTTGATGACACAAAAAAGCTCCCGGCGACCACTCTTCTTTCAAGTTCACCCAAAGCTCATTTGATTTTCGTATTTCAAGTTGAAAAAACTTTCTCTTCGTTCCGACATTTCGGTAGGCTCGTATCCCTAGTTCGTCAGACGAAATTTCTAACTGTATATCCTTAATTTCAAGACTTTCTCCTGGATAAAAAGACAAAAGAGGCCCCACCTTCTTCCATGTATGAGGAATTATTCTATCCTCGGCAGTTTTAGGTTCAGAAAAATACCGGAGGCATGACACAAGCGGAGAGGCTAGTTCACGAAAAGTTTCTTCGAGAAAATCCCTTCTCGTTAATCTCATGGCTCGCCTTCGCCGATAACTGCGCGGGGGGTGACATCAAAAAACTTTGTATTCGGAAATTTACCCAAGACCGCTTTTTTGAAGTCCTCTTCAAAAAGTCTTTTTCCCGGACCACAGAAACCAATTATTGCGGACTCCATCTGATAGTATAAAATTCCCTCAGAGAGTCCCCAAACTCGTAAAACAATCTTACTCTTTTCCAAACGTAACGAAATCTCATTTACTAAGAGCTTCAAATCCACAGCCAAGGGCCCATACTTCAAGGGAGACATTCGCGAAGGATAAAGCCAATCAATACATGACTCATGTTTCGATTTTGCACTTGAATGCCGCGATAAAAATAACTGATCAGAAAGTCCGGTAATCAAACCATCCAAGGCTTCCTTCCAGTATTCACAATGAAAGTGATTTGATACTCCCTCGGCACAAGCACTTCTTTTCAAGCCCATGCCAATTGCTTCCTTGTCCGATTTTTGTGGAGTTAAGTCCCAGCTTCTTCCAAAACAGGGAGAGCCCGAAAACGCCGCAAGAGCAGCGACATCTTTCATAGACCAATCTCTTCTATAAAAAAGGGTCATACTGGAGGCTAAGAGTCCTCCCGTGTGATAAACCGCTCGGAGTGCGGCCTTTTGGACATCAGAATCCTTTTTGCTTAATTCAAATATAAGATCGACTTCGCTTGCATCAGAGGGGATTTCTCGTCCCAAACTCGAAGCTATTGAAGTGAGCCTTCCTCGATGCCACCGTTTGGCAAAGTCTTGAAGCTGTATTCGGCTTTCACTCCAATCACGTGAATCACAATTTAGTTTTGCTGTTAAATTTTTGCCTATAGACGAAGCTGTTGGTGTCTGAGAAAATTGCTCCACTTTCTCTTCAAAGCAAAACATGTGCCAACGTCAGAAAGCACTTATTTTATCTTGAGCTGATTTTCCAGACACATTGTCCGGCCTTAGGCAACTTGTCCGATCACTTTGTCCGAAGTCATCTCTCTGCGTTCTATTATTTTTCCCAAGAAAATAACGACTTCATACAAAACAACAAGAGGTGCCCATAGAGCCAGCATAGTGAAAGCGTCCGGGCTTGGCGTTGCAATGGCGGAAATTGCGGCTAAAACCAGCAAGGCTTCTTTTCGATATCTAGAAAGGAGCGACGTAGATACAAGGCCGACCTTTACAAGAGAGAGCAATATAAGCGGCATTTGAAAAAGCCCACCAAAGAGAACCGCCATCCATAAAGCAAAACTCAAGAAGGCGGTCAGTCCCAAAAAGTCTTGAATATTATTCTGGGGTCCCATTTTTAATAGATAAGATAGAGTCTGCGGCAACAACCATTCTAACCAAAGAAAAGCTCCAACAAAGAACAGGATAGGAGCAAAAAACAACACTGACCTCATGATTCTTTTTTCTGAAACCTTTAAAGCAGGTGCGATAAAGGCGTAGAACTCGTAAAGATACAGCGGAAGACCTACAGCAAAGGCCGTTATTGTAATAACTTTAAAGGTAATCCAAAAGCGATCGGTAACATCTACGATTACAAACTTTAGCGATGAAAATTCAGAATTTCGAAACACGGGAGATAAAAGAAAATTATAAATGACTTCATTATAGTTCCATGCCAAACACATGAGCACCGCAAAAACACCTAGAACTCGAAAAGTCCGGACTCGAATCTCTGTAAGGTGCTCGGTGAGTGGTCTATAATCCCGACTCTCTTGCTTCATCTTGATACTCTTCATTCAAGATTCGGGCCAATGGCACAAAAGCTGCAATCACTAAGAAAGCAGCCTGTGATTTTCTTATAAACACAGAGCTAAATTTATTTAACGACAAAGTGTCTGGTAATTCCGGACACTTTGTCCACAGGAGGTCATTATGTTTGGATTGGGAATGCCCGAAGTTATTGTTTTACTTGTTATAGCTCTATTGCTCTTTGGACCTAAGCGTCTACCAGATCTGGCGAAATCACTCGGGAAAAGTATTACAGAATTTAAAACGGCTCTAAAGAGTGAAACGGATAAGAACGAAACTAATACTTGAAGACTTAAGAAAGTATTGCTTTAACGTATTTTCCTAAGGAGAAGTTTTTTCGATGATCCCTTTGTTTTTTGTTATCGCTGCTGCCTATTCAATTGTCGGGTTCGGCGGCGGCTCCTCCTATATCGCTGCTCTTGTATTATTTGGCTTACCCTATCAAGACATTCCGCAAATATCTCTTATTTGCAACTTAGTTGTTGTGAGTGGCGGATCTTATCTCTTTATTAAAAATGGCCATTTTTCATGGCCACTTGCCAAAACTCTCCTTACAACATCAATTCCGATGGCCTTTTTGGGAGGACTTGTTCCTATCTCTAAACAGGCTTTTACTTTAACACTTGGTATTTGTCTGATCTTAGCGGGAATACGCTTACTTTGGGTTAAGCAAGAAAGTTCCCAGCCTATCCTTAAAATTCCGTTTACCCATAGCTTTGCTATTTTTTTAGGAAGTTTATTGGGATTCCTTTCTGGCCTTGTGGGCATAGGTGGGGGCATTTTTCTTTCACCTGTACTCATGGGCCTCGGATGGGGAAAACCCAAACAGATAGCGGCAACAGCATCAATCTTTATATTGCTCAATTCTGCATCTGGACTCATGGGACAAATGATAAAACACCGAGCAAGTCTAGAGATACTTCAATATTGGCCTCTCTTCTTAGCAGTGTTTTTAGGGGGGCAAATCGGAAGCCGCCTAGGAGCAAAATGGTTATCTCAACTGTGGATTATGCGTCTGACAAGCCTACTTATTCTCTGGGTAGGAATCCGCCTCGTAGTTTAAATTTGAATTTCAAGCCAAATAAAATTATCCCATACTATTACATTTTGATATTCTTCTTTTGGATTTTCTTATGATAAATTTCAGATAATGAAGGCCCACCTAATCCTCTACGTTGCCGATCAAGAGAAAAGTAAGCTATTTTATTCTTTAACTTTCGCACAGGAGCCAACTCTGCACGTTCCTGGCATGACAGAGTTCGATATTAACGATGGCTGCATTTTAGGATTAATGCCTGAAGCTGGAATCAAACGACTTTTAGGCGACATGATTCCAGATCCTCATTCTGCTCATGGAATTCCCCGTGCAGAATTATATCTGCGAGTTAACGCTCCAGAAATTTATCAAAATCGCGCAATTCAAGCGGGCGCTAAGCTTCTTAGCAACATTGCTCCAAGAGATTGGGGCGATATTGTCGGATACAGCCTTGATCCCGATGGGCACGTGCTCGCGTTTGCAAGAGGCATTTGAATAGGACAAGTGATCGAACTTCCTAAAACTTCAAATCTAAAATGGTGAAGCGTAACTCCACCGAATTCTTTTATTATCAATATCCAGATAAATTTTCTTCATTGGCAATCCATGGCGGCGACTTGGACACAATGCCCCTGATATAATTGCCGATGTCTTTATCCATATCCAAGTTACTGGTTGCCATATAAATGTGCCTAAACCCTCTACCGTACAACAATCTGGCAACATCCTCCCCTCGCTCCTCTCCTTTAAGACGGCTATCAAGAAAAAACTTTGTTTCAAAATCAAAAATGCTCAATTGAGACAACAAGTCTTGCTCGTTCGAAAAGGCTCTAACATCCCTTCGGTAACGCTTTGCCGAGTGTAGCCAAGTCGAAATTACCATTTCATCGTCTTCCACAAGAACAGCGTCTGGTTTGACTTTTAAACTAGTATCAATTGGAAGACTAGAAACCATCGCTTTGGGCAAAAGCTTTATACAATTTTTAGAGCAAGTTAATTTAATGGCTTCTTCATCAGCTCTACTCGTTACAAGGATAGATTTAGCTTCAAGTTTATTTTCCAGAATAAAACTCAATCCATTATATTCTGAATTTAAAAACTCATAATCAATAAAATACATTACGTTCTTCGGTCCATGAGAGTCGATCCAATACTTAAGCTCAACGGGTTCGCTGAAGTGCTTAATTGAAATACTTTGTCCGAAGGTCTTCAACTTAGTATCCCAACTGGAGTGTATCGACGGATCGTCGTCTAAAATAACGACAGTCGTATCCTTTCCAATCCTCACCTTTTCGATGAACCATTCCGGCGCATTAGCTATGGGGATTTTAACTTGCACAACACTACCTCGACCGACTTCCGACTCGACATCGATCGCTCCATTCCACGACTCAACACATTTTTTCGCAAAACTAAACCCTAGGCCGCTGCCATTTTCCTTCCAAGAAACACCCTTGATTCCGAGTTTCATTAATTCTTCTTTGGACATTCCCTTTCCGGAGTCTTTTATGGAGATAAATGCGAAGTCATCATTTTTGGAAAGTGAAACGGAGACGCATCCCTTATCAGTGGCCTCAACTGCATTGTTAATTAGATTTGATAGCACACGTTTGAAGTCGTTTGGCATAACGGACGAAAAGACTCCGTAACTTTGAACATTCATATCGAACAAAATATTAACGCCCAGCTTTCCTTGAAACTCCAGTCGCTTCTCCGCGACTAAGCTATCTAAAAGTGAAGCTATGGACTGAACGCTTCTTGTTTCTAAAGGATTTTCTCCATTATTTTTAACGGCTTTCATTTGCTTGGACAATGAAGCCGTTATACCGCTCAAGCGAGAGTAGATATCTCTAAAGAGGACTCTTCGCTCCTCAGGAATTTCATCGCGAATCATATCTAATGCGGTTCGATATGCAGAAAGTGGCGACTGAATATCATGAACCACTTGATTGGCTGTATCCCAAGCAGCTTGCATCTTGGCTTCATCAATCTTCTTTTTCTCATTTTCTCGACGATAACGCTCGAACACCTCAAGTCCTAAAAAGATGGCGACAAGCAAAGGATAGAATCTAACAAAATAAATTCCTTTTATAACTTCAAGAAAAACCAAGGTGTCGTTCACTTGAAAATACAGAAGCCCCAAATAAAAAGCCGTCCAAATCTTCGGCCTATCGTGTGCTTTAGAAATAAAGCTTGCAACGATCCCAAGAACCAAAGGAGCAAATGCCAAAAGGAACATTTTTCCAGAAATAATATAAGGTATTTGAGAACCAAGAGTTTCTCTAACAGATTCAGGTGAAAATACTTGGTAAATAATGGAAGCAGAAACAATTGCAATTACTGAGGCGTAAATTATGTTGAATGCCGATTTTACTTTATTCTTCTTTAACGAGTAAGCCTTCCACGTTACATCAAATAAAGTCCAGTCAGATAGGAATCTAAATAAGCAGTGCAGATGAACCGCAAGCCATGGAGCTAAGAACTCGCGGGGCATGTTAGATACAAAAACGAGATATATCGTGTAGGCCATACACATTTGGCCAAAGGCAACAATGATGGGACGAGATTCTCTGGCTTTACGAGTGAGTCGATAAAATAGAAGTGAAAATACAGCCAAAAGAACTGCGATTCCTATGGGTATCACAACATCGAAAGTGACTGAGCTAATATAATAGTAACGAGCATCTTTGTAGGTAGCGATTCCAATGGGAGCATTCCTCAATCCACTTCTGGGCTGCTTGCTAGCATAAACTCTAATGAGAAGATCATTTGGACGCTCTCTGCGGAGAGAGTTTGGATCAAGCAAAGCCACAACTGGATAGTGTTTTGCATATGAAAAATTCGGAGGTAACCCTCCAGAGATTTGGAGTAGCTTTCCATTCAAATAAATTTCGGCAGCATCCCCGATTTCAGAAATTAGAATGGCACATTTTTCACCTTCATAACGAGTGCACAAATGCGGAGTTACAAACGCCTTCTTATAGAGCATCCAGTGAAAGTCCTTGCCCTGGGGATCAACGTCTTTTTGGCTGGGTAAATTTACTTTTTGGTATTCAGATTCTTTAACTTCCCCAAAGGTCTTTCCGAATGCTACTTTCCAAGTTCCACTCAAGTCTGAAACAAGTGTGAGCGCATTACGTTGCATTGACATCATATAAAGAAGCACTGCCACCAGCACTCCTATGGATGCAAATACGAGGAGGTACTCCCTCAGCGGAAGGCGTTTAATCATGAAACTTTCTCTTCTCGCCTTTCGATCTCAAGCAGTATCAAGCGCATTTTATCCATGCGATCCTGAACAGCTTCAGCAAGACTTACGACGACGGGGTCGTCAATTTCATCCCTAATGACGTCTACAATCTCGTCTTGGGTCGCCAAGACCTTTGCTATTTCGTGTTTCAAATCTTTAATTTCTTTTACTGAGATCATGCGACCCAACTCCCTTTTGACTCATTCCAGTTTTGTTTGTGTCGTCGGAGCTGTGTAACTTTGCACCACTAGATTGAGTAGCTAGCCATTCCTTGGCTTTTTTCATTTTCCCATGCACACAAGTGCGAGAAACCTTCAGAATTTCCGGAATTTCCTTCGCTTTGTCCGCTTTTCCAGACGCCTCCAAGACAAGTTTGTTTTCAATCGTGTCGAGAACAGGTGTTAAGCCGGGGAAATTATTATCAATGAGAGCAAATGGCCTCTTCATCAATTCATCAAGCGTTATTGCTGTTGCAGGGATCGTGCCTTTTACGCGTCCAACTCCGAGCATAGCTCGGAGTTCCGTTATCGAAGTCCAGCGATCAAGCATTAAGCGCCCTGAACGATCAGGTTTTGAAAGTGTGAGTAACTGCGATAGGGCAATTTCTAGTCCGCGAATATTTTGTTTGGGTGGATTATTTACTAAGGCATCAACAAAGTCAGTAGGAAGATCCTCAAACTGTACGAACCGCTTTTCTTCACGGCAGACTGATGGAAGTATTTTCCTTAGCAAGCCAGGAATATCTTCTCTTCGATCTCTGAGTGCTGGTATTTGAAGCGGGAATACTGAAATCCGGTAATAAAGATCGTCTCGAAACTTCTTCTCGTCGACCATTTTCTCTAAATCGCGATTAGTTGCGCAGATTAACTTAAAATTAGAATGAATTTCTCTGCGACCACCAACTCGGTAAAATTTCTTCTCTTCAACTACTTTGAGGATTTTTGATTGAATCTCTCCAGAGATGTCGCCAATTTCGTCAAAGAATAAAGTTCCGTTGTGAGCTTTTTCTAAATGACCAATCTTTTGATCTAGAGCACCCGTAAATGCGCCCCTTTCGTGTCCGAATAATTCAGACTCAATTAGGGTAGAAGGAAATGAAGTAAGATTTACTTCGACAAACTCTCGAATAGTATTTTTTAGAAGTTGCGATCTGTAGCGATGAACGAATCTTGCAATTGTAGTTTTGCCAACTCCTGATTCACCAAGAAGAAGTAGGGGCCGATTGCTTTCAGCAACCATGCGAGCTGCTTCCAGCACTCGTTTCATTATAGGGGACTTTGTTTCAATGCTCTCGTTTAAAAAAACATCTTCGCCACTTTTTAAGCGCTCTTCATTGCGTTTGTATCTTGCGGAGTTAAGAGCTTTCTCGATTTGCTCTGAGACAAATTCTCTTGGATGCCTTTTAGCGACAAATCCCTCAGCGCCCAATCTCATCGCCTTAACGACATCAGGAATTTCTTCACTGCCAGTAACTACAAGTATCTTGGCGTTTGGTCTGATGCTTAAAAGATCAGGAATGGCGGCAATGCCGTTATCGTTACCGACCATCTTATCTAGCAAGATCACATGAAAGTCATTGGCCTCACACAAAGCTTCTGCCTCGGAGACCGTAGAAGCTTGGTAAATGTAGCCTGAATCAATCCCAACTAATTGAGCGCATATGCGCCTCATGCGCTCTCTCTGATCGAATTCGTCGTCGACAATTAGGATGGGGAGCTTTCTGCCCTCCTTAGCTTCTGGAGCTATTGTCGACTGAGTTTGGGTTTCTGTATCAAGCACGTTGCTTTTTCATAATCTGACATTGCGCGTCAATCAATAAAAAACGCACTTAGCAGATCTGATATGAGAACAAAAGATGTTCACGGATTAGAACGTTTAGTGCAATACTTCGGCAAAATAACATACTTTTGCAGAAATAAACTAATATCCAAGGCCAACAAAAGCACGTATTTACAAATACTTGTCACGAAAACGTATTGGATGCGCCATACTTTCCAACGCTTCTTAGAATATTGAACCTGGCTGTTTTGCTATGACGATTTGACCAGTGATTTGCCCAAGGTATTGCTCTGGCAGAACTCTTTCAACTGCATCGAGATATGCTTCGATTAACACCCTCATGTAATCGAGATCGCCTTCCTGAACGCGTCTCCAAAGACTGGGTCGATAGCGTACAACGATTGAAAGTGAGTACAGAACTACAAGACAAATTGCTCGATACTCATCTACTGAATTAAAGACAGGAAGTATTAAAGATTGGTCAACATACGGAGATCTATGAGTGTGTAATGCCGGCCAAAAGTTTTCAAACCCAGCATGATCAACAGCAACCCTAAACTTTCGGGAACCATTTTTTGTTTGGACTTGGGCAATCTCACTAATTGGACCCTTAATTTTGAGGACATCTTCTTTTGTCCACCGGCCCGAACGATCGATTAGTCCAACGTAAGAACGACTTACAGCTTTCGAAGAACCGAAAGAGTTCGCCTCATTATCAAAAAATGGCACAATCCATCCAGGCTTTAAATCAAATATATTTATAAAAAGATTGCCGACATCCGGAATTCTAGAAAAGAGTCCTTCAAATGTAATCCAATATTTATCGTCGCTTTTCAGTTCAGAAGACTTGTCAGGTTTTCTTTCTGGAAGACTCTGGATTTCATGGCCGAGATGCTTCATGTAAGTCGAAAAGAACCCTCTACTGATTACGCCAATGACAAGGTCTTCAAGGTTGTCGCTATCACCATCCAACGTAAAAAGGCCGTGTCCTTTCTTTGTACTGTTCTCAATCTCAGCAAGAGTCGTAGGCCCTTGGGGAGACGCCAGCATTTCGGCGAATGAAAAAGCCAGAGTCCCATAATATAGATTTAGTATGCGCTGACTCATATTTAGGCCTTCAGCAGATCTGAAATAATCGGAGGCATTTCTGAGCGCAAATGCCACCCCTTCACCCTTGGACGTAACTACGGTCTCATCCAGTTTGACGGATGCAGAGTTTGCGCGTCCTACGATGCTTTTCTTTGCAAGAGTTACACTCTCAAGCTGTCTGAGATGAATCCACACTGAGTGGAGAGGATTTTCTGACTGAATCCTATTGTAATTAGACCTTTCTACTGGTGTGTCTAACATGGGCTCGTCAGTAGTAGAAACAAACAGCCCTTCGGCACTATTCTTATTCCAATCCAACATAAGAAGATGGAAATCAGCGGCTCTCGTAATTGGAGTCTCAATTCCGTAGGCAAAGGATTCGAGTTTGTACAGTTCTCCATTGATAAAGATATGTTCGACTTCGTTTTGTATCTTTTTATAGATTTCATTGGCCGTAGCGGAAGAGTACATCAAAACAATTTTGTGAGTGTGACTGCCTCGGCTAGTTTCTATAACAATGTAATCACCCTTCGAAACTTCCGAAATAATTTCCGACTTCCATCCATGAGTAGTTAATTTAGAAATGATTTTTCGTTCGGCGTCGTTTTTTAGAATCTTCAGGCGAGATTGCCATCCAGTGTCCATTTTCTATTACCGATCCTTCTTGCTGAGAAATTCTTCTTCTTCCTCTAGCTTGCGTTCATCTACAAGCTGTCGGGAAAGAGAATCTCTCAATCCACGCACACTATTTATTTTCTCGATATCATGCCTTTTAGCCCATGAATCAAGAGATTCAATTTGCGTCTTAAGACGATTCGTAACTGGTCCACTAAATACACCAGAGAAAAAAGATCGAGCTACAACACTGGATATACGATCATTTTCCGGAAATCGTTTCATAAGTGTAGCGCTGGTGTTGTTCAAAGCACCGTAACTGTCAGGTATAAGGCGGATAATTTGCTCACCAGTTCTTTGGTCACAAGTTTCAGACATTTTTTCTAAAGCATCGTGAAAAGCCCCGTGAGCCCAGTCGTCTAGTATTTGCTCCAACTTAAACAGAGCCAATCCTTCGTCAGAGTTTAAGCGCTCCAATACAACTTTGAAAACTGGGTCACGCCATTTTTGAGCAATTGATTTCAAAATTTCGCTAGCTCTTTTCGAGCGATGATAATCAGATTTTTCGTCTACAATAATATCCAAACAATCGTTTGCTAGAACACCAACAATGCTCTCGTCTATGTGATGAGCGAGAAGAATCTTAAGTGTTTCGTCTTGATAGTAATCGGTCATTGTCCCTATTGTTGGGGCATAAAGGCTTGAGATTAGATATTGAATCTGGGTTTTACCCAGAGGCAACGGCGCATCTCTACGTCCATGTGTGTACTGACCTAGCACATCCCAGAGGGGGGATAGATTGATTTCAGTTTTACTCGTACGAAAAAAATCAATAACCTGAGCGAGCTGTTGCTCTGAAAGCCTTGAAGCCCTTCCTCCAAACACTAGGAGCCGAACATACTCGGGTGTCTTTGATGCGAGCGAAAGAAGACGGTTCAACGATCTTTCAGATTCGACATCCTTTGATGCATTTACAATAGCGTCGAGATTCTCGATACCGATGAGCTCATCTAAACGGTCATCAATCCAATCAGGATTCTCTCCGCCAACCGATCGGCCAACGAGGTATCGCGTTTTAAGCTCTTGTGCTTTTTTTTTGTCTTCCCATTTGTCAAATACATTCCAGCAGTTTTTGTTTTTATCGAGTTCACCGATCTTAAAGACGAAATACCAAGATCGCAATGCAGAGGCATGAGTTAAGATCGTACCAACTCTTACCAAATCGTTTGGATTTTTTACCAGCTCACCAACCAGGTTCTCTAAGAGATTAGGTTTTTCTTTTTCAACATCATAATCGTTTAGCAGTGGTTCGAATGACCACCTCCGTACGCGATTTTCAAGGCTGCCTACATCGAGATCATGATAAATATTTTCAAATAACTGCTTCGCCTCGGGTGAAAGTAGTTTCGATTCCCATTCTAAAACGTGTTGGCTGGCAATTAATAAGCGCTGCTGGAGCGACATATCGCCATTGCTCAACTCTTTTAGCCAGTTAACAAAATCGATGTTCTTTTGAACGTATCCAAGCCTCACCAAGCTGCGGATATTATCGATGAACACTTTTGCAAGGGCCTTAACTCGATAGTTCTTCGCTTTTATAGCTTCAATTAATCGATTCAAAGATTCGTAATAATCGGAGTACTTGAATCCATGACTTACTTCGACTTTTGGTAAACCAAGTTGATTTTCGTGACCCGACATTCTGCTGTTGTTTGAAGACAGAACCGTCTCAATAGCCTTTTCAATGAGAGCGTGTGCACCATCACCAGATTTTATCAATCGTATCAGCCAATCTATTCGTGATGAGAATGGTGCCATTGATCCACTTAACGGTGCTGAAAAAAAGCCAGACCACAATCCACTCGCATTGTTGGCCCAAGTCTCATTTTCGGCCTTAGATAGAAGAAATAGGCCATCCATAGCATCATCAAATAACTCAGGATAAAATGCGGCGGCTTCAAGAAATCGAACAGTTTTACGCCTTCCTTCTGTCCAGTTTTTAACTTCGTTAGGGTCACGATTTCTTAAATCGCTCACAAAGGATTTCAAAAAATGTTGAGGCTGAAAGTGCGAACAAGCAAAGGCCAGTTCTGCTACAACCTCAGATTGCAGAATGGCCTGATCAAAAGGGCGAAAACTCTCCAGTACATTTAATAATGATTTTTGAACATCATCAGTAAGAGCAGACATTTTAATTCGCTCAGAAAGCGATTCGAGTGCGGAACCCGTAAATTGCGGGCGTGGGAACTGATGCAAGAGCTTGCCAAGCTCTTCAAATTTTTGTGGTCTCATAGTGCTAAGACGATCAGCGCAAAGGTAAGAAGCTAAAATTAGTGGGGTGACATACACATAATCAGATCCGCTTGCGAGAAGTCCCTTTGCGAGATTTTTCTTTATGGCTTTTTCAACCTTGTCTTGATTGAGACCAAAAAAGTCACAGAGTTTCTGGTATTCATCCTTACGACGTCCTTGAAATCCAACTTCGGTCACGAGTGCAAATACTCGAAGAACCTCCTGATCGTCTTGATCAAGAATCAAATTAATCCAACCGCGAGTTACTACTGTAGGATCTCTAAAGTCAGTATGTTCCGTAAGCCACGTTATTAGCTGTTCTTTAGACATTTTCTCTGTCTCGAGCTTGGCTTTTTCAGCTAAGACACGAGCTAGCTTGGGGTATCCGTCGCAAATATGTACAATCCAATCGACTACTTCATTTTTCAACTGAAATGCAGAGAGGAGCCCCTTGAGGTCAGCCTTCGTCATTTTATTTACAACGTGAATGTCATCAGTCTGTTTTGTTGTTGCATCTCTAGATTTGAATGGAATGATAGCTAGAAGTGCTACCCGATCTTTGTTTAGTTGTGCTAAATTTCTTAACCTTTCAGCCATTTCGTCATCGCATTCGTCAACTACCATACGCAATGAAGCTGAAGCTTGAGAACTCAGATATGACTGACATGCAGCGATGAAGGATGCGTCGGGACGCGATAAATGCCAGATAGTTGTTCCATCGCGACCTGTAGCTTTGACGGCCTCATAAGCAAGTCGACTTTTGCCAACGCCCATATTGCCTCTAAGCTCAAAGTACCCGCTGAACTTTTCCATCCACATGTGAAGAGCTTTTAATTGGTCTTCTCTCGGGCCACCTTGCACGAATGGAATGTCGAATCCAAAATCTGCAAAAACTTTTTTATCAATTAAGTTTTTGAGTGTCTGCGAGGAGAGCGTAGCAAAGACATCTCCAGAGGCAAATACATCCCAAGATTGAGGGGTATCTTTAGTTAGTCGCTCGATTTCATCGGCGG
Organism: uncultured Bacteriovoracaceae bacterium; assembly: GCA_964477895.1. Lineage (GTDB taxonomy): Bacteria > Bdellovibrionota > UBA2428 > UBA2428 > UBA2428 > CAYZFQ01. The sequence continues at coordinate 1,422 of CAYZFQ010000013.1, read as the reverse complement.
TCCAAATTGCTCCAGTGACGTTATTATTCGGATAGTGTTTTTTAATGGCAGTTCGTAGCTCGTTGATTTGACCATCTTCCCATTTGGTATCATGTTCGCCGTAAGTTGGAACTACTCCCGTATAAGCAATGACATAATGTCCGCCATTAGCGAGGAACTCTTTTACTTTTTCTTTTTTAATCTCATCTTCGATCTCAGTAGAAGAGAGCAGATTAGTGCCTGATTTTACCTGCACAACCATATAGTGATGTTTAAATGGGTCTTGTAGAGTTACGGAGGCAGGTAATCGAACGGTCAGCTCAAGTCCGCCATCTCTCACATATTGCCTTGGCCTTCGACTTACCGTAGTTGAGTCAATTGCATCAACTACCGCTCTGCTCACACCCATGCGATCTGAACAACTCCAAAGTATAACTTGCATAAGGTGTTCTGCTTCGGGTGGTTCTAATTTCAAAATGTCTTTTCTGTCCGGAGTGTAGCTCATCTTTGCGTCCCAATTTCTGAATTATGCCCATAATTATTCACCGCCCAAATCCCCCCGTCTTACAACTTCCGTTAAAGTGGCAATCATGTTTTTTATTGTAATTCAGAATTTACTATCACGTTTCAAAATCAAGAAATGAAGATTGCCTGCCGCATCCTCCAGTGCCGATATTTTAAAGCCAAATTATTATGCCGTGTCATAAAAAATAAAGATTACTAGGGCCGGACAGTTCTTACTGGCTGTTCGGACTGAAATTTTTAAATACCCTCACTTTCACATTAAAATCCTCAATAAACGTTCACAAATCGGAACGTTTTTCGTTCTGCCTTCCGATTCAAGAACACTTTTTTGCAGAAGAAAATTTGCGCCAAATGTTAATAAACATGTTTATTTTCCGACACTTACGTGGACATGGCACAAACAGGCACGTTCTTGCTCCCTATATACCTGAGACCAACGAAATTGGGACTCAGAAAGAGAGCAAACAATGAACGGATACGGACAATGCCCGAGATGCGGTCACATGACCATGGAGCATCTCAAATCACATAGCCACTGTTGGGAGTGTGGCTACTTCCCTGAAAGCGAGGTCAGGCTGTCGATCAAGAAACGACTCGAAGCCGAAGCCTATTCAGGAAACACCTTCGCGCAAAACGAACGCGACAACTGGGACGAACTACTCGACGAAAAGGATCAAGCCAGACGCTTATCGGACGACGAAATCGACGATTACTACGGTCAAGTGTCGGGTGGATGCGAGGACGTTTTATGATTCTCGACTGCTATCAATATTACCTTTGGTCAATCGGACTGCTCCGCTTGCCGGAGGATCTTTCAAACCATTTCTATTTCCAAAATTTAGAGGAGCTAATTTATGAATAAGTTTTTTGATGTCGTTGTAGCTAAAGAATACACAATAAAAATCGCGGGCAAAGATG
>CAYZFQ010000012.1:100000-101574 GCA_964477895.1 uncultured Bacteriovoracaceae bacterium | reverse complement strand
AAGTCGTAACAAGGTAGCCGTAGGGGAACCTGCGGCTGGATCACCTCCTTTCTAAAGGAAATATAGTGAGACACTGGAATTCGTTTCAGATACTCACCATTCTTTAGGTCAAACTTTGGTCATCGTTATAAATCGTACTTACTATTTAGCTTTGAGAGTCCAATGGAAATCCCGGGACGAAAGTCTTCGGGATTTTTCGGGCTTAAGAAAAGGTCGGGCCTATAGCTCAGTTGGTTAGAGCGCGTCCCTGATAAGGACGAGGTCAGAAGTTCAACTCTTCTTAGGCCCACCAAACTTGATTTTGGCGCGAGCCAAAATATTTGGTTATGGCGTGAGCCGTAACATAAAGTTTATCCATAGTGTGGCTAACACCTCGGACTCTGAGGTTATGTTCTTTGAAAATTTAGTAATAGATCAAAAGGTTTTTTGGATTAAGACATTAATCCAAAAAATTAGAGCAAATCGAATATTGATATTTGGATGCACCAAATATCGGGCTGTGACGCAAGTTACAGCCGCAAATAGTAAAAATTATAGCCTTCTGAGTAAAATCAGAATGGTAAGTATTTTTGCCAGTCTAATTCGTAATGCTGAATCTCAAGCATAGATAATGTCAAGCTACTAAGGGCACATGAAGGATGCCTAGGCGCTATGAGGCGATGAAGGACGTAGCAATCTGCGAGAAGTCACGGTGAGCTGATAAGCAAGCATCGACCCGTGAATATCCGAATGGGGCAACCCACTTCTTAATAGAAGTATCTTGTACTGAATCCATAGGTACATGAGGCAAACCGAGGGAACTGAAACATCTAAGTACCTCGAGGAAAAGAAATCAAAAGAGATTCCCCTAGTAGTGGCGAGCGAACGGGGAAGAGCCCAAACCTTATAAAGCAATTTATAGGGGGTTGTAGGACTGCAATATGGACTTAAGTTAGTTAGTTGAATCTCCTGGAAAGCAGAACCATAGAAGGTGATAGTCCTGTAAACGAAAACTAATTTATACCTAGCAGTATCCTGAGTACTTCGGAACACGTGCAATTCTGAAGGAATCTGCGGGGACCATCCCGTAAGGCTAAATACTACATAGCGACCGATAGTGAACTAGTACCGTGAGGGAAAGGTGAAAAGAACCCTGATAAAGGGAGTGAAATAGATTCTGAAATCGTGTGCCTACAAGCAGTCGAAGGACTATGACCGTAAGGTAAAGTCTGACGGCGTGCCTCTTGCATAATGAGCCGGCGAGTTATATTCGGCAGCAAGGTTAAGACATTTGGTCGTAGCCGTAGCGAAAGCGAGTCTGAATAGGGCGACAAGTTGCCGGGTATAGACCCGAAACCTAGTGATCTATCCATGACCAGGATGAAGCAAGTGTAACAACTTGTGGAGGTCCGAACCCGTGAAAGTTGAAAATTTTTGGGATGAGTTGTGGATAGGGGTGAAAGGCTAATCAAACTAGGAAATAGCTGGTTCTCTTCGAAACATATTTAGGTATGGCCTTGAGGAATTAAGTTTAGGAGGTAGAGCACTGAATGGGCTAGGGGTCTCACCAGATTACCAAACCCAATCAAACTCCG
>CAYZFQ010000012.1:0-97500 GCA_964477895.1 uncultured Bacteriovoracaceae bacterium | reverse complement strand
CTTTCGGCGGTTTTTTTTTGCCTTGGCTTTAGCGAGACTCCTCTTTCGAGTAGAAGCGAAATCATAAATTATCAATCAAACGATGGCTAAAGCCCTCGTTTCTAGAGGGGATTATGGCAGCATTTTCTTGGCCCCAAGCTCCGTTATCGAGTCCTGTGGGGCTGCGAGCGCAGCGGCAGGCAATCTTAGAACAGATTTTTTCTGCGAACTCGGGACATCCTGGGGGATCTTTATCTTTAGTCGAAATTTTAAGTTCCATCTTTGATGGAAACTTTGTGCACGATTCAAAAAAACAAGAAACTCCTACGCGTGATCGCATCGTTCTTTCCAAGGGGCATGGAGTGCCGGCACTTTACTCCGTGCTCAGTTACCTAAACTATTTCCCTCCTTCCGAGCTAAAGAACTTACGTAAGCTGGGAAGTTTCTTACAGGGACATCCGGATCGCTTGCAGTATCCCTTAATGGAAGCCTCCACAGGAAGCCTTGGACAAGGGGCCTCGGTGGCTCTTGGTTTAGCCTTGGGACTGAAGCTCGATTACCAAAACAAAAAACTAGATCGCTTACCGACTGTTTACTGTGTGATGGGTGATGGAGAGCTGCAAGAAGGTCAGGTCTGGGAATGTTTGATGGCCACGGGGAAATTTCGTCCTAGTAATTTGGTTTTTGTTTTAGATTACAACAAAGGTCAAATTGATGGTCCGGTATCTGAGATTATGGATCTGGAACCTCTGGCTGATAAAATCAAGGCTTTTGGCTTGGAAGTGCATGAGGTCGATGGTCATAGCGTGGATGCACTTAAGAAAGTATTTGCGGCTCGGCATGCTGATGTGGCCCAGGGCAAAATATTTAAACCCGCTTTTGTGATTGCACACACGCTTAAGGGTAAGGGAATTTCTTTTATGGAGCACCCCACCAAGTGGCATGGGGCTGCGCCTTCGGCTGATCAACTCAAGGATGCTTTGAAAGAGTTGCACGGGGCAGAGTCTATGCCCTTTGGTTCGATTCTGGAGGCGGGGGTTTAAGTGGGAAAATTTACTGAGTCTATTATTGATAAAAACACTAAGGCCAAGGCATCGCGCTTAGCCTTTGGTGAGGCCATTGCGGAATTTGGGGCACAGAACGAAAAAATCGTAACCCTAGATGCCGATCTTTCGAAGTCCACGATGACCATGCACTTTGCACAAAAATTTCCACAGCGTTTTTTCAATATGGGAATTGCTGAAGCCAACATGATTGGTGTGGCGGCTGGTCTTTCGAATGCAGGAAAGATTCCTTTTGCCGCGAGCTTTGGTTGTTTTTTAACTGGTCGCTATGACCAGATTCGCATGAGTGTGGCTTTTTCGGGATCAAATGTGCGCTTGATCGGAACTCATGCTGGTGTGGGCATCGGCGAAGACGGACACTCGCAGATGGCGCTGGAAGATTTGGCGCTAATGCGTTCGCTGCCCAACATGACGGTTTTTCAACCCGCCGATGAATGGGAAACTAAGGAATTTATTCGTTGGAGTTTGGAGCACCAGGGCCCTTGCTATATGCGGCTGACTCGGCAAAATCTTCCGGCCCTTAATCGAAAGAATAAAAAATTTGCGGTGGGTCAATGGGATTTGCTGACGGATTTAAGTGCTGATGGTGGAATTGTAATTATCGGCAGTGGTTCACTTCTGGCCGTGGGTATTACAGCCGCAGATCAGTTGGTGAATCACCAGAAATCAGCAGTGGATGTGATCAATGCTAACTGGATTCAGCCTTACGATGAAAAGCTTTTAGAGAAAGTTTTGCAACGCAAGCCGCGCCTCATAGTGACCCTAGAAGACCATTATCGCACGGGGGGCTTGGGCTCGGTAGTGGCGGAATTTTTATCTAGTCACTCCCAGCATGCGCCGCTTTTGCGCATCGGAGTGGAAGGCTTTGGTCAGTCGGGTAGTCCGGCGGATAACTACAAGCATTACGGCTTTACGCCAGAAGCTATTGTCGCGAAGATCTTACGCGCCATCGGCTAAGGGTTGTAAAGGAAGCGAATTTGAAGCGACTTCTGGTCTACCTCAATCGTTTTAAGTGGTGGGTGGCCACCCAAGTTGTTTACGGCGTTTTCTATTCCCTTCGACTCACATGGCGTTTGCAAAAAGATCCCTTTCCCGAAGGTATGCAAGAGCGTTTGGATGCCGGAAAATCCGTGGTCTTTGCGCATTGGCATGAAGACGAGTGGTCCTTGTTGGGTTTTTTTTTAGGACGGCCTATTAGTGTGCTGGTTTCGCTCAGCAAAGATGGGTCGCTCATGGTGCGCTTCTTGAAGAAATTTGGTTTTAATATTGCTCGGGGCTCCTCGAGTCGGGGAGCTGTGGGTGGGCTTTTAAATTTTATTCGAGTGGCCCAGGAACATCCGCAAGATCCCGTGTCCCTTGCCGTGGACGGGCCGCGGGGTCCTCGTCGGCGCAGTAAAAAGGGGATATTTAAATTAGCGCAGAGTTTGAATGCTCCTGTCGTGGGTGGGGCCGTATATGCCAGTTCCGCTTGGGTATTTAAAAAGTCTTGGTCGCGGGCTTTTATTCCCAAACCTTTTGCGAAGATTCGTTTGATTTATACTCCGCCCATTGATCCGGAAAAAATTGCTTTGTTGGTGGAGCGCGATGACTATGCGACGCTTTGTTATGAGTTGGAAGAGAAGCTCAAGGTGGCTAAGCTTTTGGCTGAGAAGGCTGTGAGTTGAGGGTAGGGTAGTATCGTTTGATACTACCAACAGGATGGTTGGGAGGCTTTGCGCTTGGCGATCTGAGGTGGGTAAGTGGAAAATCCGTCAAAAAGTCGGAAGGTTTTTTGACGGTGGTTGGCCAGAAAACAAAGGTTGGAAACGCTAACCGGTGAATCCGTCTTTGGCTATAATCAATTACATGCGATTCGAGCCGATAGCATTTTTTATTTTCCTAGCAAACGGTGGGCTTGTCCGTGCCGAACTTAAAATACGGAATCCGATTGGTTGCGCTGCATTCGCTGAATTTAAAATTCCTGGACAGCGTCTATTCAACGATCATTTGACGTTGTCTTTGGAAAAAAAAGAATACGCAATTGTTGGTAAGTTGTGGCAGCACATGTTTGAAAATCCGCCTCCAGACGTAGGAAGCCCCGCGCGCACCGAGTATTTTCTCAACTTTTACGACAATCTGCCTGCACCGGAGTTTCGCGAAGAATACGAAATACTCCTTGGGCTGGTTCGAGAAGGAGTTAAGAGAGGTCCCAAAGGCTCTGGAAAATCAAATGATGCACTGGTTGTTGAAAAAGTCACTAAGGATGTAAAGGCTCGAGGATACCCGCATTACTCGGATATTTTGCTTCTCTTCAGCGCTATCTCAGACACGTCGGTCAACTCTAATCCTCTTTTCACAAAAGTGACTCGGTGGAATTACGACACTCTAGCCGTCCCGCTTCCGGTTCGTACTGGAAGCACCGCCCATTTGGGATTTAAGACAATCAACGATCTTTCCTCTGCTGGAGTTCTCCCCGTTGAAGTTTCGGGCTTACCGTACGACACCAAACTCCACGTGGATGGGAATGTATACTCAGACATGAGCGTATTTACAGCACACGATTTACAACATGCCGAAGAGACGATCTTTGCGGATTTCCGCCCAGGAGTCGAAGGCATTCGAGGTGCCAAATCGAACTTTGAAGCTAATGCAGCATTTATGAATGATAGGAGACAACGCTACGGTATGGTAAGGGCTTACATCGACAACATCGCAGATCGGCGCAGACGGATGCTAGCCGAGGCCGTTTGGTTTTCCTTGGATCACGAGTTCCACGTTGCGTATCGAAACAAAGATTTCACCTTTGCCTACAGCCCCATTCGAAATTACGGCACAGAAAGGTTTACGACAAGCTCAGCCATTCTCGACAGACTTCACAGGGATGGAGACCTCGGCCAGGCGTTTAAAAATTCAAAGGCAATTCAGGAATCTGAAGTCGTAGAAATCCTTCGGGACTTTGAGATAAGAACAGGTATTAACTACCAGGGAAACTTCGAGGTTTCGGGGTCTGGTTACAACTCGAAGGTGCAAAGACTGCATTAGATGGCCTCAGATATATGCGGAAGGTGTGTCTTTCCATGTCAGAGGGCCGGCAGTCCAAAACCTAATTAAAATTTTCCAGACTTTGTAAATAAAAGCGCTAGCTTCCTGATCTTAACTCTAGAATCTACATCGGACCATGTACTGAAAACATCGCAATTTTAGAGGCGGAGCCTACGACGCCTCAGTCAAAATCCCGTCACGTCAGAAATCGTGGCCAAATGACTGGCAGTGAAATCTCACCATGAGTCATGCTTTCCCCCGTAAAATAATAGGGTGCGAAATAACTTTATTCTTGTCGCAACTTTCGTTGCTCTTGGCAGCTCCCCCTCCGCATCCGCCTTTAAAGAAAACATTAAAGATTGGACCTTAGAAGAAAAAGTCGGTCAGCTTTTGATGATTGGTTTTCGAGATCCGCAGGAAGTGATTGAGGCCAAGGCGGGTGGGGCGGTGCTTTTTTCTTGGAATATGAAAAGTGTGGACGCGGCAAAAAAACTCACTGACACTTTGAAAGACCTCGCTCGAAAAAATTTAGCGGCCCCGCTTTTTATTGCTACCGATCATGAAGGGGGCAAGGTACTTCGTCTTCGCAAGGGACTCACTCAGTTTCCCGATGCGGCGGCTGTGGGTGCGATGCAGAGTCCTTACACAGCTTTTCAAGTTGGAAAAAGTATGGGGATGGAGCTGAGCTCGCTCGGCATCAATATGAATCTGGCTCCGGTTTTGGATTTGGGAAATGCTCGGTCGTTTTTGGAAAATAGAATATGGAGTGAAAGTCCGGAGTCGGTGGGGGAACTCACTTCGGCCTACATTAAGGGACTTCTCTCTGCCGGAGTCTTCCCGGTGGCAAAGCATTTTCCTGGCCACGGCAACAGTAGCTCGGATTCCCACTTTGCTTTGCCTGTCATAAAAAAAGATTTCACCCGGCTTTGGAAAGAAGACTTAGAGCCCTTTCGAGAGGTGATTGCCAATGATGTTCCAGGCATCATGACCGCGCATGTTGAACTCCCCTCGATAGATCGGGGGCCGGCCTCCCTTTCCAAAACTTTTGTGGAAGACATCTTGCGCGAAAAAATGGGCTTTAAGGGCCTCGTGATGACCGACGATTTGGAAATGGGAGGAGTGGCCGCGCGGGATGGCACCTCTCCTGCTGACTTAGGTCTGAAGGCCTTGCAGGCGGGCACTGATGTGATTTTAGTGGTTTGGTCGAAGACCACTCAGCGTAAGATGATTCAAAGACTGGTGCGGGCCGTACAAGAAGGGGAGCTCTCTCAGGAGTGGCTCGATAAGAAAGTGGCGCATATCTTAGCCCTTAAAAAGCGCCATCTTAGTTTTTCGGGTGAAGGTGAATCCAATCCCTTTTGGCGGGAAAATTTGCGGCGTCCCGAATCGCTTCAGTTAGCGGAGTCGATTCGTTATGGGGCGATTCAGTGGTTGGGGGGAAATCCTGAAAGCATTCTTCCTCGTTTAGGTAGCTTCTGGAACAAGGGCTGGGCTGTGGCTTTGCCGCAGGGCTTCTCTATTGCCCAATGGAAGAAATTGCGGAGCCAAGATCGCTTGCATGCTCTCAAGCGGCGGCCGGATCCGACGGACATAAAAAACCTGCAGAACTTTTTCAGAAAAAGTGTGGCCAGCGGTGACCCCCTTATTGTGGTTACACCCCCTCGAGCCTCCTCTAGTGAGGAGCTCTTTTTACTCCTGCGCGGTGAAATTGCCGGACTCATGTTGAAGAAAAAAGATATCCCGCCCGTACTTTGGGTGCACCAGGGGCCTAAGCCCGTTACCATTCGCCGGGATCCGGCAAGCTTGGACGTGGGGATTCTTAGTCTTTACAGCTCCTCCCCGCAGAGCCTGGAGGCCCTAATGAGCTACTTAAAACACAAGACTCAGAGCCGACTTACGACTAAGCGTTAGGCATGGAACTCAGTTTCTTTGAGATTCTTCTGGTAGGGGCCATCGCCTTTTTGGTTTTAGGTCCACAGGAAATGATTCGCCTTTCTCAAAAGCTGGGATCTTTTGTGGGTCGGACCCGCACCCAAATGAATAATTTTAAAATTATGGCCCAAGAAGAACTGCTAAAGGATAAGCAAAGCAAGAGCGATGGACCTCAGTCGTAAACCCCTTTTGGGACACTTAGAAGAGCTCTTAAGTCGAGCTCGCCGATCTTTTTTGTGGGTGAGTGTTGGTTTTGGTTTGGGCTATTCGGTGAGTGCCAAACTTCTCAGATTTTTGGAAGAGCCACTATTGGCCCGCTTACCTGCGGGTTCACGCATTGTTTTTAGCAGCCCCTTTGAAAAGTTTTGGGTGCATATTCGCCTCTCGCTCTTCGTGGGAGTTTTTCTCGTTCTACCCCTTTTGATCTGGGAGGTAGGAGCCTTTATGGGGCCCGCTCTGAGCCGTTTGGAACGACGGCGACTGGCGAGCCTTGTGGTGGCAGCCGGACTGGCTTTCGCCGCGGGATTAGGTCTGGGTTACCAATTTGTATTGCCGGCCATTATCGAGGCTTTTTTAAACTTTGGAGGCGATATATCGAGCGCCTTTCCGTGGATCACCTTGTCTTCTTACCTGAACACAACTTTGGGCATTTTGCTCTTTAGCGCTCTTTTTATGGAAATTCCGGTTTTTATGATTTTTCTCTCGGCATGGGGCTGGGTGGAGCCTGCTTCCTGGGCTCGGAGCCGCAAAGTGGCTCTTGTTGCTAACGCCTTGGTGTCGGCCATCTTAAGTCCTCCCGATGTGCTCAGTATGCTGATCATGATGCTCCCGCTACAAATTCTTTACGAATGTGGAATTGTGGGGGCCCGCATGGCAAAATGGAAAGGGCATGAAAAGCCTTCGCCATCTCGTATTTAACTTCTTTGGAATATCCTTAGCTCTGGGCTTTATGGCCTGTGAGAAAAAGACCGCGGCCCCGGCGATTCCCAGCGTCGAAAAGCAAAGTACTATTCGGGTGGGGCTTCTTCCCAATGAAACAGGCAAAAATTTGGATCTGCTGAAATCGGAACTTTCTAAAAAACTTAGTCTCGATGTGGAAGTGCGGGTGGCCACCTCTTACCAGAATCTGGCTGACGAAATGAAAAATGCTCAAGTGGATTTTGCTTTTTTCCCCCCTCTCGTAGCTATACAGGCTGAGAGGGATGCGGGTGCAAAGATTTTGCTTAAAAAAGTTTATGGAAGTTCTGAATTTTACTGGTCGGCCATCGTGGTGAAAGCCAAGTCTCCCTTTAAGAAAGTTTCGGATTTGGCAAAGAAGCGCTTTGCCTTTGTGGACCCGAAGAGCACGAGTGGATTTTTGTATCCCCGAGCCCTGCTTAAAAAGGCGGGGGTAGACGTGAAAGAGTTGCAAACAGAGTTCTTAGGCACGCACACCAAAGCCTTGGAAGCCTTAAAAGACGGCAAAGCAGATGCCGTGGGTGTTTGGGTAGATGACCCAGCCCACAATAAGGGGGCTTGGGATCAGGTGCCCGGACTTTCGTTCAAGGATTTACGGATTTTGGCGATATCCGATCCCATTCCGGCCGATGCCTTCACGGTGCGCGAAAAACTTTATGCCGAGCAGCCTTCGCTTGTGTTGAAGGTGATGGAAGCCATGATTAGTTTGAGTGATGGCCCACATTCGGTTCTTAAGGAAGTTTTGGATGTGGACCGTTTGTCTACCGCAACTTCCCGGCACTATGACACTGTTCGGGCCTTCGAAAATGATTTAAAAGACTAGGCCATGACATTAATGAGTGCTGATCAATTTGAAGTTGTTTTTACGCCCTCGCAGATTCAAGCCATGGTCCAAAAAATGGCAACGGAAATTGATAAAAACTATCCTGCCCATGAAGATTTGGTGGTGGTGGGCGTACTTAAAGGTGCCTTTATTATTCAGGCGGATTTGGTACGAGCTCTGAAGCGGCCTGTAACCATCGATTTTATCCGGGCCTCAAGTTACGGCGCGGGAACGCAAAGCTCGGGCACTGTGAGAATTCTCAAAGACATCGAAGTGGATATTCGCAACAAGCATGTACTGCTTGTCGAAGAAATTATCGATAGTGGCCGCACTCTTTCTTTTATTCAGCAGCGTTTGCAACACGGGGGAGCTCTTTCAGTAAAGATTGCCGCCTTGTTAGATAAGCGCGAGCGTAGGGTGGTTCCCTGTGAGGCCGACTTTTTGGGCGCCGTCGTGCCGAATTTATTTTTAGTAGGCTACGGTTTGGATTGGAACGAGAATTATCGAAATTTGCCGGGTGTCTATGCCGTTCCTGGTGAGAAGTTGCGGTAACTTTTTTTGTCCGAATTTATCTTCCATCTCCTTGAGAAATCCGACTGGGATGCAGCCCAAATCAGAGGTGAATATTTTCCCTCAGCCTTTGCCCAAGACGGCTTCATCCACTGCGCAACCGCTGAGCAGTTGCCCTCGCGCAAAGAGAAATATTTTAAGAATGTTAAGGATTTAATTGCGCTGAAAATCGATCCCACTCGTCTGAAATCTCCCTTGCGTTTTGAGCGCAACACACCGAAGGGGGATTTGTACCCCCATATTTACGGCCCCATTTCCACTTCTGCCGTAGTGGAAATCCTAAAATTCTAGGGGCTTTTTAGTTTACAGAGCTTCCATGGGAATGCATAAGGCTGTCATGATTACTTCCCTTAATAAGAAACTTGGAATTTTGACTCTTCTTTGGGCCTCCACCGCCATGGCTCAGGTTATTGATGTTCAGCAGTTGCAGTTAGAAATTGCCTCCAAGAAAAAATCTGTTTGGCGGGCTGTAAAAAATAAATTTACCGAAATGACCCCCGAACAACGTAAAAATTTTCTAGGTGCACCTCCCCTGGTGAATCCCAAGCCTTTGCGTAACCGCAGTGAGCTGAGTCCGCAAGAACGGTCCGCTATCCTTCCCCGCTCTGCAGAACCGGGATCACTTTCGACTAAGTTAAAAGTAGATCCGAATTCTCCTCCCGACCATGCCGCATCGGCAGATTGGAGAGGCACGGGTTTAAGTGAAGTTAAAAACCAAGGCTCGTGCGGAACTTGTGTTCCCTTTGCAACCTCGAGTACCTTACAAGACCAATTAAAAATACGTAGCCACCTCTTCAGTGGGCACACCCTGTCTCCTCAATTTCTTTTTTCCTGCTCAAATGGAACCTGTGCGGGAGGAACAATTTTTCAAACAGTGGCCACTTTTGTGTTGAACTACGGCGCGGTTCCTGAGGAATGCGTGCCTTATCAAGGCCAGGAGTCGGCTTGTACCGTGTGTAACGACTGGCAAAACCAGGGAATCAAATTCAATCACATGTACCGCAATGGCTCGAATACAACTGTTCAGGATTTAGCTGAAGTGATTTACAACCAAGGTCCTGTCCTGGCGCGCATGGCCGTGTATTCGGATTTCTTTGCCTATTCTGGGGGGATTTATAGTCATGTATCGGGTGACCAAGTAGGTTCCCACGGAGTGGAAATTGTGGGCTACGACAAGAATGAGCAGTATTGGATTGCACGCAATAGCTGGGGCGCTGAGTGGGGCGAGGGCGGTTATTTTAAGATTGCCTTTGGGGATGCTTCTGCGATTGCGTCTGAGTCTTGGCAGTTCTGGCCGCTTTGAGGGGCTGCATCTCTTAAGAGTATCCCAGAAGCGTGACCTCAATACAATTGACGTTATAACGCTTTAACGCTAAAATTGACCTATGGGTACAGCGAAAAAGCTATCGAATCGAGCAACTATTTACTTAGAGCCGAAACTTCACAAGGCACTTAAATTGAAGGCCGTTGAAACAGATGTTTCCATTTCAGATGTTGTGAATGAGGCCGTAAAAGAGCTGTTGAGTGAAGATGCGGAAGATTTAAATACCTTCGATCTTCGAAAAAAAGAACCCTCGTCTGATTTCGCAGAATTTGTGAAGCGGTTAAAGCGCGATGGCAAGTTATAGAGTTGAGATCAAGAGATCCGCTCAGAGAGAAATTCAGAAGCTTCCCTCGCCAGACTTAAAGCGAGTCGTGGCCAAAATCCAACAACTCGCTCTAAATCCCAGAATGCCAGACTGTAAAAAGCTTAGCTCACTGGAGCAGTACCGGGTTAGAGTCGGGCAATACCGGATACTTTACGAAATTCATGATGACGTCCTTTTGGTGACTGTGGTTAAAGTTGCGAATCGCAAAGAGGTTTATCGGTAGGGCCTCTTGGTCGTGAAGCGGGGTCATGGGGATAAGTTCCCTCAAACGTTTTCAACTCAAGTATTTCTTGTTGCCGCAAAGGGTGCCGACTATGAAGTGAGGCGTGCGGAAATCATACAAGACTTTTTTTCCGGAGATTACGCTTTTCCTCGCGGTGATGGCCCCGACTTTCAATGCCAGAGGAACTGAACCGCTTAATTTTTGCAAAATATCGTTGAATGAGGCTCAACACTTATTCAGCCTTGAACATGATTGGTTTTTCTATGAGCACGACCGCGAGAACTATTCCTTTCGAAATGCCACTAGAACAGGCTTTCGAGAAGTATATTTTGGGACCCGTGGTTCACAATATCTTTATCCGGTATCAGAACAGCTCCCCTCTCATATCCGAGGTCTTCTGGGAAGGCGCGCATCTGTTGAGGGACCCAATTGCTGGAACGCCACTCGTTTTTACTTTGATCCTACGATAGGGCTGCGAGAAGAAGATCCGGTGAGCATGATCCAGTTTTTAAGAGAACATTTTTACGGTTTGAGTAGAAACGACTGTTGGAAGTTTGGAGACATCTTGGTCTTTGCTGAGGATCAGGGATCGGAGTTGAAGCCTCGATTCCTTCACACGGCAATTTACATTGGTGCCGATTGGATATTTCATAAGGCGAGTCATCTCGTTGGTAGCCCATACGTGCTTGAACAATTGACCGACTCAAGATTTTTCTATGGGAGGTTTTTGATCTTGCCCCTGCGAAAAAGACCAAACCTAAAAAGACGTCAATGACCCAAAACGAGCCGAGCCCCAAACATTCTTTGTCTCAACATCAAGCAAACTTGTTTTGACCGATAAAATCCTAAGCTCAGGATTCTCCCCTCGAAAAATTTGTAACCACTGCTTTTCGAAAAAACCGTAAAAAGCCTGAGCCAGGCTTTCGCAGGTGGGGAAGTCTCGTGCCACCTGGGGGAGTCGTGGATTCTCGTTGAGGTAAGTTCCTTCAAAGCTTTTCAACTCGACTTGGACAAGTTCTCCTAGCTTATAAAGATCTACGATTTTACCGTTAACGGGTGGACCCGTGACTTCGAGTTCGAATTTCCACAGGTGAGGATGGGGCTTCTCAAAACCGCTAAGGCTGTGCGAGGCCACAAACTCGAAGGGTAAATAAAGCTTCAAGCCAAGTGCCATAGGTCTAAACTTCGATGTGAAAGGTGGCGCCTTGGCCGGGGCTTTCTTCTACTCGCAGGCTAAGTCGGGTGGCGCCTGCTTTTTGGAGTTTGGATTTCAGAGAAGTATAGAGTTTTTCGCAGATGAGCTGAGCTAAGCTTTCGCTTGTGATGTTGTCTACCGCTAGCCATTCCACTTCATCGGCGGGCAGGGAATACATTTTATTGCAAAGAGTAAATTCCACTTGGCCCTTAGTAGGTTTTCCAGTTTTTAGAAATTTGCTTTGCTCAGGCAAAAGTACCTTTTCGTCCCAGATGGCGCAAATTTTCTTAATCTCGTCTTTAAAAACGACAAAAGGGAGCATTATGTTGGCTCCCCTGGCGAAGAGCACATCCAATGATACAAAGTAATTGTGCCCATGGAGATTTTCCTTAGTGCCATCAGGGAAAATGGTCATATGGGCTGCGGCAAACTTTAGGGCGTCCTTGCGGATGTGGATTTGCGTTTGGCCAGCAGAGACTTTTTTGGGCATGGAGTGGACTTAGTTGGAAAAGACCCTAGGACGCAAAGAATTTCTACAAGTTTGCAAATTCGGGCGGAAGCTCCAAGGAAGGAATGACTTCCAGCTTGGGAAGTGCGGGTTCTTCTTTGGGCGGGTTCAGGCGATGGCCTTCTACCAACCACTTCAGAGCGGGTCCTACACATGTTTTCCATTCTAGCTGGGCCATGTCGTCGAAGTTTTTGTGCACATTGTTTAGTGAAAAGTCGATCCAGGCGATGCCCTGTTCCACACACCACTGGCCTAGGCCCGTCTCAATATTTTCTCGGGGGATAGTGGTCCCGTCTTCGTTTACAATTTCGGGTTCGGTGCCAAACTCGAAGGCTTGGCGCTCCGCAATTTCGCAAACTTTTTGCAAAAGCTCAGGGGGAGCGTTCAAATAGCGAATATGGGGCTGGCCCAGGGAAAAGGTAATGAGGGCTTTGGGCTTGATAAAATTTGCCCAGCGCAAAAGAGTTTGGACTTCAATCGTGCGCGCCGCCTCAGCGCCGCCCACAGGAAATCCCTTTAAAGTGTTCTTGAGGGGAGTTGTTTTTTGTCCGTTGGAAAAAAATGAGGGCTTAGGGGCTTTGTCGGACGCTTGGGGATTCATCACCGGAGTGAGGAAGATGTCGGGTGAGTTTACAAAAGTCCCCTTGCTCAATGCTTTTTGCAAGAGCTGGACAATGAAGCCGTCACCTTTGGTGGATCCTTCAGATCCCGCCACAATCCATAGAGTCGTGTCGTCTTCGACCTCGATGCCTTGAAATTTAAAAAGCTGGAGTGGAATTTGTCCTTTGCTTGAGAATGGATCCGAGTTCACTTGAACAAGTTCAAGGAGCTGCCAGGAGAGATTTTTTGCCGTAGAAAATGTTTTACCTAAGATGATTTCGCCCTTCATGAATCTGGGACCTTACAACCACTTTCCACTTACGTGAAGGGGAAATCGTATACTAAAAATTTGGTGAAAAAGTCTGTCTTTTGCTTGACAGGCCAAATGTGTTAGCAACCAAGCCAATGACTTTTGAAGAATTGGGCCTGAATATCCGCGTCGTCGAAAAATTAAAAGCGCGAGGCATTTTGAGCCCCACGCCAATACAAGCCGAAAGTTTCCCCAAGATCATGGCGGGGCAGTCGGTGCTGGGATTGTCAAAAACTGGAAGTGGCAAAACTTTAGCCTACTTGGCCCCACTCTTAGAGCTTGAGCAAAAGGACAGCACTCGCAAGGAATTGGTTCTCCTGCCCACGCGAGAATTGGCGCAGCAAGTCCAAGCCTTCTTGGAAGATCTTTTGCCGGAGGGTGAAAACTGCGTGGTGATTGTGGGTGGCGAAGCGGAAGATCGGCAGATCGAAAAGGCTGCGACCGCCCGTTGGATTCTTGCCACGCCGGGTCGTTTGTTGGATCTCCTGCAGCGTCGAAAAATTCAGCTGGGGCAAATGAAGGGGCTTATTTTTGACGAGGCCGACCGCCTCCTTGATATGGGCTTTATCGACGACATTCGTGCCTTGATGAAATTCTTCCCCTCTTCTCCTCAGATGTTATTTTTCTCCGCCACCCTACATTTCGGAGTCGAGGAAATGGCCTACGAGTTTGGGGTCGAAGTGGATAAAATCGGTTTTGAGCAAGATGAGCTCACGGTGGAAGGTTTAGACCACCGAGTGGCTTTTGTGGGCGAAGATGAAAAGTTTTTTGCTGTGGTCAACTTTCTTTCCAAGCAAAAAGAGAAGCGTGGAATTATTTTTTCCAATTACAGAGATAAAGCCCACGACATCAGCGATGGAATGCGCCGATTGGGTTATCCCGTAGAAGCTCTTTCGGCTCAGCTTTCCCAGCCCCAGCGTTCTAAGATCATGGAGGGCTTTCGAGCTGGAAAATTGCAGGTCATCGTGGCCTCGGATCTTGCCGCTCGGGGGCTTGATGTGCATGACCTCGATTTTGTGATCAACTACGACCTGCCAGAAGATGCCGCTACCTATGTGCATCGGGTGGGTCGAACGGCCCGAGCGGGTAAAAAAGGTATTGCCCTTTCGTACGTAGGTTTTCAGGATTCTTTCCGATTGGAAAAAATTGAGAAATTTCTGCAGAAGGCGATTCCCCGCGAGAGCGTGGCGGTGGAGGAACTCTCCGGAGTGCTGCCGCGCCATCCCTCCTCGCCCGCTGCCCCTCGTCGCCAAGAAAGGCCTCAAACCCAGCCGCGCGACCAAAGTCCGCGCAGTTCCGGCGGATACCAGGGAAGCGCTCCGAGGCATCCGCAGGGGGTGCGCCCGCCTTCCGCAGTCAGGCCCTCCTCTACGGCACCTCGTGCTCCGCAGCCCATGCTAACCCCTGCTGTGAAGGCTGGGGGTTTTTGGACACAGCTCTGGATGAAATTTTCGTCGCTTTGGCGCCCTACTTTAGCCAAAGCTCCGACAAAAGCTCCGGCAAATGCGGTGGCCCCAGCCCCTCAGCAAAAATCATCGGGGCACCGTCATGATGAAGGGCGAAACTCAGGAGACCGGCGTCCCCGAGGTGGGGGTCGAGGAAGGGGGCCGCGCTCGCCGCGATCTCCTTCGGGGCGAAGATCGACCTGAAGCCCCGCTGCCGTGCCGAGGATTTGAGTGTAAGCTCTGGCGTACTTCTTCCAAGTGAGGCATGTGTTCCTTCCAAGCCTTTTCGGCTTGTTTCCATAAATCTTTGTAGGGAGGCTCTCCCAGCATGGCCAAAATTTTCAATACATAAAAACATTGGATCTGGTGCTGAGCATGGCGGGGATTGGGCGCCAAATATTTGCGCAAAATGCCTTCGGCATTTTCTTCTCGTGCCAATCGAAAAAGAAAACCTTGAATCCGTTCTAAGTCCTCACGTTCTTTTTTAGAAACTTTAAAAGTATCGAGAATGCCGTTCATAAGAACAGGGGCGATTTTTTGTGTGCCCATGATGAGGGGATAAAGTAGTAAAAAGAAGAGGGGGGCTGGATTTTGAGGATCTAGCCAGGGCTCTTCCGAGGCACTTTTGGCCATTTTTTCAATATAGGGTTCGTAAGACGCTTCTTCTGCCAAGGCATCGGCGAAAAATTTATTCAAATACTTCCAAACCTTGAGGCGATGAAAATCTTTCAGCACAAGCTGAGACTGGCCTTCGCGAAAAATTTTAAGAATTTCTTCACGCACTCGTTCTTTTTTCGCAAATTCCAAAGAGGGAAGGGCCTTCTCAAGAGACTGAAAGGTGCCGCGCTCCCACTTCAGCTCCGCCCGGTGTAAGAAGCGAAAGGCCCGTAAAATTCGCACGGGATCTTCTTGAAAGCGAGAGAGGGGTTCGCCGATGATGCGCAACTTTCGATCTTTTAAGTCTTGCAGGCCACCCACGTAATCTAAAATTTCCCCGGAGAAGGGATTTAAAAAGAGCCCGTTAATGGTGAAATCACGGCGGGAGGCATCTTCGTTGGGATCGCCAAAGACATTTTCGTTGATTTGGCCCTGCACTTCTACGGGGGCCCGACGGAAGGTGGTGATTTGGTATTCTTTTTCCAGGGGACGCTGCAAAAGAGTGGGAAAAAGACCTTGAGATTCTTTGTGGCCGAGGGGAGGGCAGGGGCGTTTGGCTACGACGATGCGAAAGCGTTTGCCAATGATAAAGGCGCGTTTGACGACCGCCTTGACTTGTTGGGGGGTGGCGCGAGTGGCGATATCAAAGTCTTTGGGTTTTTTTTGAAAGATGATATCTCGGACACATCCGCCCACGAGATAAGATTCAAAGCCCGCTCGCTGTAAACGATGGACGATGTCCAAAGCTTCCGGGTCGATTTGTTTTTTAAAGTTTTTGGGCAAATTGTGCTTTTTAGGGCCCAAAAACCATGACAGAATTTTTTTCAAATGCGAGAACTCCTTAGCATCCTTATTGTTGTACCGAGGAAATGTCTTTCCGTCGAGGGACTTGACGGGCGAGCTCAGGGTTCACGCATCTCCTCTCCCAAGAGTATTTTGGGAAGTTTGTCGTAGTTAAATCCCGTTTTGACACCCGCGAGTATGTCTTTGGCTTCCTGAAGAAAGAAATCCAGGTCGGAAATGAGCTGGGAGAGGTCGACCGACATATAAACGGGGGCAAAATTTTGAAGTTTTTTCAGGCCGTTCTCGCAAAGTTTTATAACGCCTTGGGGGTTGGCATTGAGGACATGATAGAGGGCCGCGGCCGACTGAATCAGGCCCTGGTAAAAAAGTTTTTGATCTCCCCGTTCCACCATCCAGAGATCTTCTAAAATTTCGTGACATTCCCAGTAATAGCGCCGGTTAAAGAGGCTGATTCCCTCTACAAAAGCGAGGGGAAGGGGCTTCTCCGTAGAGGGCGAGTGAGGAGATCGGACCTGATTGACGAGGCTTAGTATACTTTTTCGGCAAGAGCCGCCACAGGGTCCAGTGCCCGCCCCACAGGCATCATAAATACTCGTCAAATTGTGAGCTCCAGCCGTGATGGCTTTGCGAATTTGTTCCTCGGAAACTTTGTTGCAAAAACAAACGAGGGGGTTGGAGGGATTCACGGGGTGGATGCTATCAAGCCGCTTTCTTTTGATCTCGTAAATTATTGCTAAGGGTCTGATGCGCAGCAACAAATATTTTTGCGGCTTCAGGGTCAAATTGAGTACCGCTACAGCGCAGAAGTTCATCGTAAGTTCGACCCAAATCGAGGCTCTTGCGATAGACTCGGGTTGAGGTCATGGCATCAAAGGTGTCGGCCACCAGAATAATTCTAGAGTAGAGGTGAATTTCATCCCCTTTTTTTTGGTCGGGGTAACCTTTGCCATCAATTCGCTCGTGGTGACCTCGGATGGGTTCGGCAAGGTAGGCAATGTCCTTAATTTTTTTAACCAGCTCGCCCGAGTCAACGGGGTGTTTTTTGATTTCTGCAAATTCCTCAGGAGTGAGGGGGCCCGGTTTCTTAAGGACCTGACTGGGGGTGTAAATCTTGCCGATATCATGTAAAAGTCCCGAGAGATAGACTTCTACACACGAGGTGGGGTCCAAGCCGAAGCACTGAGCAATCCATTGGGACATGTCACCCACTCGGTGGCAATGGTCGTAGGTGTAGGGATCCTTTTCAAAAAGATCTTGGAGAAGGCTATTGATGGCCGGATGGCGATGGAGGGATTCCATAGATTCGGCGACCAGGGCATTTTTTATAAGAGTGGGCGAAGGACGCGCAATTTTTAAATCGTGTCCCGGAATCTGCGGCTGCGTAGCTTTCGCCTTTTTCATCTATCCCCCATAAGTCAACCTATTGATCTTATCGAATGTCTATGCACATAATCCAATGAAGTTTGTGCAAACTTAGTGTGAAGATAGCGTGAAGGTCTTCAATTTAGCAGCCATCCGCTAGGGGGTTGAGTTTTTCCGCCTCATAGGTGAATCCATCCAAAATTAGAGGCTGGGCAGGATCTGCGTCAAAGAGTCGGACTTCACCAAAACTTGTAGAGTTGGCATTGCCGGTCATGCGGTAAGCAAAGCTTTGCGTGCCCGAGATCACTCCGGAAAAAATCTCTTCGCTTGCCGTCATTCTAATTTCGATCACGCCCGTAGCAATGGCGGTGAGAGTCATGGATGTCTTTGAACTCCCAGAGAGCTTCACGTATTCCCCACAAACTTTGTACTGGCAATCCGAATAGATGATGCTGGCAGTGGCACTAACGCTGGGGTTCGGATTGCTGGGGTCGATTAAACCGTAGTCGGGGTCTGAGGTGGAAACTGTGTAGGAACCCGAGTCGCCACAGGGAATGGCATCGGCGCTGGTGCCATTCCCTCTTAGGATCTCCAGGTTGCCCACAATCAAGTTGGACATGATGGACTGTATAGCCGTAGCCACCCGGGATTCTTTGGAGGGCCCTCCACACCCAGAATAAAGCGGGGCGGCACTTAGAAATAGGAAAAGTTTTAGAGTCCTCTTGTTCACCTGTGAGGTCAAAGTATCTTGGAAAAAGGGGCAAAAGCAATTGTCCGGTGCATTAGTTCGGATTACAAGGAGAAGCATGGCAGCAAGAGTCTGGGGATTTATGGTTTTGAGTTTGGGAATCTGCGCGCTGAGTGCCTGTTCTCGAAAGAACAAAGAACGCGACATGATGTTGTTTTATGGTGAGTGTCGCGTGGAAATCAGTTCTAAAACCAAGGGGGCCGCTATAAGCCTAGATAGCATTCCCCTGGGTGAGAATGAAGTGGCGGCCAATGTGCCATGTGGAGAAAAAGAGATTCGGGTGGCCAAAGCCGGCTTTGTGCCTTACCGGACCTACCTCAAAGTGATCCCTAATGAAATTTTGCGAGTGAGTGTGGAACTGGAAAAGCACAAACGAAAGCCGAATTTTGCCCTGAGTGGCCAGCTTATCGATCAGATTCGCCGTGGAATCGGACCCATTGATCCCTGGGGCCCTCAGGCTTCGCGACTTGCCCTGGAAGAAGACCGGGTAAAGAAGGCCGACCTGGCAGCCGCCAGTGCTCGGGCCAATGGCCAAGGCTCCGCCCTTCCCTCGGCGGCCACCTCGGGGTCAGGGGCTTCGAGTGTTTCTGAGGCTGAGTTAAATAGCGTCGAATACTGGCGATAGCTTGGCACTAGTCTTGCGAGGTGCGGAATGTGCCTTGGCAAATCGAGATCTTTTCTTCAGAACTACGCGGCCATTTTCGACTTCTTTTTAGAGGAATCGAAAATGAGGAGCTGCGCAGTTTTTTCTGCCTACTTTTTGCGGGTCAGTATGGAGCCGGAGCGCAGGGGCTGAATAGCCTGTTTCGCCAGGCGGGTATCCTCCATCTTTTAGTGCTTTCGGGGTCACAGATTGGTCATTTCACCCAACAATTGGCTTTCCTTAGTCGGCTCTGCCCGGGCTTACGCGGAACATATTTTAAAAGCTTTGAAAGCGGCCTTTGGGGATTTTTTCTACTTCTCTATTTGACCTTCGCCCAGTGTCCTGCGCCCCTCCTAAGGGCGGCCATTTTTGCGGTAGGTCGAAGGTGCCTTCCGCGCCTGCGTCTTGAGCTTCTTCTTCCCCTGACCCTGCTCATTCATGTGCTCCTGCAGCCCTCTGACTTGGGAGGACGGAGCTTCTATCTTTCCTGGCTGTGTTTTTTAGCCTTGTTATTTTTCGACGCAAGCACCCTGCCCAAGTGGATGGGGCTCGTCCTGCTCACTGTGGTGGCCCAGGCTATAGTCTTTTTGCTTTGTGGAGGTAATTTGGGCCCCTCTCTAAGCTGGCCCCTCCTTATTTTCTCGAACCTTTTCTGGCTTTGGCTTTTCGAGTTCGCGGTTTTCCCCCTGGGGGCATGGCTTGTGAATATCTACTTAGGGTGGGGCCTTCTGGCCTGGATCTGCTGGGGGGAAATTTGCATAGGCTCGGCTTGGGTGGAGGGAGTCAAAAAAATCTTCAGTAGTCTAGGGGAGCTAATTCTTGGCGCTCTGAAAGGCTTCATGTATACTTCTTAATATGACCTTTAAGGAAAAAGTTGTAGAGATTCTGCAAGAACGATCTTTTGAAATCCGAGATGGGGCGTCAAAGATGGAAGTTGTAGAGGCTACGGATTTCGAACAAATCGCTTTAGACATTATTGAAGTTCTTGGCAAAGATCACGCCATCGAGATCGAGTAAAACCAAGAAACAAAAAAGGCCGATAGACAGCGTTGGCGCTCTCTATCGACCTTCTTTAATGAGAACAGAACGCATCCGCCAGAGGCGGAGCCAAACTAAATTATCCGATCAGTTTGAGAGCCATACCTGTTTGCTGGTTAGCTTGAGCTAAAACGGAAACACCGGCTTGCAGCAAAATCGAGCTACGTGCAAGTTCAGCGGTTTCGTTAGCTACGTCGGCATCACGAATTCGGCTTTTGGCAGCAGATAGATTTTCCATCGCCACTTCACCGTTGGCTACCGTCACACCCAAGCGACTTTGCAAGGCACCCAATTGAGCGCGGTTGCTGTTGAGCACGCGAAGGGACTCATCCAATCGAGCGAGCGACAATTGCGCGCCTTCCTTGGTGATGTGCTCTAAGTCTTCGATGCCCAATTCTTTGGTGCTCACGTTAGTCAGGCTAGGATCGTAGGAAATACGGTCCAAGAAGTCGTCGTTACGTGTGCCGATTTGGAAGTCGAGTTTTTGACCCGTTCCGTTCAAAAGACTTTGACCGTTGTACTCAGTGCTTTGAGCAATACGTTCAATTTCTTTTTTCAATTGCTGAGTTTCACGATTGAGGTACTCACGCTCTTTGGCACCGATGGTGTCGGAAGCGGCTTGTACGCCAATTTCACGCAGGCGCGTGATCATGTTGGAAACTTCATTCATCCCGCCTTCGGCGACTTGAATAAAGGACACACCGTCCTGAGCATTGCGTCCCGCTTGGCGCAAGCTGCGGATTTGACCGTTCAAGTTCTCGCTAATGGCGAGACCGGCGGCGTCGTCCGACGACTTGTTGATGCGGTAACCAGAAGAGAGTTTTTCCGATGCCAAATGCATCGCATTCTGACTCCCTCGCAAGTTGCGCTGAGCATTGATGCTCATCATGTTGGTATTAATTCTTAAACCCATAACAAAAGCCTCCTAATTGCTTTTGACCTGGGTCATCCTTGACAGGTCCCGCGACTCAACCTTGATTCGCGAGGAGCATCCTTGCTCACGTATTTTTTTTAAAAATGCCAAAAATCATTTTCTGGCATTCAGATCCAAATTTAACTGGGTTTTTTGATTGATCGTTCGTAAGTCGAAATGTGTCGATGGCTAACAACGCCTACCGCTTCCGTGCGACACACTGACTACGGGCTTCGAGGAGAAATCCTATCTCGCCCTATCTCAAACATCATCCCATGATGTTCTTGTGTCTCGGGTTAGCAAGACACATCTAAGGCTTCGGGTGATGTGGGAAAATACTTTAGGGGTGGGGTTAAAATAAGTTAAAATTCTGTAAAAAATTAGCGTCAAGATTTTGATGGTCATACTTTTTCATGACTTGGACTTAAGAGACAGTGAGTTTCGACCGATACCAAGAGGAATGGGCGCAGCAAAAAAATGGACTCCCTCCAGAGGAGCGACTAAACGGGCGGCAACTAAAGAAGTTGCCCAGCCAAAAACCAAGCCGATTTGTCTTTTTGCCATGAACCATGCACCCAGTGCGGCCATCGCCAAGGCCTTCGAAGATATCGACGTGACCCCAGCCTTTGTTTCGAGCCTCAAGGAACTCATACACCTCGAAAAAAACCCAGATGTGTTTTGTGTTTTTGTGGATCTGGCTCTCTTTCCCGACACCATGCGCCTCTTAAAATCCAAAGAGCTGAAGTTTCGTACCTCTTGGGTGGCTGTGGCGGCAGGTACCAAAACATCTCAGACAAATTCTCTCTATAGCTTGGGCTTTGCCGATGTCTTGGTTCCGCCGGTGCATCCTATTATCTTTAAAACTCGAGCCGTTCTTTTCTTGGATCGCTATCGTCGAAGTCCACGGTCAAGAATCGCTCGTCCGGTCGTGGTTGAGGCCTCGTCTTCTTCTTTGTCGCCGCTAGACACCGGGCGCTTTGGGCAACACCAAGTTGAAGTCGCACGGCTCGAATTTATCAAAAAAACTCAGCCGATATTGCAACGTTACCAAGAGCTTTTTCAGATCTTAACGGAGGAGCAAGAAAAGCAGACATTTTTGGAAGAGGCCTCGGAGTTTCAGGCCAAAGCGACTCTATGGACCGAGGGTCAACAATGGCAGCGCGAGTGCCGAGTTCGCACGGTTGACGAAAAAAGAAAACATATCTTTTTTGCCTACCCTCCCGGCTTTGATCTTGAAGCTTTCCGGGGGGAAATCATAAAATTAAAATCCCAGGAAATTTTTGCGAGCGTGAATTTGCGCCGTTCTCGAATTTTTTTTAGCCAACATATAGATCATGTTCAGTTTGGGTCTCGAGGACTCATGTTTCAAATACCCAGAGTGTTTTATCAAACCCAACGTCGAGAACATTTTCGTTTGGAGCTGGGTCGAGCCAATATGTTAAATGCCCAACTCACCTTGCCCAACCAAGAGAAGGTTCAAGTAGGATTGGGCAATATGAGTGCAGGGGGAGTTCTGCTTTATATGGACAGTGCGAAAGCCAAGCTTTTGCAGATTGCCCACACTTGTCCTGAGATCAAATTTACCGTTTACGGCGAAGAAGTCGCTTGCTCGGCTCGAGTGCAGTGGAAGAAAAAATCTCCTGATGGCAGCGACCACCAAGTAGGCCTACAGTTTATGGTGATAAGTCCCATCATCCAGGAGGGACTCAGCCTCTTTGTGATGGAAGAATCCTTTGAATATTTCCTCAAATTAGACAAAATCAAACCTTAACTCGCCGCATTAAATGGGCGGTCGTATTTTCTGATCGCGATTCCTCGTTTCGTTTCGGGGTCCCATACGCTAATCTGGCCCCATGTTGTGGCCTGAACCCGTATTGGAATTTGCACAAAGTTTTCTTTCGACCGCCCAGGGCTGCGATGCTGTGAGGGGGCCGGATCCCGCTAAGGTCGAGGCCTCCAATCGCGCCATTGCCGAAATGGGAGAATTGCGCGGACGACCCCTCATCTATCCCATGATGCCTTCAGGGAAGGGCTCGGGCCCCTTTTTAGAGATGGTCGATGGTTCCGTAAAAATGGACATGATCTGCGGAATTGGCGTGCACCTGTTTGGTCATGGGCATCCGCTTCTTACTTTGACGGCTTTGAAGGCTGCTCTTAAAGCCACGCATATGCAGGGCACGTTGATGCCCGGCAAGGAAGCTGCCGACGTTTTAAGACTTTTGCTTAAACACGCCTCCGATGTTCCTCATCGGGGGCCTGCGGCCCAAGCCAAGATGGCCAGCGGTTGGCTCAGCACTTGTGGAACCATGGCCAATGAAATTGCTTTAAAAGTGATTCGTCAGAAAAAAGCTCCGGCCTACAAGCTGATTTCTTTTAAGGGATGTTTTGCAGGTCGTAGTGCCGCCATGCAGGAGCTTACCGACGAACCCAAGTACCGGGAAGGTCAACCTACCTTCGATCAGTTTGCTCACGTAGATTTTTTTGATTCTCAGAAAACTCTAGATGAAAATATATCACGGACTCGATCTCAAATTGATGAAATTTTAAAACGAGAACCCGAAAAGTTTTGTGGTTTTGGTTTTGAACCCATTCAAGGCGAGGGTGGGGCCTTTCGTTCGG
This sequence comes from uncultured Bacteriovoracaceae bacterium, assembly GCA_964477895.1. Lineage (GTDB taxonomy): Bacteria > Bdellovibrionota > UBA2428 > UBA2428 > UBA2428 > CAYZFQ01. Next base: position 74,440 of record CAYZFQ010000012.1, on the reverse strand, counting down.
CTCCCCGCGAATGGTGGGTGGCCATATTGGACCATGTGCGTGCCCAGGGATTAGCCATTTGGTTTGATGAGGTGCAGACCTTCGGTCGCACCGGAGAGCTCTTTGCCTATCAGCGATTGGAGCTTGGCGAATATGTGGATGTGGTGAGTCTGGCAAAACCCTTGCAGGCGGCCGCTACTTTGTGGACGGCAGACTATGCTCCTCGGGCGGGGTTGGTGGCAGGGACTTTTTCGGGAAATACGGTGTCTTTGGCTATCGGGACTAAGATTCTTGAACTCTTGCTAGAGGGTGATTATCTGGGACCGCAGGGTCGGATTCAGCGCCTGGAAGATTTTATTCGAAAAGATTTAGCAGCTCGTAGAGTGCGACTTGAAAAATATGGGATGGGTGCTGCGAACATTACCGGTGGCATGATTGCCTTCCCGCTCTTGGACGGGAAGGCCGACACGATCAAAGCTTTTTTAGCCAAACTTTTTGAAAAAGGTCTCATTGCTTTTAGTGCGGGGCGAGATCCAGTGATGCTGAGATTCTTGCCTCCCATGGGAGTGCTCACCGAGAAACATTGGACGACGGCAATGGACATTATGGAAAAATGTCTTGAGGAATTTGATTATGTTTCTGCTACGTGAAGCAGAAAGTCGAGATATCAACGACTTGTTTGCTTTGGCTTCGAATGCCAATTTTATTAATTTGCCTCGCGACAAAGGTCAGTTGGCAAAAAAAATTGCTAAGTCCACCGCCAGCTTTAAATCTCGCAACGTCAATCCCGCTCAGGCGGAGTATATTTTTGTTTTAGAAGATGGAACAAAAGGCCGCGTGGTGGGGACGAGCATGATTGTGGGTCAGCATGGCACCCCCGAAGAACCCCACACCTACTTTGAAGTTTTGCCCAAGAAAAAAGTCTCTAAGTCTCTTCATATGGGTTTTTTACACCAAGTCCTTCGTTTGGGTTTTGATTACAATGGTCCGTCTGAAATTGGAGGTTTGGTTTTACTCCCGGAATATCGGGCCCGTCCGGAGCGTTTAGGAAAGCTTTTGAGTTTTGTGCGCTTTGCCTACATTGCGGCCCGACGTCCGCAGTTTCGAGACTACATTCTTTCGGAGCTCATGCCGCCTTTTAACGACCGCGGGGAGTCGCCCATATGGGAAGAGGTCGGACGAAAGTTTACCAATCTTTCCTACGATGAAGCGGATCGACTCTCGAGACGAAACAAGGAGTTTATCACCTCACTTTTTCCTGAAGGTGATATCTATACTTGCATGCTGAGCAGCGAGGCCCGTGAAGCCATTGGTCAGGTGGGTGAAAACACCAGGCCCGTTGAAAAAATGCTAACTGAAATCGGTTTTAAATATAAAAACATGATTGATCCTTTTGATGGGGGGCCGCATTTTTGGGCGAAAACCTCGCAAGTTGACCCCGTTAAAAAAACCAAACGGGTGAAAATAGTGAGTCCGAAAAAAGGACAGAAGGCCTCCCGACCTTCTTCACAGGAGGGACTTCTCATGAGTTTTTCAAAAAAGGGCCTGCGAGCCACGGTGGCGCGACTGAACTTTCGCACGCCAACGGAAATATTCGCCGAGGCGCAGCTTGCCCACGAATTAGGGATCGAAGATAATACAGAAGTATACTTTTTAGGCCTCAATAAGTGAGAGTCTAAATCGCGACAGAGAGGCTAAAGGCGGCGTGATTCCATTAGAGCGAGTCCTGCCCGATAAATTAATCTACCGAGGATCTTTTATTGGTCGCCGCTGGCAGAAGGCTGAGAAAACCAGTACCCATAGTGAAGTGGCCAGCCCTGCCAATATCGAATGGGTTTTGCCACCTCTAAGTTTTACCTTTGATCACGTTGAAGCCGCTTTAAATGAAGGTCACCAAGCTTTTCGAAGCTGGCGGCGCCAAAGTCTTCAATCACGCATAGCCCTTGTTCAACGCTTTGGTGAGGAGCTGGCCCGCCGCCAAGAAACATTGGCGCGTGTGATTGCCATTGAAACGGGAAAACCCTTTGATGAGGCCTTAGGCGAAGCGAAGCTTCTTCAAGGCAAAATTAAAGTCACGGTGGATGAGGGTCTTCGTCTTGTGGAAAGCGAAGGCTTTGATTTAGGAGACTCGGGACGCGGCGAAATTCATTACCGACCTCACGGTGTCTTGGTGGTGGTGGGGCCCTTTAATTTCCCCGTACATTTGAGCCACGGCCATATTGTGCCCGCACTTTTAATGGGAAATGTGTGCATCTTAAAACCCTCGGAGAAGTGTCCTTACACGGCTCAAATATATATGGAAGCCGCAGAGGCCGCTGAATTTCCGGCGGGAGTTTTGCAATTGGTCCAGGGGCCCGGCGAGATGGCCTCACGGCTTTTGCGCAACTCGAAATGCCAGGGCGTTCTGGCGACTTGTAGCTATGAGGTGGGTGCTAAAATTCAACGCGACCTCTCCAGCAACCCAGAAAAAATTGTCGCCTTAGAGATGGGTGGAAAAAATGCCGCCTTGGTGCTGCGAGATGCGGATTTGAGCCGTTGCTTAGACGACTTGGTGTCTTCCGCTTTCTTGACCACGGGCCAGCGTTGCACGGCCCTTTCAAGAATTTATGTAGAGTCCAATCTTTTACCGGAGCTCTTGGACCGCTTCCATAGCGCCACAAAGCTCTTAGCGATCTCTCATCCCTTTGATACCGATCCTAAACCTTTTATGGGGCCACTTATCAGTGCCCAGGCTAAAGATAATTTCCTACGATATTCCGCCATTGCTGAGAGTGAAAAGGCCCAAGTGGTGATGCGACCCAAGGCCCTCGAGGGGAAAAGTCGCCTCAGTCGACGCCCGCTGCCCGAAGGGCATTATGTGACTCCAGGTATTCACTTAGTAGAAAAGTGGAACGCAAAATCAGCCTATCAAAGCCATGAGATTTTTGGGCCCGATGTTTTTTTTGCTCCCATTCAAAATGTGGACGAAGGTATTGAAGCCATCAACGCCTCAGAATACGGATTTGCCTGTTCGGTTTTTGGAGGAGATGAGCGGCGTTTTTCAGAAATTGCCAATGAAGTGGACTGCGGCTTGCTTTATCACAATCGGGCAACCGTCGGCGCCTCGGGACGTCTGCCTTTTGGAGGCTGGAAAAAATCAGGCAATCATCGGCCGGCAGGAATTTTTTCTATCTACACATCAGCCCAGGTTCAAACGCGTTGGTTTAAGACGAAAAAAGATTCTTTAAGACCTTGAAAGTAGGAAAGCTCCAAGACTTCTTGTATTTTCTGAGTCATGAGTTTGGGAAGACTCATTCGGGGATTCGGGAAGAGGCGCCGGGTTGCAGGTCGGGGGACTTGCAACCCGGTCGGGCTACGAGAGGCTCGTCCTAAGATCAGAAGCCTTTGAGGGAAAATTTCTTGTCAAAAATAGCGGAGGCCGCCTAGACCAGGTGGGTGCAAAAACTCTTTCTTTTAGCCACCTTAACTTTTTCCTTGGCTCAGGCGGCGGATACCACTCCTCGCGAGCCTTCAGTGCCTTCGCCGCGGCCCCTGGTGAACCGTGAAACCCTACTGGCCTATGCAAACGGTACAAGTTTTAATTCCAGTCAGCCTAGCGCCGCATCGGCTGAGCAATTTTGGCAGCACCTCGAAACCATGGCCTTTCTTCCTTCCGAAGTGGGAGAGTGTGTACGGGACATCTTAAGTGACCCAAAACTTGTGGGAACTCCCGAACAGCAATTTCTTCAATATGCTTGGTCCACGTTAAAATACGGAGGCTATTTGGCACCGCCAGAGCAGTTGAAGACCTTTACCTTGAACTATCGCAAAAATTTAATCCCCGATTTGTTTTTGGATTTTGTAAGTGATTTTTCACAAAGCGTGTCGGCCACTTCGGCCTTTCTTGATTCTCGTAATCGCATCATAGCTGTGCTGCATTCTTCTCCGACAAGCAAAATTCGCCACGACTTTGAGCGCCTCTTGGACCGCAGCGACCCGCACTTCCTGTTTATTTTTGCGATTCGCTTTCTCAGTCCCCTTTTCCCACGTGCTCAATACCAAAAGATAGCTATCCTTCATAGTTGGATACCCAAGAAAACCATTTCGGCATGGTACATGCGGGAGGCCCGGGAAATGGTGCCCCCTAAAGGCAGACCTTCACTGCGGGGAGATTTTGCCAAGCGTTTGACCGAAGATTTTGAACTCGCTGAAGGATTAAAGCCCGAAGATCAGAAACTCTCCCCGGAAGCTATTCAGCGCCAAGTCGAAGAATTGACCTTCCGCTTCTTCGGCCAACCTTGTTTGCTGGCCTTCCCCCAGACAGAGGAAAACCCGGCTAGTTAGTCGTCTTCAGCTCACCCAATTTAGCACTCGTCACTTTGGAAATGCCTGGTTGTTCCATGGTCACACCAAAGAGGGCATCGGTAGATTCCATTGTTTTCTTATGGTGGGTGATTAAAATAATCTGCGAAGTCTCCGCCATTCTTCGCACCTGTGTGTTGAAGCGGTTCACGTTGGAGTCGTCGAGCGGGGCATCCACTTCGTCAAGCACACAGAAGGGTGAGGGTTTGATGCTAAAAATACCGAAGATCAAACTCACTGCCGTAAGTGCTTTTTCTCCGCCCGAAAGGAGGGTGACTGACTGCAGCTTTTTACCGGGAGGTTGGGCCACAATTTCCACACCGGTTTCAAGCAAGTTGTCGGGGTTGGTGAGCCGAAGCTCCGCATTCCCACCACCAAAGAGAACGGGGAAGGTTTTTTGGAAAGCCTCATTCACGGCCTGATAAGCTTCGGCAAAGCGCGTGCGAGATTCGCGGTCGATTTTATCGATGGCATCGCGCAATTGGGAGATGGCATCATTGACGTCTTGACGCTGAATAAAGAGGTATTCATGGCGTTTGGAGAGTTCAGTGAACTCCTCGATGGCCACCATGTTAATTTTTCCTAGGTTGTCGATGCGATTGCGCAAAGTCTGCGCATGCTTTTTCGCAGCTTCTGGGTCGGCGAGCTCTTCGATGTCGCTGGGGGTGAGGAGATTTTTAAGGCTTTCCTCGTCGAGGTTTTCCAGTTTGATTTGATAAGTGCTTTCTAAGCGCTCACTCAAATTTTTAATTTCCACATCGTTAACTGCCAACGACTGCTCCACATCTTTTAGAGCCGTGCTGAGGGTTTGGAACTCGATATTGAGGCGGTCGAGTTCTTTTTGACGATCGGAGGCCTCGCGCTTTTGTTTTTCTACGTGAACCTGGAAAAGCTGGAGTTCTTGGCTAGAGCTTTCGAGTTCCACCTGTTGTTGGCCCCGTTCTTGGGAGGCGCCATCGAATTCTTCTTGAATTTGCGCCAGCTCGCTTTCAATCCGCATGATTTCATCGCTTAACTGACTCTTGCGAGCCATTGATGACATTTGCTCTTGCTCTAAGGCCGCGAGTTTAGCCTTAAGATCGGCCACGGCTCGGTCGGCGTCTTTGGCGAAACTCTGATTTTCTCGCAGAGTTTCTTCTTGGGCCTGAAGTTTTGTAACTTCGGCTTCCAGTTGGGCTTGGACCTGCTCCACGCGAATTTCTAGGTCCTTGCGGATAAGGGAAGATTCGGAGATTTTGTTAGCAATAGCTTCGAGCTCTGTAGTGACCCGGGCTTCTTCTTCCATGGCTTTGGCGAGATCTTCCGAGAGGATGTTCTTTTTCTCTGAGAGTCTGGCCACCTGAGCTTCGACTTGGCGCAAGAGCAGGGAATGGCGTTCTACGTCGGGATTCAGGGCGGCCAGCCGGACGGTCAAATCTTGGAATTTTTCTTTGGCAAGGCCCACTGAGCGTAGGACTTGTTCTAGAAGTTCTTGGGCCATGGTCAATTTTATTTCGAGGTCATTTTGTCGAAGGGCGAGTTCGTTGATTTCTCTTTTTCGTTGGACCAGACCTACGCCCTTAGAAGCTTCTAAAGGTTTTAAATCCACCATGCCCTCTGGGCTAAGGATGTCGCCATCCAAGCTCACAAAAGTCAGGGGAAGAGAGCCTAAGTTTTCGAGGAGCTCAGGGAATAAATCGCGGCTTTTTACCACCCAAACTTCTCTCACGAGCTGCTGCCAAGGGGCCGGCCCGGCTTCGTTCTCAATCAACTGGGCCATGGGCCCAATCACATCTTGGTGACCCAAGAGATATTCTTTCACGGTGCGGAGGGCATGATCGGTGTGAAGGTAGCTTTGGGGGCTAAAAGCCTCTGTGCTTTGGGCGACCATTCCGTCGGGACCTGGGCTCTCAGAGCCCGCGTTGAAAGTGATGCTTTCATCAAGCTGGGGCCGCGACACTTGGGGCATATAAAGAGAATTGAGGTCGTAGGCCGCACTGGCATGAGGGGCGTTGCTGAGCCAAAGGGTGCTGCGTCCCTCTTTAGCTGCCGCATCGCCGGACTCGGCCATGGCCTTTTGGAGGGCCTCAATATCAGAAAGGCCTTGGGTCAAAACACGTTGGAATTGGGGGCCAATGACAGCTTCCAGGGCTTTTTCTAAAATGGGAGGGCACTTCACCACATCGGCTAAAAGTGTTTGTTCCACACCTTGGTCACGCAGGTGCATGGCCATCCAGCGGGAGGTGGCATTCACGCCTTCCATGTTTTTTTCGAGAGCTTCCAACTGTTCTCGGCGGACCTGAACACCCGTGAGTTCTCGACGAATCTCATCTCGGTTGTTTTGGTATTCCTGTTTTTTCTCTTCAAGGTCAAAAAGCTCTTTATCAACGGCTAGCTTTTCGCCTTCTAAGTCGGAGCGTTTGGAGAAGGCGAGTTCCAAAAAGTCCAAAGTTCCCTGGCGCTCGGAACTGCGGGTTTCTGTCTCGCTTTCAATATTCACCAGCTGCAGACGCAAAGACTCCTGTTTATTTTGAAGCTGTTGAATGGCGCGTTGGTGCTCTTGAATACGTTGGGTGAGTTTGGTCTCTTCGATTTCGTGACTGTGGAAGGTCTTCTTGGCCTGGTCCACTTCTTTGCGCAAAGTATCCGTTTGGGCTCTCAGCAAATCCACTTCGCTGCGGCTTTCGTCAATTTTGCGGTGCCATTCTTCCGAGGATACTTTCTTTTGGGTGAGGTCTTCTTCTTGGACTAAGAGTTCCTCTAAAAGGGCACCTTCTCGAACAAGAATTTCTTCAAAGTGCACTTTGTCTTGGTCTAGGCGTTTGCCTAAAGATTCGCGGCGGGCCTGCAAAGTGGATATCCGAGCTTCGGTGTCTTTAAGAGTGAGTTCGATGTTTCGGTTTGAGGAGCGTTGCTCCGTGAGATCAGCCTCTAATTTTTGAAGCTCTTCTCGAAGCACTTCCACCTGAACGCGCTCTTTTTCAAGCTGTTCTTGGACGTGGTCTTTTTTGCCCGAAAGCTCAGTGACCGCCATGGCCGCCTGAGCTTGGTTTTCCCGACGGTTCACCCACTCGCGCGAGGCGAGGCGGATTTCCAAATCCTTCAGTTCATCGGAGTAGATTTTATATTTTTCAGCCTTCTCGGCCTGACGTTTGAGAGTCGTGAGCTGCTTTTGGAGGTCTTTGACGATGTCGTCAATGCGGGCGAGGTTAGTGCCGGCATGTTCCAGCTTTCGCTCGGTTTCGGCCTTGCGGGCCTTGAACTTCATAATACCAGCCACCTCTTCAATGACTGTGCGTCGTTCTTCAGGTTTCTGAGTGACCATGCGCATGATAGCGCCTTGTTCGATGATGGAATAGGCCTTGGCTCCCAGGCCAGTATCCATAAAAAATTCTTGGATATCCCGCAGTCGGCAGTGCACCTTGTTAATAAAGCACTCGGAATCGCCGCTTCTGTAATAACGGCGGGTGATTTGTATTTCGTTGGAGGCCTGAAACTGGGGAGGCAGTTCGGGGTCAGTCGCAGGGTCGCGAGCCAAAACCATGGTGACTTCGGCCATATCGAGGGCCGCGGCATCTCGAGAACCCGAAAAAATAACGTCGCTCATGTGCGAGCCGCGCAAGTGCTTGGGCGACATGTCGCCCATGACCCAGTAGAGGGCATCCACCACGTTCGACTTGCCGCAACCGTTACTTCCAACGATAGCCGTGATCGGTTGATCAAAGGTGATGATGGTTTTGTCCTTAAACGACTTGAAACCAAATAACTCCAGGCGCAATATTCTCACGGTTTAAAGATCCCTCCCACAAACGGCTCTCGAGGCCCAGAAAAAAAATTTAGGCGATAACATAAGGAAAGTAAATTTTTACGCGCAGCCAAAATACTTTGCAAATCAAAGATATAAAAAGAGTGAAAAGGTCTAAGCTCAGGTAAAATCTTGGGCCATGAATGGCAGTCGACTGGCCCTTTTAGGTCTCTTTATGGGTTTTTGGGGCCAAGCGCAGCCCGCCTTTGACTCATTACTGGGTCCGCCCCCTCTGGCCGACTCTCCCCGCAATTCTTTTCGCTACGAATTGAGTGGGAGCCATCGACTTACCGAGCAGGATGTGCGTTTGGGCACGGAACTTCACCGAACGCCCCAAGTTGGGGTGGGGGCGGCCTTTGGCTCCAAGTTCTTGGTTCTGGAGGCAGGAGCCTTGGAGGGTAAAAAGCTTTGGATGCCCGAACTCAGTGCCTATTACCGGCACCATAGCTCAGGTGGAGACACCCAGGGACTTATTATTTCGGCCGACTCACCTAGCGATGTGCCCTTTCAGGGAGGAGATGAAATCAATGCCTCCGTTACGGGCTACTACAAGTTAATGCGAGAGAAGGGTTCGGCGTGGTTTTTCTTTTTAAACTATGCGACTCACCGTTCTTTTCTGCTGAATATCCCCTTGCCGTTGGCCTCCTATTTCTATCTCAGCTCCGACCGCCGTTTTTCAGCCATGATCGGACTGCCCTTTTTCTTAAATTGGCGCTATTTGCCAACGACCTACTTTCGAATGTCTCTGCTTTTTCCTGCACTCGTCACTTTAGAGAGTGGCGTAAAGGTGGCTTCAAATATGGATATGAAAGTGCAGGGGCAGTGGAAACATCGGTCTTTTCTGTTGGCCGGGCGCACCGACAAAAAGGAGCAGTTTTACTTTGAAGAGAAAACAGCCGGCTTAGGGATAGAGTCGAGACTGAACGAATATTTTACTTTGGAAGTGCTCACAGGGCTTAGCTTTGATCGCCGAGTTTTTCATGGGCGCGGATTCTTTAAGCACGATAAGCGCGGCGTTCAGCGTTTGGAGCGCAGTGCTTTTGGAAAGGCGAGTTTGGGTGCTAAATTTTAGATGAATGATCTGGATTTATCGCGCAAAGTAGCGGACTGCATGGTGGCCACCGCCTGGGTAAAGCCTGAGTCGGTGAAGGTGGATCGGCCAGAAATATTTCAACTGACGAATACAGTGGCGCCGTATAATTTTTTAAATGGGGTGATGCGCACTCAGCTGCGAAGTGAGGAAGAGATGGCGCAAATCTCTTCTGTCTATGCTGAATATAAGGCGAAAAAAATCCCCTTTCGTTGGTTTTCCTTTCCACACTCGGAACCCGTGGACCTTAATGCGCGCTTGGAGAAATTAGGTCCCCATGTCGTGATCGAAATGCAGGGACTTTATATTTTGCAGGAAAATTATCCTTTGCAACTGCCCTCCAATATTGGCGTCGAAATACTCTCAGCTCAGAACCTCCTTGAATACTCTCTAACCAATACGCAGGGCTGGGGCCAAAAGGGAGCCGAGGCCCAGCGCATCCAGACAGAGATTGCCAATGATTTTAAAATGGGGGCGAGCCCAAATTACAGTTTTCTAGTGCGCTACCGAGGTGAGCCCGCAGGCACCGGCATGATGCGAATCGTGGATAATGCGGGTTATCTTTTTGCTTCAAGTGTTCGACCTGAATTTCGTGGGAAGGGTGTGTATCGGGCACTCGTTGCTCACCGCTTGGGATTGTTAAAGGCATTGGGAATTGCTTCAACCTTTATACTCGCGCGCAAGGCAACTTCTGCACCTATTTGTCGGAGGATGGGATTTCAGCTTGCATGCGACTGCCGATCTTACGATTTTAGTTTTTAGAAGTATTTGGCATGCCTTCACGATGATTAGTTCGTAGCCTTTTCCTTCAAAGTCGCCTGAGCCGCCGCCAACCTGGCCGCGGGCACGCGGAAGGGCGAACAGCTTACGTAGTCCAAGCCACTTTTGTGGAAGAACTCGATAGATTTAGGATCCCCACCGTGTTCGCCGCAGACCCCAGTTTTCAAATCTTTTTTCGTAGCGCGGCCCTTGGCTACGGCCATTTGCACGAGCTGCCCCACGCCGCTTTGGTCAATGGTGGCGAAGGGATCGTTTTTTAAAATTCCATTGTCGAGGTACTCCGGCAAAAACCTAGAGCTGTCGTCACGAGATAAGCCCAAAGTCATTTGCGTCAAATCATTTGTACCAAAGGAGAAGAAGTCGGCGACTTCAGCGACTTCGTTGGCTAAGAGGGCGGCTCGAGGGATTTCAATCATCGTGCCAATCGCGAGGGCTCCTCCGGGAAGCGTATGATTTTTCTTGGCCAATACTTCGTTAACCACTTTTTCGATACGCTCGCGCAAATACAAAAGTTCTTTGCGTTCAAAAATGAGCGGCACCATAATTTCGGCCTGCACGGCCTCTTGAGTCGCTCGGGCCGCTTCAACAACGGCTTCCGCAATGGCGCGGGCCTGCATTTCATAAATTTCAGGGAAGGAAACGCCGAGCCTACAACCCCGGTGGCCCAGCATGGGATTGACCTCATGCAAACTTTTGGCCTTAGCCATGAGTCGCTCGGTTGAGACTCGAAGTTTAGAGGCGAGGTTGGCGATATCGGATTCGGTGTGCGGCAAAAATTCATGCAAAGGAGGATCGAGCAAACGAATCGTCACGGGCAGTCCCTTCATCTCACGGAAGAGGCCCACAAAATCATTTTTTTGCATGGGCTGAATCAGCTCAAGGGCCGCGGCCCGCTCTTCTTGGCTTTCGGCCAAAATCATCGAGCGCACGGCGTCGATGCGGTCCGGTTCAAAAAACATATGTTCCGTGCGACAAAGGCCAATGCCTTCGGCGCCGAAGCTGCGGGCCACGCGGGCATCGTGAGGGGTGTCGGCATTAGCGCGAATTTTTAAGCGTCGCGCGCTGTCGGCCCAGCTCATGAGTAGGCCAAAGTCGGCATCCATGGTGGAAGTCACGGTGGGAATTTCGCCTAAAAATACTTCGCCCGTGTTGGCATCCAGCGTGATGATTTCGTTCTCTTTAACGATGGTTTTTTTGCCATCCCGGTTCACCACGAACTGACGGTTTTTATAATCAATTGATATTTCTGCACACCCGGCCACACAACTTTTGCCCATACCTCGAGCCACAACGGCCGCATGCGAGGTCATTCCTCCTAGTGCGGTGAGAATTCCCACGGAGGCGTCCATGCCGTGAATGTCTTCGGGGCTGGTTTCGTGGCGAACCAAAATCACTCGTTCATTTTTGGATTTGCCAAGTTCGGCGTCGGCCGAACTGAAAACCACCTTGCCGGAGACCGCACCCGGAGAGGCGGGCAGTCCCTTGGCCAGAGGAGTTCCTTTTTTCTTGGGGTCTAAGCGTGGGTGCAAAAGTTGGTCGAGGCTGTAAGGGTCGATGCGCAAAACGGCTTGGTTCTTATCGATAAGTTTTTCGCTCACCATCTCCACGGCAATTTTCACGGCGGCCTGAGTGGTACGCTTGCCATTGCGGGTTTGTAAAACAAAGAGTCGGCCTTCTTGGATGGTAAACTCAATATCTTGCATGTCTCGGTAGTGGTGTTCCAGTTTGTCTTGGATAGCCACGAGTTCTTTGAAGACAGAGGGCATCACATCTTCGAGGGAGGCGAGCTTAGATGACGAGGGCTCCCGCTCCTTTTGTTGGTTGGAGATGGGTTGAGGGGTGCGAATTCCCGCGACCACGTCTTCCCCTTGGGCATTCTGTAAAAACTCACCAAAAAATCTCTTATGACCTGTGGCCGGATCTCGGGTGAAGGCCACTCCGGTAGCGGAGTCATCCCCAGTATTTCCAAAAACCATGGACTGAATGGTGACGGCCGTACCCCAGTCCTCCGGAATATTTTCCATTTTACGGTAGTGAATCGCGCGGGGGCTCATCCAAGAACTGAACACCGCTCCTACGGCACCCCAGAGTTGGTCAAAGGGATCTTGGGGAAATTTTTTGCCAATGTCTTCTAAAACTTTTTGTTTGTACTGAGCCACAAGCTTTTGCAGGTGCTCCACTGTGAGGTCTGAATCTTTTTGTATATTTTGGGCGTGCTTTAAATCTTCAAGGAGAGACTCGAAGTGGGAAACGTGAATCCCCAACACCACGTCGGAATACATCTGAATAAATCTTCTGTAGCAGTCCCAAGCAAAGCGAGGATTGCCCGAGAATTTCGAGAGAGATTCTACGGTTTTGTCGTTGAGGCCAAGGTTTAAAATCGTATCCATCATCCCGGGCATGCTCGCGCGGGCACCTGAGCGCACGCTCACGAGGAGGGGTTTGGTGTCGGATCCAAACTGCAGGCCCATGCAGGCTTCAAGTTGTTTGAGCGACTTTTCAACCTCTTCCTTGAGGCCAGTGGGATAGGTGGAATTATTGGAGTAAAAATAAGTGCAGACCTCGGTGGTGATGGTGAATCCCGGAGGAACAGGAAGTCCGAGTCTCGCCATCTCAGCTAAGTTGGCGCCCTTGCCGCCCAAGAGTGGCTTCATTTCGGCTTTGCCTTCCGTGAGGTTTTTATCGCCCTGAAAGCCAAAAAAGTAAGTGGATTTGTTTGCTGCTGTCGCCATGCTTTGGTCATAGCGAGAGAGCTTAGTTTTTGGCAAGCCTCCGGGCCGACTAGCTGTGGGCGGACTGCGGCGCGGGAGAGGCCGCCTCACTGAGGTCTGAGGGATCGATCTCTTTGGGGTCTAAGTGCTTCTCCAAGCGACCTAGGTGCACGTAGGCCACGGGGACCACAAAAAGGGTGAGAGCCGTGGATACGATGGTGCCCCCTAAAATGCAGAGGGCCATGGGTTGGGTGCTGGCACTGCTATGGCCTAAGCCTATGGCCGGAGGAAGGGCGGCGGCCGCCGTGGCAAAGGAGGTCATGAGGATAGGGCGCAGACGCACGCCCCCAGACTCTGCGATGGCCTGGGCGAGGGTGGCCTTGGGGTGTTCTTTGCGATACTCATTGGCGAATTCTACGAGGAGGATGGAGTTTTTCTTCACGATACCCATGAGTAGGAGGAGTCCAATCATGGAGTAAACGTTGAGGCTCGCTCCACCCAAGTAGAGGGCAAAAAAGGCGCCAGTGAGGCTGAAGGGGAGGGCGAGCAATACGGTAATGGGATGCACGTAGGAATTGTATTGGGATGCGAGAACCATATAAGCCACCAAGATACCTAAAAACAGGGCGATGCCTAAACTTTTAAAGGTTTTGGAAAGTTCCGCAGAGCTTCCTGAAGTGGCGAGTGTGACGGTGGGCGGAAGTATACCTTTGCTAAGCTCAAAAGCCCGTTCAATGGCTTTGTCTTGGGCATAGGTTTTTCCTACGTTGGAATAGACATCGATGGAGCGTTCGCGGTTTTCGCGGGAAATGGCGACCACTGATTTAGATTCTTTGAAAGTGGCGACTTCTCCTAAGGGGATCAGTTGGCCGCGGTTGTTGCGCACAAAAAGTTTAGAAAGCTGAGACATAGCTTTGGAGTTGTTCTTCTCTTCGGCTTCCACGGTGATGTCCACTCGGCGTCCGTCGTCATTAAATTTGCCTGCTCGAATTCCGTTGTACACAAAATTCAGAGTTTCAGAGAGAGCTTCTACCGAAACGCCTCGAGCTAGGGCGGCGTCGCGCTTGGGAAGGACGGTGAGTTCAGGCACGCCTTCTTTGTAGGAGGAGTCTACATCGGAAAAGGCTGGGTCTTTGGCCATGGCTCCTTGGAGAGCCTGAGCCCCGTGAGTGAGTTCTTTCCAATCGGAACCTCGCAAACTCAGCTCAATAGCGTAGCCTCGGCGTCCGCCAAAGCCGCCGCCTCCTGCATTTTGCATGCGGACGGTGAGACCATCGCCCAATTTTTTGAATTCACTTTTAAGATCTTCTTGTACAGATTTTTGCGAACGCTTTTTTCTTTCAGAAATATCTTTAAGAGTAATAAAAATAATTCCAGTATTCACATCGCCCCCGAAGCCACCCACCATGCTGAAGACTCGTTGAACGGCCGTGTCTTTAAGCACGACCTCTTCTACCAATTGAAGTCGGCGATTGGTTTCTGCAAAAGAAGTGCCTAAGGGAAGTTCGGCTCGGGCCATAATGGCGCCCGTATCTTCTTCGGGAGTGAATTCTTTGGGGAGGCGAGTGGCCGTGAAAATGGAAAAGGCAAAGAGGCCTGTCGAGAGTCCGTAAATGAGCCATGGGCGTTGGAGAGACCACTCAATGCCTTTTTTATAGCGCTTGGAGGTGCGACGTATGAGAGCATCGAATTTGCCGGGCAGACCCTTCAGTTCTCCGGTGAGTTTCATGGTGGATAGGCGCATGGGAGTGAAAGTGACGGCTTCCAGCAAACTTAAGAGCACCGCCACACATAGAGTCACTCCAAACTGAAAGAGATAGGCGCCCGTGAGTCCATCTACGAAAATCACGGGAAGAAAGACCGCCACGATGGCAAGGCTGGTGGCCACCGCGGGCGAGAGAATCTGCTCCGAGCCCATGACGGCGGCGCGGAAGGGTCGAAAACCCATCTCTTGATGGCGAGCAATATTTTCCAGCACCATGATGGCGTCGTCCACCACGATGCCCACCACCAAAATCAGAGCCAGCATGGTGAAGTAGTTTAGGGTGAAGCCAAAGTAGGCCATAAAAATAAAAGTGCCGAGCAAACTCGTGGGAATGGCAAATAAAATATTGATCGTGGAGGACAGTGATCCCAGAAATAAATAACACACCAGTGCGGTGAGGAGAATGGAAAGCAGCATGGTGAACTTCAATTCATCAATGGCGGCTTTAATAAAAACGGTATTGTCGAAGTTGACGCTGACTTTATAGCCCGGAGGGAGTTTCAGGCTAGCGGCGCGCTCTTTAACCAAGGCCGCAACCGAAAGGGAATTTGAGCCAGGTTGTTTTTTAATCCCGATCCCAACGGCTGTAACTCCATTGGAGCGAGAAAAACGACGAATATCTTCGAGGCCCGATTCAACGCGCCCCAGTTCGCCAATGCTTACGGTGCGGTAAAGGGGGCCTGAAGCGCCTCGGGTCACGCGAATCTTTGCGAGTTCCTCAGGAGTCGTGGCCTCGCCCAGCACGCGCAAATTAATCTCGCTTTTATCCTGCAAAATACGTCCTGCGGGAATCTCTTTGTGTTCGGTTTGAATCGCGGCAATGACATCGCCTGCGGTAAGTTCGTACTGTGCCAGCTTCGCAGGATCGAGCCACACGCGCACCTGCGGCTCCAAATATCCGCCCAAGTTGATATCACTCACTCCCTCCACTGAGGTGAAGCGGTCTTTCAGTGAATTTCGTGCATACTTCATCAGCTCCCGCAGGGGAACGTCGGCCGAAAGCGCTAACCACAAAATAGGTCGATCCTCCGGATTCGATTTGGAAATCAGCGGAGGATCAATTTCGTCTGGCAGATTCCGCGTGACGGCTTGTAAGGCCGTTTGCACATCCTGAATCGCCGAATCGATGTTGCGTGAAAGGTCAAACTCCAGAGTTACGTTTGAAGATCCATATTTACTCGACGAGTATAAATTCCGCACGCCAGAAACTCCGACCAGCGCCCCTTCCACTATGTCGGTCACATCTGTTTCAATCAATTCGGGAGAAGCTCCCTCGTATTTAATACTCACCTGCACCTGCGGGTAGTCCACGTCGGGAAGCAAACTCACCCCCATCCGCGACACGCTGATCCCACCGAAGAGCATCAGCGCGATCATTAACATCCAGGCGAATACAGGTTTGGTGATGGCAATACGTGGCAGGCTCATGCCGTAAAATTAACTGAGGGAATTCATATAGTCATGCTGGTTCCCGCTCTGTGATTGATGCACCTTGTTTAGATCTCTAAATACGCACCTAGACAATTTCGCTTAGCGCAGTCGAGGAACGTACTGAGCTATTTTATCTACTCCATAGCTATTTATTGCCTCCTGTTGGTTGTGGATTGCACATCGCAAGCGCAAATTGGATGCTAATGTTTTGCCGCCCTTGGCGAAGGGCTTAATGTGGTCGAAGTGAAGGGAGAATGTAGACCGGCACCGGCGACCTGACCCAGGAGCCACATAGCCGCAGCAAGCTCCATCACGATGCCAAACCTCTCGTTGCACCTCGATGGGAATATAGCGCTTTGCTCCCACTGCCGATATCGGTAGTGGGAGATGAGAATTCTCGCAGTCCATTTTCTCCGAAGGTCGAGTTTCTATCAGGGCCTTAGATCTAGACGGTCTTTTCAAGAAAGGGACTTTCTTTGGCAACTTCGGACGTTCACGCTCCACTGTCGATTGAAGCGCATAGGAGATAACGTCGCGCAGGGCCAGGCGTGGCTTTGAGCGCGCAAGAAGGTGGCGAAGTTCCTCTATTAATTTTAGGGTCTTGTCCTCCAGCACCACCGTAATCTTTGTATGAGTTGCCGACACGGGCTGCACTTTCTCGTTTAAAAAATGAGCGGGGTTAAGGGAGCGAGCTAGCAATTCTTTTTTGACTTCTAAACTCGACTTCCCTTCAAGAGATTTTATAATCTCAAGCTTTTCACTAGGAGAAGAGATCTTTTCAACGTGAAAAAAACTTTGGGCACTAGACAATGTTGAGAGGGATAGGGCGCCTGTGGCCAACTTGGGCTCCAGCACAGGTAAAATCTTCAACAAACGCATGCTCGCAATACGTCGCTGTGCTGAAGACTCTGAATAGCCTAAGTCTCTTACGCAATATTCAAAGAGACTGGAAAATCCAAGCTCGGAAAATAAGTTTCTCCGTTCGATCTCGGCTAAATGACGTAGGACATGAAGGGTGATTTCTCGCTCTGAACGCGCGAGTTCACGCATTTTATAGATAAGCGTTTCTTTGCCCGTATCTTTTAAATTCATAAAAATAAAAAACCATACATATGAATGGACTTCAATAAAAAAATGAAATATATTTTTTAGAAGTTGCTTTACGTTGGCAGCGAATTTGCAGGGGCATCAAGTGGCTGCGAGAAATGGAGGAAATATGAGCAGTCTGCTTCTTTGATTTAAGGGTCATGCGGATTTGTGCGGAATGTTTTTACTGCCGATGTCGGCAGTGGATGATGAAAAAAAACCCTCGAAAAGACCAGGCACGACTTTTGCGAGGGCAGGTCAATGATTTTCGAATCCGAAGCCCTCAGAACCTACGGTGGTGTGTACCCACTCTTAGAGCATTTTTCTCGATTTTATTGGCTACATCCTCGACTGCCGTGGATGAGGGCTTCACTCGCAAATAGGCTGTGGCCTTCCATTCGTTATGGGTGTCGAGAGGGTCTTCTTTATGAATGCGAAAGTAGGCCGTGGCTTTGTCCTTCGCCCCTATTGCTGGATCGCCTGCGCGGAAAGGTCTTACGGCCTTTACAGTGGGATTTGCTTAAAGGGGGTCCGCCCCCACACACGTCTATGATTTATCGGGTGGCTTTTGCTCTGAGAGAATTGCCTGACTCTTTTAAAGTCGAAGTGGATGAAGGTGTTACTGAGCGAAGTCCGCATCCGGCCTGGGGTGCCTTGAGTCAGCGGGTGCCCGATATTTTGGTGCGGGCCCCACCCACTTTAATGCCCAGTCTCTGGTTGGAGTGTGAAAGAAATATAAAAAGAGGAGAAGATTATAGAAAAAAACTATCAGAAATTCCAAAGGACATGATGGTGTTTTACATTACACCCCAAGAAAAAATTCGCATGAAACTCTTGGCTAGGTGGCCGGATCGCGATGGCATGCAAAAAAGGCTGCGGGTGGTCAATGAGCTGGGCGCGATGGCGTGGTTAAAAATCTATTCGGCCTATGCGCGGAAGCTTATGGCAGATCCTCAGTTAGGACTGCTAAGTTTTTCGCGGAGAACAACAACTTAAGCTTTGGGCAAAAACTCCCGATAAATAGGTGTGAAGCTACGCGCTATTTTTTGGCTGGTTTGGGCAGGAAGTTTTTGGCATCCCATGGCTTTTGCTACTCCGGCCCCGGGTGTCGCGGCGAGAGGCCTCCTGTCAGCTGGAGCGGATACGGGCTGCCGTAAATCTCGCACGGGCACCTTAGCAGCCGAACCTCGCATTGGCTTTTTAGGAGATGCGCATCAGAATATTCCAGCTCTTGTGCGAGCGCTGGATTACTTTCGGCGTCAATGCATCACGCATATTGTGACAATGGGGGATCTGACTTCGGGTGCGGATGAGCGGAAAATTGTGGAAGTCTATTCTTTGCTTTCGAAGCATTCCGGGCTGGGTAAAGATCATATTTTCATTCTTCCAGGGAACTGGGAATTGCCAGATTATCCACCCACCGTGAGAAGTGCCAAGTACCGAGATACGGCAAAAATTTTAACTCACTATGGAAAGGTTTTGGCCTTGAGGCCCAAGAAACTCATCCATGTGGAAATTGATGGCTATGTTTTGGCTTTAAGTCACTACCCGATGCATCCGGTGAGCGAGCGGACCTTGCCTCCTTATAAAGCGGATGATCCCAAAATGATGGAACTTCGGAGGAAGGCGGGGTCTCAGATTATATTGCGAGGTTATCCTGCGGATCCACGAGTGGCGGTCGAGGTCTTTGCGCACACGCACTACGGGTATATAGAGCAAAGTGTCTTTGGTCATCCCATTGTGAATCCGGGCCCTTTAGCCGCCGACCTCAAGTCAAAAGAGCAGCCCCTCACTGTGGCGCTCTTTTTGCCCGAAGAGAGAAGGGTGCAATTGATTAATTTAGATAGTGAAGAAGTGATTGAGGAATTTAAATATACCCAAGCGATTTTTCGGAACCCTCAAGCCCCACGCACTGGGCGACGAATTCCCAAAAATCATTGCAACGTAGAGATGCAGGGGTATCGGGAGGATATGCCGCCTATGAATCGGGGCTTTGAGCCGCCCAGTGCCCACGACACGATCTAATAGGTAAAGTTCCGGCGAAGCTTTTGAGCTAAATCTTCTCCGTCCCTAAGCTGAAACTCTTGGCATAATTCTCAATCAACGTTTTGCGAAGTTCCAGCACATCCACTTTTAAATCTAATCCCTGCTGCAAGCTTGTGAGCACTTCCAATGAAGTCACAACTCCCAGTCTATAATCGCGCTCTTGCTGGCCGTAGGCTCGCTCTTGAATTTCCAAAGACCTTTCCAAACTTGCCAGCTGCGCCTCAAGTTGGCCGCGGGCTAATAATTGATCCGTTTGCTGCAATCGTAGGTTGCGCTCAAAATCCGCATAGCTCGCTCGAAGGGCTTCGGCCTGAGCCTGAGTTTTCTCGACCGCACTCGTCGAAGAAAAGCCTGAAAATAAAACCCAGTTTAGTTTTAAACCTGCATCCCAGGTATCTTCGGTCCCCTTGAAGGCATCGCGCGCATAGGGGTAGTAATTTCCATAAGCGCTCAAAGTGGGAAAATAAGATCCGCGCTGTGCTGAAATTTCTTTTTCCTTGGACTCCAGAGTCAAGCGCCGGCTCTCAAGCCCCGCCGCACGGGAGGGAAAAGACACAGTTTTTAATTCTTCAATGATGGCCGTCAGGCGTGGCACGGCCTCTTCATCCACTTTTTCCCCCACCAAAGACGCCAAAGTCGCCAAGCTATTTGCTTGGTCCACTTCAGCTTGGTTTTTCTGACGTTCCAATTTTAATTTCTCAAGTTCAGTTTGGAGCACATCTACGTCGCGGGATTTTCCGATTCGGCTACGATTTTTTAGCTCTTTATGGCGACGATCTAAAATTTCTGAATAATCTTCAAAAAGTTTTAATTTATAGCGACTCGCGGTCGTCGCGCTCATAGCGCTAAGCACGTCTACCGCCACGCTATTTTTTTGCTCTGCCAATTGTGCATGGGCCGCTTGTAAGTTCAGCTCCGCCGCACTGAGTGCGCGAAACTCGGCCAAGCCCTTAAATAAGACTTGCTCGGCGCCCACGCTCACAAGA
Organism: uncultured Bacteriovoracaceae bacterium; assembly: GCA_964477895.1. GTDB lineage: Bacteria > Bdellovibrionota > UBA2428 > UBA2428 > UBA2428 > CAYZFQ01. The sequence continues at coordinate 54,441 of CAYZFQ010000012.1, read as the reverse complement.
GTGCCTTCCTTAGTGCGTTCCACTTCATCTGAGGCATAGGATTTTTGTGCGGATGCTGAAAGCTGCGGATAAATCTCGGCAAAGGCTGAGCGCTTCTGGGCTTGCGCCAGCTCTAAATTTGCGCGGGCCTCATTGATTTTCTCTGATTTAGCCGAAGCTTTTTCAAAGTACACGGAAAAGCTCTGACCAAGAGCCTTATAAGAAAAAACCGCCATTCCTACGGCTAAAAAATTTAAGACTTTCACAGCCGCTAAGTTGACCAGTTCGCGAAGCCTTTTTCAACGTAGGTTAAGACTTGGCTCAGTGCAATGCGTTCTTGCTGCATCGTATCCCGGTGGCGAACGGTTACGGCACCATCTGTGACGGATTCAAAGTCGATGGTGATGCAGTAGGGTGTGCCAATTTCTTCTTGGCGACGGTAGCGTTTGCCAATGCTGCCCGACTCATCTTGTTGAATTCGGTATTTGGAGGAAAAATCCTTAGCCAACTTATCGGCGATCTCTTGGAGCTCGGGCTTTTTCTGCAAAGGCAAAATCGCCACTTTCACGGGCGCAACGCGTGGATGGAAGCGCAAGACAATGCGTTCGTTGGCCGGATCCTCTAGATAAGCATTCGACAATACAGCTAGGAGAGTGCGGTCGGCACCCGTGGAAGTCTCAATAATAAATGGAATATAGCGCTCATTGTTGCGTTGGTTATCCACATACATCAGGTTTTTCTTGGAAAACTCTTGGTGGCGCTTCAGATCAAAGTCCGTGCGGTTGTGCACACCCTCAATTTCAGACCATCCAAAGGGAAATTCAAATTCCACATCAAAAGCCGATTTGGCATAGTGAGCGAGCTCGCCCGGGCCGTGCGGGTGAAAGCGCAGTTTTTTTGGATCGATTCCAAGGCTCAGATGCCAGTCCCATCGGCTTTGCTTCCAGTAATCCATCCACTTTTGGTCTTCTGTGGGGTGCACAAAGTATTGCATTTCCATTTGTTCAAACTCACGGGTACGGAAAATGAAATTTCCCGGTGTGATTTCGTTTCGAAAGGCCTTGCCGATTTGGGCAATGCCGAAGGGAATGTTTTTACGCATAGAAGTCGCCACGTTGTGGAAGTTCACGTAGATCCCCTGCGCGGTTTCGGGTCGCAGATAAACGACGTTGGCCCCTTCATCCACAGGACCCATAAAAGTTTTAAACATCAGATTAAAATTGCGCGCTTCCGTGACGTTGGTGCTTTCACAAGAGGGGCAGATTAATTTTCCATCCGGCTTTTTCTCGGCCTTATCGGCGCGAAAGCGGGCCTTACAATTTTTGCAATCCACTAAGGGGTCGGTGAAATTTTCTACGTGTCCACTGGCTTCCCAAACTCGAGGTGCCATAAGAATGCTCGCGTCTAAGCCTTCCACGTCTTCGCGTAAAGTCATGGAATTCCACCAAAGGTCTTTGATATTTCGCTTGAGCTCCACACCGAGAGGTCCGTAGTCCCAGCAAGAATTTAATCCGCCGTAAATTTCAGAGCTCTGGAAGATAAATCCCCGGCGTTTGCAAAGCGATACGAGTTCCTGAAGGGGGTCTTTGGAGGAAGCGACTTTTTCTGACATATGCCGGAGTTTATAGGATTAATTTAGGGAAATGTCAGGATAGAACTTGGAGAGGAAGTCTTTCAGCTTCTTTTTAATTCGTTCTTCGAGCTGACGGGCCCGTTCCTTAGTAAATCCGTATTCTTCGCCAATTTCTGAGAGAGTTTTAGGCTTCTCGGAAAGCAAGCGATCGTTAAAAATCACCTTTTCCCGGTCATCGAGCTCCCTCACAAACTCCTCTAAGGCTTTTTTAAATAAAATGGCTTGTTCGGCATCTTCGATTTGGCTCAAGGCTAGGGGGCTGTGGTCCACCACTTTAGAGGCGTAGTTGTAGGAGGAATTCTCGTCGTCTGAGCCCAAAGGCGCCGACATCGACACATCTTTGCCCGACATCCGTTCCTGCATGAGCTTAACGTCGGACTCGTCCACGTTGAGGTTCATGGCAATGGACTTCGGCTCCGGACTGATTCCTTCACGCTCTAAACGTGCCTGTTCTTTTTTTAAATTGTAGAAAAGTTTTTTTTGCGCTGCCGTGGTGCCGATTCGTACAAGCGACCAGTTGCGTAGCAAATAGTCCTGTATGTACGAACGAATCCAATACACGGCGTAGGTCGTGAGTCGCACGTCTTTGTAGGGGTTGAAATCCTGCACTGCCTTGAGAAGTCCCACATTTCCCTCTTGGACCAAGTCCAGAACACGCGCTCCATACTTGGCGTACTCAAAGGCAATCTTCACCACAAAACGCAAATTGGCTTGAACTAAAGACTGAAAGGCGCTGCGATCTTTGTGATCAAAAACCAAAAGAGCCAGAGATTTCTCCTGCTCGGGACTTAAGAGGGGAATCTTGGAAATTTCACGAACATAAACAGCCAAGGGATCGCCCCCCGAGCTGATCGCGGGTAGAGAGGGGTCTGGCACTGCGGAATCGTCAGGCTTTTGACGTCTCTTTAGGCTTTTTAAGGGCGGAATGGCTTTGGCTTTGGGCATAACCTCTTTCAATAGTCTGCCAAGTTTTGCTACAATTAGACTATGGATGCAAGCTCTTCGCTTGAGAGTTCCCGGGTACTGGTTCTTAATTCAAGTTATGAACCCTTACGCATTGTCTCTTGGCGCCGGGCCATGATTTTATTCCTCGGACAAAAAATTGAAGTCCTAGATTCTTATGGGCTGCAGGTGCACACCGTTTCCCAAGCCTTCAGTCTGCCCAGTGTTATAAAAATGAAGCGCTTTGTGCGCCCCAAGCGACCCTTTGGTTACGTTCGCTTTTCACGCCAACATGTTTTTATGCGAGACGATTTTATGTGCCAGTACTGCTACGAGGTTTTTGGCGCGAAGGAGCTGACTTTAGATCATGTCGTGCCCGTGACCCGCGGGGGTAAAACCACCTGGTCGAATGTGGTGAGTTGCTGTGTGGAGTGCAACCAAAATAAGGGAGCCAAGACCCCCACAGAGGCCGGCTTTGAGCTGTTTAAGTATCCCAGTGAACCTGGCCAGGGCTTTTTGCCGGATCTGCTTTTGTACAAAAAGCTCATGCCGGAGAGCTGGCGGCCCTATTTGCCGAATATATCCAAAGTCGCCTAGGGCGAGCTCAAAGCAAAGTCGCCTAAATTTTTAAGACAAAGTCAGCGACCGTACAGAGCAATTAATTTGAAAAATTATTGGTGAAGATTTAAATCCAGTCCTTCAAGGCGGAAGAGAAAGCCCTTCGGGGCTTTGGGGGGCGGAGGCTTTTTGCGAGAGCAAAGCCTTCGCCCCTTTAAATTTTGGGAAAGAAAGCGCCTATGTCGAATTATTTCAAGGTTCTTTCTTTAGCTTTTTTTGTTGCAACTTTGCAGGCCCAAGAGCCCGAGTGGTGCGATCCCAAAAGCTTTGACCGCTACCTGCACTACGCTAATCCGGCGGAACGCACCTATGCTTTTAAGATTGGCCAGATAACTTTGGTGGGTCTCCCTATCGGGAGGCTTGGGGTCGACCCCGTCGTGGAATACGCACAGAGATTTTCCCGCGGAGCGCGTGCCTCGGAGGGCTATTGCACTTGGTATATGAATGATTCGGATCCTGAGGCAGCACGGACTTTTTTACATTCTCCACTACCCGCACCCGCCTCGATTGTGTCGTGGCGATTGCGAGATCAGTTTATAGCGGTGCTGGAAGAGGGTGTGCGCCATCACCCCCGGGGTTTTATTTCCTGCTTAGCCCGCCGCAAATATATGGCTCTAGGTTGTGATCAAATGAAGCATCGGGGCCCTACAGCTTTTGCGATGATTTTGGCTTTTAGCGGATGTAAGGCTGGGAACGCGAGCCGCATCGCCAATAGCTATTGGGGGCTGAACTGGGTGCCTTCGTGGGTGCGCCGCGGGATTGTGGATGAGGCCTATGAACGCGGGGCTGAATTACCTCGTGAGCGGGCGCGGCTGCAAAAACTTTTTCGGGACTAAATGTGAGCTGGGGATAATGAGGTCGCCCTGCGAATATTTAACCTGGTTAAATCCACTTCCGCCATCGGAAGGCCGTATCGCCTAAATTCGCGCACCCAATCCTAGTTTTGACGGAGCCTTCTGATATTCCGCATTGGCGGCCGGCAACCAATTCTGCAAATTGTTGCGACGTCGTTCGTTCTTGGGGTGGGTGGATGTCCACTCTGGCGGGCCCTTTCCTCCCGAGGCTCGTTCCATGCGCTCCCAAACTTTCGAAGCCTCTGAAGGGTCGTATCCCGCGCGGGCCATGTAGATTTGGCCCTCTTGGTCGGCGGAAGTCTCGTCTTCGCGGGAGAACTTTCGGTCGAAGAAAGTAACGGCAAGTCCCCCGGCGGCTCCGCCTGCAGCGAAGGCTAATTTGCACATTTGGGTTTTGCAGATAAACTGCCCCGCAACAATCGAACCCACGGTAAGACCCAGGCCGATCAAACTCCCTCGGACCGATCTTGCGTAGCGATCCTTACCGTGGCGTAGGGTGGCGTGCGCGACTTCGTGTCCCATGACGGCAGCCAGGGCGGCCTCATTTTCTAAAATCGGCATGATGCCCGTGTAAACGGCCATCTTCCCACCTGGCATACACCAGGCGTTGGGTTCGGGATTATCCAGTAAAACCACTTCCCACTGGAAGGGCTCACCTGAAGCCGCAGCAATGCGCTGGCTTACACGTTGTACCATGGCGGTCCACTGGGCATTGGTGGAAATTTTTGATTCCGATTTTACCTTGGCGTAAGCCTCAGCGGCGGCAGAATTGATTTTTTGCTCGTCCGAACTTTTTCCACCACCGCCAGATCCGCTTGCGCCCTTACGACTTGAGCATGCAGCCAGTCCCATGAACAGAAGGAGTGAGAAAAATCTTATACTTCGCATGAAGCCATCTTAAATCGAAGCCTTAAAATGCGAAAGAGCTAGAAATCTAGAAGGGAATGTCGTCGGAGGCGCTTTCGCCACTATTTCCGCCGAAATCGGGAGGTGCTCCGAAGGGAGACTCTTCTTGGCTAGCCGCACTGCCACCCATTGAAGACGATTGCCCACGGTCAGCCGCACTATCTAAAAACTGCACAGTCGTTGCAATGACTTCAGTGGTGTAGCGTTTTTGTCCGTCTTGGCCGTCCCAGGCCCGAGTTTGGAGGCGTCCTTCTACGTAGGCTTTGCGACCCTTCGATAGATACTTTCCGCAGAGTTCGGCTAGCTTGCCCCAAACCACAACGCGGTGCCATTCCGTGCGCTCCTGTTTTTGTCCTGTTTTGTCGTTCCAGGATTCACTGGTTGCAATAGGGAAGTTGGCCACAGGTTGCCCCTGGGGAGTGTGACGGAGTTCGGGATCCTTCCCTAAATTTCCTACGATGATAACTTTATTAATTCCGGCCATAAAAATTCCTTTCCTATTCACAAAGCGTTTTCACTTTCGAGATCGCGCGGACCCGCTTTGCTACCTTTTGAGGTATTATGCACTTAGGAAAGAGAGTCAATGGAGCGAAGGACGCAAAAACTTTTTGCATTTGTACTCGCGTTAAGCGCTGGAAATCTTTTCGCCCAAGGACTCTTTCCTCCGGCAGAGCCTCTTTTGGGCGGGCGCGAATGGGCCCGGCGCCTGTCTCCTGAGTTTCGAGTAGGGGCCCAAGACAAAAAGGCCGCGGCCGGGGGAACCCTTCGGGCCTTTTGGGGTCCTTGGGCCACTGCGGAATTTGAGTTCGAGAGGAAAATGCAAAAACTAGCTCAAGCCGATGACTTCTACTCTTTTCGCTTGCCGGTGCGCGTCCCACTCAGTGCAGAAGATTTTGTGGCCCCCTTTTTGGGATATGTATCCGGTCGCCTTCGAGGGGCTCAGGTGGGTGATGCTCTATTCGGTATTTTGGTCCATGCCCAGCTTCTAGGTTTGGGCTTTTGGTTTGATGCGGCCCTTAGCACCAAAATCAAAAATGAAGTCGCTATTTTTTCATTCCAATTGGACCGTTCTTTTCAGATTTCGCGCAATATTTTTTCTTTCGTCGGTCTCAAAGCTGGCGAGCGCTCCAAGGGAGCGGGTTCCGAATCTCACGTTTTCTTGGTGACCGGGAGTCGATTTTAGGTTTTTTCAGCGTCAAAGGACCTCCGGTCTTTCCCTCTTGTAGACTAAACAAAATTTGTATATATTTTTTGAATGCAGAAACGAGCCCCTCTCTTGGTGCCTCGAAAGTTTTCCGTCTTGGTGCTTGAATCGAGCCCCCTTGTGTTGAATCGCTACCGGGAACAGGTGGGAGAGGAACATCACGTAGACTATGTTGTTGAAGCGCGATCGGCTATTCATAAGTTTAAAAATCATCGCTACGACTTGGTCGTCACCGATTTAAGTCTCCCAGATAAAAGTGCCGAAAGTTTTATTTTTGACTTGCAGCAAATAGACCCTAATCAAAAAATTGCAGTGGTTGCGGTGGCCTCGGAGATTCTGCATTTCATCAGTTTTCGCGGCGTTTACCTTTTTGAGAAGCCGATTAATTTGAGAGAGGTGATTGCACAGGTTCTCGTCCACAGAAAAGACTCAGCGTCCTCACGGCTTCCGCACCGGCGTCGGCACCCTCGCTGTCCCGTTGAATTAGACGTTCGGGTTTTGTTGCCGTTTGGGGGAGAGGCGCGCGTTCTTCCGGTGCGCAACCTAAGTTTGGGGGGGGTCTTTATTGAAGGCTCAGAGTTGGTAAAAATTCCAAGCGAAGTGATCAATATAGACTTAGCCCTCATGGGAGAGTCCTTGAGGTTAGAAGCCCAAAGATGTTGGTCCAATGAGAAGGGAGTGGGTTATCGATTTTTGGATGTAGACTCGAAAAATTTTTCAAAAATTGAAAACTATTTGGGTAAGGCGTTACGTGACCTTTAGTGAAACGAAGCTAGAATTCTTGATCAAAGCGTAGCGTCCAAGCCCACCCCGTTTGGGCATAGCCCACGTAGGTGCGCACCAAAAAAGTTTTGTTGAACAAAAAATCCGTGCCGGCAAAAGCATCATAAGTATTTAAGGGGCCCTGTCGACCGACATCAAAGCCTAGTACGGGCCAAGTGATTTGGGCATAGGTCCCCAACACCCGGCGCGGTGAAAGGAAGTGTCGATACTCTACGGATTCAATAAATTTATCGCGTTCCTGGATGCGTCCTGCAGGATAGGCTCGCATCACCCCAGAACCTCCGACGTTTCGAATAGGGTCACTTCCGCCGATGCTTTCTAAGGCCCAGAAGGGGGCTGTGCCGCGGACAATGTCGGCAGTGGCTCGAAAGGCAAAGCTATTCTTGCCCCAGCTTAAATAACGGCGATCTACAAAGGTGTATCTTTGGTATTGATATTCTTTGCCATAGCGTCCGGGAAATTCCACCGTGAGCTCCGTCGCAAAACCTCTGCGGGTATTCACGCTTTGGTCTCGGCTATCGTAGATGAGTCCTAAGCTCATGCGAGAAATTTTCTCACCCCGATATCCTGCGGGCCGGTCGTTAAATAGTTTGGACCCTTCGGATTGGTCGTAGATGTAGGTATCCAGATTAGTGAAGGAATAGATGCTAAAAATATTGAAGCTTTTATTTTCATGGGGCTTTTCCCACGCCGGAATAAAAAGCGAAGACTGAAAATTTCTTTCCTGCATTCCGTACCGTAAGTAGTCGTCTTCGAGTTGAGACGCACCTTTGGAAGCGAGACCCGATCCAAAGTAGCGGGCTTCGTTGCTTTTGTTGTATGTACCTTTGATTCGTAAGCGGGGGTGAGTGGGGAGTTTTTCAATGCGCGGAAAATCCAAAGCCAAGAAGGTGAGCCACTGATCTGTGTCGGAGTGAATAATTTGAGTGGTGAGGGAATAATAGGGATGGCGAGGGCGCAGGGAGTCCCGCACATTCGCGCGAAAACCTCCGAAAAAGCCGGCATTTTGTTTGGTGTAAAGAATTGGGAAGGCCTGGACGAGGCAGGGTCGGCGCAGACAAATGAAATTGCGTCGCTCCGCAATGCTGCGCACGGTATCGCCGAGATGATCGCCCAGATTTTCCATCTCAGTTGCGAGGTTGGGGCTGAGGTCCTCATCCTGCTCTGCTTGCAGGCCCTGAAATTTACGGAAGGAGGGGAAAACATTCCAGGGCAATCGATCGGGGGGATTGAGAAGGTCTGGGGTGTTTTTATCGGAGGGCAACAGGGTTTGGGCTGGCGCGCTCCCGGGCGTCAAAAAAATGGTGAAGATAAAAGTCAGAAGCCGTTTTTTTACTCTCATGTTCCCTTCTCTAAGATCCGTTAAGAAGGCTATGAGATCAAGGTCGATCTCCTTTTTAAATTTCTTGGAGGATTTGGGGACTTCCTTTGCGTCCGATAAGCCTTGGAGGCGTCACGATGTGCGTCGTGTGATTTGGAGGCAAGTATATTTTACGGGCAACCAGGCTTGGCGACTGATTGCGATCTCTGCCTTTTTGCTCAGCTCATTGGTGCTCTTTCACCAAAAAGCCGCAACCCTGGGTGACAAAACAGCCTGGGCCCCCCTCTTTATTGCGCTCTTCATTCGGGAACTCGCTCCCTTGCTTTCGCTGAGTATTGTCATCGCAAGGTCGATATCTGCCACGGCTTCCGAACTTGCCGCGATGCGGGCCCAGGGTGAAATCGATGCCCTGCGAGCCGCAGGCGTATCTCCCCTTAGCTATTTGGTCTTTCCCCGAGTTATTGGCGGGGCTTTTTCTACATTTTTCCTCTCTATCCACTTTGTCATCGTGGCTCTCATTTGCAGTTTCTTTTTTCTGCGTAGCCAAATGGATATTGGGGCCGTGGAATATCTCAGCACTCTTTTGTCTTTCCTGAGTCCGATGGACTTCGTCCTTTGGATTTTCAAAACCTTTGTGCTTTCTTTTTTCGCTTTTTTACTGGCCACTTACTGTGGACTGAGCACTCAGGGAGCTTCCTTTGAAATTCCCCAAGCCACGACTCGAGCGGTGATGACCTCGCTACTCGGTGGGCTCTTTGCTCAGCTGGGCACCTCACTTTTTTACTACATGGAGCTTTGGTTATGAAGAATATTTGGGAGCTCAAAAGTCTTGTGGCACATCATCCAACTTTCGGAAGCAAAGTCTCTTTAGAGTATTTGAAAATCGCAGCTGGAGAGAAGGTGGCCCTTGTCGGACCCGACCCGGCCTCGCGTGCCCTGCTCTTTCGAGTCTTAGGTGGCCTTCACTCTTTTGAAGCCGAGACCTTCACCTTTTGCGAGCAAAACATTGTGAGTCGGGGGCTTTGCGCCAATCTTTGGGGCGATCACTTTCCACCCGAACTGCGTCGCAAGGTAGGAGTCGCCTTCGAGGAGGAAGGACATTTGGCCAACGTCAGTTTGGAGGAAGGCATGGAGCTTCTTTTTCGCTTTCGTTACGGAGATCGTTCCGCGAAACTGGTGGCGGGGGCAAAAAAAGTTGCGGCCCATCTTTGTCAAAGTTTCTCATTGCAAGCGAGTGCGCAGAAGCGTCCGTTTTACCTGAGTCCAGGCCAACGCCGTTTGGGTGGAATTGCTCGGGCTTTTCTCTCCAAGCCTCAGGTTTTGCTCTTGGAAAATCCCACCTACAAAGTGGAAGACTCCGAGAAAGACCTTCTGATTCAAAAGCTCTCAAATATTTTTTCTGAAGCGGAACGCACGGTTTTACTCTCGACGGGCGACCAGACTTTGGCTCAAAAATTTTGCACCCGCACTATCGAAATTCGGGAAGGAAAGATCCACTATGGTTGATTCTCGGCGCAGTTTTGTATTTGCACTCAGTGCACTTGTGTTTTTTGGGGGCTTTTTTGCCATGGCCGCCTACCGCCAAGGGTGGTTTTCTCCGGTCGACAGTTTTTATGTGTCCTTGTCCAGTGCGGAGGGTTTAACTGTAGGAACTCCCGTGCTGATTTCGGGTCTGCGGGCCGGGCACCTGCAGAAAATTAATTTGAGCCCCGATGAAGGCATCCAAATTGAGTTGCGGGTGCTGCGACGTTATGCCAAATTTTTAAGAGAAGATGCCAAGGTTTCCATCTACCGACCTTACTTGGTGGGTGAAAAAATAATAAATTTAAATCCGGGTCATAGCGCGGTCCCGCTTGTGGCGGGGACGCAGTTGCGCGGCGAGCAGTCTTTAGAGCTTGTGGATTTCTTACGCGGGGATCGTGTTTCCCCTTACCTTTTATCTCTGCAAAAACTTTTAGATCAGCTGCAAAGTCTCTCTTCGCCCAAAGATCAAAATCTTGTTGAGCTTTATCGCCAAGCCTTCACAAGTTTAAAATCTCTGGAAAAGGTGGCCGGCGAACTGAAAAGTATTCGTAGCGAGTTGGTTACAAATCCCAAGATGCAGCAACTTCTGGCTGACCTCGCCGCTTCGAGTGGGGATCTGAAGGCCATCTTAAAGCAGGGCAATGGTGTGATCCCCCAACTCAACAAGACCATGGGGGAGACGGTCTTTACCCTTCAGGCCCTTCAGCGCTCCTTTCTACTGCGCGGGGGTGTCGAAAAGTTGGAAAAAGAACAGAAGATTCGGGCTCCGGCCAACGTGGACTCGAATTGACGAGGCATTGGGTGTAAAAATCACCCATGCGCTTTCTACCTTCCTGGGCCTTCAAGCTGATCGGGCTTCATCTTTCGGGTAAAAACTCCCGCCCTGCCATTCGCTTTATGAACCTTTTTGCATTCTTGGGGGTCTTCATCGGTGTTCTGGCCTGGGTTTCGGTTTTAAGTATCATGAATGGATTGCAAGCCGACATTCGTGAACGGCATTTGAAAGAACGTCCCCACTTGCAATGGGAGGGGCGGCCTATTGCTGAGCCTGAGAATTTTGAGGCGCGCTTAAAATCGATTTTAGGATCGGATCTCAAGAAAGTTTCGAGAATTCTCCAGAGTGAAGGGCTGATAGAAGTTCCCTCGGCACTCCGGGGGCGCATCACGGGAGCCGGGGTGCTGATTCAAGGGCGCGAGGATTTAAAGCACTCCGTGGAGTTGGGTGCTGAGCTTAAGGACTTGTTGCGCATGCAGTCGGGAGACGAATTTCGTTTGCGAAGTGTTTGGAAGCTCGAGGCCTCACCCTTAGATCTTGTTTACACCCACGACTTTAAAAGCGAGATCTACGACATTGATAAGAGTGTTGTCCGAGTAAGTAAAGATGTTTTGGAGAAATGGCTGGGGCTTAGGCAACACATCTCAATGGTAGAAATTCAGTTGCACGACCCCCTCCGGGCCCCGCTCTTTCGAGAGGCCCTGCAAAAGGAATTCCAACTTTCCTTTGAAAGTTGGCAGCAAACCCAAGCCGCTCTTTGGTATTCTTTGAAACTCGAAAAAACGATGATGCTCCTTTCGATATTTTTCATCATTATTTTGGCATCCCTGGCCGTACATTTGACGATGTCGGCTCGGGTCACGGAAAAAAACCGAGAGATCGCAGTGCTCATGGCAATGGGGGCCGATCCAGAATCTCTGCGTCGGCTCTATTTATTTGAGGGACTTATTTTGGGTGTTGTGGGCGCCACAGCGGGCCTCGGGGCCAGTTGGGTTTTCTGCCAAGCACTGAGTCGTTTCGCGACCCTACCGGATTTTTATTATTCCACTTCTATCCCAATAGTTTGGGATTGGACTCAAAGTATTTTGTTAGGCACGGCCGCCATTCTTCTGTCACTTCTGGCCTCTTGGTGGCCTGCCAAAAGAGTGTCTCAAATCACCATCGCAGAAGCGTTGCGTTCGTAGTCCTCGGGGCTTAGACTTATTAAAGAATGATTCGAGGTCGTTACTTTGCCATTGCGCTGAGTTTAAATATTTCTGCTATTGCGGCTACGACGCCAACACCCGTGGCCTCCTCTACGGAGTGGATCAGTAAAGTCACTGACCCTGTTTTTTTGGTCATGAATAAAGAGCAAAGTGTTTTGCGTTTTCATTCCTTAAAGGACGGAGCTTTGCTGGGCCAGTTGAGGGCCATCTCGGGCTTAAATCCGGGTGACAAAGAAGTAGAAGGCGACCGCAAAACTCCCGAAGGCATCTACACTATTTTGCGACAAATTCCGAAAGCAGGCTTAGCCAGTTTACATGGGTCGGCCGCGTATGAACTCAATTATCCCAACCTTTACGATCGGCTCAAAAAGAAGTCGGGCTCGGGTATCTGGATTCATGGAGTTGAAAAAGAAGATCGTTTAAGCCGAGGCACTGACACTCGGGGCTGCGTGGCACTTTCGAACTTTGATGTGGTCGACATCAAAAAACTTTTTAGATTCGGCCAAACTCCGGTCATGATCATCGACAAAGAAAATGCCGAGCATGCCGTGGGCTATGAGTCTGGCTCCGGCCTCTTCACCAAACGTCTTGAAGCTTGGGCTGCGGCCTGGTCGTCGAAGAACATGGAAGAGTATTTGAAATTCTACCATCCCAACTTCAAATCCAAGGGGATGGATCTGAAAGCCTGGGGAGAATATAAGGGCCGCCTCGCTAGGGTCTACAAAAGTATTGATGTGAAGCTTTCAAATATTAAGGTGCTCGTCCATCCTAAATATTCCGTGGCCTACTTTGTCCAAGATTACCAATCCAATCGCCTGCGCTCGCTCAGCGAAAAGCGAGTGCTTTTTATCGGCGGTCCCACCGATGCGCAGATTTTAGCGGAAGAAGTGACTCGCGAAGGAATTTCGCCAGTGCCCGCGGGTATCCAGCCTGTGGCGGGTAGTGAAGAAGACCCCGTAGCTCTTTCTAAGAAGTAATATTTTTTCTAAAAATTCTGGCACTAAAATTGTAAGGGCTAGGTGCCCGCACGGAAGCTGGTGAGTTTTAGGATGGCGTTCAGCGGAAAGAGAGGATTCCATGGCAATCCTTGAGCTGCTGGTACTGGTGTTAAAACTGGCCCTACTTATCTGGCAAATAAGCAGGGCCCTTCGGCCGAAAAGACAAAAAAAACGTCAAACCAGGCGTTCTAATATGTCTTTTCGGCGCTTTTTCAGTGGATCTTGAGTCTAGAAAAGGGAAATTTTCAGGTCTTAGGCTATGGACGGCTTGAATAAATAACTATGAACCCTAAGAGGCTGAAGTAAAACGGAGTTTGCCACCAGCTTTTGTGCGGGCACTACAAATTAACCTTGTAAGGCAGCATTTAAAACAGCTATCACGACCCTCGAGCGGGCCGGAAGATCGCAGGTCGTAAAAAATCTGAGGAAAGTCCGGGCTCCACAGGACAGCGCAATGGTTAACGGCCATCCGGCGAAAGCCGAGGAACAGTGCAACAGAAAGAATGTCCGGGGCTATGACCCTACTACCGGGAACGGGAGGTGTAGGCGAGCTGCTGGAGTGAAAACAGGTAAACTCTGCGCGGAGCAAGATCAAATAGGAACTGAGCCGAGTCCACGGCGTTATGAGGTTCGGGTAGATTGCTTGAGCCCATCGGTAACGGTGGGCCTAGAGAAATGATCTTCTCCACTGAATTTGTTTCCGACTAGGAAGCGAAAACCGTGAAGACAGAACCCGGCTTACAGGCCCGCTCATTTTTTTTAGCCCCCCGTAAATGAGAATTATTCTCAAAACGCGTTGACAGTCGTATTCTCCTGTTTTGAAGCAGACGAATGTTTTTTTCTCCCCTTCGCATTATTTTGCTCGGCTTCGGTCTGAGCTTTGCGAGTCCGCTTCTCAGAGCCGACCCCTCGCAAGATCTGGCTACTAAAATTCAGTTTTTAAAGCGCCTACGGGAAAATTTGCAGAGTGCTGAGATCACGAGTCCCTTGAAGGCCCCGGGCGCAATATTGGGAAGGCAATCCAGTGGGGGACTTGCGCTTGATGAATCTCTCTTGGCAGTCTTTGCCGCCACTCTTGAAGAATTTCACCCGGACCTTAGCCAAAAAACTTTTAATGAAAAAAAGTCCTGGGCAGATTTCTTCTTTAAGCTTCCTGCCGCAGCCTTCGTGCGAGTGGCTGATGGCATTTCGCAGTATCCTTCCCGACCCACTTTAGAAATGGAAGCAGGGCTCGTGGGCCTCATTCGTTTTTATGGGATGGGTCTTTGGGAACTCGCCAAAGAGGTTCCTCCGCGTACCCTGGCCTGGGTCTGGCGAGGAAGTCGCAGGCACGGACCTCTCTACTGGACCGGAGTTCCCTTTGTGGCCGGAGTTTTGGTGGGGGTGGAGCATATCGAGCACCACGTTTTGCAGCTCCCGCACGGAACTTTTTGCACCAAAATCCCGGGCTTTCTTTTTGCGGCCTATGCCTCTGTGTTGATTCCCGTCTCATCTCTTTGCAGTATCTTTGGCACCAATACCGAAGACCAAGATATTTCCGAACGGATTAAAATCTTCCCCAAGCATCTGCACCGAGCCCTAAGATTGGTGTGGGAAGATGTTTCGGTGCACCAAAAATTAAAAGTAGTGTCGATGGAAGATGTGATCCGCCGCCAACCTATTTTTCGGCGCTCAGAAATCTCTAAGCTCGATTTCTCGGGCGATGCTATTTTGGAAAAAGTATCAGGGCACCCCCTTTTTTGGCCCGCGCTGTATTTGCTGATGCATAAGTCGGAGCTCCCCACGGGGCCAGACTTAACTTCCGCTAATCGAATCGCCACGACACTTTCCGATCAACTTCGCACGGCCCTTGATTTGTCCGACGCAGATGAATCTCAGCGCTTCATGCATCGGCTGCAAAACAAGATGCGCCTCCACCAGCAGCTCTCTTTGTTTCATTGGATGCTTGAAGGCCATACGGAGCTCATTGATACTTTTCAGGAGGCGCAGCGATTTCACCCCTACCTCGATCAAATCCCCCTCTTCGGACGTCTTGGTGATATTGAAAAAGCTTTGGCGGATTACAAATCCATCATGAATTTTCTTATCGACTATCCCGACAGAATTAAAAATCCCACTGAACGCTTGGCTCAGATGAATGAGATTATCTTTGGTGGGATTCTAAAATCTTTTGAGCACCTGGATAAAATTTACGCAGTGAAAAATGAAAACGAACTTAGCTGGGTCAAGGAAGAGATGAGAGAGCATGCCGGGCATTTGCAGAATCGTCTTCGCTATTTGCGTACAGGGCTGGCCTCAGGCGCCTGCTGGAGGGGTTTTCCAGAATGATTCAATACATTGGTCGGTAATTAATATCCGCCGGCGCCGGAACTAGTAAAAAAATGCCAAACTCCTACATGAGAGCCGGGGCCTGCTATGGCACCCATAGCACTCGCAAGTAACTTTAGTCCTAAATCAGTTCTAAGAACTTCGCATGCATAGGCGAGGGCACTTGCGGAGAGAGTTCGGGATGAAAGGTCGTGGCCATTTTGTTTTTCTCCACAACCCATACTGGCTTTTTGTCGTACTCACCCACGATTTGCACGCCTTTCCCTATCCGAGAAATCTGCGGAGCTCGGATAAAGGCTACCGCTGCGCCACTGATCTTCGCCTCAAAGCTATCGACCTGGCGCCCATAGGCATTGCGAATCACATCGATGTCGAGAACGCCAAAACTTTTTTGAGTGGGCTGGCTCACAGATTTCGCCATTAAAATAGATCCCGCGCATACGCCCCAAACAGCTTTAGCCTCTAAAAATTTTTTTAGTGGGGCTTCCATGCCAAGCACCTCTACAAGTTTCAGCATGGTGGAACTTTCGCCGCCGGGAATGATGAGGGCGTCACACGAATTTAAATCTCGAAGATTTCTTACCGCTAAAAAATCCACATCTAAGGCTTCCAAATGGGCTTGGTGGGCTTTGACGCAACCTTGGAGGGCTAAAACCCCAACTCGCTTAGACATTAGACTCAAGTTACCAACCGCGGTCGGCCAGTTTTTCGTGAGCCGCAATCGTGCGCATTTCAAGGCCCGGCATCGCAGCACCCAATCCGCGCGAAGCCTCGAGTACCGCAGCCGCGTCTTCATATTGGGCCACGGCTTTTACAATGGCCTTGGCAAACAAAGCGGGGTTGTTGGATTTAAAAATTCCAGATCCCACAAAAACAGTTTCCGCTCCCAGCATCATCATAAAAGCCGCATCGGCTGGTGTGGCCACACCCCCCGCTGCAAAATTAGGGACAGGCAATTTTCCGGTGCGAGCAATTTTTTTCACAAGTTCAAAAGGAGCTCCCATTACTTTGGCTTCGGCCATGAGTTCGCCCTCATCCAAAGTAGTGAGTTTTCGCATTTCCCGGTGAATCGTGCGCAGGTGACGAACACCTTCCACCACATTTCCAGTGCCAGCCTCGCCCTTAGTGCGAATCATGGCGGCACCTTCGCCGATACGGCGAAGAGCTTCGCCCAAATTAGTGGCTCCGCATACAAAGGGAACTTTAAATCCGCTTTTTGAAATATGGTTTACATCGTCGGCGGGTGTGAGCACTTCGCTTTCGTCGATAAAATCCACTCCTAAGGCTTCCAGAATTTTAGCTTCCATAATGTGACCAATGCGAACCTTGGCCATGACGGGAATATTCACCACATCCATAATTTCGGTGATCATTTGGGGGTCCGACATACGTGCGACTCCCCCGTCTTTGCGAATATCAGAGGGCACGCGTTCTAGGGCCATCACAGCAACTGCGCCGGCATCTTCGGCAATTTTCGCCTGCTCGGCATTGACGACGTCCATTATCACGCCGCCTTTGAGCATTTCGGCCAGGCCAATTTTAATATCGATAGAGGGGAAATTTTGCGGAGAATTCATAGTCTTGGGCCTTAGCAAAAAGGACTTATCCAGAAAACTCTATTTTACGTATAGAAGTCTTAAGACCCCCAGAGTTGACCCCAGCTCCGGCTCCCACCTATTTTTGAGAGATGAAAAGCAGTCTAGGAATCAGAATCACTCTCTTTTTGGGGCTCTGCTGTCAGGCCGAGGCGCTTTCTCCCCTGTTATTTGGGGACTGCATGCAGGAAATTCAGAGTGACCTCCACCAAAGCAATCATGTCCTTCGCGACTCCTATCAAAGTCGTTTTCCCGATTCTCGGCCCCTACAGCCCGAAAATATGGGGATTTTGCGACAGGGTGAGGAGTCACGAGGTGCGGTTCTCCTCCTTCATGGCTTTGTATCGACGCCAGCCACCCTCAATCCTCTCATTGATAGTTTGCATGCGCGCGGGCTTACGGTTTTAGCCCCTTTGGTGCCCGGATTTGGCGGCGACACTCAGGTTGTGAACACTTTCTCCCTCAAGGATTGGCAGGATGCCGTGGACCAAAGCTATATGAGTCTTTCAAAGTGCTTTGAAGATATTGGGGTCCTAGGTTTTTCGATGGGTGCCGCACTTGGCTTAGACTTCGCCCTGGAGCGCTATTCCCGCCTCAACGGAGCGATTCTCTCCTCGATCACATTATTGTCGCCCTTTATGGACCTTAATGGATTGGGGCTGAAACTTTTGAACTGGTGGTATCGCAATGGAGAGGTGGTTCCCCTCCAAACACTTCGAGGCTTAGCTCGCGCGGCGGGATCGAGTACTGCCGACTTGGACGTGATGATTGCCAAGCCCTCGTCCTTCAATCAGTCGTTACCGGTTCAAGGGGTGCGAAACCTTTTGAAGTTGCGAGACAAGCTTGAAAAAGCTCAGGCTGAAGTCCCGCCCACACTTCCAGCCTATCTCGTTTATAGTCAAAAAGATGGGGTGGCAGACCCTCTTAAAGGCCGAGAAGTAGTTTTGAAACATTTTGCGGTGGCCACCGTTCACCAGGCCTTTGCGAGTCAAAATGTGCCGCATATGCTGGATATTCACCAGTACGGTAGCGAATTCGGTCTGGCTTTAACGGAGCGCGTCCTTCACTTTATTGAGGATTCCCGAGAAAGTTATCTGCAAAAAAGCCCTGCACTGCTGCAGGCTAGGGGAAAAATCCCCGGGCAAGCATTGCGCGACTCAAGCGGTCCATTCCTACGATGAGAGCTGCCGTGCGCATAGTGCATTTTTTGTCTTTTGAGATTTTAAGCACACGGGCAAAGGCTGCCGACATCACATCCCATAGTTTGTTGTTCACTTCTTTCTCGGTCCAGAAGAGCTGTTGCAATCCTTGGACCCATTCAAAGTAAGAAACCGTCACGCCACCTGCGTTGGCCAAGATGTCGGGGATTACAGTGATACCGGAATCGAAGAGAATATTATCGGCTGCATCGGTGGTTGGTCCGTTGGCGCCTTCGGCGATGATTTTGGCCTTAATTTTGGAGGCATTTTGCTCGGTGATTTGACCTTCGAGAGCTGCTGGTATCAAAATATCGCAAGGAAGCTCTAAGAGTTCTTTGTTAGAAATTTCTGTAGCCTCAGGATAGCCTCTGAGAGTTTTGTTTTTTTGCAGGTAAATATTGACGTCGTCTAAGTTCAGGCCCTTTTCATTGTAAATTCCGCAAGAGACGTCGGAGATGGCAATCACTTTGCAGCCAATTTTAGACATCTTTTTAGCAGCTGCTGAACCTACGTTACCGTAACCTTGGATGACCACTTTGATTTTGTCGTCCAAAGCAATGTTCATGTCTTTGGCGGCATCAATGATGCAGTAAACGACCCCTCGTCCTGTGGCTTCTTCCCGCCCCAGAGACCCGCCGATTTCAATGGGTTTGCCTGTGACGACACCGGGAACGGCGTGTCCCACTTCTTGGGAGTAAGTATCCATCAGCCAAGCCATGGTTTGGGCATTGGTGCCCACATCAGGGGCCGGAATGTCTTTGTCGGGTCCGATGAAGGGGAGGATCTCGGTCGTATAGCGACGGGTCATGCGCTGGAGTTCCCCGCGCGACAACTTTCCGGGTTCTACTCGAATTCCGCCTTTGGCGCCGCCTAAGGGCAAGCCCATAAGGGAGCACTTCATCGTCATGAGCATGGCCAAACCCGCTACTTCGGAGAGACTGACGTCTTGGTGATAGCGGATGCCGCCTTTTGCAGGCCCCAGAGTCATGTTGTGATGCACTCGGTAGCCTTCGAAAACCTGGATGTGCCCGTCGTCCATGCGCACAGGAACGCTTACAATGAGCGCTCGCTTAGGCGTGTGGAGGCGCGTTTGGATGTTGGGATCCAAATGCATAAGGCTAGCAGCACGGTCGAGTTGTTTAACGGCGTTCTTAAAGAGCGGACTTTCTTCCCAAATCATATGGCTCGGACTATAGAACCGAAATGAGCTTTAAGGCTAGAACCCCTCCCAAAAAAGTCGAGTTTGCAAAACGCATGCAGTCTCTCTTGGGTTCGGAGGCAGAGTGTCAGAGTTTTTTTGAGGCCCTTGAGGGGCTTATGGAGAGTCCCAGACGGTCTTTGCGCACCAACGCTTTGCGCGGTGTGAGTTTAGAAGCGCTTGAAAGCTTTGGATTGAAGAATCTCCAAGTCATAGCCTGGGAAAAAAGCGGCTTTTTTGCAGACTTTTCCCAGCTAGAGCCTCTCGATACCCACCCGATTTTAGGTTCCGGAATGATTTTTCTACAAGAAGCGGGTGCCATGGAAGTGGTGCCCCACCTCGACCCTCAGCCCGGAGAAAATATTTTGGATCTCTGTGCAGCTCCGGGCGCTAAGTCCACTCAAATTGCCGAGCGTCTTAAGGGTGAGGGGTGGCTGGTGTCCAATGATCCGGTTCGCGCACGAGCCGAACGCTTGGAGGCTCTGCTGGCCCGGCATGGAGCCTTGAATGTGAGTGTCTTTTCGCAAGATCCCACGCAACTCGCAGAGCGCTTCCCTTATTTTTTTGACCGAGTTTTGGTGGATGCTCCCTGCAGTGGGGAAAGTTTGTTTGGGAAGCGCAAAGAGAAGCGCTGGGATGTGAAGGATGCCGATGTGAGTGGTTGTGCTCGGCGCCAATATCTTATTTTGCACCGTGCGGCCCGAATGACCAAAAACTCAGGCCGTATTGTTTATTCCACTTGCACTTATTCTAGGGAAGAAAATGAAGATTTGGTGGCCGGATTTTTAGCCGAACACGAAGGCTGGCAACTCCTTAAAGAGCAGCGCCGCTATCCTCATGTCGACCAAGTGGCCGGAGGTTATTTTGCAGTTCTTCAGGCGCCCGATGATTGGGCTGAGAACGAGGCCCCCAATGCTGAAGTGATTTTTATGGAGCCCGAACATGGAGCCATCCGCCACGGACCCTTCCGTTGGAATGGTGAGGTGGACACTTATGCGCTTGCGATGTCGGCCTTTCCTGTTGAAAAAATTTGGGAACCCTTCACGGTGGAGCTGCGCCAAAGCTTGCCGCAAAAATTTGAAAATGTGGAACTGAGTTTGGCTGAAGCTCGGCAGTATCTGCGCGGCGAGGCCCTATTAAGGAGGTCGGTAGCAGAAAAGACCGAGAAATTGGCGCGCTGGGAAACTTTCCCCTTAGGTCCGCTGCGAGTTTTGCCAGATCGGATGAATAATCTGTTGCCAAAAGTTTTAAGGGGAATAAGTTAATGTTTATGGAAGCCCCTTTTTTTCTTGTGGCTTTGCCACAACTTCAAGATGAAAATTTTTTTCGCTCCGTGGTGCTGATCGGACAACACGACGACCAAGGCGCCTTTGGTTTGCTCCTCAATAAGCCCATGATTGACGAGAATTTGGAAATGACCCAAATGGTGACCGAGGTGAAAGACCCACTTGGTAATACCCTATCAGAGTTCCAAGAAGATATATTTGAAGGGGGTCCTGTAAACGAGGGGGCCATTTATGCCCTTCATGACATTATAGAACTGGGAACCGAAGAAACAGCGGTAGGGGAAAATGTTTTTTTGGCTACTGATCCCGAACTCTTCCAAAAACTTTTAGAAAATGGAGAACTTAAAAATCGGAGACGATTTTTTGTGGGATGCTCGGCTTGGTCGGAAGGACAACTGGAAACAGAAATCCGCACGGGCGCTTGGATGTTGGTACCCTTTGCTCATAAATTCCTATTTGAAGGGATCGAAAAAGAAAAAATGGCTCAGTGGCAAGAAGACTTGTGGAAGCGAGTGTTGGTGCACGGTGGTGCCGATCCCCTCACCTTGATGGCTCAGGGGTCGACCGATTCGGGATATAACTGAGGGATCCTTTTACTGAGGAATTAAAGTCCTATCGATTCCGCTGATAAAGTCTCCTTCAGCTTTGACTTCAATAAAATTCGTTTCTTTGATTTTAATTTTGAGTCGTGAGGACTGGTCTTCATTTATTCTAAGTTTATAGGTGCCTGGCGGAACTTGGTTCAGAATGTAAAAGCCATCAGACGCAGATTTTGTTTGAGCCACAACCCGATCGTTGTCGTTGACGTCGCAAAGCTCAATTTCCACGTCGGCCACCGGACGCAATGTTTTCTTGTCTTGAAGGCGAATATTTCCGTCGATTTCGATGGTGCTCAAAATGGGAAATTCAATTTCTAGGGCTCGTCCGGGACGGGGAACAAATCGTAAGCCTCGAAGTTTTGGCGTCAGGCGCAGGTCTTCCAAGGTGCTAGGATCTAGTCCGAGGTCCACTTGCTTTCGAATAGGAAGGTGTTGGAGGTTGGCGATGCCCTCCGCGTTTGTTTTTGTGGGATGGCGTTGCCCGTCAACCTTGAATCCTACGCCTTCAAGGGCCTCTTCGTTGCTATCTCTGACACCGTTGGAATTTTTGTCGAGAAAAACAAGGACCGAGGCCGCCCCGCTTTGAGTCATTGAGGTGGCGTCGGTGACGACTTGGGTTTTTCTCGGTTCAAAACCCAAAGCCAAGAAAAACTGTAGACCCACGGTAGTTTCTCCCTTGGAAGATTGTCCAAGGCTCGCTCCAAAAGCATAAGGCCCTAAAATTTTATTGAGTCCCGCCGTGAAGCGAGTTTCTTTTTGTAGGAAGGCCCTCGTGAGGGTCTGGTTCAAAAGGTATCGGGCACCGAGTTTTGTTTCTACACTCAACACGGCTGAGTTAAGGCGCCGAACGGGGCTGTTCAAATAATTAATTTCTGATTGAAGGCCTAGGCGCCCCAAGCGACGAGTCACCATAAGCGTGAGATCAGACGAGAAGTATTTGTTAAAAACTTGTCCGTGACCCAGCAAAGACACAGAGCTGTTGAGTATATAAGTACTGATCTTGGCTAAAAAATCATAGTTGTTCATTCCCGATTTTTGTCGGTCCATTTTTGTCTCTAGGGCCACGGGCAGGCGGTTCCAGAGGGGTAGGGAAAAATCGCTTCGCAATTTAGTTCTGGAAATCACGGGATCCGAAGTGGGTAGAAAGATTTCGCTTTCATAAT
Source organism: uncultured Bacteriovoracaceae bacterium (assembly GCA_964477895.1). Classification (GTDB taxonomy): domain Bacteria; phylum Bdellovibrionota; class UBA2428; order UBA2428; family UBA2428; genus CAYZFQ01. The sequence continues at coordinate 32,331 of CAYZFQ010000012.1, read as the reverse complement.
CTTTAAGAATGGCATGGCTTCCCCCCAGCATAATCGTGCCAACATGAGTTTTTACATTGGCCTCAGTCGCAAATCCCTTTTTGTCGGATTTTAAAAAATCGGTTCCAAGGAAAAACGATTCCCAAAAACTTCTGAGTCCCAGGCCCGTATACGATCGAGGTCTGTTGTCCACGGGCAGGGTCCAAAAGCTTCCGGCAACAGAGCTGTGGCTTCCTAGGCTCTTATCAAATTGCATGGTGCTTCGCAGGGTTCCGTCCTGCGTGGCGCTTAGGCCCACGTCATAAAAATATTCTCCGGGGCGGATCAGGCTCCCATCCAGAAAAAACCGATAATGCTCCACCCGTTCTTCACCTAGGGGACCGTGAAAGACGAGTTTAAAGTCGTTAGCTCCAAAAAGAAGAGGAAGGTTATTAAACTCAAAACGCCCATCATCTCGGTACTGCTGGAATCGCAAAGGCACACCGTTTTGGAAAAGAATAATATCCCAACCCGGCAATAAAATTCCACTGATACTATGCTTGTCGAATTCGCTGGGGAGATCAAAAGGTCTGTTGCTCAGATGGGCACCTACGCCCTTGCTGGAGGGTGTCGCAACAAGAGAATGGCCCGGCAGTGCCACGGCCCCTCCCGAAACGGACCGAGCTTTAAGGGGGCCCAAAAGCTGGGCTTCGGGATCGTGTCGACTCATTGTGAGTCGGGCCGAGTTAATCTTTTTTTTCTGATCGGCTGAGAGATAGAGAGCTCCTTCTGTGCCTAGGAAATCTCCGGTGGCGAAGGTGGAATAATCCAAACTCCGTTGTTGGAGATTTTTGTTTTGAATGAGGTTAAGCGAAAGCCTTTGGTCGAGGGTGGGGGTGTCGATCCATTTGTAGGGGATCTCAGATTGTGGGTAGCCGGGGTCCACGCTTTGATTGTCGGATTGAGACTCCAGGCGCTGAGCTAGCTTCATGCGCTCCAATCGATCTTGGATGGGGAGCTTCTCGCGGGGTGAAACTTTAAGAAGGAGTGAGGACTCTTCGATATTTATGTCGATCGGGAACCACTGGGTTATTTGAGAGGACGCTACATAAATGTCGTCCCCGTGCAAAACGATTTTCTCGACCGACAGCTTTTCTTTTTTCCCATCTACGATGAGCTGAGTTTTGTTCAAATCGAGAAGAAATTTTCGGTCCTCTTGAAGAACCCAGCCTTCGGCACGTTTAGTTTCTAGATCTACATCAACAGCCAAGCTCAATACCCGCATGAGTTCCCTCAGGGGAAAGAAGACTTCTTTGGCGTGCTTATACAGGATGAGGCTGTCGGCGATGACGGTGTTTTCGAGATGGACTTCAAGTACCAGACTTTCTTCTTCCCGGAGTTCTATGTTCGGGGAGGGCTGGGCCCAAAGGATGCCGCCGTTAAGAAGACTCAAGATAAGGAGCTTTTTTAAGAATCTCACGGCATTTGCAGATCAGCTTCGGCCTTGAGCGTTCCTCCGCTTTGTTCTTGTTCTTGAAATAAGACCCGAAGTTTTTGCTTCGAAAAATCGGTGCCCGCTTCAGGCCTTAAGGCAACTTTAACAGTTCGGGAAGTGTTGGGACTGTAAACGGCAACCCCTGTAGCCGTGCCTATTTTTTTTTCTCCCTTAGGAGTTATGAGATTCACAAAGATGTCTCCGTAGATGGAGCGATTTCCTTTTCGCTCTATTTTTAAAGATAAGGTGGGCGGCTCGGTTTTGCTTTCGGGTTGGAGTTTTAGGCTTGATAGCGAAAGAGTCGCCGATACATCCCCCTGCCTTACGATAAGAGGGATGGAAATACCCACGAGTGCCGTAAGGACTATTCCAATCTCACCGCTTTTGGTTTTTGCAGATTGCTCGACACTGGTGGTGTTGGCATCGGCAATACGAGTGAACGACATGTGAGATCGATATTCCCCTGGGGCCAAATTGGCAGGCCTTCGAATCGAAATTCGCACGGTCTGCCCTGTGCCGGGTGCCAGCTCCACCTGACGCGGCGAAAACTGCACCATGTCAGAAGCGAAGAGTTCTCCGGCTTCGGGTACAGTGACAAGGGTGAATTTTCCGAGTTCGTCCATCCGTTTATTTTCCAAGGTGATCCTGTAGGTTGCGGGCTGATCCCCCGTGTTGGAAATATCCACTTGAGCTGAGCGTTGGTCTTTTTCAATGAGCAAGCGAACGGGGTGTACCACGAGATTGGGCCCGGCTTCTGCTAGATTTCCAAAAAAAAGGATCAAAAACAAAAAAGAGGAAAGTTTCTTGGGAACCTTATTGAATCTCATTATCTAAAAACTCCGTTCTCGCTTAATTATAAGTCAAAATTACAGAAAAAGTTCCCGAGTAGGTTCCCGACTGTTGGTTTGAGGCAACCTGCAGGGTAGCGCCTACCTGAAGGTTAGACGGAATCGTGCTCACGCTGCCCGAGTCCACGGGAAGACTTGTGAAAGTGTCCACATTCATTGAAAAGGCCCCGCTCGTGAGGACGGCTGATGCCGGAAGGCTAATGCTGTAGGTCCCAGGGATGTCTACCGACACGCTGAAAATGGCCTCCGCACCCATCCCCGAGGAGAGCAGAGTGATTCCACCTGTGCGGCTTCGAGCTCCGTTAGGCGCAACCACTACCGTCCCCCCAGAGCCGGCTGCTAACTTCCCAAAAGACAGGTTTTGAGTGCTGTTGATCGTAAGAGTCTGGGATAAGGCCCAAGAGCTTTGCAAAAAAAGAAGGATGGCAAATTTTTGTTTTAGTCGCTGAGAAAGAAAAAAAGCACCCAATCATCCGCCCCCTTTACCCACAAGATAATCGCATGGAATTCACTCACAAAGCAATACGGAGACTAGGGTAAATGGAAGTCGCTTTAGTTATAGTTCATCGTAACGACAAAGGTTCCCGTGTACGAGCCACCCGCTTGGCTGGCCGCGACGTTCAAAGTCGCTCCAACGTTAACGGTTTGTGCTCCGGTTGCACTTAGAGTACCGGTAGTGGCGGGGTTGCTCACAAACGTATTCACAGTCATGCTGTTAGCCCCGGCTACAATGGTTGTGGAGGCCGGAAGACCAATGGAATAGGTAGAGTTGAAATCACCTGTAACGTTAAAGGTAGCCTGACCTTGAGTGCTCCCCGAGGATACCAGGCCCACTCCACCTGTTGAGGTGCGAATTCCTGCGGCACTGATAAGCACTGTACCCGCTGCTGCGCTAGAAGAAATTTTTCCGAAACGTAGATTCAGCCCCACTGCGATAGCAAGTGGAGTTACGATGGTGGCCGATGCTGTACCCGTTTGGGTGGCTGCAAAGATTTTCCCCGACACTGAAAAAACGCATATGAGAAGGGTTAAGAATAAGTTGTTCAGTGCGGAAGAAAGCAAAAAAGATTTACTTTTAGCGCCGCGACTCATTTCATTTAGAATCGCACAGACTCGATCAAAACCTAAGAGTTATTTTTTGACGAAACTAAGAAAAAACCGGCGCCCGACAAAGTATTGTCGGTGCCGGTTTTCTTTAGAACATCGAAGAACTTAGTTGTATTCAACGGTAACTGTATAAGTTCCGGAGTACACACCGGGAGCTTGGGCACTGGCCACAGTAAGGGTTGCGCCCACGGCTAAGACTTGAGCGCCACCAACAAGTGCTCCAGTTCCAGAAGGGTTACTGGTAAAGGTTCCAACGTCCATGGAATTCGCTCCACTCGTGAGAGTAACAACACCGTTGGCAGGAAGGGTAACGGTATAAGTCGAAGTTCCAGTACCGGTTACGTCAAAAGTACCTTGGTTGCCGGCATCTGAGGGAGACAGAAAGACTCCGCCTGTGGCCGAACGAGCACCTAGCGCAGTCATCACGACTGTTCCGCCTGTTCCTGCATCCAGCGACCCGAAGGCCAAGTCTTGGTCAGCGGCGATCGCTAAAGGCGAAATCACAGTTGCTGTGGCCGTGCCGGTATCAGAAGCAGCAAAAGCTTTGTGAGCGACTAAACCCACGCTTAGAAAGGTTATTAAAGTTAGTCCTAGTTTTTTATTGAGCATCCAAATATCTCCCCAGTTGTTCTAATTGTTCAGTAGGAAATATCGGCGCTCGGTGAAAAAACTTAAGTCAGCCATTACGCGCGGGGTTATTTTGCCATAATATCAGGCTTAGATGATGAAGAGGTTGCAGGGAATATCCAAAAAAATCCTGAACATTCTCTTGGGCCTTTTCAGCTTTGACGCTCTTGCCAACTTAGAGGTTCAACCCACAAGACTGCTTTTGAATGAAAGAAAGCAAACGGGCAGCCTCAGCCTTAGGCACACAGGCTCAGCTTCAGAAAAATACCGGGTGCAGATTATATTTTATAAATTTAATTCAAAAGGTGAGCCTGAAAAAGCAGTCTCTCCTAACCTTGAGCCGGATTCGGCCCTTCCCTACTTGCGCTTTGCTCCTCGCGAAATCATTCTTGAGCCACAAAAAGAACAAGTGATACGAGTCACTACCACGGCAGGCTACGCCCAACTCGCGGAAGGTGAGCTTCGGGCGCACGTATATTTGGAATCCGCAGGTCTGAGCGGGGACCCTCGAGTGGCTGTGGCCGTGCCGACAATCTTAAGGAAGGGAAGTCCTTCTTTTCAGCTGACTCTAAAGGACTTTAATATTTTTAAAAAAGGCTCGGAAAATTTCTTCAGAATTGAAATGGAACGTACGGGATCAGCCTTCGCCTTTGGCAATTTAGAGGTCTTTTTACAGGCCCCCGGGGGGGGCTCAAAAAAGGTCGCTCACGTCGAAGGTGTTTCCTGCTATTTAAAAGTCTGCGAAGTTGCTTACCCATTGAATTTATTAGACAATGCTAAGCTAAATGAGGGCCGACTAAGGCTCGAGTTTCGCCTCCCTAAAAGCGAGGGACACACCCTTTTAGCCTACCGATTTTTTAACCTAAAAGACTAAGCAAATCTTATAAGGCAAAAATAATACTTCTTTAAATTCAGGGGCTTATACCGTGGAAGGCTAAAAAAGCAGCGAGGACCGCGGCCCTCAGGCATAATAATGACATGGTGCGTTATATTGCAAAGTTGATCCTGGCGCTGCTTCTCGGTGTCTGGGGACCGGAACTCAGGGGTGAAAGTGCTACCGGCACAGCATCCGCCATTATTGTGGAGGACCGCAGCTCGATAAGTATTGGTCGAAATCAGGAACTTAAACTTAAAAACAGCAATAATCGTGCGGTCACTGTTTTGATGGCATCCCAACCCACAAATGCTGCCGGTACTTTAAATATTTCAGGCACCACTTCGGGCCCCGTCGTTTTCGTTTACTAGGTTTTAACTGTGCGAGGTTAAGTGTTACAGTCGCGGTTTTTAGCGTTATAAAATCAAATAGTTATGTTTTAAATCGGTGAAATCAAAGGGCTCTAGTCGCATTCCCGCTTTTTTCACTGGGCTTCGGAAGGTTTTGTCACACTTAACCTCGCACAGTTAAAACTTCTGATCTCTTAAAAGAAAAAATCTTCTTTATTCACCTTAATTTTGCCGGGGATTTCCAAACCTTTCAGTAAATCTTGGGCCTTTTCAAAATTCAGCGCCACAGCTCGCAAGGCGATTCCGGCTTCTGTGAAAACTGTTTTAGAAGCATAAAGTTCGTCTCCCGCAATCGGAAATCCTGCCTTGGCCAAGTGGACACGAAGTTGATGGCTTCGTCCGGTTTTGGGGTAGAGTTTCCACTGCAAAAGTCGATCAGGTCTTTGTCCGCAGTAGCTCGCTCGTGTGATGGCTGTTTTTCCGTGAGGAGCTTCAAAGGAGCGTTTTTTTCCCCGCACGAGTTTGGATTCCCAAAGAAAGTCCTTTTGAGCGGGGGCCTCACCTTCCGTGAGCGCCTCATAAGTCTTTTCAACTTGGTGGGCTTCAAAGGCTTTGTTGAGGGCCCGGTGAGCTGTGGGGTTGAGAGCAAAGATAATAAGGCCCGAGACATCTTCATCTAAACGGTGCACGGGGTAGATTTGTTTTTTGAGGTGCTCTTGGAGGATATGGCCTAGGATGGGACGCTTTTCCTCGGCACCTAAGCGCGAAGGTACGCTGAGGACTCCAGCATCTTTAAATACAGCTATGATGTTTTCGTTCTCGAAGATGATTTTCATATTTTGCTGCAAAGCAGGTCTTAGCTAGCACGGATCTAAGGTTCAGCGAAAAAATTAAGCTTGTGAGTCTTGAGGTATTCCAGGCGCTCCAAAAATAACGGATCGTCCTGGTCGGGGTAAATTTTAAAGCCAGTCTCCTGGGCACATAAATCAATATCTCGGTTGCGCTTGTAGCACTCGGAAAAGCGCCGCCGACCCCCGCTCAACTCGTCAAAGATGGCGGCTTCGCGACGATCGAAGTACACCGCACTGAAGACCAAAAGCAGGCTGAAAGCACCAAGGGCAAAGTTTCGGGTACGGTCTCGCAGCTCCGCTTGAACAAAAAACAGAATCGCGAGCATCTCGGGGATATGAAAGGTGACATAGCGACTGAGCTTACCCGCCCCCACATCTATGCAAACTCTTCCCACGGCCGCGTTCAACTGGTAGCTCAGCGAAAAAAATAAAAGAAAGAGACAAAGGCGGCGCAAGGGACTGAGAGGTTTCCACAAAAGATTTCCGCCTAAGGCGTAGCTTGTTAAAAATAGAAAAGCCGCAATCGTTGCCGCCAGGCCTGTGGTCTTAAAAAATCCAAAGAAAAATGATTGGGAAAGGGCCTGGAAGGAAAGATATTCCCATGGACGAGGGTGGGGGAAGCTAAAGCAGGAAACGCCGGGCTCGGAGCGATAGCCCCAAATAAAAAAGAGAAAACTCGCAAAATGGGCAGCGCCCCAGAGAAAGGCGGACTTACGGTGGCGGGGGTCAAAAAGTTCTTTGAGGTAGTAAAGGCCGAGGGGAACGATGCCCACAATGCCATAGGCGGTGTGCAAGAGAAGGAAGCCAAGGGCCCACAAAAGGAGGTTTCTTTTAAAGGACCACTCAAAAGTGAGAGTGAGGGCGGCCGCTAAGACAAGGACCAGCATCGGGATTCCGTTGAGAGGAATAAAGAGTAGAAGTTCCCACTGATGGAGATTTAAAATAAGAAGGGGAATGAGGGCGTCACTCCAAACAATTTTTTTACTCAGGCGATACTTTATAAAAAGCACCAGCGGCACGCAGGCTGTGAGTAGGGTCCCCATTGCAAAGCTTAGAGTCCGCACGTTCCATGCGCTGAGGTCTTGGATGAATTTTATCAGAGGGAGGCCTAGGCCAAGTCGACGCGGGCCCCACTGGTAGCGAAAGAGTTCCCAGAAGGTGCTGGCCTCTTTAAAAAGGGGAGACCGATCATCAAAGTCATCACCCGTGAGCAAATTTACGGAATGTCCATGAATGAGGGTGAAGAGGCGATAGGCTTGGATAAGAAAGACGAGGCTAAAGAGGGCTAAGGGCCCGTGTTTTTTCAGATTCACCCGAGGCAATTTATCCTAGGGGGGGCCTTTTCGCTATTTTACTTCCAGATCGAAGCGTGAATAATTTCGACAACCAATCGGTGAAGTTAAAGTGACCTGGTAAATTGTGTTCGGAGAGACTACTTCTGGAGTTCCCGTGATTTTTCCAGTGCTGCTGTTGTACACGAGTCCGCTCGGAAGCGGCATGTTGAGCTCGAGGCCTTCAGTTTGAAAAGGTCCGCTACTAGGTGTGATGTCGGTCGCTACACCTACGGTCAAAACATAAGGCGTAGGCGAGTACTGAACGCTAGGCTTGGGACAGCTTTCCAATACCCGAATACTGAACTGACTTTGGGTTGAGCCGCCCAGATTACTGGCTCTGATGCTTACACTTTGACCAGAAAATATTGTGGTTTTGGAGGGAGTTCCCGTGATGGCTCCCGTCGAAGAATTTAACACGAGACCCAGGGGAAGAGACCCTCCAACAATGCTGAAGTTTGTAGGAGTGCCGCTTTGTAAAGTGGGTACTATAGGGTTTCGTAGCGTTAAATTTTTGTACACTTCAGGAACTGTATAACTCAATCCGCTAGGAGCAGCCGGGGCTTTAACGGATAGGTCGAATCTAGAATATCCTTTACATCCAATTCCGGAAGTTAAAATAACTTGAAAGGTGGTCGCTTGAATTGTTGCTTGTGGATTGCCAGTAATTTTTCCTGTGGTGCTTGAAAAAGAGAGACCCGTGGGTAGGGGAGCACTTAATTCCAGATTCGCGCCTCCTGTTGGAGCCGTATTGGGTGAGATGTCTACGGGCGAGCCTTGAGTGAGGTCATAGAAATAAGGTGAGTAGGTGACCGATGGTGCCGGGCAGTTGGCCAGCACTCGAATGTTGAGCTGTCGTTCTGCCGAGCCTGAAGAGTTAGAAGCTCTGATTGTTACGCTTTGACCTGCGAGTATTGTGGTGGCGGTGGGAGTTCCTGTGATTTCTCCAGTTGTCGAGCTCAGACTCAGACCGGAAGGAAGGGATCCTGCCTTGATTTGAAAGTTGCTAGGAGTACCGCCACTCACAACGGGCAATATGGGGCTATTAATGGCTAAGTTTTTGTAGAGTTCAGGAAAGGAATAAGAAATAGCCGTGGGTGCCTGTATAGCAGGAGGCGGCACGAGCACAGCTAAAAAGGCGAGGCTGGGTCGGCTTGTTTGCGTCACAAAAATCCAAGGATCAGGAAAAACGAGTTGGGGTAAATCGGATTCAGATCCGCTTCCGACCTGGTAAATTATTTTTTCCGCGATATTGAAGCTAATGCTGGCTCGGCTTCTCACGTCGAAGCCTGCAATGGTATCCGCTGTCGAGTCCGCTGGAATGGAAGGAGGCACCAGAAAATAGTTTGTGGAAGCGGATTCATCCCCATTTAATCTCACCGCAGTTGCTAAATTTCGGGGTTGGCTTTGAACAGTATCGAATAATCCGATGGCGAATCCAAAAAATCTATTGGAATACCCGCTGGAAGGTGGATAGGTGCCATAAATCATCACGGAGCGATTCACGTCAACACGCCCTCGATAGGCGACCCCCACAAATCCACCGATTCCCATGTTTGAGGTCGCTAAAGGATTCGAAAGTGCGAACTTCGCCCCGTCTATTAAACTATCGGAGATCGTTAACAAAGATCCTGTTGATGGATTTCGATTTCCGAATTCCCCTAAATCCGCATAACCAATCATTCCCCCAAGGTGGGCATAGCCTATGATTTCAGAGTCGGGCCCCACAACAATTTGTTCAAAAACGGAATTGGAATAAGTCACCGGAGAGCCAGGTTCATAAATGTCTATGTAAGAAGGGTCCGAAAGAAGCCCCACAAGAGCACCCCCGTAAAACGAGGAAGTTTTACCTGAGTAATATATTTTTTTAGCGTTGATATGAGTCGCCTTGCCACAAAGAGGATTACCGATAGAAATATTTCCTTTAATGGCAATGTTCTCAAAAGTGCTATGGGCGCAATAGGAGGAAAGTATGCCGGCACTTTTTGTGATTCCAAGCCCATCATTTGGACCTCGATCCATATTGTCTACCAGAACAGTTAAATTTTTAACCTCTGCTCCGTTCATTTGGCCAAAAAGCCCTGCAAGATCGGAATTTCCGGCTTCAACCGGCTCAGTGAAATGTCCACGCTGAATTGTGCCCAGTTTAATAGCAAAAGAAGCTCCATCAAATTTGCCTTGAAAGAAAACGCCTAGGTTGTCGCCAGTAAATGACGAAGTCAGTCCCGAAGCATCAATGTCATTGAGAAGTTTAAATGAATAATTCCCAGATACGTAGTCAGGATTTCCGACCAACTTGAGTTGATTCAAATTGCAAATAAGAAAGGGGTTCGTACTGCTTCCATCCCCTGCAGCGAAAGAATCAGAACTTTGCCCCGCGGGACTGCTACAAAGAGGAAGGTTTTCCGGTTGGGGTGTAGCTTTCAGTTCAGAATGGCTAGCAAGTTCCGATGTTACCGGTACCTTTTCGGGTGAAGATTCTTTACAGCCCGTAACAAAAATTAGAAAAAATGCAGACAGCACTCTAAAGTTCATTCTTTAGAGTTTAACGATCTGCAGCTTTGGTCACGAGTTATTATTCAAGCAATATTCGGTAAAGGTTTTGTGAATTTTTGGCTCTAAGCAGTTGAAAGCTTAAGACAGTGTCACATTCACTCATGAGCGAGATCCGCGACAAGAGCTTGGCCCTCTAAATTGTAATAATAAGGGCCGCCCTGGTGTGGAATGACCGTCACAACCTGCCCACGAAAAATTATAATTTTGTCGCCATTTTTCATACTCATTCGCATTTCCGGGAGGGGAAGAAGGTAGGGACTTTCACCTAGTCGTATAGTTTTCACCGAAGGGCCAAACCTGGGCACGTGCCTTCTCTCAGAGATTAGGGGGTAGAGACTCTGCTCTGCATCTCCAAAATCTACGGCAACGATGAAAGGGGTTTTGTGTTCTCGCTTCACATCAAAAAGTTGCTGATAATTATTTAGTGCTTGGATACGATCTAGGTTCTTAGATTCTAGCTCTGGAATTCCGCTAAAGCCGACGGCTTTAATATCAAAGACCCTTTCCCACACGGCCAGGTCTCGAGCGGACTTTCTTGATTTAAAGGCTTTATCTAAGGCATTTCTTAGGCCTCGGGTGAGACTTTCTGGGGTGGGCACTGAAGGAGTCACGGTTTTAAGGCTCAAAACAGCTCGCTGCTTTCCAAAGTACACTCCATCAAAGCCAGGGGTCTGAATTCCCTCAAAAGAAGGCGTGATTAAAGTTTTTGAATCGGGCTCATTTTGGAGAGCTTTGAGAAATTTAGTGAGTTTCAAGGATAAGGAAATCTCCTGGGGCTCTACGATGCCGCTCGCAAGATAAATACTGGGTTCAATTTCTTTAGAAATAAGTTTCTGCACGCTCGGATCATCAAAGCTCGTAATGGCGAAGCTTCCCAGTGTGAGGGCACAGTTTGGCGGCGTGGGAACTGCGGTCTGAGTCAAAAGAAGGGACTCTGTGGTAGCTCCAAAAGCGTGGCTACAAAGAATTAAGCAAAAAGAGATTTCCCTCATGTGGTCTCAAATATCTTAGCCCAAAAGGCCTCCCTTCGCTGTCAAAAATTGTTCCCCTTAAAACGCCGCCGACAAAATCTCATCCCAAGCCTCACGAATATCCAGCTCCTGGACATCCGTTTGGCCCACCACAAGGCGAATCACGTATTGACCCTTTATTTTGGTGTGAGACAAGAACATCCGCCCTGAACTGTTGAGCTTGTGAAGCAAGTCGGCATTGGCCTGATCTGTGGATTTGAGACGGAAGCACACAAGGTTAAAGTTTCGTTTGGCACAAATCTCAAAGCGCTTATCCGCGGCTATCCAAGATTCTAGCTTTTGACTTAAGTGAATGTGGCGACGAAGGATCTTTTGCAGTCCCGCAATTCCGTAACTTTGCAAAACAAAGTAAAGCTTCAAACTGCGAAAGCGGCGGCCTAGTCCTGGACCCCAGTCCCGAAAATTAACGACCTCCTCTGTATCCCCCGAGGTTTTAAGGTACTCAGGTAAGATGGAAAAGCTACGAATCAAAGAATTTTTATCTTTGATAAAAAATGCCGAGCAATCAAAAGTTGTCATCAGCCATTTGTGAGGATTCACAACAATGCTGTCGGCCGCATCGATGCTTTGGGCCAGTCCGCGCATTTCCGGAAGAATGAGAGCAGAGCCTGCGTAGGCCGCGTCCACATGAAACCATAATCGGTACTTTTGGGCGAGAACTGCGATTTGATCTAAATTATCTACGGCCGTGGTGCTCGTGGTGCCGAAGGCCCCCACGACGAAAAAAGGCTTCAGGCCTTGGGCGATATCCGCCTCGATATATTCCTCCAGAAGATCGGTCCGCATTTCTAAGTTTTCATTCACGGGTACCAAGCGCAGATTTTTTCGCCCTAAGCCAATCATCTTGGCCGCCTTTTCAATGGAAGAATGCGCCTCCACGGAGCAATAAGCCACGAGATTCTGCCCACTCATTCCTTGTTCATTCACAGTGAAATCAGTGGCGCGTTCGCGAGCTACGATCATGGCCGTCATTGTGGAGGCAGAGGCCGAATCTTGGATAAGTCCCGAAAAATCTGAGCTGAGTCCAAAAGCCTCGCGTAACCATTCCATCATTCGGATTTCTAGTTCTGTGGCGGCCGGTGAAGTGATCCAGCTCATGCCCTGAACACCCAAAGTCGCAATTAGCATTTCGGCCAAAACCGAGGGCGGGCTGGAATTGGAAGGGAAGTAGGCAAAAAACTTGGGGTGCTGCCAATGGGTGATTCCAGGAAGGATTTTCTCCTGAAACTCGGCGAATGTTTTTTCAAAAGGCTGGCTTTCCAGGGGAGGGCTGAGAGGGAGTTTTTTAAGAAGGTCGTTGGGCTGAGCCTGTGACATGACAGGGTAGTTTTTAATGTTTTCTCGGTAGTGCTCCATCCAATCGCTAAGGAGGGCAAGATCTTTTAAGAAGTCCTGACTCATAATCTTTGTTTTTAGTGAAAAAGCTGTGATAGGCCAAATATCTAGTTCCAATATCTGCGATAGGAGACACCTATGATAGCCTCGCCCGCCGACCTCAATTATTTTTCCGAGGTGGCCACGACGCTCAATCTTTCGAGGGCGGCCGAGCGTTTGGGCATCAGTCAGCCTTCTCTAACCCTCGCCATCCAACGACTTGAGACCTCTTTGGGCACTCGGCTTTTAAATCGCAGCCCGCGAGGTGTGACTCTGACTCAGGCGGGTAAGCAGCTCCTCAATCACACTCGAAGTTTATTGCAGGCCTGGGAGGATGTGAGGGTGCGGGCGCTGTCGTCGCAGTCGGAAATTCAAGGTCGTTACAGTTTGGGGATCCATGTTTCCGTGGGCCTCATTTCTCTACCGCACTTTTTGCCAGGTCTCTTGGCGAGGCACCGCAAGCTCGAGATAAAACTGGTTCACGATCTTTCCCGCAAGATCACGGAGGGGGTGATTAGTTCTCAGATTGATATTGGCATCGTCGTCAACCCCGTGAAGCATCCCGACTTGGTCATGCATAAAGTTTGCACGGATGATGTGACCTTTTGGACCAGTGAAAAAGGCAAAAGTACTTTAGAAGATCCCTTCTCGGGGCAGGGCCATTTGATTTGCGACCCTTCGATGCTTCAGTCCCGAGATATGATGAAGCGTATAAAAAAGCATGGGATGACTTTCGCCCGTAGCTTGGAAACAAATAGTCACGAGTTGGCAGCGGATTTGGTGGGAAAGGGCGCAGGCGTAGGTATTTTGCCGGCACGTGTGGCGGCGAACTCCAGGTACAAGCTAAAGCGCTTGCCTCAAGTCACGGCTTTTCAAGACGAGCATTTTTTAATCTACAGAGTGGAGAATAAAAACGTTCGGTCTATCCAGGCCATTGCTGCTGAGGTGAGGGGGTTTTTTAATTCTGATGCGAACTAAATATGTTCTTGGCATTTTTATTTTCGTCATGGCTTCTAACTTCGCTTGGGCTCAGACCCCAAGGGATGCTTATCTCAGGCTCCACCTCTGGGAAACAGAGGGAAATCCGGCGACCTCAGAAAATAAAAATGAGCACCTGCCTTTGGAGTTTTATTGGCTGAAGTCCTCCGATGCTCGAGCTAAAGATTCCATTCAACCTTCCCCTCAAGTCTCTGCATTTATCGATAAGGTAAAGGATGATTCCGGGATTAAGGGCGTCCGGCTTCCCTGGATGGTGAATCCTGCCGATAGCGAATACAAATTTGAAGTAGCAGCCTATGCCACTGGACAAAGCGTAGCTGCGAATTTTTGGATGGTGCCTAGTGCTTCGCGAAGTCGCTTTATTTTGGCAAAAAGTGAGGATCCTCGGGACCAGGTTTTTATGACCATTAAGTCGGGAGTACCTCAAGCCCCTGGGAATTTTATTGGTGAAACAAAAGAGTATTACGGAGAAAGTGCCGATTTGGCAGTGAGTGTTTCAGATTACCTTGTTCTCGCCCAAGAACGCGATCCCTTAGATTATGTGAGATTTGTTCCCGAACCTAAGGCCATACGCTGCGGTTGGCAGGGCCAAAGTTTTAGAGACTACACGGGTTTTTTTGAGGAGGGTAGGCATTTGCTCCCCCTATTTACCCCCATTCACAATTACTGGGGAATTGTTTTGGCACTCGCCAATGGTCGCAGCGACCCGATTGAATTTTGGTCGCAGATTTTAGGTCAGGCTATGGGTCGGGCGGTATTTGAGCAATGGTTTAAGCGGGGATTGCAATCGGTTGATCTGCACTCTCAAAATGCCTTCTTAACTGCGGATCCCTATTTTCAACCCATGGAAACTGTGGTGATGCGAGACTCTCAGTACTCCAAGTTCAGCCCAACCGATAAAAAAGTTGTGGAAAAGAATTTTTCTCCTCTAAGCGATGAGAACGAAGTGAGTGAGGCGGGCGCACAGCCTAAACTTTCCATAGGCTTTGTGCATGGAATGGGAGGCGATGCTTCTCCTCTTTGGGATGATCCCTACACCCTGATCGAGTCACGGCTTGAGACTGAGTTTCTTAAGGGATTGGAAAATGCCGCGCAAGAGATGAGCGGAATATCAATTTCAGCAAACGATTATATTCTTACTAATCACTTATTGCCTGGCGACCCCACGATTTCCAGCGCTAACAATTATATGAATGTCACGATCATAAATGAAGAAGTGATCGCTAAGCACCAGGCCTATATGACGAATCTATCTCAGAAAAAAGTGAAAAAAAATCTCAGTCGGAGTGCCGCTTTGCCCGAAAAGCCACCTTTTGTAGGTCTTAGTGAGGCAGAACTGATTAAAAAATTTCCAAGTCAGCCCGATAAAGTGGCGCGAGCAGCTTTAATTTCCTATTTGCGAAATGAAGTGAAGGGAGACCTCGGAGCGCGGCTCTTTGAGTTGGAGAAAGCCCGTAAACATAGTCCCTTTGCCTTATGGGTTTTTGCTGTGATGGGCTGTGTTCATCATGATTTAGTTAAAGAAATTTTTAGGCGAGGGGACCCGAAGGGGATTTATTTAATACTTCGGGCATTAAATCAGGCCTCATCACTACCCACAACTATCTTTGAAGTGCTTGAAAAAAATAAAGAGAGCATCGAAAATTACTCTGCGTTTTGGGAACTCCGAGATGAGATTGTTTTAAAACATCAAAGAAAAAATCGAGCCGATTGCCCGCAGGAGTTCCCGGAAACTACGCTTTCACGCTAAAGACAAAGATCCAAACTCGTCCGAGGCACCGCGGCTCCACTCCCATCGGCACCTCCGGCAGCAACTCCCCAGCAACTGCTATTTCCGTTGTCTAAAAGAGCGCAGCTGTTGCCGAGTCCTGCAAAAATTCCTTTTGCCATCCGACCTGCGGGAAAGACTCCTCCCGCGGCCAAGCTTCCTACCGTTCGAGCGTAGCTTGAGGTGTTGGTTCCTGTAAGTCCTAATTGGAATTTATCGTTTCGCCCCCAGCATTCCACCGAGCCCGTGGTGGTGTAGGCGCAAGAGTGATCATCTCCGACGGCAACACTCACGACTCCCAGTAGGGGAGTGCTATCGGGTTTTAGCACCACCACTCCCGTGGCCACGGACGCCGTGGTTGTTCCATTGCCAAGTTGCCCATAACTGTTGTCGCTGCCCCAGCACATCACTCGGCCATCTCCGATGCGGGCGCAGGCATGTCGACCCGAAGAACTCATGCTGATTTGCGTGGCGCTTAAAATATTGGCAACGGCGGTGGGGGCGTTAGGAGTGGTCGTTCCTCCTGTGGTCCATCGTAAAACAGTTCCTGTGCTAGTGAGTAGTGCCATGGAAGTGTTTCCAGCTGAAAGATCTAAAATATTGGAGGTATTCGGAAGGACGAGGGGAATGTGGGGATTGCTTGTTCGGTAACCTGAGCCCCAGCAGTAAATTTGGCCTGTGGCCCCCGTGAGGGCGCAGCTAAAGGTATTTCCGACGACGACTTTATGAATCCCTTCCGTGGGAAGTCCGGCCACAGGTAGAGGGTCGGGACTAGAGGTGAGGGGTAGGGCGCGTGCTAATTGAAATTGAGCGTTAGAGCCCCAGCATTTGACGGTACCCGCCTCGTAACTTGCGCAGGCATGGGAGTTTCCGGCACTGAAAAATCTCACGTAATTTTCGGTTGCGAAATTTGTTGTGGGCTTATTGGTCCCAAGAATTCCTGCACTGGGATTCCAGCATTTAAGCAGGCCATCGGCTCTTAATGCGCAACCCATATAGGAGTTAAGACTCATGGAAACAACGCTGGGACGACTCAGGGCCGAAAGCTTTTTAGTCCAGCGGGGTAGGGCTTCGGGCTCTGCCGTGGGTGAGCGTTTGAAGGTTACATCGGCTGAGATGTGTCGCTCATACTGATAGAGACTTTCAAGTGCGGGCACTGAGGTGAGCGCTGTGGGGCTGAGGGGTTGGACGATTTTTACTTCAAGAGAAACAGACTCGATACCTGGACGACTTTTCCAGTAAGTCATCCAGCTTTGGTCGGCATCGGTCAAAATGAAGGCCCCGTCGCCATTAGGGGTTTTATCTTTGAGGAGTTCATGAAAATCGTACGCGCTCAGTGAGGAAATAATTTCTGCCAGACTTTCGGCCACGAGCTGAGCCTGCCACCGCTTTAGGTTTTGTGCGGACTGATTGCTTCCCTTGCTAAACATGGAGGCCACCCCTGCAGCGATGCCTAAGGTAATGGCAAGAGTGACGAGAATCTCTATGATGGTAAAGCCCTTGCGACTTTTACTTTTCATCGAGTGGCCTTTAGGGAGAATGTATTCATGCTGCCGCGGCAATCAAAGGGAATGTTGTTGAGGTCGGCTATAAAAGGCAAACTTTGCTCGGCCTTAAAAGAATTCTCATACCAGAATTCGGCTACAAGCCGTTTGCTACTGGACGCATAGCGATCAATCCCCATGTTGCAATTGGCCCCGGCCTCGTCCAAGCACCAATCCACTCGTTTAAAGTTAGGAAAATTCAGAATGGCAGCTGGGGCTCCGGTGCTGAGGTTTTGCAAGCTTCTTTGCAAAATCTTGGTGGCAGAGTCATAGGAATACCTAACGATAATACGATTCAAAAGGTTCGAAGTAGAGTTTAAATCCTCAAACTCAAGGGTTAATACCTGCGCGTTTAGGGAGGCGGCCTTTGCTATCTTTGTGTCGGCTCGCAGCTGCTCTAGGGGAAGAATCAAGGCGGCCAGCCCTTCTTCAGAGTTAGTCAGGGCTGTTTTTCTTTGAGTGAAAAAATTGGTAAACTCCATAAGCACAAGGCTCGAAACTCCAGCCAGCATTAAAACTACGGTGAGTTCAACCAATGAAAAGCCATTCTTATGATTAATTCGAATCATCCCTAAGCTTCACTCTAAAGGACTTACAAAAAAAAATCCTAAAATTCGTCCCCTAACAAAAGTTATTTTTCAGGTAGAATTAGGCAGGGGACGGATATGAAGAAATTAAAAAACTCTAAGTCGGGCATGGCCTTAATGGTGTCGGCGCTGGTGTTGATGACTCTGGCACTCATGGGAGTAGGCTTACTAGTTCAGTTTATTTCTAAGAACAAGGCCGATGCTCAGAAACGACTCAATGCTTCACGAGATACAAATCTAGGTAAAAATTGCGGCGAGATTTGGGCGCAGAATCTGAAGGGCTCCCTTTTAAAAACAAATTCTATAGATTTTGCGACCTTTGCTTGCCAGGCGGCGGGCGGCCCCTTTGTAGCCGACCCTGCGGATTCCACATGCAGCCATTCCTGCAAAACAGCCGACTCCGGTTCGGCCGATAAGGCCAACCGTCTCTATATTATTTCCACTCTAAAAAATGGAACCAAAAGTAGCTCAGGCGTTCGGCTCACGGTGCCCTGCGACCCTTCAGCCACAGATCCTTCGGGTTTTGGAATCGGTTCGGCCTTGAATCCCTATCAAATCTGCACGGTGGCTCAGCTGGATAATATTCGAAGTGGATATCCCAATAAGTTTTTTATTTTGAAGAATGATTTGGATTTGAGTTCTTTGGGGACGAATTTTCACACTTTAAATTTCAGCGCCAGCACTGAGGCCTCGGGTTTTGATGGAGGGGGATTTACGATTTCGAATCTGAGCATGGGAAGCCCCGTGAATTCAGCAGGGGGACCCATCAACGGTTCTTTAGGTTTTTCTTGGGCGGGTCGTTCAAGCTTCACGATTAAAAACCTCACCCTTTCAAATGTGATCATGTCGGCTCCTCCAGCAACCTATGCCACGGTTGGAGCCTTTGTTTCTGGCGTTCATATGATGGCGGATGATCAAAGTGTGGTCACTGTAAATAATTGTCATTTGACGGGAACCAACGTTTTGGCGGGAACAAATGTCGGCGGATTGTTGGGTGTGGTTCAAGGTTTTAACATTGTGAATTCCACTGTGGGAGGGAATACTCAGATCCAGCATTCAGGAGCTGCTCAGGGGGGCGGTCTTTTGGGGGGGCTCGTCGCAAGTGGAGGCAATTACAAAACCGGCGACGCCAGTATCTCAGGTTCTTCGGTCCTCGTTTCTATGACGAATCTTCCCGCTTCCTACATGACTGCAGTGGGGGGGCTCATTGCAACATTTCATGGAAATAATGGAGACAATCGGGGGACGACGCCAACTATTTTTAGAAGCCTTAATATTACCTCATCCCACTCCCAAGCTAACATCTCCTTTACAGGAGCTTCAGGAAATGGATTGGGTCGAGCGGGAGGTTTGGTGGGCTATGCGGATGGCAATGTGGTGATGAACAGTAGCTTTTGGAATGGCACTGTCACCGAGCCTCCCACGTGGGGAGGTCTTATCGGTGGTATGACGTGGGGAAGTCTCTCCATTACTCTCTCTTATTCTTTGGGGGATGTTACAAAACTAATTAACAATGCTCCCACCACCGGCCATGCGCAGGGTTGGTGCACTATTGGAGGATTGGTAGGGTCTGTTTCTAACGGAAACTCAGGCTCAACAACAATCAGTAAATCTTTTTCTAAGGGCCTTCTTAACGTGCCTGCTTGCAAGCTTGTTGGAGGATTGATCGGTTTTGGAAGCTACAATCAATATTACATTGATGACTCTTACGTGACTTCTAGCATTACGGGCCATAATGAAGGCAGTTCTACCACTAGTGTTCAGCCAGGATCGGTTGCCCCCTTTATTGGATTGTGGATGTCGAGCTCGGGAAGTGGCGGGGGAGAACTTTGTAGAATTCGAAGTTCCTATGCTGCCCCTTCGAGTTTCAGTTCTAACTGCGCGGGCAGATGTGCAAGACCTGTGGCTGGGGACCAAACTTTTAATAGGGATCCTCAGCCCCTAGGTTACAAGGTATGCACATACGGCAATGGAAACCCTGTTGTCCCTAGTACTTTTTACGATTCAACTCTTTTTCCACCTCCTCCTTCCACCAATTTACCGAATGCCATGCCTCTCGCCTCGGATGCTTTAAATCTTGGGAAAACTACGCCTCAGCTTAAAATCAATTCGTCGCAACTGAGTGGGTCAATATTTTCAGGCTGGAACTTTACGACTATTTGGAAGGTCCCCGATTCCCCCGCCCCCGCAGCCTATCCCTGCCTAAGAGGCACCCCAGGCTGCTAAGTTCATTGCTGCAATGCGGCGTAAATCATGCTATGACCCACCCATGCAAAAATTCTTTGCTTTCGTACTCTTAGGCGCCTTTTTCAGCTCAGCTCCAGCCCATAGTGACCCCGATCCTCAAAAAATTCTGGGTCAAAAGTTAGAAGGATATCTCAAAGCTTATAAGTGGCCAGGAATTGTAGCTTTCTACTCCCAACTTAGCCCCAACCCCGAAAAGGACTTCACGGTTAAGAGTGCCGTGGGCTCAAGCGTGCCTGAGCAAGTGGGTCCGCCCTTAACTAGCGAGGCGGTATTTCCTCTGGGTTCCTGCACTAAGGCCTTTACGGTAGTGCTCCTAGCCCGCCTCTTTGAAAATCCGGATTTAAAACTGAGCTTCGATTCCACCCTTGGTGAGGTTGTAGAAAAAATCAATGGCATTGCGACCCGAAATTATTTGCCTCTCATACTATCTGAAGATCTCAAAGCCGTGAGATTAGAATCCTTGATCACTCACACGGCAGGCCTGCCCGACGATTATTACAAAAAGATGGATTACTCCTCCTTAGCCGTTGAAGATTTTTTACTGAGTGGGAAGGGAAGCAATAATACTCCTTACAAATACTCCACCTTTGCCTATTCTGTTTTGGCTTATCTGACCGAGCGCTTCACTTTGAAGCGATGGGACCAGCAACTTCAGGAATATATTTTTGCTCCCTTAGAAATGGAAAGTTGCTTTGTCCAACCACTGGAAAACTACGCCCAAACTTTGGGTTATTCTGAAAAGCTCAAGCGAGTTCCCGATGGGCAGTATAAAGACAAAGTAGAATCCTTTGAAAAATCTGAGCACCTTGAGGCCGCCAATTTAGTGGGTGGTTCGGGTGTTCTTTGTTCGCTGCCAGATTGGAATAAATTTCTTTCGCATTTAATTCGCGGTTACCACGGGGAGATTGCTCCAAAATCTTTGCCCATTTCTCAGCGGGAGATTTTTCAAAAAATCTTTGAGCAAAAAAAGCCGCATTTTTACACTTTCGGTGCCTGGCAGCCGCTGGATGCCAATAGTTTTTATCACTTTGGAGCTAACGGCGGTTACACTGTGGTGGCTCGGCTGGGACTCAAAAATCGCGAAGTGATGCTCTTGGCTTCTAATCACAGTGGACGCGGGAAAAGTTTCGAACACCTGCAATATATGGGCATGGAAAGCAGCGCCGCCATGCGGGCACTCGTGCCGCAGACGGTGGCTCCGGTGCCAGAAATGCAGGAGAAAAAAGCAACTTTTGTAGCGCCTCCGAAGCCGAAAGAAGTTCCGGCACCGACTCCACCGTTACTCCAGCCTTTTTCCCTGGAGTAGAGAAGGCGTCAGAGAACTTTATGCAGACGTCACCCACCCTACGACTAGTAAAAATATGCCAAACTCCTACATTCGATAGCGTGCAATATCGGGGGGAGTACTTAGATCCAGTGATGGTTTGCGAATTTGAAATTATTTCTGCAGATATGAAGCCGCTATAGAGCCCCCCTGGCCCCACTGCCGATATCGGCAGTAGTTGGTGCCCACAGCTGGACTCGAACCAGCATGCCTCGCGGCGCCACCCCCTCAAGATGGTGTGTCTACCAATTCCACCATGTGGGCACTCATTTTGAACAATTAGCCCTCAAAAAAGGCCAATTTGCCGCGAGCCTCTGAAGTAGACCGAGTGTTCCTAGCTGTCAATTTGAGCTATAATCGCGGGCATGAGAAATCGATCAGTGAAGTTATTTCCTGCCTTCTTTTTGCCCCTCTTCGCAGTGGTGGGCTTGTTGCTTAGTGGTTGTGGAATACAGTCCATTCCTACCCAGGCCAATCAAGTCGAAGCGGCTTGGGCCGAAGTTTTAAACCAGTACCAACGCCGAGCCGACTTAGTTCCTAATTTAGTGGAAGTGGTCAAGGGCTATGCCAAGCACGAAAAAGAAACCCTAGAAGCTGTGATAAATGCTCGGGCTCAGGCCAGTCAGATCAAGTTAGAGGCCAAAGACTTGAGCGATGAAAATCTGGCCAAATTTCAGGCCGCGCAAAATCAACTGAAGGGCTCGCTCTCGCGCTTAATGGTGGTGGCTGAGCAGTATCCCAACCTCAAAGCCAATCAAAACTTTCGGGACCTCCAGGTCCAGCTGGAGGGCACCGAGAATCGCATCACCATTGCTCGTCAGCGCTACATCGAAGACGTGAAAAATTTTAATAATTTGATCACCGTTTTCCCCACGAGCCTGACAAATTCGATTCTCTTCCACCATGCCAAAAAGGCGCAGTTCACTGTAGCGAACGAAGCCGAGGCGGCTAAAGCCCCCGAAGTTAAGTTCTAGGAAATCCCTTGCGAGCTAAAATTCTAAGTCTGCTTTTTGCCATGGGCATTTTTGTCTTGGCCTCCTCGGCTTGGGCGCGAGTGGAGGCCCCCGCTCTTACGGGGCCAGTGATAGACACATCGCAACTCCTCAGTACTGCCGACAAGAAAATTCTAGTTGAAGAGCTTCGTAGCTACTTGCCTTGGGTACAGGTGCAGATTTGGATTTTCCCTACCTTGGACGGTGAAGACATCGAAGGTGTTTCCATTCGCGCCGTCGAAAAATGGAAGCTAGGTACAGAAAAGCAAGATAACGGAGTCTTGATTACTGTGGCCACCGAAGATCGGCGTATGCGCATTGAAGTGGGTCAGGGCTTGGAGGGACAAATTCCGGATGTTCTTGCCGGCAGAATTGTGGACCAAGTGATGCGACCTGCTTTCAAAACGGGGGACTTTGTAGGCGGGCTCGTTTCGGCCAGTCGGCAAATTTATTCTCTCGCAGGTGGAGATATTTCAAGCTTGAAGCCCGTGCAGAATGTGGGTCCGAAGAAAGTTTTTCGCCGTGGCGGGCTTAGTGACCTCATTTTTTTAGGTGCCTTTATTTTAATTTCAATTTTGCTCTCTTGTCTTAACTCCGGTCGAAGGAGGTCTTTTTGGGGATCTTCGGGCTGGGGAGGAGGAGGGGGTGGCTTTGGCGGATTTGGTGGCGGTGGTGGCGGGGGCTGGAGCGGCGGAGGCTGGAGCGGCGGAGGCGGCGGCTTTAGCGGCGGCGGCTCGTCGGGGAGTTGGTAGTTATGAAATCACATTCCTTACCAGTAGGTTTCGAAGAAAAACTAGAGGCCTATATCTCAGGCATTGAAAAACGCACCAGCATTGAATTTGTGCCGGTTATTTTAAAGCGCTGCTCTGACTATAATTTTTTCAAAAGCCAAATTTTTTGGGTGCTCCTCACTTTCGAGCTACTTATTTTTCGTTTGCTCCCGGTCCACAAAGTTCCTATGGCCGTGGAGTTGCTCGCGGCCGTAGGGTTGGGGTGGATTTTGTCGAAGCTAGTTGAACAAGATTTTATCTTCCGTAAACTTTTGCCGAAAAAATGGCAGCATCAAGCCGTGGAAAAAAAGGCTGCCGAAATATTTTTGAAAGAAGAAGTCTTTAACACCAAAGCCCGCAGTGGTTTGTTGATTATGATTTCCGTCTTTGAAGAATCGGTATTTTTGTTTGCCGACAAAGGACTTCTGCAAAAAATTCCCGCCTCTCAGTGGCAAACACTAGGGGTGCAACTGGCCAAAGATTTTGACCGCGCCAGACCCGGCACTTCTTTCTTTGAAGCTTTAGATGAGGTTATGAAGGAGGCCGAGAAACATTTCCCCCCTTGCGCAACTAATCCTAATGAGATCAAAAATCATTTGCGCAAAGAGTGAATCAAACGTTGCCCGTGAAGTCGGCCAGCTCGCGCTTGCGAAGCAAAAAGCCCAGGCAACCCAGCCAAGCTCTTTGGTTGCGCATCCACATTTCAAATTTTGTTAAATCTTTCATTTCAAACCCCCGATTGATCATAGTGGGGCGGAAGATAGCGTGCGAAAGCGATTCTGCCAAAACAAATGATTTTATGTATAGCTTAAGTAAAACTTAGGGCTTAGGGCTTGGTGAAGGTGCGACGGGTGCTGGCGCAGCTTCGGGTGCGGGGACTGCCGGCGCAGTGGCCGCCGCGGGTGGGGCCTTATCAAATTCCGAAGTCTTGGATTCTTGGATGCGATATCGGCTGAGGTACAAACTCGACACGGCAATAAAAGCTGCCATCACCATGGTGGTCCGAAAAAGAAATGTGGTTCCGCCGGAGCCGCCAAAAACGCTCTGAGAAGAGGCTCCGAGTGCGGCGCCCCCCTTAGAGGGCTGTAAGAGGACTGAAACGACCAAAATTAAACAAGCTAAAATCTGTAAAATGGTGAGAAATGTTATCACTTTTGCTTAAATTCCTTAGAAAATTAGAAGCTGCCGCGGCCCATAGAGCCTGAAATGAGGAAGGCTACAAAGCCTAGAACGATGACTGTTACGGCGAGCGTAGGGGTTATCATGTGAGTACCTTCTAGATTAGCGTTTCGCTTTTAAAAATCAATACTCCAGTATCCTAGAGGAGGCAATTGTGAAGTGCGACGTAAGAGCTCGCTTCGAGAGATGCGCCGCCCACTAATCCCCCGTCCACATGGGGAATCTGGCCGATCTCTTTGAAATTGGTGACTTTTACCGAGCCGCCGTAAAGGAGTCCGACCTTTTCAGGGCTCTGCGAAAAACGGCTGGCCAAAAAGGCATGAGCCTCTGCAATTTGAGCGGCTTCGGCCACAAGTCCTGTTCCAATAGCCCATACTGGCTCATAAGCCACCGTCACTTTAGCGGGAAAATCGCGGACTAAAGCCACGACTCCCTGAGTTTGGCGCTCGAGTACTGCGAGTGTCGACCCCGATTTGCGTTCTTCCAAGCGCTCACCCACACAGTAAATAACTTCAAGTCCGGCTTTGAGGGCCGATGTCGCTCGTTTAAGGCAGGATTCGTCGTCGTCTCCAAAATATTGCCTTCGCTCCGAGTGCCCCACCAATGTGCCGTGGATCCCTAAGTCTTTGAGTTGAAGGGCCGACACTTCTCCCGTGAAGGCGCCCCAAGCCTCGGTGGCGCAGTTTTGAGCAAATATTTCCACCCCACTGCCGGTGGCCATAGCCAAGGCGGCCTCCAGGTGACTGTGGCTTACGCAGATAATTTTTCTCACTTCTGAGGACACAATAGTTAGGTTTATTTCCTGGAAAAATTTTTCAATTTCTTCTCGGGTCTTAAACATCTTCCAGTTGCCAGCTAATATTTTCATTTGCTGCTGTCCTTTAAGGCTTCAATTCCAGGCATCTGTACGCCTTCAATCATTTCTAAGCTAGCGCCCCCACCCGTTGAGATGTGAGTGAAACCAGCTTCAACGCCGGCCGCGTGGATGGCGGCTACGGAATCGCCCCCGCCGCAAACTTTATTGGGAGCCGGCATGTCGGCAATCACCTTTGCCACAAAAAAAGTTCCAGCATCGAAGGGAGGCCTTTCAAAAACTCCCAAGGGTCCGTTCCAGAAAATAGTTTGAGCCCCCACAAGTTCTTTTTTAAAGAGCTCCCGTGTGCGGGGTCCGATGTCTAGGGCCATTTTATCGTCGGGGATGTGGGCATTTTCAGTGATCATAGGCTCGCCTGGATTGTCGAAACTATTTCCTACCACGTGATCCATAGGTAAAATAATTTTACAATTGGCCTCTGCAGAACGGGCCATAAGTTTTTTGGCCAACTGAATTTTATCTAGTTCTACGCGACTCGTTCCTGTTTTGACTTCGATAGCGCGTAAAAAAGTGTAAGCCATCGCCCCACCAATCAAAATCTTGGAACTTTTGACCATGAGAGCGTCAATCACTTTGACTTTGTCACTCACCTTAGAGCCACCCAAAATAGAAACTAAGGGGCGTTCCGGATTGTGCACCAGCTTACCGATGGCTTGAATTTCTTTTTCTAAAAGAAAGCCTGCACCCTTTTTCTTCATCAAACGCGGAAGTCCGTCGGTACTTGCGTGGGCGCGGTGGCAAGTGCCAAAGGCATCGTTCACATAGACGTCGCAGAGTTCAGATAATTTATAGGCAAACTCGTGGCGATTGGCCTCTTCATCTTCATGAAATCGAAGATTCTCCAAAACAATAATTTTTCCTTTGCGCAAATCCCGGGCTTGGCGACCAATGGCGGCCCCCACGCAATTGTCGGCAAAAATAACTTCCGTTTTGAGGAGCTCACCTAGGCGCTGAGCCACCGGTTCCATGCTGAGCTTGGGGTCGGCCCCCTTGGGACGGCCAAGGTGGGAGGCGCAAAGGATTTTAGCCCCCCGGCCGAGCAAATACTCAAGGGTGGGTAAGGCTGCGCGGATTCGGGTGTCGTCGCCAATTTTCCCGTCTTTTATGGGTACGTTAAAATCCACGCGTACAAAAACGCGCTGTTCTTCGACTTCAAGTTGAGAAAGGGTTTTGATCCGGTCCCCTCCCGGATAGTCGTGGAGGGGATGCTTTTCGGCGTTCATTGTCGGCACGGATTTAAAGTTTAGACCCGATGAGTTGAGAAAGTTCCAGCATGCGGCAGCTAAAGCCGGTTTCGTTATCATACCAACTACAGACCTTAACCATAGTCCCAGAACCGCCACCTTGACTGCCCGTGACGTTGGTCAAATCCAAGTCCACAATGGAAGAATAGGGATTGCCGATGTAGTCCGAACTTACAAGTGGCTCATTGGAGCAATCCAAAATTCCCTTAAGTTCTCCTTGGGCTGCGGCCACAAGGGCGGCATTCACTTCTTCCTTGGTCACAGTTTTATTTAACTCGCCTACAAAGTCGGTGAGAGAGACGTCTACTGTGGGGACCCGTACCGAAAATCCGTCAAGTTTGCCTTTGAGTTCAGGAATTACTTCCCCTACGGCTTTTGCGGCGCCAGTAGTGGTGGGAATCATGTTGACGGCCGCAGTACGGGCACGGCGAGGATCTTTGTGAATATTATCTAACAAGCGTTGGTCGCTCGTGTAAGAGTGAATGGTGGTCATGAGACCGTATTTTACGCCGAAGTTTTTGTGCAGCACGTGCACCAAGGGGGCTAAGCAGTTGGTGGTGCAGGAGGCGTTGGAAAGAATATGATGCTTAGAATTATCGTAGGCCGCGTGGTTCACGCCCATCACCACCGTGAGGTCGACCCCTTTACCAGGAGCTGAGATGATGACTTTTTTTGCTCCGGCTTTAAGGTGCGCACTAGCGCTTTCTTTGTCTACGTAACGACCTGTACATTCTAAAACAAGATCCACTCCTAATTTTGCCCAGGGCAACTGAGTGGGATCAGCCTGCTTAAGGCAAATAATTTTTTTCCCATCAATGGTGAGGCTTTCGGCATCGGAACTGATGGAAACCGGAAGTTTTCCGTGAGTGGAATCGTACTTCATGGAGAAGGCTAACTCTGCGGGGGTGGCTAAGTCGTTGACCGCCACAAGTTCCAAAGATTTTTTGTAACTAGGGTTTGTGAACAGGTTGCGGGCCACAATACGGCCGATGCGTCCAAATCCATTGATCGCAATTTTCATATCAACTTTTCTCCTAATAAGATGTTGGGGCGGAGATTGCTCGAGGCCGCAAGAAAAGTCAATTCATCGGGAGTTTCGTGGGAGTGATAGGGCTGGGAGCCGCATGGGCCGAGGCGGGGCCGCGGCGAATTCCAGTAGGAAGGGCCGCCCGAGTGGCGATTTTTTGAGTGCGTTGGCGCAGGTACTCAATGCGGGCCAAGCCCATGTACCGACTGTTACTAGGGCCTAAATAGCGCAAGGTGGCCAGCTGCCAAAGAGTGAGGGGCAGGCCCGTTTCAGAATCTAAGCGCTCTAAATCATTTTTAATCACGAGTTTGCCTTTGATCGGGCTCGTCGGACCACCTGTTTTTTTATCGCCCCCAACGGCATCCATAGATCCCCCACCGTCGAAATCCATTCCCGCATTTACCGCGGCACGGTTGGCCACCATATTTTCTTTGCCTTGCTCGAATTCGCCGTCCAAAGCTTGGCCGTCGAGGGCCGCATCCAGCTGGGCGATGGCCTCCTCGGGGCTGAGTCCGTCGGGACTAGGTATGGCACCCGAAACCAGGCCGTCTTTGTAGGCCGACATCACGGAATTTAAATCGTCTTGGAGAGCGCCCAAACAAGTGGGGGTGGCGCCTTGGTCTTGGCAGAGGGCCCAGGCCTCGGGGCTTACCCCGCTCGGAGCATTTTTATTTTCAAAGGGAGATTTATCTCCCTTTTTGGCTTTTTCAGATTTGCTTTTATCTTGGGCTTCGGTAGCGGCCGCGGCCTTGCCACTTCCGGCCATGGACGCCATCATTCCCGCCGCCGACATGGCATTGAGGGGGAGCATGGCGCAGTGGGTGGATATTGAAGGGGGCGGGGCTGCTCCGTCAGATGCTGCGAGTTCGATGCAGTGCACGCCCGATAGAATGGTGTCGACAATGCCAATGGCAGCGCCGGCGCCGCCGAGGGCCTGGGCTGCGGTGGCGGCGCTGAACAAATCCTGAGCGCTAGCCCGAGTGGCATATCCAGAAAGCAAGAATAGCAGGCAGGCGCGGACCTGTATCATCCTTCTATTATCGGCGATTTTTGGTCTCTCAAGGATTAAGATTTGGTTAAGACGAGGTTAAGCTGGCGAGAAGCTTCGAACGTTCGTTTGGGAGGGGATGACTTGAATTCGGGTGGGTGACGTCTGCAGGAAGTTCACTGACGCCTAAGCACAAATATTTGACGCTTTTTTTATCAGTTCCTGACAGAGCTTTTCCGATGAGAAGATATGAACTCGCAGGGGCTGAAGCTCGCTACCCATTGGCTTCTCACAATGGCACTCGTTTTATTCGGTCTTAAGTCTCATGCCACAACAGTTCTACCCATGAACGTGAACGATCTTATCGCCCGCAGTTCGATTGTGATTCACGGAAAAGTCGTGCAAATGGACGTGAACGAAAAGGGCTACCGCGTGGCCGTAGTGGAGGCCCTTGAAGTGCTTCGAGCCCCGGAGGAATTTCGCCAGCGTCGAGACTTTCATATTCCCTTATTCAACCGGGCGGTGCCCCATTCCGATTGGATTGACTACGTTCCTTCTGCCCCGGAGCTAGTCCTTCTGGAAGAGCTTGTTATATTTTTAGATCCGATTGCGCCGGAAGAAGAGGGTTTTTTCAAGCGACTCGACGGCCAAAGGCTCTTTAGTTTGCATGGTTTTCACCAGGGAAAGATGCGAGTCCTCCCCGATGCGGCAGGTGTGCGGCGAGTGGCGGCTTGGAACGAATTGCCTGAGCCCCTGAACTCCCTCAAAGATTTAAAAAAGCAAAAAACAACCAAGCGCTTCGGTGTGCGCACCGCCTCAAAAATGAAATACACTCTTGATGCGGATCGCTTAACTCGGCTTCGCAGTTTGGATGAACTGGGCAATAGAGTGCGGGAAGTGCGGACCCACTCCCGATGAAAAAATGGCAAGTTCTCTATTTTTTCTTAGGCGTAGGGGGAATCTCGGGTCCTCTCTACTCGCATGTCCGCCAGCGCTATTTTTTAGAAGTGCGCACCGGCGAAGGGGCCGAATCCATCGTGCACTGGACAATGAGTCGACCGCTCGCCATTCGAATGCATCAATTCAGTGGCAACCTCGATACGGGAAACGGCACTGACTGTGCGACTATTGGCAGTTACACCTGTCTCGATTTTAGCACGGCAAGAAATCTTTTCGCTCAGTCCATCACGCAGTGGACCAATGTATTTACAGTGGGGGTAGCGGCCCAATTAAATTTAGACCAAAGCAACGGCTTGCCGAGTCCTACCGACAACAATTGTGAAGCCTCTCAAACAAGCACCGACACCGGTGATGCCATAAATAATATCATCTTTAGCTCTAAAAAAGGTTCCAGTAGCTGCGCCTACTCTCTCTCTTCGGGGACGATTGGCCTTACTCGTATTCGCTATTCTGTCCTCTCGGGAGAAGTTTCTGAGGCCGATATGCAGTTTGATGATCGAAATTACCGTTTTACAACAGCCACCACCAACAACCTCAGCGCCAACCCCAAAGAGATTGTTCTAAAAAACGTCGTGGTGCATGAACTCGGACACTTTTTTGGTTTGGATCATTCGAATGTTCGCGATTCTTCCATGGTTTACACCGTAACCGAAGGACTGGAGACAACTTCGAATGATGACCAAATGGGACTGCTCGCACTGTACCCTCCTGAAAATATTTTGAGCAGAGTAGGGCGAGTGGAGGGCTCGGTGATGGCGGGATCAGTTCCGGTCTTTGGGGCTTCCGTTATTTTATTAAACTCGCGAACCCTCGACGTAAACGTCGCGGAGATGACCGACATTAACGGGAAATTTAATGTTTGTGCGGTGAGCCCCGGACCTCAGGTAGCCTATGCCACTCGATATAAACCTTTTGGGAGAAATCTCCATGAATACTATGCCGGCAATGGCGATGGAGTCAGCACCTCCGATTCTCTAGGTTGCTTTAATCCGGGTTGTACCTTGATGACGAGAACATTGGCGCCTTCATTTTTCGCAAGGTCTACTTCTGTGGGGGCGGACTTAAATATTTTAGGAGTCGAAGCCGGGCGCACCCTGAGCTACGTGAATATTGCTGGTCAAGGTTCCAATTTAAATTACACCGAGCCCTCATCAACTCATCCCGGTGCGACCTTAGGTGTCGACCAACCTAAGCTCTTTAATATGGGAAGCAGCGCTCTCGCCTCCAGTGGCACGACCGCCATCGGAACTCACTACTATCAATTCACTGCGACCAGCGCCGACATGCAAATGCGTACAGCCTCCTACAAGCTCTATGGTCGCCTCCAACTGAAGCTGGCCCTCTATCAGTCGGATGGTTCCACTGTTATCGTAAATGATGGGACTCAAACTCAGGGCGGGGCCAACGAAAAATGCGTGATTTACAACCAAAGCCTAAGTGTTCTCGCAACAGCTGAAAGAGGAATCGACCCCTACATTCGCTGTGAAAATTTATCGGTGGGCAGTACCTACGTTCTTCGAGTTGATGGGACCTCTGTTCCCTGTAATTACTTCCCTGGCAATGCTTCCAGTTGCCTGGTTTCATCGGTAGAGGCCTCTACCTCTAATGCCCCATACTATATGCTAAGCCTTTCCCGCACGTCCGACATCACGGCCAACAGCTCTATCGCGAGCTATGGTCTTGACGGAATTTCCAATGGCATGAGTCGGTGGGCAAATCTCCCAACTTGTGGGGCCCATAGTGCGAGTATTTATGATCATGCCCTTCCTCATGATGATGGCGGGGGCTGTTGTGGATCGCTTCGTGATGTGAGTGGTGGGCCAGATCCCAAGAAAAGTTTAATTTTTTCGCTCTTACTGAGTCCGGTGCTTTGGTATGCTTTTTTCCGTGCGCTGCGAGCGCTAAGATTTCGTCGACACAAATAGAGTCGTCTCAACCTGAGCTTTGTAAGCCGCTGTACCGTGGGCCAGTAAGAAGCTTCTTCCAAAAACTGAGGTAGGTCTTGGTAGATTTTTCGGCACTGGAGTTGGGCTAAGGACATTTCGTTAAAACTTGTGACCAAAAACTCAGCTCCAGAATTTATCGCGGGATCACCGCGGTCTATCGCCTGGCTGAGCTCGGCACTGCGCACAATCTGCGGCAGATAAAAATGAGGTCGGCGACCGTTCAGTAAGGCGGGGTCGTCGCCGTAATTAAAATACACTCTCTGTTCTCGGTGGCGCCACATTTCCTGGTACAGACCGACTTCAGACTTCGCGGGGCTAAAGCAGAGAAAAATTAGGGCCAAAGAATTTAAGAACCAAAAACCATGGCGCAAGAGGGGAATTCGCCAAAAGTTATGAGCAAAAAGTAAATAAAGCGAAGCTAGGCTCAGCATCGGAAAAAGAAAGCGAAACTCCTTATGAGAAATCACGATATGCACCACCAAGAAAGGAAGGATGCTAAAAGTCAGAACAGATTTAGGAAATTTCACCAAGCCCCAGAGGCAGGCCAGGGTGAGCAGAGTGGACAAAGGTGGAAAAATCACCAAAGCCTGCCCTAGGTACGTCCACCAGGGACTTGTTCCATGCTTGGCAGCCTCTCCCTCCACAAGGTTGCGCACAAAATAATTCCAAGGTGTATGAGTCCATTCTTGGTAGCCCCAGTAATCTACAAGGCGTCCCAGCGCATAACTAAGAATAAGCGCTGATGCGAGAATGCAAAGTTTTTTGAAGCTTTTTAGAGATCCCATCTGCCAAAGCCAAAAAAGAAGGCCCAGAGTCATCAGAGCACTTTGGAAGCGGCTCTCAAAGGCGAGGCCTAAGCTTAGGCCTGCGAGAAAAATCCATTTTTTTTGTTCTCGGTAGTTAAGCAGCAGAGCCATGCCAATCATAAAAAAAGAGCTGGAAAGATTTTCCCCCGAAGTCCGAGCGTGAAGGTAAGGCACGAAAAAAAGCAAATTAAGAAAGAGGGCCAGTCGGGCGGGGCTTAAGGAGGGCTTAGTTTTTTGAAGAGAAAAAAAGAGTATAAGTCCCGCAAACCAAGCGACGAGGGCCGAAAGACTGCGAAGAATGAGGGCCAAGATGAAAGGACTCTCTCCTCCGAGGAGGTAAAAAACTTTAGCGGGCCCATAGTAAAGAAAGACCGGTACAAAGGAGCGAATCTGGGCCCCGAACTCCCAGGCCAGTTGAGATTTTACAAGTGTGGTATCGAAGCCAGCACCGGCAAGGATTTTGTAATGCAGCCACTCGAGTATTTGGAAATGTTCATCGAGCTGGTAGTAGCCGGCGCTAAAGTAGGCCGTGAGGACTTGGACGAGAAGTCCCACTAGGAAGATTCTTTTTATTATGGAGGGCACGGGTGAGAGTATCTCGTTTCTTCCAAGCTTAGGCAACTGTGCGCCGGGAAGTGGACCGGAAGGCGTGAGGTAGGCCCAGAAATTGCGAG
>CAYZFQ010000011.1:0-126462 GCA_964477895.1 uncultured Bacteriovoracaceae bacterium | reverse complement strand
CTCACCACAAAAATTTTAGAATTCTCGGACTTTTTTGATGAGTTAAGAACTCAAAAGCAGGTCCCTTTGCCCGAGGAGTGGGCCCTTATGATCGATGGACTAGTGCCCTATCCTCGACAACTTCAATCTAGGAAAGACCTCAATTGAAGCCAGTTTGTCACACTTAACCTCGCACAGTTAAAAATCTGCAGGTGCCGAATTTCGGATCGCAAGTATCTCCATCTCGGCTTCTCCGGTTGGCCGGTTCACTTTTACAAGGTCGCCCGGTTTTTTCCCAAGCAGGGCACGCCCTAGTGGGGAGCTGAAGGTTATTCGGCCTTGTTTAGGATCGATCTCGTCTTCGCCTACAATTTGGTACCAACTTTCGATTCCCGATTCATCGGCTACCTGTACCCAGACGCCGAAGGCCACTTTCTCAGTGGATTGAGTCGAGGGTTCGATGACTTCCACGTCCTCTAATCGGCCAGACAAAAAGCGCAGTCGACGATCGATTTCGCGAAGTCTTCGCTTTCCATAAATATAATCGGCATTTTCCGAGCGATCGCCCATGGCAGCGGCTACATTTACGGCCTGTACGATT
Organism: uncultured Bacteriovoracaceae bacterium; assembly: GCA_964477895.1. Classification (GTDB taxonomy): domain Bacteria; phylum Bdellovibrionota; class UBA2428; order UBA2428; family UBA2428; genus CAYZFQ01. Next base: position 125,882 of record CAYZFQ010000011.1, on the reverse strand, counting down.
TTTGGTCGTTCCACAGAGAGCAGTTCTCGCCGCTCTTCTTTAAGCCTGAGAAATCCCGTTGGGGTTAGATAATTCTTTGGCATACTTCCAATTGAGTTCCGTGTAATAACCGTTCTGGGCAAAAAGCTTGGCGTGGGTGCCCGTTTCCACAATTTTTGAATTACGAAAAACAAGAATTTGATCGCAAGTCTGCAGGCTTTCTAGTCGATGCGCAATCAAAAAGCTCGTGCGTCCCTTCATTAATTCTTCGAGCGCCGTAAAAACGAGTTTTTCTAAGGCGGGGTCTATGTGGGCTGTGGCTTCGTCCAAAATCAAGATGGCCGGGTTCTTCACGAGCACTCGAGTAAGTGACAAGAGTTGTCTCTCGCCTTGGCTCAGGTTGCTGCCCTGATCTAAAAGTTCCGAGTCAAGACCACGACCGTTCCGAGCCAGTGCCGAGAGGAGCCCCATTTTTTCGCAGGCGGCCAGTAGCACGGCGTCACTTTGTGTCTCGCCGAAATTTAGATTGTCTCGCACTGTGCCCTTAAAAATAATTACATCTTGCGAAACGTATCCCATTTGGTGGCGCAGAGTCTCACGATTCCACTCGCGGATGGAAAGACCATCTAAGAGAATTTCCCCTTCCTGAAATTCATAGAGGCGAGCTAAAAGAGCTAATGTCGTGCTCTTGCCACTGCCTGTTTCACCGGCGAGTCCAATTTTTTGGCCAGGTAGAATATGCAGGTTGATCTGGCTCAGCACAGGTCGGTCGGAAGTGTAGCTCATGCTCACATTGCGAAATTCAATTTCTCCACGCAAAGTGCGATCTTCAACTGACCCATTTTCCCCAAGTTCGGTCACTTCGGATCGTTCCTCCAGAAATCGGGAAATTCGCTCAGCCGAGGTAAAGGCAACCTGAATGGTTTGAATCTCTTGGGCTAAAGCTGAAATGGGTCGAGAAAATCTTTCGCAGTAGCGAATAAATGTCACAAAAATTCCCAAGGCTAAGGTTCCCGCCATGACTTGGGGGGAACCCCAACCGATCAAAATAAGGAGAGGGAGTTGGCAGAGGATAGCCACAAGGGGCCGAGCAAAGGAGTTCAGTACATTGATTCTAATGGCGGATTCCCTATAGGAACCCACCACTTCATTGATGCCTTTTTGGGACCAGTCTTCTGCACCGAAGGAGCGTATGACGGGTATGCCGCTGAGATACTCTGAAAGTCGGCTGTTGATCGCGCTGTTGCGTCGTGCAAATTCGCGGTTCCAGTGACGAAGAGAATGGCGGAACGCGTAGGTGCAAAGAATGGAGGGAAAGATAGAGGCAATGAGCACAAGTCCCAGCTTGGGGTAGGTGAGCAGCATGCCCAGCATAACAATGGCTAGGCTTAAAAAGGCCATGACCAAACGCGCGAGAGTGCCTGAGAAAAAATCTTCCAGTCCATCCACGTCGTAAGAAATGCGGGTGACCGTGCGACCCAGAGGTGTTTGATCAAAATACTTCATAGGCAGTTCAGAAAGTTTTTGAAAGGCGCGCTGACGAATCCGAAAAATGCAATTCAAAGCCTTGCGAGCCAGAATTCTCCGTCCCCAATAAGTGGTGCCAACACTCATAAGCTCGAGGGCCAAGACCCCGAAACCAAAAGTATAAGCGGCTGAGGCATTTTTTTGGCTGAGACCTTGGTCCACTAAATTTGCAATAAGACGTGCTGAGACGACGCTGCTCGTGGAGGCCAATGTTAAAATAAATAGCGCGCACCCAATGGCGCCCGCGTCGGCACGTGCAAAACGCAGCAGATAAAGGAAACTCCCCCAGGCGTTTCTTGGCGGATTCTCCAGCTTCATGCGGAGCCTCCGAAGTCTATAATCTGATCGCAGTGCCTTAAGGTGGACTCTCGGTGAGCGACCCAAATTACCGTGGTGGATTTTAAGAAAGTATTCAGCGAAGCCAGAATTTTTTCTTCGGTCACGGTGTCGACCGCACTGAGGCAATCATCCAAAAGAAGAATTTCGGGACGACGTAGCAATGCGCGAGCTAAAGTCAGGCGTTGCTTTTGGCCTCCCGATAAATTTACACCCCATTCACCGAGACGAGTGTGGAGTTTGTTGGGGAGGGTTTCGACGTCTTTTTTGACCGCGGCAAAATCCAAGGCAGTCCAAATTTCCTCATCGGTATAACTGCGGTTCATATCGAGGTTTGCACGAATAGTGTCAGCAAAAAGAAATGATTTTTGAGGAACATAAGAGAGGTGAGTTGTTAAACTTTTGTGGGAATAATTCTCAATTTTCATTCCGCTCAGGAGAATCTCGCCTGAATAACCTGTTTCCATGCCCCCAAGAAGACGAAGAAAAGTGCTTTTACCACTTCCTACGGGTCCTTGAATACCGATGCGCGCACCTTTGGGAATAGTCATCGAAAAGTCATTCAAAATTTTTCGGCTCTCTGGCTCAAAGCCAAAGGACACATGGCGCAGGTCAAAAACAGGACTTTGAATGATGTCGAGTTTTTCTCCTCCAAGGCGTAGGCCATGTGCTTCAGGAGCGCGAAATAATTTTTGTAACCGGTCCATACTGGCGAAGGAGCGCTGCCATTCCGACACAATAGTGCCTAGCTCCAGCAGCGGACTTTGGACTAAGAAAATGTAACTTTGCATGGCTACAAAGGCCCCTAAACTGAGAGAGCCTGAGAATAAGAGTTTCATTCCATAGATCATCAGTACAGCGTAAGAGATCAGAGGCGCCAGGCCAGTTACGGGGATAAAGTTGAGGGTCGTAAGCACGACTTGATAGCGCTTCTTTTGATAATTCTGTGCGGAGGTCTCAAGGCGCCGGCGCCAGAAGTCAGAACTCTGGGTGATTTTTTGCAGACGAATTGTCGCTACACTTTGCGCAGCTTCTTCGCTGAGGTGAGTGAGAGCTTGCTGGGCCTCATGGTGTCGAAGATTCTCTGTTCGCGAAAGGCGATCTAAAATAAAAGGAAGTACGGGCACCACGGCCAACGTGAGAAGAGTGAGCTTCCAGTGAATAAAAAACATCGCCGTGAGAGTAAAGAGCATAAGAAAAATAAAATCCACGGTGCCCACTAATGTAAATCCATAGGCCAATCGAGCTGTGCCCACATCGGCAGTGGCCATATTCATGAGTTCCCCAGGAGAAAACTCACCATTTAATTTTTTCTCGGGTAAAAATCGTGCTCGATCCCACAGAAGGGATTTCATTTGGCAGGCTGCTTTGTGTGTTTGCTGGCCTAAGCATTGGCGCCATAAAATTCGACCTGCGAACTGTAGGAGTAAAAATCCCACCAGGCCCCACACAAACGGCGTGCTATGCAACTGGCCTTTTTGGAGGGCATCGATGTTCCACTGCAGAAATTTTGGAATAAGGACTTCGGTAATGTCTGTCGCTAAAATTGAAAGTATGCCCAAGGTATAAACAAATTTACGTGAGCGCATGTGGTTCAGCCAAACTTTACGCCCAGACATTCCCTCGAGTGTGCCGTCTAAATCCGCTGTGTTTTTAAAAAATTTCATGGGAGAAATTAAATTTATTCGGAAGCCTCCGTGTGTGCAATGCGCAACACGACCAACGCGCGATGTTAAGCGTTGATATTTACAAAGACCCTAAAGCTGTGCCATTTTGATCCACGGGGAAATTATGGGAGGGCAAGTTATGAAAAAGGTGCACGCACGTGCTGTCACCAAGAAATCGGTTATCACCGATTCTAAACTGAAGTCGGCCACGGCCACTTCGAAAACCACAACCAATAGGTCTTCCGAAGAAGCTGCGTCCGCGATTCTTGAAAAGAGACCGCGACGTACCTCCGGCCAAGGCGAATTGAGCTCAGCTCAACTTAGAGAACTCGAAGGAAAGCTTCGGGCTCTTCAAGCCGAACTGAAAAATCAGTTTCAAGAACGCCAGAGCCGAGTCATCAATCCGTCTTTTCAAAGCGAAAGCTTGATGAAGGGGGATGATGCCGAGGTTGCCGAGAAGCAGCGCGTGAGCAATGCGGCTTTGCAAGAACTCGACATCCTCAAAAGCCGTTTGGGTTTGGTTCAGCGAGCGCTGAGCAAGATCCGGGCTGGAGCCTATGGTTTTTGTGAGGAGACCGATGAGCCTATTGGCTACGATCGGCTTTCTGTGGTGCCTTGGGCGCGTTTTGCGGTCCATGTGCAGGAGCTGCGCGAGCGCAAAATGCGGGAGTTTCACTCCAACCGTTTGCGAGCCGAAGCTTAAATTGTCTTTAATGTGAAAAAGGGGGGCCCTAAGAGGCCTCCCTTTCCTTGACTCGACGCAGCTCAGGCCATTATTTCCAAGGGAATCTTGGAGGTTTTGTTGTGAAGTTGCGTCGCTTTCTGGCCCTATCGTCTACGTGTGTGTTTCTGCTCTCGAGTCGATTGCATGGGGAAATTGTTAATTTAGAGCTACCTGAGGCTCACTCCGAACTTTTTATTCAGATCTCAGGACATGCTAAAGGAAAATTTGAGGACGGCCGGGTGATCTTACGTTCCTTGGAAGCTGCGCCTCGCACGGCCCAAGCCTTGGGTTGTTTGAATCTGCGAACGGCTGAAGCCGCTCTTTATATTTATAATGTCTGGCGAGATTTCAAGGGCAAAGACTTAAAGAAAATTCTGATAGGTGTGGAGGGAGCTAAAGGCCTCTATGCCCTTCCGTCTGATATGCCACAAAAAGATTATGCTCCGCCAGGCTATCGACTGACTCATATTCTCTATGGGCGTGACATTGGTTATAAAGAGGCTGATTCGGATCTTTTCATGGGCATCTATGAACCCCTCGATCGAATTTCAAGTCTTATCGTAGCCTTCAAGGGCACGACTCCGGGCACATCGGATTGGATCAATAATATTTTCAACCGAGGGGCAGAGCACCTGCGCGATTTTTTTGGTGTCGCCTTGGGCGACGTCAAAGATGATCTGGGCAATCCTTCGAAGGGGTATATGAGGTTTTTCGCGGATTACTTTGCCGCGCATCATGGTCAGATTGTTTCATTCACCGGACATAGCTTGGGTGGGGCGCTTTCTGAAAGTATGGCACGTTTTTTTTCCGTCATGCTTGAGCGTGCAGGACAAGTGCCGCCTCGAATGAATGTGATCGTATACAATCCGATGGGCGCTGGCGGTATGTTGGCGAAGTTGGGGTCTTCGATGATCAATATTTTCAAGCCACATGGCTTTTTCGATAATATTGCTCACCAGGAGTTTGTGACTAAAGGTGATCCGCTGCAAAAATTAAATCGATTGCTACGCCTGAGTCGATTTACAGACTCTGTAGTGATGCCGACCGAAAGAATGATTCAGTCTGATGGTTCCTATAAAAGTTTGGGCTTAATCTCGGAACATAATATGGAAAATGTTCTTCAAGATTTGAATCTGGGATTGCGTAACGATGGTTTGGATTACTTGGAGTCGGTGAAACGACGCGGTTTCAGAGGTGACGACGACGAGCTCGAGGCGGCCATTCAGGCTGAAAAGACCATCATCACGGTGCCCGATGCCAAGGGAGTAAAACGTATGGAAAAAATTAGTCGGAAGGGTCATCTTCTATGGCACTTCAGCAAGGCTCGTCGAATCATCGAAGGGCAGAAAAAGATATTTACCCAGGCCAAGCCATACTTAGGCGACCAATGCCAGATGTAACTGTGCGAGGTTAAGTGTGACAAAGTCTGAATGAATGCGTTTATTTTCAGTAAGTTAGCCTGTGTCCGACCTGCCGAAGGTCAATAATTAACCTTTAAGACCACTTGCCCTCTGAGAGTCTGAAAAACCGTAACACTTAACCTCGCACAGTTAAGTTAACGCACCGCGTGACAAAAGATTATGCGATGAGTGCTCAAGTTTTCTACAGCTCCCTCCGAAGCAGTCTTAGGGTTGGAATTTTCCTATCTATGTTCACCGCTAGGATTGCGGGAACGCTAAGGGAAAGTTCAATTTAACTAGGGAGCAGGAAGCTCCGGTGCCATAAGCCGTTCAACCCTAAAGGCGTGGTGCAAAGGTCAGGAGGACCAAGGTATGGGTTTAAGAATCAATACCAACGTGGCGTCCTTGAACGCCCAACGGAACTTGCGTGGATCGAACAACGATATGCGCAAGGCCATGGAACGATTAAGTTCCGGGTACCGTATTAACAAAGCTGGTGATGATGCTGCAGGTTTAGCGATAAGCGAAAACCTCAAAGCGCAGATTCGCGGCTTCAACATGAACCTCCGTAACGCGGAAGACGGCATCTCGCTCGTACAAGTGGCTGAAGGCGGCTTGAACGAAACGACTTCTATCTTAGCCCGACTTCGCGAACTCGGAATCCAAGCGGCCAGCGACACGATCGGCCCGGATGAGCGCGGATTTTTGAACGTAGAGTATCAAAATCTTCTCGCCGAAATTGATCGTATTGCCCAAGCTACGGAATTTAACAAAACCAAATTGCTGAATGGAACCGGAAAAGTTTTTGATATCCAAGTGGGTATCCGAAACCAAGATGGGGTGGATCGCATCACCTTCGACGGAACCAAAGCCGACGCTAGGGTGCAGGCCCTGGGGCTCGAAGGCGTTCAGCTGACCGAAAAGAAGAGTGCGCAGATGTCACTTGCGGTGATCGACAATGCTATCCAAAAGGTAGCCGCTCAGCGCGCGGACTTCGGTGCTCTTCAGAACAGATTGCAAAGTACGATCAACAACCTTGGTGTGAGTGTGGAAAATCTTAGCGCTGCGAACTCTCGAGTTCGTGATGCGGATATCGCGGCAGAAACTGCCGAGATGACTCGCAATAACATCATGTTGTCGGCAGGTGTGTCGGTGTTGGGTCAAGCCAACCAGTCCACATCTATGGCTTTGAAGCTCCTCGGCTAGGAGTTCTCGGTATTAGCTTAGTCCTCGGGTTGTGCTCGTGTAGCACAGCCGTACTAGTTATGTTCGCATAACATCGGAGCTAACGCGTAATTGCGTTCGATTCGGTGCGTTCCTGGGAGGTAGGCAGGCCTCGGTTGTAACCCAAGCGGGGTCTGCCCCATTTTGTGGGAATGGAGATATGGAATGCGGCTTGCTGTGTTCTGGGTGCTGTGACGGCATTCTGCATTCGGCATTTTGTTAACGTCATTCGTGCTCTCGCGCGCGCTGGGCTTTGGCCTCGCGTAATTTTCTCGCGCACTCATTGTCGCATACGCGGCACATCTTGAAGCGGATCTCCGCTGTGTATTTTTCCAATTTCATTTCTATGGCAATGTGCCAAGCTCATTCCATGTAGGAGTTAGTCTTTTTTGGCCACTCGCCTACCTAATGTAAACGATACCATTTCAAGTCTGTTGATTTTAGACTTTCTTCCTTTAAGTAACTATCCAGGTTATGAAATGTCCATGGTAAGTCAGATCCAAAACCAGGTTTATGCCAGAGCACTCCATTGCCGACATATATTGCTGCATGACCCTGCCCCACTACAATTATATCGCCAAGGATTTTTATGTCAGAGTCTGCAAGTTCAATTGCACTATTCGAGCTCAAATATTTACGAAACGATGTAAAAAGAGGTCCTTCTAAGGGCGTCTCTGGCGCATGCCATTTCATTACGGCATTAAAGCAGTTTGCTTTACAACTCTCAGATGTGGGAAAGGAATTCGTCAAATCTCTTGCTATATCGGGCAGAAACTCCTGAAGGCGAATGGTACACGGGCATGTTTGACCAGCAAATGACTTGTGTATTTTTTCTTTCAAAATTGTTGAATCCCGTTTACTGGACAGAATTTCAACCACTTTATCGATGTCCTCATGGCGATGAATCTCCACAGTGACATCGCTTAGTCGGCTGCCAAAGCGAATGGGTATCATATCCCCAGGGATAAATCTGAAGAGTAGTGAGCAATCCATTGCAATCAAAGATTCGTTCCAAACAAGAACCATCAATATAAAAATGGAAATTCTTAGGAAGCGCATGTCTCAAGTATAACTAATGTATAAACAGCCGTAACTGCTAATTTGACCTATGTGTCCCTCATTCACCAGAGTTTTGACGGCAAACTGGGGTTGGCTTTGAGAGCCTTAGCCCTCAGTTACACGAGAGCTGACCACTGCTACAGTCGCAGCACAATCGTTTCGGTGAAGCACTGCAATCCGTCTGAGGCGGTACTATGCATTGATTCAAGGTGAAGTTGTGATCCCTCGATACAGAGTCCTCGTCTACTCTCAGCCAATCGCTTGGTGGATTTTCTTGAACCTCGCAAATTCCCGCAGTGCTCGCATAGTCGACGCCGTTGATGAGCAATATTGAGGGTGAGTAGTAGTTTGCCGTGAATTTCTTCATCTTAAGTTCTACCGTCTGAAGATGGGGGTTTCGACCGCCCACAACCTGCGATTTGGCTTTGACGTGAAAGGTGTCTTCCACGTCACTAACCGTCACTTTGCTCACGGTTGGATAGGAAGTGTCCCCCTCTGGAGCGATGAGTCCAAAAGTAGGCTTCGGGCCCAATTGATATAAATCGTAGGAATAGAAGAAGGAATATTTCATCGTATCCACATCGTTGAAATGGAGTGAGGTATGGCTCACAAAGGTGCGGGTGCCCTCTTGGCAGTGAACACTATAGGTTTTCTGCCCTTCATTTTCGCTTTGTGCAAAAGCAGATGCAGATCCTATCAAAAGTGTGACCATTCCTAATTGTTGCAGTTTCATAATCTCTCCTTTTTGTTGCCAAATGGCGTATCAAGAATTCATAGCGACACGCCTACTATTTGAAAAATCGATTGTTTGAATAAGTCTATTCATATATTAGATAGGTCTATGAAGCTCTCCAATCCTAACTTGCGCGCTTTCTATGTTTTGGCCCAAGAAAAAAACTTCTCTAAGGCCGCAAAAAAAATCGGTCTTTCGCAACCTGCCTTTTCACAGAGAATTATGAACTTGGAGAAAATGCTTGAGACCATTCTGATCGTCAGAAATATTCACGGAATTTCACTTACGGAAAGCGGTGAGAAGTTATTAAGCTACTGCGAAGTAAACCGCCAAATTGAGGACGAGTTCATTCAGCATCTGAGTTCAGATAGCCGGGCTCAATTGAAGGGGGCTATTCGCATTGGGGGTTTCTCATCAGTCATGAGGTCCTTGCTCATTCCCTCTCTCGCCAAGTTGCTACAGCAAAATCCAGATCTTTCGATACAGACTTTCACTGTTGAACTGAGTGACGCTCTTTCGATTCTAAAAAGCTCCCAAGTAGATTTTTTGCTTCACAGCGCCCCCTATATACGAGAAGGAATACGCAATGAGCTCCTGGGCTATGAAAACTGTGTTTTGGTGAGTTCGCCAAAACATCCTCAAGCCAAGGCTTATTTGGATCATGATGAAAACGACTCAACGACCGCGGCGTATTTTTCCTTAGTTAAAGGCGCGCTTCCGAAACAAAGTCGTTATCTGGACGACATTTATGGTCTCATCGATGGCGTAAAGTTGGGTCTGGGCAAGGCTGTGGTACCTTTGCATTTGATTCGAAACGAGAAGCTAAAAATCGAAAATCCAAAGACCGTATTAAAATCGCCGGTCTATCTGATTTACCGTGAGGCTCCCTACTACACCCGACTTCAGCAAGCGGTGCTCAATGCCATCCAAATATACTTTAAAGAGAATTTGGTTTAATTCGGTAGTCCAATGACAGAATTACTCGTGGCAGGGCAGCTACCCATTAAGCCTTACGCAAACGACGCACAAGAATCGGAATCCCAAAGAAAAGCGCAAAAATTATAAGCATCGTGAGTGTTCCATCCCCTAACACTTGATTTAGCCATAGAGTCGAAACCATTAAAACCGAGAAATAAATCATATCTCCCATAATTGCGATGAGCCAACCACTCAAAAATCCATGCCCCGCGGCCCCCGCCGCCGCCCTTCCTGTCATGGGGTCCACGCTAAAGGCAATATAGACCAACATCAAAGGTCCGGTACTCTTCCCATATTTTGCACTTGTTTGAAGAAGAATTTTTTTAAATTCACCACTTAATTTATTTAAGAAAGGAAAGACACGCCCCGCTCGAATGATAAGCTTCAACAGAGGCTCAAAAAGACAAGCCAGTATCACATCCGAAATAAAATAGAGCCCCATCATTGAAGGCCAAGGCAGTCCCCGAGATTTAGCTAACAAAACTCCCCCAGGAATTCCCCCGCCAACGGGAATCAAAAAAAGCATCAAAACATCCCATGCAGAATGAGCACCGTGCCATGAGTCTTTCACGCCTGTAATATAAGCTTTGAAAATGACAAAAACTATTCAAGCCCTTCGAAAAAAGGGATTCTTTGCTCGCTTTGCCCGCAAAACGGCGACGGCCTCGGGAAGCTCCCGCACCTTTAGCCTAGCCGTCATCATCATTCTCATTTGGGGCTTAACAGGTCCCATGTTCCACTTTAGCGACACCTGGCAGCTCGTCATCAACACGAGCACCACGATCATTACCTTTCTCATGGTCTTTTTGATTCAAAACACGCAAAACCGAGAATCTCAGGCGGTTCAGCTTAAGTTGGATGAGCTTATCCGAAGCTCCGAAAAAGGACACAATGCTTTGATGGATTTAGAAGAACTCACGGATTCCGAATTAGAAATTATTCACAAAAAGTTCCTAAAATTGGCGCTCAATGCCCGCCGCTCTCTTAGGGATGGCTATACGGATACCGGCTCTCCCGAAATCGACCTCGATGAAGATCCTAAGGGGACCTAGAGATCGTAGGACAAGAAAGTAGTAAAAAAAGACGAACCCCTACACTGAGTTGCTCCCCGAGCCCTACCGCAAGCTACGAATAAAGCTAATCGCAATCAGAGTGCCTGAGAAAATCCACAAACAAATCTGTCCCCAAAACGGCAGGACTTGCGACACGCTTACGGCAACCGAAGCTCCCAGTACGCCCACGCCTAAAATGGCTTGGGCTATGCGTGAGGCGCCCACCACATGAGCTCGGGCCATTTTATCCCCGTGGGCCTGATGGATATTAACTTTAATCTCACCAGCTTCGATTTGCCGAAGCGTCTCCGAAATCTGTCGGGGAAATTTCTCTAACAGCCTCGCCCAGTCGCGAAGTAAAAACAAAGCATCTTTACCTAGCTTCTTAGGATCATACAAATCCCACACGGCTCTTTGCGTGAAATGAGATGCCGATCCAAGCAAATCAAAATTGGGATCGAGGCTTCGTCCAATTCCCTCGAGTGTCATGATGGATTTAAAAACTAAAACCAAATCTTGCGGAAGGCTCACTCGGTACTGAAAAGCAATATGAGTAGCTTCCATCAAAAGTTTTCCAGCTGGGATGTCTTTGAGCGGCAAGCCGTAATAAGGCGCAAAGACTTGGCTCACTTCCCGTTCTAATAACTCCAAATTCGTAGAACTGCGCGACCCGCTCTGCGGCGGACTTAAGTGCAAGTACTCCGCTACCAAAGCTTCATAGTCTTCCGTGACCAAGGCCAAAAACATTCCCAGCACGGCACTTTTGGATTTAAAAGACAGCCAGCCCATAGAGCCAAAATCAATCAGTCCCATGCGCCCATCGGCTAAAACTAATATATTTCCACCATGGGGATCGGCGTGGAAAAAACCATCCACCAATATGGACTGAAAAAAGCACTGCATGCCCTGGCGCAAAAGTTCCGAAAGGTCCACTCCCATAGCTTTCACGCCTTGAACATCTTGGAGCTTTACACCGCGCAGGCGTTCCATGGTGATCACATTAGGGCCTGAAAGTTCTTTGTAGACTTTGGGTATGACTAAAAATGAAGAGGTGGCAAAGTTGTCTCGGAAGCGGTCCATGTTCCGGGCTTCGCGTTCTAGGTCTGTTTCTAAGAGCAAGGATCTCTTAAATTCGGCAACCAAACGACTGGGCTTAAAAGGACGTAGCTCGGGAATATAGCTCTCAGCTAAGTGGGCAAAGAGTTCTACGATTTCTAAATCCTGGGAAAGAAATTTTTCCACTCCCGGTTTTTTTATTTTCACCACCACATCGTCGCCGTCCAAAGTTCGGGCCGCGTGGACTTGGGCGACACTGGCCGAAGCGAGGGCTTCGGTGTCGAAGCTCGCGTAGCAATCTTCAATTTTTCGACCTAAGGAGGCTTCCAGTGAGGGCTTCAAATCCATAAAAGGCAGAGGGGCTACAGAATCCTGGAGCTTCTCAAATTCATGGATGATTTCGGCCGGAACGAGGTCGGGTCGTCCGGCGAGTATTTGCCCAATTTTTATAAAAGAGGGTCCGAGTTGTTCCAGTAACAATCGCAAACGCACCGGTACGGGGCGAGCGGTGCTTTCTTGGTCGGAATCTTTGGAAGAGATTCCAAATTTTTTGAGCCTCAGTCGGGCCACCAGGGCGCCAAAGCCAAATCGGCTCATGGCCGCTGCGATCTCACGCATGCGGCCCACGTTCTTCATGGCGCGGCTAACCTGAGTGGCGCGACTGAGTAAGGTCACTGGACCTCAACTAAGTCGAAATCAATTCTCCGTGTGAAAATATCGACCCCAATCAATTTGATTTTAAGTCGTGACCCCATGGCAAGTCGGGCTTTGCCCGGACCCACGTAGGACATGTGTTCGGCATCAAAGCGAAAGCGCAGTCGCCGATGCAAAATGTCGGCACTTAAGAGTCCATCTACAAAGTGCCCGTCGATTTGGCAAAAAAGTCCCTTTTCCGCCACACCGCTCACCCAGGCTTCAAATTCCTCACCTAAGCGCGGTTCCATATACCGACATTTTTTGGTGTCGATAAGCTTGCGCTCCATCTCCATGGCCAAGCGTTCTTGGTCACTACAATGTTGGGCCTGGGAAGGCAGGTCGAGAGCTGTAGGAATTCGCTTCTCAACTTGTAGAGTTTCTTTGATCAGGCGATGCACGAGCAAGTCGGGATAGCGACGAATAGGAGAGGTGAAGTGAGTGTAGTCTTTAAGGGCTAGAGCGAAGTGCCCTAAGCGATCGGTAGAATAACGAGCTTGTTTGAGGGAGCGCAGCACTAAAGACTGTAAGGCGCGGGCAATGGAATCGTTGCCTTCGGTATCTTGCTTCACCTGGGCGATGAGGTCTGAAAAATCTTTAGGCTCTTTAAGAAAGCCGCCGTCTTTTTTATTTTCTACGGCCACTCCGGCTAGTGATAAAAAATCTACAAGGTCGGAAATTTTGCGGGGATCCGGTTCCTCGTGCACGCGGTAAACACCTTCTGTGCCTTTTTCAAAGAGAAAGTGGGCGGCACACTCGTTGGCGGTGAGCATGCATTCTTCAATCAGTCGGTGCGCATCCAAGCGACTTCGCGGCTGAATATCTAAAACGCTACCATCTCGACTCAAAATCACCTGGGCTTCAGGAATGTCTAAGTCGATGGCGCCTCGATTAACTTTAGCTTGGTGAAGTCGATGAAAGACCTCAACGAGTTCCGTCAAATGTTCCGACAAGGTTTGAAGCTCGTTTAGGGCCCAAACGTCTTTGTCCATGAAAGCCTGCATTTGCTCATAGGTGAGGCGTCGCTTGCTTTGCATGAGGCCTTCGTAAAATTCGTAATTCACGACTTTGCCTTGGGGGCTGATCACACACTCACAAACAAGGCAGGCTCGGTCTTCAAACGGATTGAGGGAGCAGACCCCGTTACTTAAGACCTCCGGTAGCATGGGCACCACATGGTCGGGAAAATAAACGCTGGTGCTGCGATCAAAAGCCTCACGATCAAGGGCCGTGCCAGTGGTCACAAAGAGAGACACATCGGCAATGGCTACCCAGAGGCGAATATTGTTATTACGGTCGCGCACGGCGCAAACGGCGTCGTCAAAGTCGCGAGCATCTCGGCCATCGATGGTGACCAAGGGAAGGTGGCGAATATCTTTGCGCGTGCTTTTGAAGTTGTCTTTCCAACGCAAGGCTCGGTGCTCGGCTTCACTTAAGGCGATGCGCGAAAATTCGCGGGGCCACGCTCCCTCGAGTAAAATTCGCATGGTGTCGTTAGAGGCGGACTGAGGGTCGGTGACTTCTTCGCGAATCTCCACGGTTCCCTGTGCTTTGTCGGGATAGGTCAAAATATGGCAAAGCACCGCCGCTCCAGATGCGAGCTTGGCCCATTTGGGATCGCTCAGGTTCACAACCTTAAAGGCGTGCTTTCGATCTCGTCCATCAGATGGGATCACCAGGGCTCCGCCTTTAAAGGGGCGAAAAATTCCTAAAAATTCTTTTTGATGGCGTTCGATCACTTCGAGCACATGACCCCGAAGCTTGGCCCCAGATTCAAAGCGTTGGTCCACCTGCACTCTCACGGTGTCTCGGTGCATGATGTACTTGAGAGAGTCTTCGCCAACGTAAACGTTGGGGAGGGTGGGGTCTTTGGCAATCAAAAATCCAAAACCATCGGGATGGAGGTCTAGCCTTCCCTCAATGATCGATTTGGTGGAGCTGCCCCGGTTGCGCCGAAATTCATCAAGAAATTCAGGTTGGGGATTGGAGTTTTTTGCAGCCGCTCCTGCTTGCCGAGAAGGATTTTGAAGGGTGGGTTCCGAGGAGCGCCGAGCTCCGCCGCGAGGCGGGTGGCTGGGCTCTGCAGCCGGGCTGGCCCCCCCGACGCGCTTATTTTCGGAACCGCGTTTTTTTTTACCGGAAGAATCGGAGTGTTTTTGATTTCGGTAGGAAGTACCCGCATTGCGGTTTCGTCTAGGCATCGCGAAAAAATAGCAGCCTTCGGCCACCCTTTCAAAGAATAAGCCTATCTGAGGGTTAAATAATTTCAGCTTGTGTCGTGAAAAACTCTCCAATGCGGTTTAGTCTGATGCCACCTATGTCGGAACAAAGAGACTCACTTTTATACTATCCCCTTATCGCGATCTTTGTGCTTTTGGTGGCCGCCGTGTCATACCACGCCGGTTCGCCGGAGAAACCCTCCATGCCGGGAGTGGAGCTCCCCGTACGGCCTGTGATTATGGCCCATCCCGCGCTCGAAGCCAAATCTGCCACTGAGGTGGGTCGCGACCTTGAAACAAAGGCCAGCGACCAGGCTCAAGCCGATGCGGCCGTCCCAGAAGCCCCTCCTGCTGAAACTGCGGAGGAGTGGAAATGAAAAAAAGAAAACTTGAGATTTTAGTCTCCAACGATGATGGCATTCAGAGTCCTGGGATTCAGGCCCTGGCTAAAGCCCTTAAAAAAGTCGCCCACGTCACGGTCGTGGCTCCGGAGCGAGAGCAATCCACCATGGGTCATGCTCTCACCCTTCATAAGCCGGTGCGACTTTTCCATGTGAAGCAAGAACCCGGACTTGATCAGTGGGCCTTAAGTGGAACGCCAGCTGACTGCGTTTATATGGGAATACGCCATGTGCTGAAGAAAAAGCCCGACATTATTGTGAGCGGGATTAACAATGGTGTGAATTTGGGGAATGATATTTACTACTCTGGAACCGTTGCGGCAGCCCGTGAGGGAGCGGTCCTCGATATTCCGGCCATCGCTTCTTCCCTCGATTATCACCACATTCCGGGTGCTCAGGATCCTGGATATTTTAAGGATTATGCGGAGTACATGGTGGGACTCGTGAAGCAAGTTTTGGCGAACCGATTGCCTTCACACTGCATGCTCAATGTAAATTTTCCCCGCATGCCTATTTCAAAGGCCAAGGGTGTAGTGGTTTCGCGCCAAGGATTTCGAATTTACACAGACAAAGTTCTTGAAAAGCGAGACAGTCGCAATAAGGCTTATTATTGGCTGGGGGGAACCTACGCCGGATTTAAACCCATCGCGGGTTCGGATTGCGAGGTTCTTGACCAAGGATACATCTCTATCACGCCTTGCCGCCTCGACATCACCCAATATGAATTTATGGATACCTTGGCCAGATGGGAATTAGATCCGCACAAGGCCACTCGTAAGAAGAAAAAGTAGCACGCCAGTCGAATGAAATTTATTTCACTTCTTGTTTTTACTTTTCTGGTTTTGATGACCGCCTGCGGTCACCGCCCAGCAGCGCCCGATGAGGAATTGGGTTCGGAGAAATTTGAAACTCCCGAAGCGGAAGGACCCCAGAAGAACAAGCTCTTTCCTTCTTTCTCCTTCGATTGGCCACTCGATCAGCCGGTGGTGATAAATTACTTCGGTTGGCGTAAGCAAAAACGACGGCGCAATGAACGCATGCACGAAGGGGTAGATCTGCGGGCACGAACGGGCACGCCCATTTATGCCGCGGCCGACGGTAAGGTTATCTATGCGGGCCGCAAACTGCGAGGCTACGGACGAATGGTGGCACTGGGGCACGACGACGATTGGAGCACGGTTTACGCTCACCTCTCTAAGATTGATGTAAAGTTGAAGGAGACTGTAAAAAAAGGCGATCTCATTGGCTACTCTGGAAATACGGGACGAAGCCGTGGACCTCATCTGCACTTTGAAATTCGCAAAGGGGCCGATCCCTTGGACCCTCTTTTATTTTTGCCTCAAAATAACGCACGCAATTAAAACTGCGCGCCGTGTCTTCATAAAAACCCTTGTCAGAAAATCTAATGTATTACATAAGCTGAGCTTATGAATTCGGATGGGGCCGAATCAATGTTTCGAGTCGCTTCCGGCGACCGCCACAGGGGGATTATGAGTTTCAATCACGTCCTGAAAACTTCCATTTTTGTTGGCATGGTGCTTTTTTCCCTGGGAGCTTATACCCAGGATGAAAACCTACGGTGCACGCCCCAGGAATGGGTGGCCACCCCCCGTGCTCTCAAAGTGATGTCGTACAATGTGGAAAATTTATTCGATACTGAAAACAATCCTCAAACGGCAGATGAAGAGTTTATGCCCGATGGTCGACAAGGCTGGACCGATCAAATTGTAGAAGACAAACTAAAGAACTTATCTAAAGTGATTTCCGAGTCTCAGGCCGACATTGTGGGCTTAATTGAGATTGAAAATAAAGAAATGATGGACCGCCTGGCGAAACTTGCGGATGCGCGAGGAGCTTTTGCCTACACCGTCACGGGACCCAGCGATGATCCTCGAGGTATTCGAAATGGTGTTATTTCAAAGTATCCTATTGTCAGTGTGAAATCCCACCGAGTCTGGCGGGAGACCTGGCGAGAGCGTCCTGAAAATCCTACTCCGAATAAAACTCGAGATATTCTCGAAGTCACTGTGAATACCGGGCGTTGCGAAGAAGCTCAGCTCGTGACCCTACTGGTGAATCACTGGCCTTCTCGTCGAAATGGGGCCTGGGCGGATGTGATTCGCTTAGACACGGCCGAGCAACTTCGAGGGATTGTGGCCGAGTTGAGCCAAGCGCATCCGGCGCGTTTGCTTTTGAGTGTTGGAGACTTTAACGACGAGCTCCAAAATAACTCCTTCCAAAGTGGCCTAAATCTGGCGCGCGGACCCCAAAGCATCGAAGAATTTTATCAGGCCTCAGCTGGGAAAATTTTTGCCCTAGATCACAACTTTGAGCGAAGCCCGAGCAGTCCGGGAACATTTTTCTACTATACAGAGCGCATCTGGAATTTTTTAGACCATATGTTGGTGGCCGGCGGTCGGGAGTACTTGGCTCGCGCGGGCCAGAGTTTTTACTATCGTGAAGGAAGTTTTCGAATTGAAAATAACGAATTCGTAAGCGCCGATGGGCACCCCGAAGGCTGTGAGGTCCATGGCAACGAACGCCGAAGCCGGTGTTTGGATGGCGCCTCTGATCACTTTCCTGTTTCCGCTGTTTTTGATCTACGCTAAAAGAGTGAGATGAGTCGAAAATCTTCAGACTGGCGCGAGCTCTTAGCGGGAGATCCCAACAACGAGCTCGTGCTCTTTTCACTGGCTAAGGCCCTTTTCGATGAGAAAAGTTATGCCGAGGCTCGAGATGGTTTTTTGAAGCTCACCCAAAGTTATCCTGAGTATGCCTTGGCCTGGGCCTACCTCGCCCGTGCCGAAATGGCGGTGGGAAATCGAGAGGGGGCGCGCGAGGCCTGTGAGCGCGGGATGCCCATTGCGCTCAAGCAAAAGCACGAAACCCCACAAATGGAAATTCAGGCTGTGCTGGATGATTTGGACAGCGAATTTTAGTGTTATTCTAAGTCCATGAGTTTAGCTAAAAATGCCGGGGCCATGAGTGTGGCGGTGATGATTAGCCGCGTTCTGGGACTAGTGCGCGAGCAAGTTTTTGCCTTTCTTTTTGGCGCAGGTTTGGTGTCGGACGCCTATTTGGTAGCTTTCCGGATCCCAAATTTATTTCGCGACCTTTTTGCTGAAGGGGCCCTGAGTTCAGCTTTTGTGACGGTTTTTTCTCGCGCAGGCTCAGAAGAAGAAGCCAAGCGCTTGGCCCATGATGTTTTTGCGGTGATCACCTTTGTGGTGGGATTGTGGTGTGCCCTGCTCTTTATTTTTACTCCCGAGATTGTGCACCTTATGGCCAAAGATTTCAGCCCCGAGACCTTTCAGCTCACCGTCGACCTCACACGCCTCTTGATTCCATTCCTCTACTTTGCGTCGTCCGCGGCCTTGGCTATGGGAATTTTAAATTCCTTGGGAATGTTTTTTGTTCCATCCCTCGGTGCCGGAGCTTTCAATTTAGGAAATGTGATTGTGGGAGGAGGACTTGCTTTTTATTTTAAAGACCAAGGGCCGCTTCAGGCGATTTGGGCGTTTAGCGTAGGGACTCTTGTGGGAGGCTTTTTGCAATGGGCGGTGATGTGGCCCGCCCTTGGCGCGCGTGGCTACCGCCCCTGGATTGCGACCTTCGCCGTTTTTTCTTTTTCCAAGTTGAGAAGGGCCTTTCAAGATCCTGCCATCCGAGACATAGGTCGGCTTATGGCCCCAGCTATTTTGTCGGTCGCAGCCGTGCAGATCAATGTGATGGTGAACACATCTTTTGCGACCTCTCTGGCTGCGGGAAGTGTGAGCTGGCTTTCTTATGCCTATCGGATCATGCATTTTCCTATGGGAGTTTTTGGAGTGGCCTTGTCTACGGCGACCCTTCCAAGGCTTTCAAAAATTGTACGCTCCGGCGATAAGGCGGCCTTTCAAAATACACTGGAAGAGGCTCTCAAGTGGACGTTGATATTAGCCCTGGGATCAGCCGCAGGTCTTATTGTGTTTCGAGAAACCTTGGTCACTCTCATCTACGAACATGGAAAAGTTTTTAGCTATAACGACACCATTCAAACCGGACGAGCTTTAGCTGCCTTTGCCGTGGGACTGCTGGCCTTCAATGCCTCAAAGATTTTTGTGGCCGCTTTTTATGCCTTAGATTCCATAAAAATTCCTTCGATACTTTCTCTCTTGAGTATCGGCATCAATTACGGACTTAATTATTTTTATTCTCAACATTTTGGCCATGCCGGTTTGGCTCTTGCCACGGCGGTGAGTTCCACAATTGTGAGTCTTAGTTTTGTAGTTATTCTTGGGTGGCAGGGCCATTTTAGAATCACACTGAGCCTGCTGCGAGTTTTTCTAAGCGCAGCTTTGGGAGTCGCGGGAATTTATCTTTGGGCCTACTTCGACATCCCGGCTAAACTCTACGCCGCAAAGCCTGACTTGGGCTTTGGTCTCTTTGCCCTCCAAGCCTTGGCCCATATGGCCGCTGCCGGAACTCTGTACCTGCTCATAGTGGGCCTCCTCGACCCCCACGGCCGCAAGCTCATTTACCAAATCAAAGGTCGCTTGCTGCGCTGAGCCAGGCGCCTTCTCAAACTAGGCACGAAGTCTGCCGATAAAAGGGGAGATGAAACTCAGGTGGGGTCTGTTGTTTTTCGTACTTGTGAATCTGGAGCTCTGGGCGGAGCGTAGCGAAGGGCACAAGGGTAATTTCTTTCAAAGGATTTTCCGGCGTGAAGGGGGCGAGGCTAAGGAGGACTTGGCACTCGCTAAGGGCGCTGATCCGGGATGGAATGCCAGCCTTAGTAAGTTCGTGCGCTCTAGAATTCCAAAAAGTTTTCTAACTTTGCCCCCTGCGGTTGTAGGCAAAGTCTGTCCACGATTTGCGTACTTAAATGCGGGTCAGCGCCTAGATTTTTTTGAGAACTTTTTTAGGGCCCTCTCAAAAACAGAATCTGATCACAATCCCCAAGAGCGCTACAATGAGCGAGGAGCTGGCTTTAAGACTCAGGGTCGTATGATTCGACGTGCGACCCGCAGACGCAAAGCCCAGTACGCCACGACCTATAAAAAAGATGCGGTTACAGGCCAGCCCATAGTGAGCGAAGGTATGACCCAAGTGTCCTACCAAGATTCTCAAAAACATGGCTGTCCCTTTGATTGGAATCGCGATCGAAAACTTGCATCCAATCACCCTAGCAAAACAATTTTTGACCCTTATAAGAATCTCCAATGTGCCATCAACATTATGGAGAACCAGATTAAGAATCGTAAAACTCTCATCACTAATAATCAGAAATACTACTTTGCGGTGCTCGAGACCTCACGTCCCCGACATAAGGTTTTTATGCAGGAAGCCCGGAAATACAAACCTTGTTTTGAGGCTTCGGGGAAGTAGGAAATTAACCCAATCTTCATATTTGCTGAGCCCAGCTTCACGTATAATAGAATGATGAACAAGAGCTTTTCTGTTGCCAAAAAAACGCTATGGGCAGTTATTTATTTAATGCCGCTTTTGGTGCGGGCTGAGACTGCGACGCACGGATTTAGAACTGAGCGAATTTCGGATGCGCCCCTTGAGCTTGAGGAGCCTGCAAGCGCTCAAAGGGCAAGAACATATAGATCGAAAAAATTTTCCAATAATATGGACTCTATCGATTTTGCAAAAATCGAAGAGAAATTAAAAGGAACCCCCTTTTCTGGACAGTCTCGAAAGATGGCCCTTGCGGCCTGGCAGAAGGGCATTGATCCAAAAAAATTTCTAGCTGTTTTTGCCTATGAATCGGCTTGGGGCAAAAGTGCTCGAGCAAGAAAAACCCGTCCTGAGAGCGCGGTGATAGTGAGCGAGAGCTTTTACAATCTGTGGATCCGCAATCCTGTATGGGTCGAGGAAAACGGTACTGGGATGTACATCGACTACAACAACAAATCTCGTCACGAAAACCAAGTTAAGGAAATAATGAAACATATCAGCCTATCTAACGAATTAGCCCCGCCCAAACCTTAACCAAATCTTCACTATGTAAATGCCCCAACAAAGTTTATCCTGACCAAGCTACAAAGTTCCACATCTAGATAACTCACCCGTAGTAGAAACAGCGAGTCTTAGAGGAGCGCAAGCTTTCTCTGAGTAAAGTTCATCTCATGTACGCCCGGCGGCCTCGCTGAGACTCTGAAAAGCCCGAATGGATTTCTATTCGGGAAACGCTGGGAGTACTTAATGGGAAATTCTTATAAATTTTTAGGAGCACTTTTCATCACGCCCTTTCTCATGGGTTGTGAGACCACAGGCACGGCCGCAGGCGATGCCGCTGCCAACTCTTTGCAAGAGGGAGATGTTCCTCCTTCAGGTTGTTATCGTAAAACTTATATCTACGGAGCCAACGACACGGAGCTTCTACGCGCCCTCCAATTAGATGGAGAGGTAGATGCCTCAACAATTCAAGTTTATACCGATGGCATCTCCCAAGATTTTAACTACGACCCTCTTAGCAATACAGTTTACATTCCGCCCGTATCACAAACAGGCACGCAGGTGGACTTAGTCTACTGCGCCCCCAAGGTTGATGAGCCGCCTGTTGTGGTTGATCCGCCAGTAGTTGTTGACCCACCCGTTGTAGTGCCCCCAGTTATCGGAGAACCTCCGGTAGTAGTTCCTCCAGTAGTAGTTCCTCCGGTGGTAGTTCCTCCGGTGGTAGTTCCTCCGGTGGTAGTTCCTCCAGTGGTAGTTCCTCCGGTAAATGAACCTCCGGTAAATGAACCCCCTGTCATCACTCCCTGTGCTAACGGTGACTATGATCACCATTGTAACAATGGCCAGGATGATCACGATGATATGATCAACAACGGAAACTCCCCCCATGTTCCGGCACCTGTTGTGGTCGTTCCACCTTTAAGCACTGAGAAGCTCAGCACCAAGCTGAAATTCTCCATCTTAGGTAATTCCACGGAACTTCGATGCACCCAAGATCGCAGAATTAGCGACTACGGCTTTAGCGGCACTCAAGAAAGATGTTCCTTCAGTAATAGCGGCTCAAAAGCTACTGTAAGCTGTATCGCAAAAGCGGGCAGCTGCTTGGACCAAAGCCCACGAGTGAACTCAGGTCGCAATCAGAGCGGCACTTGTGACGCTACGGTGTGGATTGAGTGTAAGTAAATAGATTTGAGTTCCGGATATTTCGCATAACCGGAATTCAGGTATACCAGCATACCGGTATACCTGAATTCCGGTTTTTTTAACTCTTATCCTGAGCGAGCATCTTCTCAACTTCTTCGATGTGCTCTGTCTCCAAGCGAACAAAATCTCGGATCATCTCGTCTAAAGCCACATTGCCTTCGCAAAGGGGCAGCATGGAGACGTATTTTTCCACAGCCGCACGCTCAAAGGTCAAGCTTTCCTTCAGCATATCCATTACTGCATGAGACTTAGTTTCCGGCACGTCTTTGACCTTAAGGGAAGGATGACCTCCCAGCGCCGTTACTTTCTCACCGATCTGGGCTGCGTGATCAAAGCCTTCGGTGGCCTGGTCGCGAAACCATTTCACGATAGGAATGCGATTAGGACCGCGTACCATCAAGGAGTAGTGTAGGTAGCGAATCACCCCTGAGAGCTCCATTTCTAGAATATCGTTCAATGCGACCAGAATTTCAGGTTTTGTGTTTGGGGCCATGCAGAGTTCTCCTCAAAATCAATTAGTTTTTAGGGGCGACTTTAAACTGAACTTTAATAAATTTTCTTTTGCCGGCACGCACAAGCGCTTCGGGAACATCTTCGATGACGTAAGAAGTATCGGTAATTTTTTTGCCATCAACCGTCACTCCTCCCTGTGCAATCAAACGACGTGCCTCGCTGAGCGAAGACACAATGTTGTTCTCAGCCAAAAGTTTGGTGAGGGGAATTTGCTGTGTGCTTAGAGTGATCACGGGAACATCTGTGGGTACTTGCTTTTTGGAGAAGACCGCATCAAATTCTCCCGCAACTTTTTCAGCTTCCTCGGTCGTGTGGAAGCGCTCTACTAAAATAAAGCCCAATTGAACCTTCGCATCCCTGGGGTGGAGACTTTTTATTTCAGCCAAATCCCGGTCGGTCAAAAGTTCATAGTATCGGTACATCAGAGTGTCGGAAATACTCATGATCTTGCCGAAAGTGTCTTTAGGTGTGTCCAAGAGGGAAATGTAGTTGCCTAAACTCTTCGACATTTTTTGCACGCCATCGGTGCCTTCTAGAATGGGAAGAAGGACTACTGACTGCGGCTCTTGGCCTGCATTTTTTTGATATTCACGCCCCAAGAGGACGTTGAATTTTTGATCGGTACCACCCAGCTCCACATCCGCTCGAAGCTGGACGGAATCAAAGGCTTGAACAATCGGATATAAAAATTCATGGATGGCAATAGACTGCTCACCCTTAAATCGTTTGGAGAAATCATCACGTTCTAACATGCGAGCCACGGTCATCTGACTCGCTAAGCGAATGACGTCTTGAATTTTAAGGTTGTCATTCCACTGAGAGTTGAAAACGATCTGGGTTTTTGAAGGGTGCAAAATTTTCAGCACCTGGTCGGAATAAGTTTTGGAATTTTTTTGCACATCCTCGCGGGACACCTGTTTGCGGGTTTCACTTTTGCCCGTGGGGTCTCCGATTTGCGCTGTGAAATCGCCAATTAAAAACAAAACCTGATGGCCCAGTTCCTGAAAGGTGCGAAGCTTCTCTAAAATGACCGTGTGACCTAGGTGAAGGTCTGATGTGGAGGGGTCCACGCCCAATTTCACTCGCAGAGGTTTGCCGTGAGCTATAGAACGGCAAAGTTTATCAAAAAGCTCGGCTTCAGGGATGATCTCGGCCGTGCCTCGCTTGATCTGCTCCAGTTGGCGCTGAGCTTCTTCTTTCACTTTATCGGTGATTTTGTGATTGGTTTCTATAGTATTCATAACGGCTATGGGTGTGTTTCTGGTCGCTGCATTTCGATGCGAACCCTCTCGATACTGACAGTTTTTCCGGTCTCGTCAACCACGTCAAAGATAACCCCACAGAGCCAAGGATCTCCAGATGCGGTCTCAAACTTTTTGCCTCTTCGGGTCAAAAATCGATCTATGATGATCTCTTTTTTTACGCCAATGACGGAATCAAAGGGGCCTGTCATTCCGGCATCCGTAAGGTAGCCGGTGCCGCCAGGCAAAATACGCTCATCCGCGGTGGGAACGTGGGTATGGGTCCCCACTACCGCGGAAACTCGGCCATCTAAGTAGTGGCCCATGGCGGCTTTTTCAGAGCTGGCTTCGGCATGAATATCTACCAAAATAATAGGCGTTTTTTGTGAGAGTTCTTTGACGTGCCGATCCGCTGCTTGGAAGGGGCAATCGAGGGGGTCCATAAAAACTCTCCCCATCACGTTAATCACACCCAGTTTTTTACCTGATGTGAGAGTGTATAAAATAGCGCCTTTCCCAGGAGTGCTGGGAGGATAGTTTGCAGGCCGTAAGGCGTAGGGTTCATCCACTAACACCGGCACACCTTCTTTTTTATCAAAGGTATGGTTGCCGCCAGAGAGAATATCCACTCCCGCTTGAGACATTTCCTGAAAGGTTTCGGGAGTAATGCCAAAGCCTCCCGCCATGTTTTCGCCATTGGCGATGACCACGTCGAGGTTTTTTTTCTTCCGCAGTTCGGGAACAAATCGGGTGACCATCTTTCGTCCGGCCTCGCCTACGATATCCCCCACAAAAAGAATTCGCATCAGCCTTACTTTGCCAAACTCGTGGCGCGGGTCTCGCGAATCACGGTCACTTTAATTTGACCAGGGTAGGTCATATCTTGTTCAATTTTTTTGGCGATATCACGCGAGAGCATCACGGCGGCTTCGTCGTTGACTCGACTATTTTCTACCATCACTCGAAGTTCACGACCTGCCGCTATGGCGAAGGAACGTTCCACTCCCGGAAATTCATTGGCGATGCGCTCCAAGTCTTCCAATCTACGCACGTAATTGTCGAGCTGTTCGCGACGAGCACCCGGACGAGCACCTGAAATCGCATCGGCACCAATCACTAAGAAATCTAGCCAAGCTTGAGGCTTCACATCTTCATGGTGAGCGCGAACGGCGTATACAATATCGGGAGCTTCGCCAAAGCGAGCACAGAGGTCCGCACCGATAACGGCGTGAGATCCATCCATTTCGTGGGTGAGAGCTTTGCCAATGTCATGGAGCAAGCCGGCTCGTTTGGCCTTTTTCACATCGAGACCTAACTCGGCAGCCATAAGTCCACACAGGTGGCCCACCTCAATCACATGGTAGTACTGATTTTGAGTGTAGGAATAGCGGAACTGCAATTGGCCTATTGTCTTTACAAGTTCTGGATGCATGCCGACAATGTTCAATTCAAGAAGGGCTCGCTCGCCGGCCTCTTTGATCATGGCGTTGGTTTGAGAAGTCACCTTTTCCACGAGTTCTTCGATGCGGCCGGGATGAATTCGACCATCGGCAATCAGATTTTCTAAGACGTTTTTTCCAATGTGACGTCGAACGGGGTCAAAGCAAGAAACGATAACGGTTTCTGGAGTATCATCGATGATCAAGTCACAGCCTGTGGCTTGTTCTAAGGCACGAATGTTGCGACCTTCACGGCCAATCAATCGGCCCTTCATTTCATCAGAGGGGAGGGTGACTGTGGATGTGGTACGTTCTGGAATATAATCGGAGGAGTACCTCGAAATGGCAATTGAGATCACCCGTTTTGCCAACTTCTCAGATTCTTCTTTGGTTTGTTCTTCAATGGTACGAACAATTTTTGCAGCGTAAAGTTTGGCGTCTTCCTCGATGGTTTTCACCAACATGTCACGGGCTTCTTTTTGGGTGAGGCCCGCCACGCGTTCCAGCTGACCTTTGACTTCTTCTAGGTTCTTCTTGAAGTGGTCCTCAGCTTGGGAAGCCGCTTTAGACAAACGTTCATATTCGGAGGCTTGGCGCTCAGCCTTTTGTGCGGCTGTTTCGCTACGTTCTTTGCTTTCCGCTAAATTCTTGCGCTCATCAGCCAGGCCCTTTTCAATATCTTTGGCCCGTTGCTCGGACCTGCGGGTCTCGTCCATTTTTTGGGCTACCGACTGTTCAAATTTTCTTCGTGCCTGCTCGACAGCTTCCCGAGCTTTGCGCTCACTGTCGCGCACCATCTCGTCGGCCTTTCGTTTGGCATCTCGAGAGATAGAATTAGCTCGTTCACGCCCTGCGGCTGTGATCTGCTTCTGTTGGAGTTTGAGAAGTATCAAACCCAGGCTGCCGCCAACTAAAAAGGCAATGCCAATATAAAGTGCTGTCATCATAAAATGGTCTCCTGAATGGGAATAAGTGATTTTTCGGTGAGAAAGCCGCTAAGCTTTTGGTCCCAAGGCTGTAGCCAGTCCTGGGGGATTTCTGAGAAAAAATAATCGGAATGCAAAAGTCCCCAACAAATGGGGGAATCTTTGCGAGAACTAAGATATCGGTCGTAGTGCCCTTTTCCCCGACCAATGCGATTTCCATTCGCGTCGGCAAAGAGGCAGGGAACAATAAAAACCTCAGGTTGGACCAGCGGGGCGCTGGCCGGAGCCTGTAAAACATGGTCGGAGGGTGAGACCTCTAATTCATTTAACGTACAAAGGTGAAAGCTCATGTCGCCGCCGTTGTTCGTGCGCGGATAGGCGGTGAGTACATTGGCAGAATTCAAACGCACCTCAGACTCATCCCAATCTTTTCGGGGGGCAAAAAGCCCAATGACCCGAGTGCCTTCGGTGAAAAGTGGAGGGAGGGGAAAGGATAGCCACTCTCCCCGAAAGAGGGCGATTTCTCTTTGCCTCAATTTCGCGCGCGCGCGAGCCTCTTTAAGTGAGAGGTTTTTTAAATGGAGCTCGGCCCACGACTGATCCGTCGCCCTGGGCTGCGATTTAGCTAAGTATTCCACGTTTCTTTCTAAGTGGAAGCTAAGGCAATGTGGAAACCTTGGCTTCCGTAAGGAAAAAATCAGTTAACGAGTCTTTATTTACGAAACCTTCTTCAGGTGCGACTCGACTCGACTTATGAGGCGCTCCGAAGTCTCAGCAACTTGTCGCTTTAGGAGGCGTACTCTCTCGCGTTCTGCAAGAAGCTCCTCGGCAAGATTAAAAGCGACAAGAACTGTTAGCTGATGGGCTGAGATGCCACGAGCTAACTTGTCGGAGAATTCCTCGAATTTTCCCTCTACCAAGAGTCTGATCTGCTTGAGTGAAGCAGGGGTAGCATCCGTTCGAACTTTAACTTTAACGCCCCCAACAGATATTTCAGTGACCTTGGGGCTACCTTTAGGGAGTAATTGAGTTGATTCGAGATCCGACATAACGGCTTTCAGTATTCCACAGATTTATAAAAATGACAGCCTCAATTATTAACTGTGCGAGCTTAAGTGTGACAGATTTTTAAATCCTAAGAGGAAAAGTAAACTTGTGGGTGGAATTCGGGCGAATTGCGGGAATTACGGAGCTAAGTAATTGAAAATACTAAACTTAAATCCACTACCGTCACACTTAACCTCGCACAGTAGAATTTAGAACTCCGCGTTGCCTAGTCTTTATGGGTCACACATTCGATATCATAATCTTTGGTGGCACTTCTTAGCGCAGCCAGCGGATCGCCTTCGGGGGCCATTTCAAATTTAAGATTTGCCAAGCCTAGGGCATCGGCTCTTCCAGCAGCGTATATTGAAATAACACCAAGGAAAGCTTTACGAGGGCCTAAGATTTTGCAGCTATAAGGGGCAAGCACTCCACTCTCAATCGCGCTTCTGAGTGTGAGCGGGTTGCTTGCTGCGGGTGCTCTGGTTTGCGACTTAGCGGGAGAAGCGAAGACCCCAGTCGAGACAAAAATAGATAAAACAAGTAATTTTGAGATGTAGTTAAGCATGAGACCCCCTCCACTGAATTTAGGGGCTTTTCCACTGAGACGCTAGTCAGATTTTTGTTAAAGAGCAGAAGCTCTGGAGCCTTCAATACCCAAAAGCGCATCGGCAAAGGCCTGGGCCTCGAAAGGACTAAAATCTTCGGGACTCTCGCCCAGGCCTAATCGACGAATGGGTAGGTGAGTTTTGCGAGCTACGGCTACCACCGCACCACCTCGGGCACTTCCGTCCAGCTTCGTTAAAATAAGGCCTGTCACTCCTACAGACTTTAAGAATTCCTCCGCCTGCCTCAGCATATTTTGCCCGGTATTGGCATCCAAGACCAAAAGCACTTCGTGCGGGGCGCCGGGGAGGGCTTTGTCCATCACTCGTTTATTTTTAGCTAGGGCTTCCATCAGCTGCCCCTGATTGTGCAGTCGTCCGGCCGAATCACACAGTACAAAGTCGATATTTTTAGCCTTGGCCGATTGGATGGCATCAAAAAGCACGGCTGAGGAATCGCCTCCAGCTTGGCCCTTCACGCAGGGAATATCCAAGCGCTCAGCCCAAACTTCGAGCTGCTCGGCAGCACCTGCACGAAAGGTGTCGCCGGCTGCAAAAAGGACCGAAAATCCTGAGTTTTTTATTTCCTGACCTAGCTTTGCAATGCTTGTGGTTTTTCCCACACCATTCACACCTACAAACCAAATCACTGTGGGATTCTCACTGCCCTTTGCCGGCCATGGGGATTTTGCAGCTTCGGTATTGAGCCAGCCCAAAAAAACCTGAGATAATTTTTTCTTTGCCTCAGCTTCGCGGTCTTCGCCTTTCAGGCTTCCGAGTTCCGTCCAAGATAATTTTTCAAAAGCCTCTTGGGTGTTCTGAACACCTAAGTCGCTCACAATACAGGCTTCCTCTAAGGCGCTTTTGAGATCTGAAATTTCGGTGTTTTTGCTGAATGAGAATTTGGCCCGAGTTTTGGAGAGGGCGTCCCACCAAGTTTTTTTTCCAAGGGGAGCCTGAGTCGCAAGGGGAGTGGTGGGTGCTGCGGCTTCTAAAAGAGTCGTGGGACTTTGGCCAACAGAATCTTGGATCGCCGCGATGGCGTTGGCGCTTTGTTTGGGGTCCAGCGGAAACTTGGAGTGAATCTCGGAGGTCTTTTTAGATTTTCGAAGAAGAATATAAAGGAGGGCTAGGGCTAAGCCCGCCGAGCCGGCACCTAAGGATAAAAGTTCAAGTGAGAATTCCATGGCTTGGGAGCTGGGTGTATCCGGGGAAGGCGGTAATGGCAATTATAATTCAGCTAAGGGTGGGTGACGTCTCAAAAAAGTTCACTGACGCCTTTTTTACCTTTTTTAATTCGCAATCGTACTCAGCAGGAGCAGCGAATCTAAGTTGGACTTCATCCCGTAATCAAAAAGCCAAACGCTTTTCACTTGGATGGAATCTTCCACAACAAATTCCACGGCGGAGCCCGTGGCGCGAGGGGCGCTGAGAAGCATGGTGAGTTGGCCTTTTAGGATGAGCTTCAAAGGAAGTGATGTTCCCACCCACTCCACAGCTAAAAAAGGAGAGTCTAAGCTTCCGCCCGCTTCCAGGGCCTCTAAGCTGCTGTAAAGTTTTCCACCCTGAAAATAACTTTTTTGCCCGATCGAGGAGATTTCCACGTAAACCTGTTGGCGACCGGCTTCTTCTGCCCGAGGAATAGAAATACGGGATCCGTCCTCCCGGTTGTAAAAAAGTTTTACTCCTGGAAACTTTGAAAAATCAAAATTCAGATAAGTAAGCGAATCTTCGCTTTCTTGGGAACTTGGCGCACTGGGACTAATGGCGGGGGGAATGATGCCTGATGCTTGGGGTCGCTGCGGGCCCTGGGCTAGGGCTGCAAGAGGGCTCGCCAGTGATAAAATTAGAAATATAAAGTTAAAATTAGGCATCGGTGGGTCTTTAGTCGGAATGACGCGCCGTGTCAACTTGAATGAGCCGAAAGGTGCTTTGGCCGGCTTCCATAAAGACGCTGAGCGGAACTTCTATGCTCCACCCGTGGTACGGGTCCCGCAGGCTCACTTTGCGCAGCACCGGCAACTCTTCATTGCTGATGGAGTCCACGATAACGTAGTGATTTCTTAAAAGAGACCCATCAATACTAAAAATTCCTGGCCCGAATTCTTCTATTTGCAGCCTCAGTTTTTGGTAAAGTTCGTCTCGGATCCTCTCATGAACCACGACTTCATCACTTGCTAAAGTGAGGGGCTTAACAAAATTAACTCGGTTTAAGCCGGTAGGGATACTTGTCGTGAAAACGGTGTGGAGGGCTTTAAGTCCACCAAAGCTTAGCTCAAAATCGATGCTGCGGGCATTGCCTTGCTGGGAGCGTAAATCATAAGGGACAAAGGATTTTCCGTAATCCATCAGCAGCATGGCGGCCGCTGCCGGGGCACTACCGGTTCGCCCCGTTTGCTGGAGGATGTGCTTGCCGCCTTTTGCAATTCCCACGACATGGCCATTGAAGGACTCATAATGAAGAATGGGTTGGATTCGTAAGATTTCAAGATCTTCAAAAAGATTACGCGGACTAAGCTTTTCCGGGCAACTAAGAAGTGGAGGGTAACTGCGCTTGATGGGAAAATTATCTGCAAATGCCACCGACGAAATAACTAGGACGGGCAACAGCCAAAGCATGGGGCGTAAATTGCTTGGAGCGAGGACAATTGTCTAGGGATTTTTCAGTTATCTTAGCATTCCCAAGCCTAGCCCCTAAACCTCAGCTTCCATAGCCCGGTAAAGGGTCCGCTCGGATATCCCCAGCAAACGTGCGGCCAGCTTTTTATTGCCTGCAGTAAGAAGCAAGGCTTGGTTAATGGCATTTCGCTCCATTGTGGCAAGATCTGAAATTTTTGGAGTTTCGGCCTCGAGAGACCTTCCTTGGAGTCGGGCGGGTAAATTTTTCTCCGTTAAAAACCCTCCCTGGATTTCCTCCGGCTGGGCCAGGACGAGGCTGCTCTCCAAAACGTTCTCAAGTTCGCGAATATTTCCCGGCCACTCATAGGCCCAGATTTGTGAGAGGGCTCCTTGGCTTAAGCGGACCTTGGGCATGGAATTTTTTTCAGTGAGTTGGTCGAGCAGCGCTGGAATAAGCCAGAGCAAATCTTCTTTACGCTCACGAAGAGGGGGGATGAAAATTTCCACCACCTTGAGTCGATAGAGTAAATCTTCGCGAAACTTTCCGCTTGCTACTAAGTCGTCGAGTCGGCGATTGGTGGCCGAAAGTATGCGAACATCGGCATGAATTTCTTTGTTGGATCCTAATTTAAAAAATCGCTTTTCTTGAATGAACTGCAGAAGTTTTGCTTGCAAAGCCAAGGTTAAATCGCTGATTTCATCTAGTAAAAGAGTGCCGCCGTTGGCGGCTCCAATTTTTCCTTCACGCGATTGATGTGCTCCCGTAAAGGCTCCGCGTTCATAACCAAAAAGTTCGCTCTCCAAAAGTTCCGAAGGTATTGCGGCGCAATTGAGTGCAATAAAGGGGCCTTCTCTTCGGGCGGAACTTTCGTGAAGAACCCGGGCCAGAAAAGATTTCCCGCTCCCGCTCTCGCCGGTAAAAAGCACACTGGCTTGAGATGCGGCTGCACGTTTCAGGGTGTCGGTGACCCGGGCATAGGCAGGCGAGATATGCGAACGAGTCGACAGAGAAAAATGCGGGGCTGAACTTTGGTCGAGGAGCTTGGCCACGTTCTGCAGAAGGCTTTTCATCTTAAGGGGCTTGGGCAACACATCAAAGGCCCCCACCTTCATGGCGGCCACGGTGTCTTCAATCGTTCCAAAGGCTGTGACTAAAAGCCTCGCCACGTCTGGGCGCAGAATACGAGCCGCCTTAAGGAGGTCGAGACCGTCCAACTGGCCTGGCATTTTTAAGTCGGTGATGAGCAAACGAATTTCTTCATTTTCTTTAAGTATTTTGAGGGCCTCATCGGGATTTTCTGATTCTAAGACATGGTAACCCTCGCGCTCCAAGACCTGGCGCAAAACATCTCGGTTTTCGGCTTCGTCATCTACAATAAGAATCATAGGCTTTGTTCTAACTCCCTTAGGGGTTGCTCCGCAAAAAATACCTTAAGCCCGGCACTATAGGGGGGATCCGCTCTAAATATCTGCAAATCCACAAAAAAAGCCCCCAGCATTTTTTGCGCCGTGACCAAGCCTAAGCCGGAACCTTCTCTTTTGGTGGTTTTAAAGCTTTCAATGGGTCCTCTTAAAAATTCATCGGGAAAGCCGCAGCCATTGTCTAAAATAAGGAGTTCCCAGCTTTTTTCATCTCCACGAAGTCCTACGAAAATTTTTGGCTCCTTCACGCCGTGAAGAGCTTCTCTGGAATTTTTTATAAAGTTAATAAGGGCCGCGCGTAAGATGTTATCCGGCACCTTTACAAAAATTTCCTTCGCAGGAGGCACCCACTCGAGCCCTATGCTCTCCTTTTCGAGCTCCAGTCGCATCATTTCCAGGGTGTCCCTCACCACGGCAGAGAGTCCCAATTCTTTGGAGCCCTGGAGGTGAGCCCGGGTGGTGCGTAGGTGACTTTCGGTCAGGGCATCCAAGCGATCGATTTCCGATAAAATTTTATCTAAGACTCCTTGCTGATCTAAGGTGAGCTCATCTCGCAAGAGTTCTAATTTGAGGTTCATACTGTTCAAAGGATTACGAATTTCATGGGCCAGACTTGCGGCCATCTCACCCATCGACGCTAGTTTTTCTTTTTTAATCAGCTCTGTGGTGAGCTGTTCGTTGTGGCGGGTGAGGTGAGCCAGGGCAGAAAACAAAACACCCGCGGCTCGTTCTTTTTCTGACAAATCTTCTTGGCGATTTTTAAGCTCCACTTCTTGGGACTGAAACTTAAGAAGAAAAGATCTAAAGGCTTCCACCACAGCTTGAATTTCGCGGGGGGCCGAGAAGGGTCCGGTGCCCCGGATGGAGCGCGGGGGGAGAGGTCGAGTCTCAGATAAGTTTTTTTCCAAAAGCTCTAAGGGTTTCATCCAGGCCCACACAAAGTAGATAAAGGCTGCCATGGAGAGCAAACCGAAGAGGATGGCCATCGACCAGAGCAGCAAATGATTTTTGGAACTTTTTGATAAGGTGAGAAGCTGTACCGAAAGTTCTCGGTCTAAGGCTTTGTGCAAAACTTCAGTTTTTTCCCGCAAATCGCGCAAGGCTTTTAGCGCCTCCTCCGTGCTTTCAAATCTAAAGCTCCGCGCTTGGTAAGAGCGGGCACTTTCGGCCCAAGGTTTAAAGAGGGGGCGCAAGGAGGGGGGGACTTCATCACCCGCCTCCATTTCTAAAAGTTTACGCAAAGTGGGGCTCAAGCGCAGTTGGCCAAAGTTGGGTGCACCGCTCCGGCTTTGGGGGCTCAGCGAGCTTAGGAGGCCTAGTTCTTGGATCTGCAAATTGATTTCAGACTTGGCTTGTTCAATCATCCGGCTGGCCGGATTTAAAACTTCCATAATTTGGGTGGAGGCTTCTTCCAGTTGGTCTTGGGTAATATTCCATAAAATAAGGCCAGGAATACTAAGAAAGCTTAATAATATTAGAAAGATAATGGTGCGGCCGCGAAAACTTAGGGCCCTGATTTCAGTCACCTGCTCTCCAATCTCTAAGTCAAGTTTACGTCGGATTTAAGTTTCCATCCAGTTCTTCCGATAGGTTAAACTAGGAAATGGGGAGATTTTCTATGAACAGGATTTTTATGGGCAAGGGACGGGAAAAAGGCGCAGCTACACTCCTGCTTATTGCGTTCGCGATGGTGACTCCTCTAACGAAAATTTTTGCTGGAAATGATGAAGATGCGGATTTCACCGGTAACTACGATCCCAACGATGTCGCACAAATGTATATTTGTCGGTATTCCTCACCTACTCCTCAAGGCCCTGCGATGATCAATGGTCGTCCCAACAACAATTGGAGTGCCGCGCACGCCCAAAACCGAGAAAATTTTGAAGTGCATTCTTTCACTTACAAATATCCTGATTCAGGTTCGCCTGCGGGATTTGTGGATCCCTACTGCGAGAACTTTGTGTTTGGCATGTTGGAATCCTTAGGCCGACCTGATGAAATTGATGCCCGTTGCCGTATGAACAAACGAAAGCTTGCCGACGCAAAACGCGGAAATTCCCGCGGCGGTGCTGGCGGATCGATCACACGTTTCACGGCACCCACAGGAGCTCGGTCCAAAGGCAGCCGCGCCACCGGCAGCAGTGATAGTTCCTACGACGTAGCCCGCGCTTTTGCTTATCACCAAGAACAACGAAATTCCCAAGACCGCCAAGGTCTAGCGGAAAGCCTTATTGGTTATTGTGAAGATCGCGGCATCAATATGAATGTGCGATTTGGTGACTACTCGAGCCCCTATGGCCGAGGTGCTGAAAACTGCTTTAACAATGGTGGGACCACCATCATCAAACGTCAGCCCTCTCCTTTAGAAACAATCTTAAGCGCAGGCTTGGGCTTCGCAAAAATGTATTTCCCTCTACAAACCATGGAAAAAATGCATGCCTCACACCAGGACAACGTTCGGCACCAGCAAGACATCTGGGCTGACCAAGGTGTGATTGTGGGCGGAATTGGTGCCGGCTCCATGGGTGGCTATGGAATTGGTGGAGCTTATGGTGGTGGGATGAACTACGGATGCATGGGCGGTGGTTTTGGTTACGGCGGTTGCTCGCAGTACGGCCAAGGCTATGGCCAAGGTTGTGTCTTTGGTGTGGGCGGTTGTGGTGGCGGAGCTAATTATCCGGGTCTGCAATTCGGAGCCTCTCTAGGTGGCTATAGTGGTTACGGCGGTTCCTGCCCTGTGGGAGCTTGTTACGGCAATGGTGGAATTGTAGTGGGCGGAAGTCCTTACGGTGGTGGCGGCGGAGCTTGCGGCACACCTCCTTACGCTCCTTGGTATGCCGGTTGTGGTGCGGGTGGGGGAAATGCCTTCTATGCCAATCCTTATAACAGTGGATTTGGTCTGGGTGTGAACGGGGGTCTCCAAGATCCTTACAATAGATATCCTGCTGGCGGATGGAACTCGGGTGTTCCGGGATTCAATGGTGGATTTAACGGCGGGATGAACGGTGGATTCAACGGCGCCTACATTAACAGCGGTAACATGGGCCAATTCCCAGGTTCTTCCAGTGGTTTCCCTGGTCCTTGGGGTACCGCCAATGGTGGAAACGGTTGGGGCAACAGTGGTCAATGGGGTGCTAACGGACAATTTGGCTCACCAGCTTTTTGGGGAACCAATGGATCCTCCATGGGATCGATGGGTTTCAACGGTAACGGCGTGAACAACATGCAAGGTTACTCCAGTCAGTTTCAACAAATGCAGGCTAATACTCAGCGCCAAGTGGGCGAGGCCGATGCCTACAAACAATATGCTCAACGAAAAGAGCAGGAGCTTCGTGATGCCGCCAACGACTACGGATACGCCTATGGTGCCGCGGCCAACTCAGCTCAATCCGTCCAAGCTTTGGGCGCGGGGCAAAATCCCTTTTATCCTCCGCAGATGAGTCCTGGACCTTTGATGTATCCGCAACAAAATGGGATTAGTGCTAACGTTCAGTGGGGCATTTAATCCACTTTTTGCACTGTCCAATCTCCGTCTAAATTAGTTTTTCCTTCACTTGTTTCATGGAAGCCACCGATTTAGAGCAGGAAGGTCATGCTCCAAGTGCCTCCTCGCGATTCAAAAGTCTGGAAAACGCCGATGTTCGAGCAGTATTTCAGAATCAAAGAAGGGGCCGAGGATTGCCTACTCTTTTACCGTATGGGCGATTTTTTTGAGCTCTTTGGCACCGATGCCGTACTCGCCGCACCCGTATTAGAAATTCAACTCACAGCTCGAGATAAGGAAGCCGATATTCCGGTTCCAATGTGCGGAATTCCGGCTCACTCCTGGGAGAGCTACGCGGAGAAACTTCTTAAGGCCGGGCATAAAATCGCTTTGTGCGAGCAGCTGAGCGATCCCAAGGCCCCGCCTCCCGCGGGGACAAAGGGGCCCAAACTTGTCGAACGCGGCATTGTGAGGATTCTGACTCCTGGCTTGCCGATCAACCCCCAAAAACTCGACGACAAGGCTCCCCATTACCTGGTGTCGGTGGCCGTGAAAAAAACCGGGGGAATTAAAATTTATGAGCTCGAGGTTTTGGATTATTTGGCAGGCGAATTGTTTGAGGGAGAAGTGGAAGGGAAGGAAAATCTCTTTTCCCTTTTTGATCGCATTCGCCCCAAAGAAATTTTGGTGGCCTCCGCTCTGCTACGAGACTTTTCCGCAGACTCTCCTTATTTAAAAATATTGACGACTTGGATTGAATCTTCAGCCAAGGAAAATCTTTTAGCCTATCTTTCGCACACTCAACGACGGGATTTGAGTGAGATCATCAAAAGTTTGCCCGAAGCCCGGGATTTAAAATCCATCTCGGGAGAGCGGGCTCCGGGCTACGCTCGCCTGCCTCAGAGTGTGCTCGAGCAGTGGGCGGTCTTACCGGAACTTTTTGAACTCCTCGATGGTTGTGGCAGTAGTGTGGGTTCCCGCAAACTTCGCAGCTTGCTTGGCAGTCCTCTCAGTGATGTGGCGCGCATTGAGCGCCGACAAAAGCTTCTGGAAAGCATCGATCGAGTTCCCGAAATTTATGAGCATGCCAAAGAGGTCTACGATTTTGAGCGCATCTTAGGTCGCTTTCGAATTGGAGCCGCCCAGCCTAAGGAGCTCTTGCGGCTGTTTTCATCACTCAAGAAAGTCCAGGAAGTTATGACTCTATCTCCCGTGGAGAGTCCATTATGGATGGAAACCTTATGGCGCGAAGGTTTGGAAGATTATTTCCAAAGTAAAAAAGAAGTGGCGGCCCTTCTTCGCGATTTAGAGAGCGCCTTAAATTTAGAAGCCGATCCCCTGCGTCTTGTGCGCCAAAGTGATTTGATCAAAGAGGGCTTTGATGAGGCCTTAGATTACCTACGCAAATTAAATGATCACGCCGAAACCTGGCTTTTAGATTATGAAGAAAAACTTCGATTAGAAACAGGAATCTCTACTCTAAAAATTCGCTACAACCGTGTTTTTGGATACTACATTGAAGTGACCAAGGGGAATCTTAACAAAGTCCCCGATGGCTTTGACCGAAAGCAAACCACGGTGCAGGGCGAGCGCTTCACCACGGCTGAGCTGCGTGGCAAGGAAACTGAGATTTTGTCGGCCGGACTTAAGCTCGAAAGTCGGTCCAAAGAAATTTTAGAAGAACTTCAAAACTCGGTTTTGGCTTTGGATCTGCGACTTAGAATTTATGTGCAGTACTTTGCTTGGGTGGACGCGCTCGCGGGCTTAAAGCGTTCGGTTCAAAAATTGGAGCGCTTGGGCACGTGGATTTTGCCTAAAGTAGAAGCCGGTTCCTTTGCCTTTGAAATTGTCGACGCCCGTCATCCCATCATAGAGGCTTTCAGTGGGTCATTTGTAGCCAATTCTGTGCGTTTAGATGGGGACAAAACCCGAATCCTACTTTTAACCGGACCTAACATGGCGGGCAAATCCACCCTTATGCGCCAAACGGGTCTGTGTTTACTTTTGGCCCAATGTGGATTTTACGTCCCGGCCGCGGCTATGAATTTCCGTCCTGCCAGCGGTTTTTACTCTCGTATGGGGGCCTCGGACCGGATTCTCCAAGGAGAAAGTACCTTCATGGTGGAGATGAAGGAAAGTTCTCAAATCTTAAAAGAAGCCGATCAAAATAGTTTTGTCCTTATCGATGAAATGGGTCGGGGCACCTCAACTCAAGATGGTTTGTCTATTGCTCAGTCGGTCCTTGAGTTCTTGCACGACGAAACACAGGCCCTCGTGATTTTTGCGACCCACTACCATGAGTTGGCCGAGGGGCTGCCCATGCCTCGGGTCCAAAACGCTTCGATGGAAATTAGGGAGTGGAAGGGCGAGTTGGTGTTTTTGCGCAATTTGGTTTTGAAACCTGCTGAGAGCAGTTACGGAATCCACGTGGCCAAAATGGCCGGATTGCCCAAGAAAATTCTCGAGCGGGCCGCTAAGCTCCTCCAAGATCGACTGCGTCACCAAGACCAGCTTTCTCTATTTGCAGTCGAAAAATCCCAAGAAGCCGCGACTGAAGACCTAAGCTCCGAAGAAGAAGAGCTTTTGCGGACCATGAAAAAAATGGACTTAGAGGCCCTCAGTCCTAAAGCGGCTTGGACTTTTCTGGAGAGTTGGTCGCAGCGTCTTCGAGGTTAGGGTCCTTCACCTTTTTACGCAGGCAGGATCCCCCCAAGCTTTCCAAGCGTTTTTCAGCGGATTTATCGTCGGGGTCAAAGTAGAGGGCCCGGCAGCTGGCTTCAACCGCCTCGCCCTTATTTCCCAAGGATTCGGCGATCCGGGCAATGCGGTCTTCGATGGCGGCCTTGCGACCCTTCTCAGCAGGAGGCACTCCGTGGGAGAAATCCCCATTAAAGTGGGCGCGGGCTTTTAAAAATTCGGGGTAGGCTTTTTCCGGGCTTTTGAGGCGCAGCAGATAAAAGTCACCCAGCTCGGTGTCGAGTTCCCAGTGAGTAGGGTTGGCAACTCGGGCTCGGGTGAATTCAGCCAAGGCGGCTTCGGTTTTGCGCTTTTCTTCCTCTCCTCCCCGGGTGTGTCCCTCTTCCCAAAGTAACCAAGCGCTCGACACATAGGCGCTTACATCCTTAGGGTTCTGAGTGGTAATGGCTTTGAGTATTTCAATCACTTTGCTGCGGTTTCCGAGTTTGAAGTAGCAATCCGACATTTTCCAGAGCTCTTGGGTGCTTTTTTGGGGAAGACTTTCACAGTCAAATTTGCCCATGAGTTTTTTAGCCCCGGAGCTGGTCTGAGTAGGTTCAGGATGCGCTGGGGGGTGGGCTTTGTCGGGGGCGTTGGCCCCGGCGCTCCAAGCTAAGAAAATCCCAAGAAAAGGGTGTAAAATTTTTTTTGGGGTCACCACAATTTCAGCATAAGCGCAAAAGAGACAAAATCAAAATTTAGCCCCTCACGACAAAACGCGTTAAGCATGGAAAAAAACAAGCAGCCAGAAGGCTTGCGCCTAAGAGTGAAACTCAAGTATCGTGGTGAGCAATGGGATTTTGGAACGGAGTTAGAAGTTTTTTAAGTAACGACATCGCAATTGATTTGGGCACGGCGAACACCTTAGTTTACGTTAAGGGTCTTGGCATCGTAGTGAACGAACCCAGTGTGGTGGCGATTTTGCGAGATTCGCGCGGTCAGAAAAAAGTGATCGAGGTGGGCACAGCAGCTAAGGAAATGCTCGGGAAAACTCCGGGAAATATTCAGGCTATCCGTCCTCTGAAAGACGGGGTCATCGCCGACTTTGAAGTGACTCAGGTGATGATTCGCCAGCTGATAAATAAAGCGCAGCAGAAGAAAACTATTTTTCGACCGCGTATTATGATTTGTATCCCTTACGGAATTACCGAAGTAGAAAAGCGCGCCGTTAAAGAAGCGGCACTTTCGGCCTCCGCCCGCGAAGTTTATTTGATTGAAGAGCCCATGGCGGCCGCCATCGGTGCGGGGCTGCCCATTACGGAATCCAGCGGCAACATGATCATCGATATCGGTGGGGGCACCACGGATGTGGCCGTGATTTCGCTGGGCGGGATCGTGTTCTCGAAGTCCGTGCGCGTAGGCGGCGACAAAATGAACGAATCCATTTTGAACTACATTCGCCGTAAGTATAATTTAGCGGTAGGCGAGCGCACGGCGGAGCTTATTAAAATCACGATCGGCAACGCTTACCCTTCGGGCAAAGAAACCACAATGGAAGTAAAGGGCCGCGACCTCTTGGCCGGCGTGCCTAAAACTATCGAGGTGGGATCGGATGAAATTCGAGAAGCTCTGTCGGAAACCGTCAATAGCATCGTGGAAGCTGTAAAAATTACACTTGAACGAACACCTCCCGAATTGGCTGCCGATATCGTAGACAAAGGCATCGTCATGACCGGTGGAGGATCGCTCCTGCGCAACTTAGATATACTTTTGCGCGAAGAAACGGGGCTGCCTGTTTTCTTAAGCGAAGACCCTTTGTCCGCTGTGGCCTTAGGGGCAGGGTTGGCTTTGGAGAACTTGGATCTTCTTAAGGGTGTTACGATCGATTAAGGCGTCAGAGCACTTTTTCCAGGCATCACCCACCCGGTAGGGGACGAATGGAAAAAGTTCACTGACGCCTTCTCAGGCCAAATGCAGCTTTTTTTGATCCACTTCTAAGGCTAGTAAACTTAAGTCATTCTCTTCGCCCCGAGCTTTTAAAAAGCCTTGGGATTTTACAAGTATATGATTGAAGTCACTGAGCAGGTCAGCGGACTCGCGTGAAATTTGTGGCAGTTCCAAAGGTCGCAAAAAATCCTCGAGACTTGGGGCCGTGGCATTCCACGAAGCTCCCATAATAAAAAGCCGAGACCCAGGTTCAAAAGTAAAGTGCACAGGGAAAGCCTTCTCTGCGAGAGTGGGTGCCGCGCTCTGGGCGGGCTGGCAGTAAGAAAAGTCCTTTTGCAACTCACTTTCGCCCACAATTTTCCATTCGTGCTTTTTCTTTAGTAAAAGTGGGGCGCCGCCGATCATCAAACCCGTCACTTGGAGAGACGCCACATCTAAGCGTAAAAGTGTGAAGCGGTAACGGGAATTTTTTTTGCTGGCCGTGAGCTGAGTAGAAATATCATTAAAAATTTCTTCTAAACTGGCCTTAGGTTTGGCCTCGAGTAGGGCTCGAGACTGCAAATGAATAAGCGATTGCAAAAGAAGTGAGCTGAGTCCGTAACTTTCCGTCCAGCTGGAAACAAAATAAATTTGTTTGTGATCTTTGGTAGGGAGGATGTCGAAACTTTCTGCGCTAATCTGCAAAGCCGGTAGGTAGCGAGCCTGAACCTTGAGTCCGGGAACTTCGGGCAGGCGATTGGGGCTTAGGAGCTTTTGCAAATCCTGGGCTAGAATCAAATCCTCCTGAGTTGTTTGCAGGAGTTTTTTTAAATTATCCTCGAGGCTGAGCAATCGTGATTTTAGGACTTTGAGATCCTCTGAATCCATAGACTTTCAGAATAGCGCTAGAATCCGCTTTTACAAAACCAGACGCTGGGGAGCAGGGAAGAACCCTTCGGAAGGTCAATTTTTAAAGGGGGCGAGCCGATAATAGCGCTGACCTGACCCACTTCCTCGGGATCAAAGGAGGCAAGGCTTAGGGCTAAGGGAGTTCCCGGCTTTAGTCGATGGTTCAAATCTCCCAAAATAGCCCTTTGCAAGCGCAAGAGCTCACTAAGCTTTTTGGAAAAATCACCTACGATCAAGTCGGGGTAAGCACTGAGATAAATGCAGTTCGTGCTGGGTAGTTCGATAAAGGCTAAGTCAAAATCAAGTGAGAAGGGCATCTGCTCCGTAGGGATGCTGAGATTTTTTTGTTCGCCCCAGGCCCACAGGTGAGACTCGAGTTGAATTTCAGGAAGGGATTTTTTTAAGGTCTCTTCTGTTTTTATCCACCGCTTATATTTAGACTCCGTGACAACAAATTTAGGAGCCAAGCCTTGGCGGTGTAGCAATTCGGAAAAATGCAAAAGACTTCGACCTTGAGTGGCGGACTGATGTAAAATTCTAGGATTTTTAGTTTTGAAACGAAGGGATTCCATGAGGTGAGTGACCCACGGAAAGGGAGCGGACAGGTCGTCACCCTGAGGGCGTCGAGACAAGTCTTGTCCCATCTGGATGATAATATTGGGGAGGTCTTGCCAGCGCTTTCGAAGCTCAGGAGGCACCAGCAACTCAGGTTGATTCTGCACTTCCTCTCGCAATGTTTTTAACTGGCGGGAAATGCCCCGTAAAAAAGCATTGCTGAGCGATACCGGGGTGGCTCCTAAGCTTATTTTGACCGCTTCAACGGCCTCAGAGACTAGTACCGCAGGGGCTTGCTGGTCTCGGCTCATAAGGGCGGCAAAGGCTAGGTTCCAGAGGTCTTCGACCAGGGCTGGGCGCAAGTTTTTAGAACCTAAAAACTTGGCCTTCTCACGTAAAAATAAAAATCGATAGCGGTAGGCCATGGAGGCCAAGTCAAAACTCGACTTGGGCAAAGTCTCATTTAAACGCAAATCATGAACGAGAGCTTCAAAATTGGGTTGGTGTTGCCCCCGTGCCCGATGTGCGGGCATAAGAGGCAGTGCTTGGAGAAAATTATTCTTCAAACGTCGTCTTCAAGGGTGGGCAGGGAAGATACGCTGGTCGTAACCGAAGTGCCGTTGAGGGTGGGACCATTGCCATTGGCGCTGAGCTGCGCCTGGGAGCTCAAAGCTCGTTCTAATTTTTGGTTCAGGCGACGAATGCGAACGTTGCGGGTTTCCAGAACGATAAGTTCCACAATGAAAAACAGAGTCGCAAGCAAGGCACCTACCAAGATACAGCTGAGAAGCACCAACCACTTAGGATAGCTGGAGCTGGTGTAGTTAAAAAGAGTCACTGTGATGGGTTCACCGTTCTGCCCGATGAGCGCCACCGCAAATACCAGGAAGAGAACGGTAAAGAGGGCCCAAAAGCCTAGCTTTAAAGTTTTCATGATTAATACCTTTAGGATTTCTCGGAGGATTTCACAATGAACTTGAGGGGGGCGGCCCAGAATCGGAAGAATTTGATGGAATGCGACATGAGCTACAGCCGCTTGTCGAAGTTTTTAAACTCAGGAGCCAGCTCCTGATAGACGCTCAAATTATGAATAGGAATGGCCTTAGTCTCAGCGAGAATGGGCATAAAATTGGTGTCGCCCGTCCAACGTGGCACCACGTGCCAATGCAAATGCTCGGGAATTCCAGCCCCACCACCGGACCCTACATTCATGCCTAGGTTAAATCCCTGCGGATTATAGACTTTCTTAAGCACTTCAAGAGAGGCCTTGAGGGCCGCATTTAAGCGATTCCATACCTTTGCATCAACTTCTTCGGGTTTTCCACCATGACCTACGGGCAGCACCATAAGGTGGCCGGGGTTGTAGGGAAACTTATTCATCACAACCATGATTTCAGAATCCCGGTAGAGGCAAAGGTTTTCTTCAGAGGGTTCAGCTGCGCCAATCAGGCAAAAGGGACAGCCCTTCAGTCCGCTATTGATCTCTTTTTGGTCTTTGATGTACTGAAGGCGCCAGGGGGCCCATAGGTGATCCACACTCACGGCGCGGAGCCTGCATAGTTTGCGGGTAAGAAATAGGGCACGCCCTCTTTGAGGCTAAAGGAAGTCACAGCACCTGGGGCCTTCACTTGATGCAGCAAGCGATTGAGAATGGCGTTGGCAAATTTCCCCTCAAAAAAATCAGAAATTTTTGGACGGCCTCGGCCCTCATTCGCTCGAATCACTTCTGGTTTGCCGGTAATCCCGGCCAGTTTAGCTGCGGCTCGAATGGCTTCAAACTCGCCTCCCAGTTCATCTACAAAACCTAAGGCCTTCGCCTGAGCTCCACTAAAAACTCTGCCATCGGCATAGGTTTCCACCACATCCGCTGGCATTTTGCGGCTCTTCCGAATGGCCTCTTTGAACTGATTGTGCACATCAGTGAGCATCTCCTGCATGAGAGTTTTTTCTTCGTCGGTCATCAGGCGGGATTCGTTACCAATGTCTTTAAATTTTCCGGCCTTCAAGGTGACGGGCTGAACTTTGGCCCATTGGTAGAGGTCTTTGAGGTTCATAAAATGCATGATCACCCCAATAGATCCTGTGAGTGTGCCGGGGTTGGCATAAATTTTTTCGCAGGCCGCGGCGAGGTAATAGCCCCCGCTTGCGGCAATATCTCCAAAAGAACAAAGAAGTTTTTTCTTCGCCCGCAAACGCAAAAGAGCGTTGTAGATTTCTTGAGTCGGACCCACCGCTCCGCCTGGCGAGCTCACGCGCACCACGACGGCTTTGATGGAGGCCTTGTCTTCAAGTTCCTCGATGTCTCGAAGAGCACTTTCAGGATCGTCGATGACACCTTTTATTTCTAAGACCGCGAGGTTTCCGGACGAGGAAAAAGATTCCTCGGTAGACCCCACGCCAAGGCGCCGAACCACTTTTTCAACATTGTAA
This sequence comes from uncultured Bacteriovoracaceae bacterium, assembly GCA_964477895.1. GTDB lineage: Bacteria > Bdellovibrionota > UBA2428 > UBA2428 > UBA2428 > CAYZFQ01. The sequence continues at coordinate 81,899 of CAYZFQ010000011.1, read as the reverse complement.
AATATAGAGAATCCGAAGGCGGCACTGAGACCAAGAACCACGAGGAAGGACCACAGAAAAAGGGTCCTTCCTCGCATTGCTTTTAGAGGCATGGCGAGATTTTACTCTTCGCCTTCTTTTTTACCGATAAGTCCCAGCTTAGCTGCGATTTCCGGATTCAAAGTGTCGGCCAGTGAAGATCGTGCCGATCCTTGGCTTTTCTTAAAGTCGGCTAAGTTCTCGCGCTCTTCAGAGCGCTTCAAAGCTTTGACCGAAAGGCTGAGTTTGCGTTCTTTGGGGTCGACGTTAGTGATCATAAATTTCACCTGATCGCCCACTTTAACAACGGCTTCTGGGTGCATGATGCGTTCTTCAGAAAGTTCCGAAACGTGAACCATGCCCTCTAAACCCTTCTCAATTTCCACAAAGGCGCCGAAGTTGGTGAGTTTAGTCACCGTACCTTCGTGAGCCGTGCCCACGGTGTACTTCGCGGCCATGTCCGCCCACGGATCACCCGAGAGAAGCTTGATGGAAAGAGAAATGCGCTCGTTTTCTTTATCAATCGAAAGAACAACGGCTTCTACTTCATGGCCCTTCTCAAACATTTGGCTGGGGTGAGAAACTTTTTGGTCCCAGCTCAAGTCTGAAACGTGCACGAGGCCGTCAATGCCTTCTTCGATTTCAATAAAGATCCCGAAGTCTGTGATGTTTTTGATCGTGCCCTTCACTCTCGAACCTTGGGGGTACTTAAGTTCAAGGGTGTCCCAAGGATTGGGTGAAATTTGTTTGATTCCTAAGCTCATGCGGCGAGCTTCAAAGTCGATGTCCAAAATGATGGCATCCACGTCCTGGTCGACATTGAGCATTTTGCGCGGGTCTTTCACGCGTTGGGTCCAGCTCATCTCCGAAACGTGAATGAGTCCTTCCACGCCGGCTTCGATTTCGATGAAGGCGCCGTAATCGGTCAAGCTCACAACTTTTCCAGTAATGCGCTGGCCGATGACGTATTTGCTCTGCACCTCTTGCCAAGGATCGGGCTGAGTTTGCTTAAGACCCAAGGAAACTCGTTCTTTTTCCGTATCGTACTTCAGAACTCGTACGTTTATTTCTGAGCCCACAGCCACAACTTCGTTGGGGTGCTTGATGCGGCCCCAGCTCATGTCGGTGATGTGCAAAAGACCATCGATCCCGCCCAAATCCACAAATGCGCCGTAGTCGGTAATGTTTTTAACCATACCGCGCACGATGGCGCCCACTTTGATTTGTTTAAGGGTCGAACTCTTAAGATTGTCGCGCTCTAATTCCAAAACGGCTCGGCGTGAGAGAACAATGTTGCCGCGTTTTTTGTTAAATTTAATAACTTTGAATTTGAAAGTCTTGCCTACAAACTGATCTAAGTTTTTAACCGGGCGCACGTCAATTTGGCTGCCGGGCAAAAAGGCTTTCACGCCAATATCTACAGCCAGGCCACCTTTGACCACGCCGATAACGGAACCTTCGAGGATTTCGCCAGCTTCACAAGCTTCTGCGATTTCGTCCCAGGCCCTTAGCACATCGGCTTTTTCTTTAGAGAGAGTTAAGAGGCCGTTGTCGTTTTCTACTCGTTCCAAGAGGACATAAATTTCGTCGCCGACTTGAACGTCGACTTCGCCTTGGGGGCTTTTGAACTCGGAAAGGGCCACTTCGCCTTCGGATTTATAACCCACATCCACGAGTACGCTATCGGTGCCGATGGAAACGACGCGTCCGAGGACAACCTCGCCTTCAGCAATGGGATTGGCGCCTAAGCTGTCTTCAAAAAGTTCGGCGAATGTTTGTCCGTTCTCTTGGTAAGGCGCTTCGTCATCGTCATCACGAAAGAGTTTCGTGAAGGCTTTGGCTTTCTCGTTTGGAATTTTTGTTTTGGGGGTTGAAGTTGTTTGAGTTGTTGAAGTGGGCATGAAAAGTTTTTTTGATCCTCCTTGGTAAAATCCCTTAGTGGCATTTTAACCAGAGGCGGAAGCTAGGAGAGAATTTTACAGGAGTCAAAGGCTTTAAACCGGGCAAAATGCAAACCGGAATTCAGGTATACTGGTTAACCGGTATACCTGAATTCCGGGAATTTATTTGGGTGGGCCACCCGCATGTCTGAATAGAATTTCCAAAATATGAAAGTTTCGTTTTAAACGTGCCATTCTTTCTCTCCTTTGTAGCTAACCCAGGTCCGACTTAGCTGTCGGTTCCGGTCTTTTTACGGAGCAGCTTCCGGTGCAAGGTGGGTATCTCAAGCGTGTTGAGGGACTTCCCAGCCGTCCACAGTTCCTCTTCCCCCTCCTTCAAGGGGTGAGACGGGCGTGGCTGGAGCTGCTGATTAAAGGAATTTAGCCATGCCTTATCAAAGGCTTGGTTAAAGGCTTCTTTGTGGAGGGGCTTGGCGAGAAGTTCAGTTCCCGCGGGAAGTATTTCTTTGAGCGTACGCTGCATTGTTATGGTGGCCATGCCTGAAATGGGAACAAGACCCATTTGAGGAAAGCGGCCTTTAAAGTCTCTGATTAAATCGAGGCCCGTAATTTGGGGAAGGAGGATATCCACAACCGCGACTCGGTAGTGACTTAGGTCTTGATTGAGGAGGTCTAAGCCCGAGTGGAAAACCACGGGTTCTAAAACTCCATATCGGCCCGTTGATGAAAGATTCTGGATGTATCTCTCAAGGAGAGCGCTCATGAGAATCTCGTCCTCCAAAATTAGAACTGAACCAACGGAAGGCACAGAGGAATCTGCATTAATATTCATATTTTGAGGCGTCCCCTTAAATAACGCCATGCATTACAAGTTCTATCCTAACCTAGTCCTAGGTCCTTTGTGTGTTAAATTTAAATGAAGGGTGGGGATGTGATTTATCAATCTTTTCGCGGGCTAGGCGTCGCTATTGGCCTCATTTACGGTCTCGCGGCTAGCGCCTTGCCAGTAAGCACCCTCGGTCAGGTTCCCCTTAAAAGCTCCCCTCAGGCGGGCGCTGTCACCTTGCGCCAGCTCAGCGCTGGGCAGGGTATGGAGGCCATCGGCAAGGCTCCAGGGGCCTGGATAAAGGTCAAAGTAGGGTCTCAAATGGGATGGGTCCGCCGAAGTGATATTTCTCTAGGGGGCTCTATTGCCACAGCTCCGGGGGCCGAGCCTCTCCCGCCCGCTCCAGAGAACGATGAAAATTTTCCCAAGCCCGCTCCCTTTCAAGACGAGTCCGACGAGGACCCAAGGGCCGCGGAACTCGACAATGAGCTGGACGACGAGCTCATCGACGAGGGTGATCCCAAAGACGATCGCTACATTGCCGCTCGAGGTGGCCAATTTTTTCAGTCTCCCTTCGCCATGGCTGAGCGTTATGGACTCATTGAAAAAGGTGACGAAGTTGTGATCGTGCAAAAAAGCTCGAATAAAAAATGGTCGAAGCTGCGTCTAAAAATAACCGGCGAAGAGGGGTGGTTCCCCTCAGCCTATGTCAAATTAGATAAAAAAGATCGGATTCCCCGGGGCTCCATGCACTCGGTGGCGACTGAAGTGCTTTACGCCAACCAAGGTTACAATGCCGGTTTGGCCTTGGGTTACTCGATGAATTTATATCCAAAGGGCTTAGCCGGGCGCCCGAGCGATCGAATTGAGGCCGCCTTTCTCTTTGGCTATTTTATGGGAGAAAAATTGTCTTCGGGCACGCGGACTCTAGCCGTTAAATATTACACTTATTCTTTTTTGGGTCGGTATTTTTTTCTGCCGAGCCCGGGTCCTTGGGGTGTGGCTCCGGAGGCCGGATTCACCTATGTGCGTTCGCAAATTAACAACAATGGATTCACCAAAGAGGTCATGGATGCCGAGGGACTGGGAAGTGGAACAAGTGGACTTCGGCTCAATTTAGGAGTGCGGGGGACCTACTCTTTTAGTCCCCAAATCTTGGCTTACGCGGGACTGAGGACCTTAATTTCTTCTAGTTTTTATGCCTGGATTTGCGGCGGAGCGGAATATCGCTTTTAATATTTTTCAGGGAGTATTTTTATAATGACGAATAAATTTTTACCGGTTTTTTTAGGTGCCATGGTGATGTGGGGAATGGTGGCGTGTTCGTCTAAGAAGTCCGCCCCCCAAGATTCACTTTCATCGGAATCTAAAAAAGAAGATGAAATCCTCAATGCTGCTCTCGAAAATAACGGAGTGATTAATTTTTTTGACTTGAGAGGGGTTGAGAAAGGCCTCGTGGTTAAAAACATACAGTGGGGTGAGGCGGTGACTTCCGATAATCCGGGTGCCGACTGTGAACTGAGGCGAAAAAGCGCAGCTAATAGCACTATTGCCGCCTTTGCTTGTGTGCTTCGCGAGGAAGGTTTTGAGGCGGTGGTGCTCACCTTGAACGAAGACTTGGTGGGTGGGACCAAGCGAAGTTTGCGCCGAATCACTCTGGATGGCAAAGGCGTGAAGCAGCGAGATTTTTGGATCCGCAGCGCTCAAAAGCTGGGATTTACCAGACGAAGTCCTACGGGCAAGCCTCGGCCTGATCGAAGCTTCTGGACTTCGCCTGATAAAAAAACAGAACTTACGGTGGTTTGGGCAGAAGCCCCTCAGGCCGTGACACTGATTTTTGCACCTCTCCCTTAATAGTTAGTTAATGCTGAGAGCTTGAGCTGTGGCATTTAATACAGCTGCGATACGCACCGTCGACTGCACTCCCTCGTTAGTCACTCCTGCCTTTTTAACTTCGGCCACGTGCGAGTTGATGCAAAGGCCGCAACCCGATAGAGCCGACACGGCCAAGGCCATCAGTTCAAAATCCACTTTAGGAATAACGGGACGAGCTAAAATATTCATCCGCAACTTCGCAGGCATTTTGCCATATTCTTTGTCTTCACTCAGGTGCAGAAAGCGGTAGTAAATGTTGTTCATGGCCATGACAGTGGCAGCGGCTTTGGCGGCCTCTAAGGTCTGCGCATTTAGATGCGGTGCTGATTCGCTAGCGATGGCACTCACGAGCTCCGGATTTTTTGTAAAGTAGGCCGAGGCCAGAGCCACCCCCCAGAGCTGGACTATGCTGAGGCCCGGAGCGCCTTCCTCGCTCAGCACCGCCTCTAAGTTAAGTTTTTGATCCTTGGCGTAGTCTTTTAGTTTTTCTCTAATCTGATTCACAGGGTCCTCCTATTATCCTAAAGTTTTTTGACCCTTTTCCCAGTTGCAGGGACAGAGTTCATCCGTTTGCAAAGCGTCGAGTACTCGTAAGACTTCTTTGGGATTTCGACCTACATTAAGATCTGTCACATAAACAAAACGAATGATGCCATCGGGGTCCACGATGTAGGTGGCTCTTTGAGAGACACCTTCGTTTTCGTCTAAAATGCCCAATTGGGTGGAGAGGTCTCGTTTGACGTCGGCCAACATGGGGATGGGCAAGTCCTTTAAATCGGCATGATTTTGCCGCCAAGCCAAGTGAACAAATTCTGAGTCCACGCTGGCTGTAAGAAGTTGAGCGTCACGGTCTTTAAATTGACCGTTTAAGTCGCCGAAGGCCTTGATCTCGGTGGGGCACACGAAGGTGAAGTCCTTAGGGTAAAAAAAGAGCACAAGCCACTTCCCTTTGAAATCATGGCGAGTGATATCCGCAAAGGCGGTTTTGGGGTCGGTGGACACTGTGGCTTTGACCTTAAAATCTGGGAACTTTTTTCCTATTCCTAACATTTTGTTTTCTCCTAAAATTTTTAGTGGGTTGAAGATCTGACTATGGCCCAAATTTTAAGATATATAAAATCGATTGTTTCTATATAATGATAGTTTAAAGCTATAAAATGAAGGAGTGCTTATGCCCACCCTAAGCCAGTTAGAATATATTGTGGCCGTTGATAAATTTCGGCATTTCGCCCAGGCTTCAAGGCATTGTCACATCTCCCAACCCAGTTTGAGCATGCAAATTCAGAAGGTGGAAGCGGAGATCGGTTTTCTGATATTCGATCGGATGAAAAAACCCATTTTGGCCACCGACAAAGGTCGAAGATTTATTGATCAGGCTCAGGCTGTTCTTCGAGAACACAATAAGCTTTTGCATATGAGTCGTGCCGACGAAAAAATCCTAAGTGGAGACTTTCGTCTGGCTATGATTCCAACCCTGGCTCCCTATTTGTTGCCTCTTTTTGCAGGACAATTTTCAAAGGACTTTCCTCAGGTGGACTTACTAGTGGATGAAATGAAGACCGAAGACTGTGTAGAGGCCTTGGTCAAAGACCAGCTCGACGCCGCGATTTTAGCCACCCCACTTCATGAGAAAGTCTTGTTCGAGAGAAAGCTATTTTACGAAAGGTTCTATTTGTACTTTCACAAAAACTCTTCACTTGGAAGGCTCCAGGAAATTCGACCGCAGGATCTTAAGGGTGAAGACTTGTGGCTTCTTAAGGACGGACACTGCTTGAGAAATCAGGTCATTCACCTGTGCACACCCCGTGGCACTCGAAGTCTTTATAAAAATATTCACTTTGAGGGGGCCAATTTAGAAACCCTACGCTACTTAATACTTCGAGGCCGGGGATACACTTTGCTGCCCCAGCTTTTTGTAGAGCACCTCACTTCGGCTGAGAAGAAATCGCAGCTTCGAAGTTTTGCCGGTGCGCAACCGGTACGGGAGATTTCTCTGGTCTATCGACGAGAGCAGTGGAAGACGGATATTTTGGGTGCCCTGGAAAAATGCATTTTGGAATCTTTGCCTAAAGAATTGTTAGAGGGTCCCGCAAAGAAAAATATTTTGGAGATCTAGTGCCGGTAGCTTTGCGGCTTATAGATTATGCGTCCTCGTCTCATGTAGGACTTAGTCATTTTTTACCACCCAAGGCTTCGATTCACCGGCGCCGCAGGGAGCTAAGCCATTTTAATATGGCCGTATCGTCGTCTACTCCGGGAAGACTTCGCTTCTTTGGAGTCTGTGAATCCGTAGTGCTGGTGCTATCTATCGTTGGAGGCGCAGAGCATGTCGCCACGTATTCGCAAAATTTTCGAATAATCTTCAGGCCAGGTTCTCGGCTTCCCCGTTCGATTTTTGTGACATTGGAAGCAGATACTCCCAGTTTCTTTGCCCATTCTTGCTGCGACAATCCAGCCTGAACTCGAAAAGCTCTCATTTTAAGGTGGAGGCTGCGAGGATTCTCGAGAATCGTGGATAAATCTCCAGTCGCTAGTTCGTCCACAAAAGTCAGTTCAAAATTTTGAGAATTAAGATGTATAAAAATAAAGGGCCGAGACCGCCCCCATTCCCGATGCCACCTTTTGAAAAAGTTTCGAAAGTATTGCTTAGAGAATTTACTAAAGTGCTCATGATTAGACATGGCTTTGCCTTTGCAAAACCTGGGCCTGGCGTAGATGCCGAAGCCAAGTGGTAAAAAATGACTAAGTCCTACACTAGGTGGGCTTCGACCAAAACCGAAGTCAGAATTTAGAGTGCTTTCAGCGCATTCAGCAGCGGGGCAAAGATGATCAATAAAAAAGAGGGGACACAGAATAAAAAAAGTGGGGCTAAGAGCCGCAAACTGAGAATCTGTGTTTGCAGAGAAAGTTTACGCTCAAAGGTGGAGTGCGAAAGACTGATTGTTTTTTCGATATAGACAGCCAGGCCTTGGCCTTGGGCTTCAAGGTCGGCCATGGCACAAAGCTCTTCTTGAACTTTCCATTCTTCAGAAAAAGCCTGAAAGTTTTTTCTTCCACTTTCGGTAGCAAAGCGATCAATTTGCCCCTGGTGAAGGTGAGTGGCAAATTGAATCAGGCTGTCCTTGAGGGAGCTGGGTAGGCGGCCCAGCTCCTTTTTGGAGTAACTTTTTGCAAATGAAGAGCTCAGCGTTTGGCCCCAGACCAGCTGGGCCCGAAGTCGAGAGAGGAAGAATATCCATTCACAATACCAGAGCTGGCTCGCAAAGCGTCGAAGTTCCCAATGCATCCACAACGCCGCGGTTGCGAGCAAGACCAAAGACCAAGCACACTGGCTAGGTTGGGGTTGGAGATGGGGAGGATAAAAAAACTGAGTGCTTGATCCAAAAGCCAGGGCACCTGCGATGATAAGGTAAAGCTGGAGTTTTGGAAGGAGGGTTTTCTCGTGGAGTTTTGCCAGCAACTCTTCTTCCAGGCGCAGTTGATCAATGTAAGACTTAAGGCCGAGTTCGCAGGAGATTCGACCCTCCTCCATTTGCTGACGAAGGTTAAGCCAATTTTCGCAAAGTCCACGGGGCATCGAAAAAGACGGCAATTGTCTGAGAGCTTGGCTGAGGCACTGGCCGCTTTGAATACGCAAAAGCACGATTTCCAAGCTGAGGGCTAGCTGAGAGATTTTCTTAGAGGCAGGCATTTTATTTTTTCCAGAATTCTTTGACTTCGCGCTGCCCTTGGGAATTCTCCGATAGCAAAATGACAAAGTCCCAAAGTTCTTCAAAGTGAAGTGTGGAGTAATCGGGGTGTGCCCGGCAAAGTTCCTCAAAGCGCCTGCGTCCTTGGAGGCAACTTCCAGCATGAAGGGTTGTGAAGATTCCACGGTGTCCCGTGTGAAGAGCTTGGGCTACGGCATAGGCCTCAGTGCCCCGACACTCTCCCAATACCAAACGGTCGGGACGCATGCGCAGACTTTCAAAGAGGAGGTGACTCAAGTCCCAAGTCGCCCCGTTTCGAAATCCGAAGCGATCGTTACGGCAAAGGAGTTTGGTAGAGAGAGCATTGGGGAGGGGAAGTTCTGGACTGTCTTCTAAAATAAGAACTCGTTCATGCGAGTCGACCTGACGTAGTAGAGCCGTGAGAAAGCTGCTTTTGCCGGATCCCGTGCTTCCGCAAATTAAAAAAGAAAGTCCGTCCGTGATGCCGCGACTGAGTTGCGCAGCTAAGAGAGGGGGAATTTTAAAATCACGAAATGAGAAAGCCTCGAGTTGAGGCAGGCGACGCAAAGTGATGACCGGACCCGCTAAGACCAGAGGTGAAATAGCCACATGAGCCCTAAAAAAATATTTTCCTTCAAAGGGCAAAAAGGCATCCACGGTGGGCTGGGTCAGTCCTAAATTTTGCCCACTATGTTCGGCGATTTTTCTCGACCATTCATTAAGCTGAGCCGCGCTGAGAGGACTTAAGGCATCAGACCAACGGCCTTCGCGATAGGCGAAGACCCCTTCCGGATTCAGGAGCAAATCCTCAACCCTGGGATCAGAAACAAGTTCGTGGATCACAGTTAAAGAGTTTTTTTTGTCCATTCAGAGGAAACCTTTATTTCCTCCCAGCTTGGGCGCAGGGCAAACCAGAGCTCGGAGGATTGTTCGTTGTTTTGCTCGTTTGAGAAAAGTCGGCCTAAAAGTGGAATTTGAGTGAGAGCAGCTAGACCTCGGCGGTTCTGGCCGCGCCGACTCTGTAGAAGTGTGCTCAGCACCGTTTCTTCATCGCAGCGCAGATCAAAGTTACTTTCGAGTCGGCGAGTGAGCATGCCTGGCACCCCCCCAATAGAGAGTCCCTGGTCGGGTTCTGAAAATTCCGCCTTGAATCGTAGAGAGATTTCGGGATCGCCGCTACGAAGTTGGGCATCGGGTTCGAGTTCTATAAGGAGTCCATAATTTTTCCACAGAGTCTGGGCACTGCTGAGACTGCGCTGAGGAATCGGAATCTCTCCTCCGCTTTGAAAGGTGGCTTTCTCCCCTGGCTTTGTGCGAATCTGCGGCTGGGCTAAAATTTTTCCGATCCCGAGAGCCTCTCCAAAATCCACCCCAATCCCCAGAGCCTTAGGCCCCTGCAGGTTATTCAGCTGCATTTGGGTGGGGAGGGTGACACCCAAAGCCTGGGCCTTGGCGCGGGAAAACTCAAAAAGGGTGAGATGAAAAATGAGAGTACGGCCGGGGCGGGGGCCCTCGCGCCCCCGCAATTCGTAGAAGGGATAAAGATCATCCAATGAAATTTGAGCTTGAGAAAGCGAGGGTTGGGGCTGGGAAAATGTTAAAACTCGCAAACCCTTCTCAAAAAAGCTGTGGGAAAAGTTTAAACCTTTCTCACGGGCCGCAGCTTCTCGAGTCAAAAAGAGCGACTCACTGAGCCTTTGATCGTCTTTTCCTAGGCGAATCTTTTGAAAGCCGCAGTCACGCAGACTTTTGAGATTCTCCAGAGAGTAGTGCCCCAGTTCCAGACGAGTCGACTCCGAGAATTTTAGCGGCGCTTCGGGGCACTTTTTTAACGCTAAAAAATTTTGCGCATCTATAACAACAATCTTTTGAGGATCGAGAAAACCACGCAGACCGGAGATGTAAAAGGCACCCTCAGTCTTTGCTTTCACAATTAAGGATCCGTCTTTGACTTGGGTCTCGGCAAAGGTGGGGCTCGAAACCCAAATAGTGTTGGAAGCACGGGGAAAAGTGTAACTTTCACCCAAAGCCAAAACTAAAAAACCTGAAAAAATAATCCCGGGCATGGGAATGCCCTTACAAATCTTATGCCAAGATTTCAGTGGGCAAAGTGAGCAGGGCTTCTACCTTGAAATTGTGGGGTTCTTTTTGAATCTGAAACTCTACGCGCACCCCTAGGGCGGCCAAGCGACGGATTCGCCGTGAAAGGTCAAAGCGCAGTCCCTGAGAATGCCGAGTGAAGTCCTCGGCACCCACAAAGGGCTCGATAAGGGCGGGCCAAGCGATTTCAAGATCGAGGTCCTCACGAGCCAAGGCTTCCGGATAGGGAGCCGTGGGGGCCGAGAGGGAAAAAACAAGGAGGTTATTTTCGATGTTAATTTCCAGTGGGGCTTGGGCTGTGTTTTTTCGCAGGAGTTCAGCAATCTGGGAGATGTCCTCGGTTAAAAGTTCCACATTGGAATAGAGTTCTAGGTCCTGAGAAATTGTGGGTGGGGGTAGAGAAATATTCCCACACAAAAGAGGAAGCCAATTCGCTAGCGAGAAATTTTGCCGCGATAGAGCGGCCCAAGATTTTTCTTCGTCTAAGACTTCTACAATTTCACTTTCTAAGGTGCGAAAACGCCCCAAAAGAGACTCAAAAAACTGCTCCCGGACCACCGACGTGTCCTCGTCACTGCCTAAGTCGCGAATACCTTGGAGGATTTGGGGGACCGTTCGAAATTCATGAAGAAGAACCTGGAAACTGCGTCGCCTCGCCCAATCTCGAGCTCGGAGTTCGCGCACGGCTTTCTGTAGTTCTCGCCGGGAACTCTCAAGAGAGGCCTGCATCTGGGCCCGCTCCGCTCCAAGCTTTAGAATTCGTAACAGTTCGGTGGGCTCCCAGGGTTTGGCGAGGTAATTCCAAATATGACCTAAGTTGATGGCTTCGGTCACAGCCTCTAGGTCGGCGTAACCGGTTAAAAGAATGCGGGTGGGCAGAGGATTAACATTGAGCGCTTTGGCAAAGAATTCCGATCCCGAGATTCCAGGCATGCGTTGGTCCGACAAAAGCACATCAAAGTGTGGATCGGCGCGGAATTTTTCTAAGGCCGCCTCACCCGAAGTGAAAGTCTCAACTAAAAAATCTTTACGCAGCAAACGCTTTAAGGTTTCGAGGTTGTCTTTTTCGTCATCCACAATGAGGATGCGAGGAAGGATTTTCTCCGACATCAGAGGGGGTAGCGTTCCGTGAAGTAGTCTCTAAGGATTTGCCGGTGATCAAAGCAAATTTCAGGGGGCAAATTTCCTTCATGGAAAAGCCCGACATTTTTGGCATCGCTGGCGGCTCGGGGCTCGCCCCAGCCTCGAGCTACAAAGACCACCGAGGCCGAGTGGCCACGCGCGTCACGTTTGGGGTCCGAATAGACATGAAACTGTCTCACAAGTTCCACATCAAGGCCGGTTTCTTCCTTAACTTCTCTCAGGGCGGCTTCCTCAACTGTTTCGCCTATATCTACAAAACCTCCGGGAATGGCCCAGCCCATGGGCTCGTTCTTGCGTTCCACCAAGACCAAAAGACCTGCGCCCATATCAATTAAAACATCCACCGTAAGAAGTGGAGTTTGGGGTTTCGTACTGTTGTGGACATTTTCCATGTCGTGCTAGGCTCCTCTGCACTTATGATAGTCGGAATTCCAAAAGAAATAAAAAATCTTGAGAACAGAGTGGCCATCGTTATGGCTGGCGTCAAGGCCTTAGTGGGCGCAGGCCATAAGGTTTTGGTTGAAACAGGCGCCGGCTTAGGCTCTGGGATCACCGATGACCAATACAAAAGCTGTGGGGCCCAGATTGTTTCCAAGGCCCAAGACGCCTGGGCTGCTGATTTGGTCATTAAGGTAAAAGAGCCGATTGAGAGCGAATATAATCATATGCGCCCGGGTCTCTTTTTATTCACCTACCTTCACTTGGCCAGCGAACCCAAATTGGCCAAGGCCCTTATGGAAAGAAAAGTCCGCGCGGTGGCTTATGAAACCGTTCAGCTCCCCGACCGCACTTTGCCTTTGCTTCGACCCATGTCGGAAGTGGCAGGCCGCATGGCCCCGCAGATAGGTGCAAACCTTTTGGAAAAACGTAATGGGGGCCGAGGTGTCCTCTTAGGTGGAGTGCCCGGAGTGGCCAAAGGTGTTGTTACCATTGTGGGAGGCGGAGTTTCCGGGACCAATGCGGCAAAAATTGCCGTGGGGCTTGGAGCCGAAGTGATTATTCTGGAGCGAGATCAGCGTCGCTTAGAATATTTGGACGATATTTTTGGTACCAGTGCCTCTACACTCATGAGCAACCAGGTGAACATCGAAGAATGTGTGGCGAGGTCCGACCTCGTCATTGGAAGTGTGCTTATTCCTGGAGCCAAAGCCCCGAAGCTTGTGACTCGGGAAATGATTAAACGCATGAACCCAGGTTCGGTAGTGGTAGACATTGCCATCGATCAGGGTGGCTGCTTTGAAACATCAAAGCCCACCTCCCACGAGAAGCCGACGTATATAGAAGAAAACGTGATTCACTATTGCGTAACGAATATGCCAGGCGCTGTGGCCCGCACCTCAACATTGGCACTCACAAACCACACCCTGCCTTATGCTCTAAAACTTGCAGCCGACCCTGTGGGTTCTCTGCGCAAGGATCCTGCGATGGCGCTAGGAGTAAATTGTTGGGATGGGCACTGTGTCTACGAACAAGTGGCCTCGGATTTAAATCTTCCCTATACTCCCCTCAAAGAAGTGCTCGGCTAAAAATTATCAGCTAAAGTAGACTCATCTTGCGCGCACTTCTTTGCATTCCTACCTATAACGAGAAAGACAACGTATTGCCTTTGGCGGAGCGGATTTTTTCTTTTGTGGAAGCCGGCACCGATATTCTTTTTGTCGATGACGGCAGTCCCGATGGAACCGGTAAAATTTTAGATGACTTAGCTGCCAAAAACCCCCGGGTTTTTGTGCAGCACCGCTCGGGGAAGTTAGGATTAGCTACGGCTTATCTGCATGCCTTTAAGTGGGGCCTAGATAAAAACTACGATATTATTTTTGAAATGGACGCGGATTTTTCGCATGACGCCGCTCACCTGCCAGCTTTTTTTGCTGAGTTTCGCAAAGGTGCCGATGCGGTTTGCGGCAGTCGGTATATAGAGGGCGGGGGAGTGTCTAACTGGTCGCAAGGAAGGCTCCTTTTGTCGCGAATGGGTTCGATTTATTCGAGGTTGTGGCTGAGGTACCCGCTGCACGACTGGACAGGTGGCTTTAACGGATGGCGTGCGGATTTACTTCGCGGATTGCACTTAGAAAGCATTCAGTCCAAGGGCTATGCTTTTCAGATTGAAATGAAGTACCGGGCTTTGGTGCTTGGGAAGAAATTGGTGGAGACGCCGATTATTTTTCAAGAGCGTCGGGCGGGGGCTTCTAAGATGAGTGGGTCTATTGTTAAGGAAGCTTTGATAGGTGTGATGAAGCTGCGGTGGAACTTTGAGGGTTCGCGATTGTTTTGAGGGCGGTGTGGGTACTATGCTGCACGGTAAAGCTCGGATTAATCGATGCAGGGGCTACGATTTAGGCATTTGTATTTTGAAGCGCAGCTTTGGGCGTGTTACAAATATTTATATGGATGCAGTACTTAACAGAATCGTTATGTATGCAAAGAACGTCAATCGGATGGCCGAGTTTTACAAAACTCACTTCGGTTTCGCGGAAGATACTAATCAAATCGATGGAATTGTTGAGCTCATCCAAAGATCGAGTGGTTTTAGCCTATTAATTCATCCAGCTGGAAAAGCCGTAAAACCTGGACAAGTATCTGTTAAGCTAGTTTTCAGCGTAAAAGACGTCGAAAAGTTTTGCGCCAAGAGCCTCAAGTCTGGACTTCGTTTTGGCTCGATCCATCAGTCTGATGGTTACGCTTTCTCAAATGCTAAGGATCCTGAGAAAAACTCTATCCAAATATCTAGCCGTGCATTTCGATAGTCTTAAATTTGGGCTGAGCTCTGATCCGTAAAGTTCCCGGAAACGGAGCAAAGGTGCCCACCCGTCGCCGTCAATTTACTGACCCAAGAAATTAAAGAAATCTTCCGATGTAGAGACTTGTGTAGCCCTTTTTATAGGTCGCGAAATTCGCGAAAAACCCAATATGCAAATTTTTATATATCGCGGGGTTATACGCTCATTAGAGAGGTCGACTTTTTCAAATATTTCCGCCGCCAAAAAAACTGGCCTCTCATATGAGCTCCTAGATGCCCAATATATAAATAAATACATATTGGCTTTCCGTGTTTGTTGGGTAGGCGTCGGCCTGCGCGGAAAACTTCGCGATTAGGGATGCAAGTTTAAAGATTAAAAGATTAGATCTCTGATGTGTTTACTAGCTTTCGGGGCCCATTCTCCGCCATTCGCAACATCGTGACTTAACTCTAAAACCCGTTCGCCTCGGAGACCTGGCGATACCAGCGGCCACTTGCCTTGATTGTTCGATCGAGTGTCACGCGGTCCACAAACAAAAATCCGTAACGCTTTTTGAAACCGTTGACCCACGAAAAATTATCCATGAGCGCCCACATGTAATAGCCCTTCAGATTCACGCCGTCGCGCCACGCACGGTGGGCCACCTTGAGATGTTCGCGAACGAACTCGATGCGTCCATCGTCGTTGAGCTCGCCGTTCTGGTCGAGCGACTCATGCTGTCCGATTCCGTTCTCGGTGATGTAAACAGGAATGCCGGGTCGGTACTCGTGGGCCCGCATCAGTAAATCATAGAGGCCGTCGGGATAAATCTCCCAGCCCCAATCCGTGAAGCGTCCGTTTGGATTCTTCACGAAGCGAAAAAGGCCGCGGATCGAGAATTTGCAGTCCTCGTTTTTATCCCCCGAGGTGTTCAGATGATACGCGGATTCTTGGGCGTCGGCGCTCGCGAAGTGGGGGTAGTAATAGTTGACGCCAATGAAGTCGATCGTGTGGCGCCCGAAGAGCTCAAGCTCCTCGGGTGTATGCTCGGGCAAGAGCCCGCAGGATTTATAGAGTTGCCATATGTCGTCGGGATAACAGCCTTTCAGCGCCGGATCGATAAACCAGCGATTCAGAATGCCGTCGGCGATGCGTGCGGCATCTGCGTCGGCTGAATCTTGGCTGGCGGGATAAACGGTGGACATGTTGAGCACGAGCCCGATCAGCCCAGGGCACCCGGACTCGCGAAAGGCCGCAACGGACCGAGCATGAGCCACCAAAAAATTATGCGCAACTTGTATGGCTGCGCGCTGATCCGTTTTGCAGGGGGGGTGGAGGCCGGTCACGTAGCTTTGGAGAGTCGTCCACCCAGGCTCATTCAGTGTGGACCAGAGGCGGACTTGGTCGCCAAAAAGTTCAAAGCAGGTGCGGGCGTATTTTTCGAAGGCCTGGATGGTGCTTTTGTTCTCCCAACCGCCGCGCTCGGCTAGAGCCTGGGGTAAATCCCAATGATAAAGCGTGACGTTCGGCTCGATGCCCTGCGCGAGCAACTCGGCGAAAAGCTCGCGGTAAAAGCGGACGCCTTCGGTATTGAGAGGGCCCTCGCCCGTGGGAAAAATGCGGGTCCAGGCGATCGACATGCGATAGCCCGTGTGTCCCATTTCTTTCATCAGACCGACGTCTTCGCGGAAGCGGTGGTAATGATCGCAAGCCACCTCGGGACTTCCGCGATCGTAAATCCGTTCCGGATGCTCGCGGCAAAAGACGTCCCAATTCGAGGGTCCTTTACCGTCTTCTCGAGCGGCGCCCTCGACTTGGATGGCGGCCGTAGCAGATCCCCAGACGAAGCCAGGTGGAAAGACGTGGTTCATAGCGCTGATTTTTTTATGAGTTCGGCCATGTCGGAGCGGAGGTTGTCCGAGCGAGTTCCGAAGACAGCTTGAATCCCGTTGCCGCTCACGAATACGCCTGCCGCGCCGAGGGCCTTGATTCGGGCCTGGTCCACGCGCTCGATCTCTTTCACCTCAATGCGCAAGCGTGTGATGCAGGCATCAAGGCTCGCGATGTTCGCACTGCCTCCGAAGGCCGCGATAAGCTCGGCAGCCAATTCGCCTTGTCCTGCCATCAACTTTGAGGCCGCGGGTTTCGAGACATCATCGGCCTCGCGTCCAGGGGTCATGAGATTCAATTTGGTGATGGCTACACGGAAGACCGTGTAATACACGGCTGCGTAAGCAAGGCCCAGGGGAATGATCAAGAGCTGGTTGCGGCCGAGGCCGCTCACGAAGTGATGTAAGACGTAGTCGATCGCGCCATGCGAAAAAGCAAAGCCCAGCTTGGCGTCGACGAGGTTCGTGAGGACGAACGCGCCTCCGGCTAAGAGCGCGTGGAAGACATAAAGAATTGGGGCCACGAAGAGGAACGAGAACTCAATGGGCTCCGTGATGCCGGTCAAAAAGCTCGTGAAAGCGGCCGAGATCATGAGACTCCCGATGACGGCGCGCTTTTCGGGACGCGCGCAATGCCACATGGCGATGGCCGCAGCCGGAAGGCCGAACATCTTGAAAAGGAAGCCCCCGGCCAGATTGCCGGCCGTCGGGTCGGCCGCGAAGAAGCGCGGGATCTCGCCCGTGACGAGCTTGCACATCTCGGCGTTCGTGCGAGCGGCTTCTACGGCGCAGTCCACGCCGGGCTGCAGAGGTTGATAGTACTGACCCATTTCAAAGAAGAAGGGCACGTTCCAGATATGATGCAGGCCGAGTGGAATGAGAGAGCGCTCGACGATCCCGTACAGGCCCGTGGCCAAAAGCAGATTTTCCTTCGAGGCCCATTGAGAGAAGGCGTCGATGCCCCGGCCGATGGGAGGCCAAATAACGATGAGCACTGCGCCAGCCAGGATCGAGGCAAACGCCGTGGCGATCGGCACGAAGCGCTTGCCCGCGAAAAAGCCTAGATAAGAGGGAAGTTTGATTCGGTAAAAACGGTTGAACATGTAAGCCGCAATGAGGCCGGCGATGATGCCGCCCGCGACGCCGGTGTTGATGGAGTCGATGCCTAGGACCTTGGTGGTCGTCACGTTGAAAGCTTTTGCGAGCGTGCCGAGCGTGCCTTGAAGCACAACGAAGCCCACGACACCCGCCAAGCCTGCGACGCCGTCGTCGTCAGTGAAACCAAGCGCTACGCCGATCGCAAACAACAGCGCGAGGGCGCCGAAAATCGAGCCACCCGAATTCTGCATGATCTCGAGCACGGTGCGAACAGTGGGGCTTAGCGTGAGACCCGTTTTGTCGGCGCTCGCAAGGAAGCCCCCGCCGACGCCCAGGAGAATACCGGCCACGGGCAAGACTGAGACCGGGAGCATAAGGGATTTGCCTAGCTTCTGAAGTGTGGAGAATATTTTCATAGTGAGGACCTCTTTGCTTTAGCGTTTTGATTGCGGGCTTCTGTGAGGAGGGCTTCGATCTCGGCGGAGCGGGATCGTTTCAGGACGTCTTGAGAGAGTTTTCGGGCCTCGATGATTGTCCATTGGCGCAACTGCCGACGGGCCCGAAGAACGTAGGTCGGCGCCATGCTGAATTCGTCTAGACCGAGTCCAAGCAAGAGCGGCAAGTGCAGCTCGCTGCCGCCCATCTCGCCGCACATGCTGACTTTTCGGCCGTATTTATGGCCGTTTTCGATGACCGTGGCGATCAGGCGTAGCACGCCCGGATGGAAAGGATCATAAAGGTTCTGCACGCGTTCGTTTTGGCGATCGACGGCGACAACATATTGAATGAGGTCGTTCGTGCCGATGCTCATGAACTCGCAATGCTGGGCAAGGACGTCTGAGATGATCGCCGCCGAAGGGATCTCGATCATCACGCCTAGTGGCAGATCGTTGGCCACGGACACGCCCTCCGTCACGAGCTCGGCGCGGACCGAGGCCACGGCCTCTTTGGCGGCCAGAAGTTCGTCGAGCGATGAGATCATCGGGAACATGATGCGAAGGTTGCCGTAGACGCTCGCTCGCAGCAGGGCGCGAAGCTGGGGACGAAACACCTCTGGGTGCTCCAGGCAGTAGCGGATCGCGCGGTAGCCCAGAAACGGGTTTTCTTCCTTGCCCATGTCGAGATACGGCACGGCTTTGTCTCCGCCGATGTCGAGCGTGCGAATCGTCACAGGAAGACTCGGCAAGGCTTCGAGTACGGCTTTATAAGCCACGAACTGTTCCTGTTCGGTGGGCATCTGGGCGTGATCCATGAACAAGAACTCGGTGCGATACAGGCCTACGCCTCGAGCGTCGTATTTTTTTAAGACACCGAGGTCCTGAATGCTGCCGATGTTCCCAAGGAGGCCCACGGTGTGGCCGTCGAGCGTTTGATTTGGAAGCCCGATCAGCTTTTGTAGCTCGATTTTGTCCTGAAGCTCTCGAGCGCGGGCCTGCAGGTGCATTTCCCGCGTTTTCTCGTCGGGGTTGATCACAACTTCGCCCGTTTCGCCGTTGAAGGCGATCCAGTCGCCGTTCCGCACAAGCTGCGTGATCTTGCGAAGGCCGAGGACGGCCGGAATCTCGAGCGTCCGGGCCATAATGGCGGTGTGCCCAGTTTTGCCTCCGATGTCCGCCAAGATTCCCAGAACCTTTTGGGGATTGAGCGTGGCCGTCTCGGAAGGTGTCAGATCGTGGCACACGACAATATGCTCGTCGGTCAGAGTTGAAAGGTCCATGACGTTGTGCCCGGCCAGGTTCCGCAGCACACGGTCCGAGATGTCGCGGATGTCCGCGGCCCGCTCGCGCATATATTCGTTTTCCATGGCGTCAAAGATCACGATGAAGTTCTGGGAGACTTTTCGAAACGCTGCTGAGGCGTTGAGTTTGTCGTCGCGGATGATCCGCTCCGTCTCGTCGATGAGCTCGGGATCCTCGAGTACGAGCAAGTGAGCGTCAAAAATAGCGGCTTTGTCGGCCCCCATCGTGGCAAGCGCGTTCTCACGCACAGTCCCGAGATCCGTTTTGGACTTCTCGATGGAGCGACGGAATCTGGCGATTTCGACGTCCGTGTTGTCGACGCGGGTTTCCTCGACGACAAGGGCTTCCTGCTTTAGGAGCAGGGCCCGACCCACGACGATGCCGCTCGAAGCGCTTTTGCCGACGAGAATCATCAGTTTTGAAACTTGCGATTCACGAGGTCGACGAGGGCTGTGACGGCGGCGTCGGCGTCGGGGCCTTGGGCTGCGATGGTGATTTCGGAATCCTTAGCGAGGCCGAGGCTCATGAGGGCCATGATCGACTTGCCGTTTTTCGAGGCGCCGTTATGCCGGACCTCAATGGCCGAGGCGAAAGCCGTGGCTTTTTTCACGAAGACCCCGGCCGGTCGGGCATGAAAGCCCTCTTCATTCAGGATTCGAACAGTCTTTTCCATGTTTGCTCTCGTTCCTTAAGTTTCCGGTTTAGGCCTTCGTTTCGACGCGAAGGAGTTCTTGGCCAGCTTCGATGGCGCCCGTGGCGCGATTTTCGAGATTTTTCACGACCTCCATGTTTGTGACAACCATAGGCGTGATGGCCGATTTTGCTTTGGCTTTCACAAGGCCCAAGTCGAACTCCAGCAGTCGATCGCCGGCTTTGACTTTTTGACCCGGCTTGACGAGCGCTCGAAAGCCCTCGCCGTTCATTTTCACGGTGTCGATGCCCACGTGAAGCAAGATTTCCAGTCCCGAGGCGCTCAAAAGGCCCACAGCGTGGTTCGTGCGGAACACCTGCACGACTTCGCCGTCCACGGGCGACAGCAGGATGCCCTCAAGGGGATCGATTGCGACGCCGTCGCCGAGTATCTTGCTCGCGAAAGTCTCATCGGGAACTTGGGCAAGCGGCACGACTGTGCCTTTTAGGGGAGACTTTAAGACGGTCTCATTCTTTTGAAAAACTGACGAAATCCGGTTCAAAATGGACATGACATCTGGAGTAGTCCGACGCTTACGGCGCGTCAAAAGTTGCGTTCGTTTCCCTTGAAAAACCCGATAATCCAGTCCCTTGACTTTGTATACATACTTCGTATACAATGTATACATGTCAAAGCCTGCAAGACAATACACCATTCGCAATATCCCCGACCCCGTGGATCGAGCTTTGAAAAGAAGGGCCAAATTGGCTGGTAAAAGCTTTAATCAAGTTGCCTTGGAAGCCTTAAGCGCTGGGGCGGGTGAGACTCTTCGGCCTAAAAGAGATTTTAGCGAAGTCGTGGGTTCGTTAACCGAAAAAGAGGCTCTTCGTATCGAGGAAGAAATTACCCTTCAACGCCAGATCGATGAAGATCTTTGGAAGTCATGAGACTTGCCATCGATTCCAACAGTTACACGGACTTTTGCAGAGGCCTATCTTCAGTCGTAGAAGTCGTAGAGAATGCGATGGAAATTTTTATTCCCCTGATTGTTGTCGCTGAGCAAAGAGCTGGCTTTGCTCACGGGGCCAATCGGGAAAAAAACGAAAGAACTCTTACAAAGTTCCTTAACAATGAAGGAGTCTTTGTATTGTCTCCCGATGATCAAACAACTTTTTTTTATGCAGATCTTTATTCTTATTTGCGCAAAAAAGGAAAGCCCATTCCCACCAATGACCTTTGGATTGCGGCACTGGTTTTACAACATAACCTCGTTCTCTTTGACCGGGATTCGGACTTTGATCAAATTCCTCAGTTGGCTAGAATTGGGCTACCTTCCACTGCGAAGTGACCAAGCTTACCTTTTATCAAGTACAAATGTATTGAGGTACCACTGAGCATCTTTGCAAACCTCGTCTGCGGATTGAACCTTAAACATGCCTGGACCGACGTCATGCTCTAAGCCATTGGGGCACATTTTTTTCATGCTCTCATAAAGAGATTTTTTGGATTTACCAACGATCCTTAGCTGTTGATAGGCCCCATTCAGTAAACAGTCGGCATAACAAATATATTGGCCTTCAAGCGTGGGGAGTAAAAGTTCCCCAAGCATTTGTACTTTTTGTTCGTTAGAGATGGCTGCAGGCGCCCTAGTGGCTTTGGGCGATTTGTCTTTGGCATCAATGGAAAATGCTAAGAGGCTAAAGGCTATCACTAAAAAATATCTCATGGGTATATTATATGATGGGCCGTTGGCGAGAGGGAGTCATGAAATTGACTTTGGATTTTTTTGATACGGGACAGAAGAATCTCCTAAGGCAACTCCCGTGCACACTTAGAGATTCTGTGAATCACTTCATAGTGTTTAAAATACGCCAATCGGTCCTCCCGCCGTGTTTTCAGCTTCGCTCGGAAGGCTGTTGATGAAAATGAGGAGGGTATAAGGGACTCGGCCTCTCGTTTCTCATGTTTTCTTATCGAGTCTAGGAGAAAATCGTAGGCCCTTTGGTACTTGTTATTGAGCTCTTTCATCCGAGAACTTGACCCCTTTGCCTGAGGGGCAGAATAAAACAAAGTGATAGCCCAAAAAATCTTATTTACCCTCTCAAGCTCATAGCGCTGACCGATCCACTCTAAAACTCGAATACGAGTTGCCAAATCATCAAGGCGATTCCATTTATCTTTTCTTGAAGAAATCTGAAGTATTTCTGCTTCGAAAAAACTTTCAAAGACATCTTGGACCAAGGCCTCTTCAAGTGCTTGGGCATTTGCAAAAGGTGCGAGGTCTTCAATATCAAAGTTATTTTTGTTCCACGTTTCGATCGCTGCTTGAAAGGATATCGTGGCTTGGGATATCTCGGTGAGCTTTAGGGATAAGAGGTCGGGCAGATGCCTGCTGAGGTTTTGAAGGGCCTCGTCCCCATCGTGGTTGGCTTGATCGAGCCAAGCGCTGAGGTAGTTAGGAAGCCATGCATTTCTTAAAAAGGCATCATGACTCCAATGAGCAGATAGCTCAGGATCTTTCATTCTTTCAAGAATCAGGCGCCGCCTCATGCCGACATCTAAAAGGTGTTCGGCTGAGAAAAGTCTAATATTGCTTTTAAACTTTTCCGACAACTGAACAGAATAATGAGTCAGAACATCTTTAAATATTTTTATTTCTCGTAGTTTCTTCTGGGCATTATCCGATAGCTCAACGGGTTCATGTTGTGACTTTAAAATTGAGGCGGCATCATAGCCATCAAGTCGACCCCGATGTTGAGATTTATTGATAAGGTGGGGTAGGTGCTTTCCACGCAGATGGACGCTTCCTAAATTTTTAAGAAGGGCCATGTCTTCGGCATATACGATGGGGGGCACCCCTCCTACGACTTTGTATTTATCCGCGCGTACTGTGATCCGCGGAGTTCCGCTTATGGGGAGTTCGTGTTTAAAAAAGGCATTCCATTCGATAGCGAGGAGTCCCGCTTTATAAGCCATAAAGCGCCGGCTCACAGGACTAGGAGAGGAAGCGTCAAGCACGCTTTCGAGTCGTGCCAGGCTATAGTCGAGGCTGGGGTCTTTAAACTCATGGGCTAAAATATTCAGTGAGTTTATTCCGGGTAGGGAGTCCGCATCCATTAAATCAATTAATGTATGGGGAAGTTCAGATTCTTCAAAAATTCTAAGGGCAAGGTCCCCGCCATCTTTTCGAACCTGCCCAATGTTGGCTTTCTCGAGGTCGAGGCCTCTTTGGTCTAAAAGATGAATCTGAATGGACGATTCTTTAATAGCCGTAGCCACTTCCATCCAAAACTCAGAAGCCTTCGCTAAACTTGGTGTTTTTCTCAAACACAGAGCTTTTAAAAAGTTAAGAGTTGCTGTGTTTTCAGCCTGAATGCTCGGATCGGTACCTATAAGGTCGTTCACCACAAAGACTAGGTGAAGGTTAATGTTTGGAGCGCGTTTGGTCTCCCCAGCGTAGGCTAAAAGAAAGTAGCCTAGATTTTGATTTTCTAGCTCGCGGTACACGGGGGTGACCACGGCAATGTTTCGGATCGTTATTGCTAGAGCTCGGCCGGAGTAGGTGAAAAGGGAAAATACTAAAGCCAATAAATGTAGTTTCAAGCGAGGGAAAGCTAGGGTTTGGGCTGGGAGGAGTCAATAAATATGGCTTAAGCAGGACTGGAGGCCTCGGCGCCATTCCGATCTATTTCGATTTCGGCCTTTCCTAAACAACCTAAAAGCTCATTCCAAAGCGTAATCCTAGGCTCGGGCCATCCCAGAACCTCAAAAGGATTTGCTTTCTCACTGCGCTTAGAGTCAGAGATCTCAGTTGTGTAAATAAAAATTTTGGCCTTAGCCCGGGTCAGGGCCACATAAAAAAGTCTTCGCATTTCTGCTTCTTTTTTAATTTTTTCTTCATGGCGTTTGGCCTCAAAAAAAAGTGAGGGCTCGGGGACTTTGATGCTGAGTCCCTCTTCCCCACTCAGGCTGCCGCTACTTGCGCGACTGCGGCTCTCATAAAGTTCCGGCAAAAAAACATGGTCAAATTCCAAGCCCTTGGAGCCATGGATAGTTAAAAGTCTAAGAGTACCTGCTGACTCAGAATTTTTAAAGGACGGGACTGAGGCCTCAAGCTTTCGAATATTTCGCTGAAGAAAAATAGCCAGTCGCGCGGGGCTAAAATGGAGATCAAAGTCTAGGTCACTGAGTTCCAGGAGGAGTCGCTCCATGGAGGCCGTCCACTCGGGTCCGCCCTTCATGTCTGCCGCTTTAACTAGAGTGGAGAATTTATCTAAAAGGTCTAAGGGGGAATCATGAGCAAAGCTTTCGGGGTTAAAGCCAAAGCTTTGAAAGTCCTTTTTTAGCTGGAAGGCTGAGGTTTCTCCTTGAATATTTCGCCAACGCGAAATTTCAAAAAGCCCTTGGTTTTTATTCTCATTTCCTAAATCTGTTAAAAAATGAGCGAAAATTTCAGTTAAGGGGCTCTGTAGAAAATTCTGGGAGCCCGCGATTTCATAGCGGACTTCATGTTGATCCAGGATTTCAGTGTAGCGGTAAAGTTCGCGCCAGCTGAGAAAAAGCAGGGCGCGGCTGGAAGCCGTTTCGTCGTTAAAGCTTTCGCCTAAATCGTGCAAGAGGGCGAGCTCGGCTTCGCCGTCATTGTCTTTTGCAAAGGTCTGAACATTGACCCCAGATTCTGCCCCTGTAGCTTTGCGTCCCACTTTGAGCGTCTGCGCAGGTGGGTCGTAGTGTTTTTCATGTGAACTCGTTGCCAAGCGGCTTTGAAATAGTAGTTCTTGAGCTTCATTGGTGAAACTAAGGACCGGGGCTTCAGATCGATAGTTGGTATCGAGTTCCACTCGGTCAAGTTGCTCTCTCAGCTCTAAAAAGAGTGAAACATCGGCGCCACGAAATCCGTAGATACTTTGCTTCGGATCGCCCACAAAATACCAATCTGTTTGCTCGCCCGAGAGGGCGCGAAGAATTTTAAACTGAGCTCGGTTGGTGTCTTGGAACTCATCCACAATAAGTAAGGCACAAGGTTTTTGCTCAAAGTCCCCACGGTCAATGAGGGCGGAAAGTTCTTTTTCAAGGGCAGTGAAATCGAGAATTTTGGGGCCAGAAGCTACTGCGTCCTTAAGAAAGTGAATAAGCGCCTGAGATAAATGAATTTCGGCTTCCACTGAGCCATCGCTGAGAGCCTGGGCATAGCCTGAGAGTAGAAAGTCTCGGTAGTTTTTTGCAGCCCTTTGAAGTTGGGGGTAAGAATCGGAAACTTTTTTAGCCCCACGAAAATTCCAGGACTCAAGGCCTGTGGCTCGAGGATCTTCTAAAAAATGCTGAAAGGCCTGCACCCAAGTTCCTTCTTTGAGTTCCCGAAAAATATCCTCTGAGAGGTGATGGTCAAAAAACTCTTGCCACGTTTTTCTGAAATGAGCGAAAGACTGATTTTGCAGGAGGTAAAAGCTTTTAACGGTAGTGGCATCCAGCTCTTTGAGGTCAAACCAAAAGTCCGCCCCCATGTCGGCAATTTGGGCGGGGCTAAAGGCTTTGATGATCTCTTTTCTCTCGGGATGCTCAGAGAGTGCTTTGATAATGTGCTCGCGGCGAAGGAGTCGAGCTAAACTTGGAAGAAGAACTTGGTGGGACTTATAGCCAAGTTTTACCAAGTGGGGTCGAATCAGGCGCAGGCAAAGTCCGTGGAAGGTGGAAATTTGTCCTTCTTCTTCGACGTCCTTGGCCAGGTTTTCTTGACCGATGCCTTTTAAGCGCTGGGTCAAGCGCTCTTGCATTTGGCGAGCCGCTTCCTCGGTAAAGGTCAGAGCTATAATTTGCCGGGGTCGAAGGGATTGCTGTGATTTATAAAGCGAATTTCCGCTAGCTAAATCCCAGCCCAAGGCCGAAGCATAGCGCCGAACAAGGGATTCAGTTTTTCCGCAGCCCGCACCGGCCTCTACTAATTCACGTCGTGCCATCAGTGCTGCCTTCTTTTAAAAAATGGGGACGACCGCAAACAAAGCGATAGTCGCAAAGTCCGCACTGAGATTTAGTCAAAGGTTCGGCTATGAAAGTTTTGGTGTTAAAGACTTCTTGAGCCGAAGCCAAAAAGTAGCTGAGCTTTTCTTTGATTTCTTCAAGTAGACTAGCACTGAGTATCTCACAGCTATGTCCATGCCTAGAGTAGAGCCCTTTAAGTTTTTCTAACTGAGGAAAATCTTCCAATATAAAAAGGGATGATTTCTCGGGATCTAGGGGATTGAGGTAGCCGCCCGCACCCACTCGAGATTTCAGCTGAATTAGCATTTCGCGGTAAATAAAGAACTGAAACTTGGCATTTTTTACCTGAGTCAAAGCCTTGCCTGTGTTCTTGCCGGTTTTATAATCAAAGAGAAGGTACCAGGGCGGCGCAGCGTCCGAAGG
This sequence comes from uncultured Bacteriovoracaceae bacterium, assembly GCA_964477895.1. GTDB lineage: Bacteria > Bdellovibrionota > UBA2428 > UBA2428 > UBA2428 > CAYZFQ01. Next base: position 55,847 of record CAYZFQ010000011.1, on the reverse strand, counting down.
AATTTCATCGAGGCGGTCCACCCGGCCACGGATACGCATGTTGTTTAAAGGTGCGGCCAGGACTTTTTCGGTCTCGATTTTTCGTGCAGGAAAAAGCTCAAAGAGATCTTTTTCAAAGGTTTCGATATGGAAAGAGAGTTCTTCACACAAGATCTCAGTTCGACTCTCTAGGAATGCCGACTCCATTGCAGAAAGATCCTTAAAAAAATTCGATTTTTCATCGGAAAAAATTTTTTCCACTTGGCTTTTTACAGATTTAAAATCTGGCGTCCCCAGAAATTTCTCTAAGACTTTGTGCACAAGGGATCCTAGTAGACGCGGATCGAGGCGTTCTTCGTTGGCTTGAGAAAAATCTAGGCGTTCTATATTGGAGAAAAGGTAGGCCGCCGAGCAACGACTCAGGGCTTCCAGGCCCGAAGGAGAGATTTGTTCGGGCAATAGGACTTGAGTCTTAAAGCGAGGGGCTAGGTCTAAGCGCGCAATACTGCCCGATGTATTGGAGGGCGAGGTGAAAAGACTCAGTTCTCTTTTGGAAATATCATCAAGGGCGGCTTCAAGGTTTTTTTCTTCCCGACTCAGATGGGGGAGTTGATGACCGTTGGATTCTAAAAGGCCACGGATACCGCCAGGAAGTCTTGGGCCTATCTGCCCTCGATTTTTTAAAGGCAGGGGGCTAGGCAGGATCTGGGCCTTTCTCCATGGAAACATGGCAGCCTCTATGGGTTGGAGGAGGAGGGCCGTGGCGCCTTCCAGGTTTTGAGCCTCTCTTACTTTCAACTCCACAAATATTTTCACCCAGTCTTTGATCTCTCCCGAAAATTCAAAGCTCTTTGTAAAGGGGAAATCTTCTTGTGCTTCTAAAAAGCTTTTAAAGTTCCGCCATTTTTCTGGAATTCTAATTTGAGGCTTCTGATTTAAAAGTAGCTTTTTGCTCCCAGAAAAACGCAGGCGCTGCTCGAGAAGGCCTGGTAACTTGGCTTCCGAATTCCATATGAAAAGGTCTTCCGGGAAACTCTCTTCGTCGGGGCAAATCGCTAATTCTTCCACCGGCCGTGACTTTCTGATTTTTTCCACAACCCTTCTTTCGAGGGGGCTAAGGGACATGAGGGTTGAAAGGTGCAAAATGCCCTGACCAAGATTCTCGGTCTCTTCGCTTTGCAAAAATCTTTCTAGAATATGCCCCGGGAAAAAAATCTCAGCTCTGCTTTGAAAGCGGGCCTCTAGGCTTAGGTATCGTAAGATCCTCGCGGTCCACAAGTGAAGCTCGGCATCCCCACTTTCAAAGTCGGTCAAAATTTGAGACCAGGTCGTGAAGGGCACGGCTAAGCTATGGAGCTCGGCAAAAATATCCAGCTCTTCATTCAAATCATTCACGGAAAGTTCAGGATTTTCTTTTTGCAAAAACAAAAGGGCCGCGACTTTGGCTTCGGGTGGAGGCCTGGGCAAATCCATGGCGATGCGAATCCATTCGGATAGATTAAAAAAGCTCCAGCTTTGAGAGCCTGCAGAGAGTGAAGTTAAAAATGAATCCTCAAAGCGAGCGCGGAGTGGAAAAAGAAGAATTTTTTCCACTGGGATAAAATCTAGGCTTCAGGTTTTTCTGAACCCCCGGCGGCGGCAACTTCAACGGTTGCAGCCTCGGGTTCAGGGGCTGGCCGTGGCCAAATTGCCGCCGCGCCCTCGTTCATCTCCACCACTGAACGCAGGGTCCATTCGTTGGCTTGTTCGTAAGAGTCTGCTGAGGGGATCATCTCAATGGTGTCCCATGGACAATGCTTTGCACAGAGCTTGCACCCAATGCAGCGGTCCAAGTCGACTTCCACAAGTTTTCCTAAGTCTAAGAATTTTGGACCCGGGACAACTTCGATGCAGTCCACCGGACAAAACTGAATACAAGCTTCGCAGCCGGTGCAACCAGATTGGTTGATGACGGCGAGCGTTTTGGGCAATTTGATTTTGCGCGGAGGTTTCTGGCCGATGCCTTCGTGAATTTCCAGGGCTAATTGCTTGGATTTGTCGCTATAATCAAACATGTGAGTATTATACTCATAAAAAGGCCTTTATGAGGCGTCAAGAAGCCTTCTGAAAAAGGCTTTTATATCGTGTATTTCGAGGTTGTGGTCGATGCTGTGTTCTTTGTCGTATTCCCGCCAGTCGATAGAAAGCCCCATATTCTGGAGTCTTATGATTTGGGCTTTGGTTTTTTCAAAAGGAAGCATCGGGTCAGCGGGGCCATGGTTCACCATAATATGTTGAAGGCTGGCAACGGGACTCAGGGCTTTGGGGTACTCTTCCAAAAAAAAGACAAATCCGCTAGCGCCAACAGCCCCTCCGAGGACCTTGGGATAGCGTAGGACTGTGTCTAGGCTCATCAGGCAGCCCTGGGAGAAGCCAAAGAGAAATATTTCAGTCGACCGCAGTCCGCACTTATTTTGAATTTTATCCAGGAGGTCAAAAAGCAATTGCCGTGAGCGCAAAATTCCAGGGCCTTGGTTGGGAGCCACGGGATACCAGGAAAACCCTAACTGATAGGGATCGGGGGCATTCAAAAAGAGAAAATTAAATTCATCAATGCCTAGGGCCTCGGGAAGCCAATGGTAGCCTTCGGCACTATCTCCTCGGCCGTGCAATACGATAAGCAGTTTGCGCGAGTCCGTTTCGAGTGCCGGCCAAAAATCGTAGTTTAAATCTGTTGGAAAAGTTAAATCCAGAAGGCTGTCGAAGGCGCAATTCACGAAGCCCTTTTAAAGCCTAAAGTCCTTCTCTTCCACCTTATTTTGCCCGGAAATTTCTCCAAGCAAGGGGCCAAAAAGCTCCTTAAGGCGGTGTGGCGGAGCAGCAAAGCAAAGCCATAGGGAGTCTTTTAAGCCAAATTCCTCACCGCTTTTTATAAGTAGGCCGTGATTATTTTCCATCTTGGCCAAGAGTTCGGGCATTGTTTGGCCGCTCAAAAGCAAGTGAGTTGAAATATCCACCAAAAGGTAAAATCCGGTTTCGGGCCAAAATGGCACGTGGGCTCTTTTGGCAAGAACCGCGGGTTTTAATAAATCCGCCATCACTCGCATCGACATTTGTAAAACCAAAAGTTTTCGTTGAAATTCCTGAAGTGCCCGACCCTGCCGACTCCGAAAAGATAAAACGGCTTGGCAAGCGAGTTGAATTTCTGTGGCCTCAATTAAATCATCATTTGCAGCGGGCTTATTGTGGGAGAAATACCAAGCTGTAAAGGGTCCTTGCGGACACATGACTGGGTACACTCCACCCCCAATGTAAACTCGGCCTGTGGGCAAAAAGGAAGCTGCCGTTCCCGGGACCACCGAGTTAAAGGAAAAAAGCATGTTGCGTTCGTCGGAGTAAACAACCGTGCGGGGATTAAAAAGGGCTCGTTGCAAAATTCGATCGTAGATATCTTTGGGATAATAAAATCCATCGGCCCCGCTAGGATGAGATAAAAAAACCAAACGAAAGGCTGAAAAATCTGTTTCCGCTAAATCTTGGGGGTCGCGAGAAATTTTACGTACGGTTGCGCGCCGAGACGCGATTTCCATAAATTCACGAGGGGAGGGGATTTGAACGGCAATCACATCAGATTTTGTGATCTGGAGTTCATCAAAAAGTTTTTCAAGCGAGCGGGCCAAATCTCTTGCGATCACCACACCCTCTGGATGAGGTGGCTGCACGGCAATTTTTAAATCAGAAATCTCACTCACCTGACCTTCAGGCAAAAAGGCAAAGGAGGGGTAGCTAAAGCTATAGTGAGGAAGGCTTAAATTCATGACCTTTCTCTCAAGGACTTCAAGTTTAGGCATTACAGAGATCCCCCTTGGCCCATCTTAACTCGAAGTCCCGAATCCTCCGAGGCAACAACAATAAAATCCCAGCGAAGAGAGACCAAATTGTCATCTTTGGATATCATTCCTTGAGGCGGATTGGGGAAGGGAGCGGCCTGATGGAAGGCCTCAGCTGCCGCAAGGTCAAACTCGCGTACTCCAGAGCTGCCTATGATTTTAACGGTTTTAAGCGAGCCATTCGCGTTGAGCTTAACTTGGACCTGGGTAAGGTGATCCCCCACGATATTCTGGCCTTTGTTTGAGATGCGTTGAAATTCATGTCGAAGTTTGAGCTGCCAGACTTCAGTAAGTTGCTGGCGTACTCGAGCATAGAATGAGTAGAATTTATACTCCTTGGCATTAAGAAGAGTATTCACTCCGATGGCCACATCGGGGAGGTAGTCGTCGGTGGCAGAGAGGCCTTCGCCAGCAGTTGATGGGGCCGAGGCGGGTGCGCGATTTTTAAAGGTGTGCAGGCGGCCGGTATTTGATTTTTTGTTCAGTGCCGCCACTTTGGCATCGCGTTCGGGGTCGTCAGCTAGTTCAAACAGTTTTGAAATCTCGGTATTTTTTGTGTCTTGGCCCTCGTTCAAGACATTTTTAAATTTACCAAAGCGAGCGCTGCGGGTTTCTTGGTCGACCTTTTGGTGGGTGGCGCTAAGGCGAATTTTGTCTTTCATTAGGGGAGCGAGCTCGGATTTTAAACGGGGGTCACTTTGAACGATTTGAGCCTCTTTGGAGTCGAGAGCCGTGCGAAGTTCTTTTTCGAAATCATTTTGGGTGAGGGTGCGCACGGAAAGTTTTTTATTGGAAAGAGGCTGCCTAGGCGCAGACCCTGTTGTGGGGCTTTGAAATAAATATCCGGCCAATAAGGCATGCAAAAACAGCGAAAGTCCTAGGGCGACTTGCAGTCCACGTTTCATGTAATTTTTTCGTCATTTTAGAGGGGGAAGTTGAGGCAATAAATTGACGGTGTTTTTGCTCTTTCCCCGCCCCTTCCTTCATCAAAACTTAACAAAAATTCCAAAATATTTGAGATATCATAAAGATCTATGAAGGCCTTTAACGTTGGTTTTACAGCCATGGCTCTCTTATCGCTTAGTGCGTGTTCGGGGATGTTTTTAGAACCCAACAAAGCTCCAGCGCCGGCAGGAGATAGCACCCAGAGCTCTACTGTAAGCGTGGCGGGCGTGCCCTATGTGGCCAATGGTACAGTGCGAGCCCTTCTACCGGATCCCGCAAATAACCTGATGTATATGGGTGGTTCCTTTACGGATGTGGGGCCCTATTCGGGAGCCGGTATTATGTTGGATCCGACTTCAAGTGCTACTGGGACGAGTACTTTTAAGGCGGGGCTCTCTTTAGCACGCATGGCAAAAATTCACGGTTCAGTTTACGCGGTAGTAAGTGACGGCGAAGGTGGTTTTTACGTGGGTGGATCTTTTCTTGCTGTGGGAAATAGCTCTCGGGGACACTTAGCTCACATATTGAGTGATGGAAGCTTAGATCTAAATTTTAATCCCAACGCCAACAATGCCGTCAATGCTTTAGCTTTAGATGGAGACACGCTTTATGTGGGTGGAGACTTCTCATCCATCGGAGGACAAGCACGAAACTTCCTTGCAGCGATTGATGTGAGTGACGGCACGGCCACAGCTTTTAATCCTAATCCCAATAACTCTGTCTCATCTCTCATACTTTCAAGTGGTCTACTTTATGTGAGTGGACAATTTGCAACGATCGCGGGCCAGGGTCGACCCTATATTGCAGCTTTAAACACAAGCGATGGCTCGGCCGCAGCCTTCAACCCCAACCCTAACGGCTATGTAAGTGAAATTTATTTACACTCAGGCGTTCTGTATCTGGGCGGAGGTTTCAGTACTATTGGCGGTCAGGCACGGACCTACTTGGGAGCCGTGAACGCCAGCGATAGTTCGGTGGTGGCGACATTTAATCCAGCACCCGACAACCCAGTAAATGCTTTTGCTGTACAGAACGGGATAATTTACGTGGGTGGCAGTTTTAGCACCGTAGGTGGCCAAGGCCGGCAGTATTTGGCGGGTTTAAATATTAGCGATGGAACGGCGACGAGTTTCAATCCTAGTGCTGATTTCCCGGTACTCTCTTTAAATATTTCAGGCAACCGCCTGTTTGTAGGTGGAAACTTTACAACTATCGCTTCGCAAACCAGAAAATATCTCGCGGCTTTTAGTACCATAGATGAAAGCCTCACAAGTTTTGATCCTCATCCCAACGGTGATGTGTACGTCTTGACCTCTGCGGATGGAGTTTTATATGCGGGTGGAATATTCTCATCTGTCGGAGCTGTAACCCGAAACCGTATTGCGGCCCTCAACACAGAAGATGGCTCTGTAACGAGTTTTAATCCGAATGCTAATAGTTCGGTGTCCCAATTGGCACTGGCTAATGACACTCTTTATTTGGCAGGCAACTTCACTACACTGGGCGGGCAGGCTCGGAATTTGTTGGCAGCCGTGAGTACCGTGACGGGTTCTGTAACGGCTTTTGATCCGAATCCAAGTGCTACGGTCTTTGCTCTCACGGCTTCGGGAAACACAGTTTATGCAGGGGGGTCATTCACGACAATTGGGGGACAAAGCCGAAATCGACTGGCTGCTCTCAATGCCAGCGATGGTACGGCTATTATAAGCTTCGATCCAAATGCTAACGGAACTGTTTCGACATTGACTCTTGGAACAAACACCATTTTTGCGGGCGGTTCTTTTACCAATATTGGCGGCCAGGCTAGAACTCGGCTTGCGGAAATTAATCTTAGCGACGGAACCTCGACTCTCACTTTCAGTCCAGCTGTAAATAATGCTGTGCAATGCTCGGTTCTTTTAGATACGGTGCTCTACCTGGGCGGAAACTTCACCACTGTCGCTGGACAGGGTCGAACGCGCTTGGCTGGAATAAATATTGGTGATGGATCTGTGACTTCGTTCAACCCAACTGCAGGAGCAAGAGTGGATTCAATAGCCATTAAAGACGGTGTCCTTTACGCGGCAGGGCAGTTCACTACTTTGGGAGGATCCCCCCGCAGCCGGGTAGGTGGAGTCAATTTGAGCGACGGAAGCCTCACAGCCTTTTATCCCACCGGACTCAACGCCGCAGCAAACACCGTGGCCGTAGCCGGTGACACAATTTATTTCGGCGGTGGATTCAGTTTAGTGAACACGGCTTCCCTAGGAAATCTTGCCTCATTCAATTTGGTGACAAATCTTATGGAATTGGCCGACGCTGTCTTTTACGAATAGCAGCGCACTTCCGGCGCTGAAACTAAGTCAGACCAATCTCGCGCAAGCGCTCCGACAAATACTCACCCGCGGTGGTGAGGGGGTCGCGGGGTTTTTCGCCCGCTTTCACGCAACTCGGCAAAGCTTCCAGCGACATTTCAGACACAGGATGTAGAAAAAACGGTATGGAGTAGCGGGTGGGGCTAGGAACTCCCGGAGTCGGCGGAGGATTCACCACTTGGTGGGTGGTGCTGATGAGTCGGTAGTTGGTGAGTCGCTGCAGCATGTCACCCACATTCACCACAATTTCAGAGGCCTCAGTCTGGATGGGAAGCCACTGGCCGTTGCGGCTGAGAACCTGAAGTCCAGGAGAAGAGGCGCCGATGAGAAGTGTGATGAGGTTGATGTCTTCATGAGCTGAGGAGCGAAGTGCATTGGCCTCTTCCCCACCTTTGAGGGGAGGGTAGTGAATAGGGCGAAGGATGGAATTTCCATAGCGAACCTTTTCGTCAAAATAATCTTCCCGAAGTTCCAAAATAATCGCGATGGCTTTGAGCAGGTCCATTCCTAAACTCAAAAGCGAAGAGTAAAGCTCGCGCAGATCTCGGTCAAAATCCGGCACCGAGGGGACCGAAACATTTTTTGGATAGGAGTGTTCAAGAGGGTGGGCGACGGGCACTTCTACGCCCACATGAAAAAATTCTTTGAGATCTCCCACATTGGTATTTTTGGCATGCTCGCGACCAAAAGGAGTGTAGCCTCGGGCCCCGCCAATACCGGGAATCTCATACTTTTTCTTTTCCTCGAGCGGCTGGTCAAAAAAGGTGGAGATGGAGGCGTAAGCTCGTTTTTGCAGGTCGGCACTCACGGGGTGGTCCTTGATCACAACAAAGCCAATCTCCTCAAATGCCTTTTTTAGATTCCAAATAAAATCCCCACGCTTTTGAGCGTCTGTAGATTTTAAGTCGAGATAACTGAGGGTTTGGATTTTGATTTCATTCGCCGTGCTGTCGCCCATGAAAGGGGCTTAGCATGGAGAGATAAATATTTCCTAGACCTTTATTGCAAGGCCTATGGCATGGTGTATTTTTAGAAGGCTTAAATATGAAAGGAGGGTTTTAAACCCTATGTTACAGATGAAGAGAAGTTTCCGCATTGCCCCTTTGGCCCTAGTTGTTATGGCTCTTGGTCTCAGCGCTTGCTGGAAAAAAGATCAACCCCAAACCGATGAGACTCAAGTAGCTCCTACCACTGGTACCACCGCAGAAGGTGTTCCTGCTGATGGCGCCGTTCCTCCCGCAGATGCTGGTGCTACGGCTCCCGCAGATACGGGTGCAGCTTCCGACGCTCCTTCCGCAGGAAGTGACCAAGCGAAATAAATTTTAGACTCTAAAATAAATTTAGGAAGCCCGGGGCCGATAAGGCTACCGGGCTTTTTTTTTACCAACCTAAGATATAGGCAAAAATTAGCGGAGCCACGATAGTGGCGTCCGACTCCACGATAAATTTTGGAGTGTCGACTCCTAGTTTGCCCCAGGTGATCTTTTCATTAGGCACGGCTCCTGAATAAGAACCATAAGAAGTGGTGGAATCAGATATCTGGCAAAAATATCCCCACAAAGGAACACTCGTGCGCTGGAGGTCTTGGTGAAGCATGGGCACTACACAAATTGGAAAATCCCCGGCAATGCCCCCGCCAATCTGGAAAAAGCCCAAAGAGTTTTTAGCTGTCAGTTCGGTGTACCACTCCGCAAGCCTTGCCATGTATTCAATTCCTGTGCGCACCGTGTGAACGTTTTTTACATCTCCGGTCATCACGTGGCCCGTGTACATATTTCCTAAGGTGGAGTCTTCCCAGCCTGGCACAAACATGGGCAGATTTTTTTCGGCAGCAGCTAAGAGCCAGCTATTTTTGGGATCAATTTGGTAGGATTTTTTTAGTTTTCCTGAGAGCAAAATTTTATAGAAAAACTCATGGGGGAAAAAAGCCTTGCCAGCTTTATCGGCCGTCACCCATTCTTCTAGAATTTCATTTTCGATTCGGCGCATAGCTTCATGCTCGGGGATGCACGTGTCGGTCACTCGGTTCATGTGCTTTTCTAAAAGCTTTTGCTCATCCTGGGGAGTGAGGTCGCGGTAATTGGGTATTCGTGCGTAATGCTCATGAGCCACGAGGTTAAAAACGTCTTCCTCTAAGTTGGCTCCTGTGCAACAAATCCCATGAACCTTATCTTGGCGAATCATTTCCGCAAGCGAAAGGCCGAGCTCTGCGGTGCTCATGGCACCCGCCAAGGTTACAAACATTTTGCCGTTTTTATCCAAGTGCGTGACGTAACCTTGGGCGGCGTCCTTTAAGGCGGCAGCGTTGAAATGACGGTAATGATGATCAATAAACTGCGAAACGGGTCCGGACTTTTTTGCTGATGACATAGGCAAAAGACCTATTCAATTTTTTGCAGGCAGGCAAGAATCTACCGGAGCAAAGAGCGAAGTCTACAAAAGACGCAGGCTCGGATGAACCAAGGGGCCGCCGCGTTGCACTGTAGAGTGGTTGGGGTGACTGACCTGGATTCCGGGGGATTTTTGCCGACGGTTTTCTAAATTTGTGAGAGTGGCGGGGGTCTCATAAAGGGGTGTGAGGGGTAGCACGAGTGAAGCCAGTTGAGTGAGCGGGCTTTGAAAGGAGTCAGCCACAATCACAAAGGGGGCGCTCTTTAAATAGGCCACAAGCTCGGGGCTTGGGGCGTTTTGGGTGCGCTGAGAAAACAAAAAGACTGGGCCCTGAGCCTTTTTGTTTTTCAGTTCAGAACTGAGGGCCTCAATGGGAGCAATGCCTTCATTCACCAGGCCACGCGAATTGGCTTGCGTGAAGAGTGGAATGACTTTGGCGTCGCTTGCCAAAGAATTTAAAAATCCTAGAGCCTTCTCATCTTTTGGCAAGTTCACCAAATAGGCATCGGCCTTGAAATTGGACATTTCACTTTCGGAAAGCTTTTCAATTCTGATCTGACCCTTGCGAAAGGCTTGGCCCAAGCGCAGCGCCAAAATGGGCGCAATGTTTTCGAGTTCGCGGTAGTCGTAAGGGGAGGCCACAACTTTCACATCGTGCCAGCTCACCGGAGCGGCAAACCAAGGTGAAGTGGCGCGACTAGCCCAGTATTTTAAGAAGGATTCTCCAAAAACCGATGGATTGATTCGGCTTTGGACTTTGCGGCCTCGGCTTTGCCAGCTGCTAAGCATTTCTTTGGCCCAAGAAATCTCTTCGTGTGGGACGTTGTCGTCCACCCAAAATTCCCATTCGCCCAAATTCTCGGTCGAGGCCTTTTCAATATAAAGCTGGGCCTCTTTGAGGCTAAGTTTTTCCAGAGCTCCTGAGGGACTTCGGCGCACGAGCGGATGCTCTAAGCGCTTTTCTTCTTCGTTGTTAAAGTGGTAACCCCACCGACCCTTGTCACAAAGCCACCACGTGTTGACTTCCATGTTGTCGCGAGGAACAAGGCGCTTGATTTGCGGCAAAGGAGGCAGACCGTCGGGTCTTGTGATACCGCCATGGCGGTTTTTAGTATGCACTTCGATGTTGCAGCCCACCGCACAACCTGTGCAAAGGGCGTCATGAGTTTTTAATTCCCAGGGACGAGCAGCAAAGCGGTAGTCTTTGGCGGTAAGGGCGCCCACGGGGCATATGTCCACCACGTTGCCTTGAAAATTTGAGCTAAAAGGGCGGCCTTCAAAAACATCCACCACGTTTAAGTAGCCGCGGTTTTGAACCACAATTTCGGCTTTGCCATCGACCTCAGATGAAAAGCGTACACAGCGGGTGCAAAGAATGCAGCGTTCTTGGTCCAATACAATGTCAGATGAAATCGCACGATGCTTATCGTTTTCTTTTTTCTCGTCCACCATGCGAGAAAGGGGTGGGCCAAACTCATAAGTGTAATCTTGGAGTTTGCATTCACCGCCTCGGTCGCAAATGGGGCAATCCAAGGGATGGTTCAAAAGGGTGAACTCGAGGGTGGCATTTTGCCCGGATTTAACTTTGTCGGTGGCTGTAAGAATTTTCATTCCCTCAGCCACGGGTGTGGAGCAGGCCGTGGCAAGTTTTGGTGCGCCCTCAATCTCTACAAAACACATTCGGCACTGGCCCACCACGCTAAGTCCTGGGTGATAGCAGAAGTGGGGAATAAGCTTACCGGCTAGCTCCGCAGCTTTAATCACGGTGCTGCCTGCAGCCACGCTCACTTCCACCCCATCTACACTTAATTTCACTCCCGGCTTGGCTTCCATTCCCAACTCTACTCCTTAAAAGATTTTATCGGTCGATCTCGCCCAAAACAGGGTCGAGGCTTGCCACCGTGGTAACGACGTCGGCAATAAGTTTGCCTCGGACGAGTTCCGGCAGAATTTGAATCCCTCGCAGGGAGGGACTGTGAATGCGCAGTCGAGCGGGCTTGTTGCCACCCTCGCTCTTTAAGAAGAAACCAAATTCTCCTTTGGGATTTTCAATGGCGGAATATATTTGCCCCGCGGGAGCCTTGAAGCCTTCGGAGATGATTTTGAAGTGCCAAATAAGGGCTTCCATCTGAGTGTAAACTTCTTCTTTAGTGGGAATCACCACTTCCGGCACATCCGCATTGATGGGACCTGTGGGCATATGACCCAAGGCTTGGGTGAGGATCTTGATACTTTCCCGCATCTCCTGCAGGCGAACACGGTAACGATCGTAGGAATCCCCATCGGTACCCACCACCACGTTAAAATCAAAGTCTGGGTAAGAAAGGTAAGGCATGTCTTTGCGTAAATCCCACTTCACACCCGTAGCCCGAAGGTTGGGGCCCGTAAGACCGTAGCTGATGGCCAACTGCGGGGAGATTTTTCCCACACCACGAGTGCGATCAATCCAAATCCGATTGTTGCTTAGAAGCGAATCCATTTCGTCTAAGGTTTGGGGAAGCTGCTTTAGGAAGGCCACTGTTTCTCGAATAAATTCATCGGAGGCATCCCGAGACACGCCCCCAATCCGAGTGTAGCTAGTGGTAAATCGATGACCGCAAAGTTTTTCAATAAGGTCATAAATTTTTTCGCGCTCATCAAAAGTGTGGAAGAAAACTGTGCCCGCGCCCACATCGAGGGCATAGGTGCCGAGCGAGAGCAGGTGGGCGCTGATACGGGCCAATTCACAGGCTACAACCCGGATATATTGGCCGCGCTTAGGAATTTCAATTTGCAAAAGTTTTTCTACCGCCATAGCGTAGCTCACGTTGTTGGAGAGCGGAGCTAGGTAGTCGAGGCGATCTGTGTAGGGAATAAATTGATGAAAGCGTTTGTTCTCAGCAATTTTTTCAAAGCCCCGGTGAAGAAAGCCAATTTCGGGAACACATTGAATAACGGTTTCCCCATCCACTTCTAAAATCAAACGAAGGACCCCGTGTGTGGAAGGATGCTGGGGGCCCATGTTGAGCACAAGGGTATCGGTTTTTTTACGGTGAATCGGTGTTGTGATTTCCGGCACGCTAATTCGCATAGGTTCATCGGAGCGAGAAAGGGGTCGGGTGCCCCGACCGGAGCGCACTTTTTCTTGGATTTTAAGCAGCGCTTGGATCACGGCCTCAGGTCGAGGGGGGCAGCCCGGAATATAAACGTCTACCGGGAGCACATGATCCAGTCCCTGAACCACCGGATAGGAATCAAACATCCCGCCCGTACACAAGCAGGTTCCCATGGCCACAACCCACTTGGGTTCCATCATTTGGTCGTAGATGCGGCGCACAACGGGTGCCATTTTGTAAGTGAGTGTGCCAGCCACCAGCATCAAATCAGCCTGCCGGGGCGAAAAACGCATCACCTCGGAGCCAAAGCGAGCCATGTCGTACTTGGGTCCCACGGCAGCCATCATCTCGATGGCGCAGCAAGAAATTCCCATCGGCATGGGCCAAAGTGAATTCGATCTCCCCCAGCTGATAAGGGAGTCCAACTTTGTCGTAAAAATAGATTCGCTAAGTTTTGATTCTAATCCCATATTCTTCTGTTGCTAGTTATAGCGCTTATACAGGTTCAAGGCGATCACGCTTAAGGGACTCTTGCGTGATTTTTTCATCGTTCACTTCATCTTCCACTTCAGAGGCCCCTAGAGCCGAGCTTTCGGCTCCTGTTCCTAAGATTTCTCTTAAGTCCCCTCGGGCTTGATAACTTCGTAACATGAGCTCCTGCCTCTGCAAGATGCGCTCGGCTTGGTCTATTTTGGCTATTATCCTCGCAATTTTTATATTCTCTAGTTTCCCCTCTTTGACAAGCTGAGCCGCAATTTCCCCGATTTTTCGGTAGGAGTCGCGCTGCTGGCTCTGCAATTGTGAGGCGTCCCAAAGAGTCTGAACGATTTTACCGCTGCGGGAAAGCTCCAGAAAGGGAGGGACAAAAATGCGTTTAAAAATTTTTTTCAGGGTCCCCGTAAGGGTTTTTGACGAACGTACCATCTGGCCTTATATAGTAATCCGTAATTTCCGGAATGGAAAATGCCCTGATGGCGGAATTGGTAGACGCAGTGGACTCAAAATCCACCGGCCGCAAGGTCGTGGGAGTTCGATTCTCCCTTAGGGCACCATAAAAATTTCTTTCAATCCCTCTTTCCAGTTGACGCAGCGAATTCCGTCTCGCTCGATGGCCGTTGTGGCATTGGACAACAAAAAAGCTTCCTCGTGTGCCATTTTCTTGGCCAGGCGAGAGAAGGAAGCCACGGACTCCGTGGTTATCTTCGTGAACGACTTGATTTCAACAAGGATGGGCTTTCCCCGTGGTTTTTCCACAATGAGGTCAATTTCTGCGTTGTCTTCGCTTCGGAGAAACGAAAAATTCCAGCGTTTATTGAGTCCCGATCGAAGCTTATAGAATTCGTTGATCAAAAATGACTCGAATAGTTTTCCATATTCATAAGTTGAGGAATGCAAGGACTCGCCCGCTAAATTTGTTAAGGCTCTCACGACTCCCGTATCAAAAAAATAAAACTTACTCTTGGCAGTTTGTCGTTTACGAACAGATCGATGGAAGGGTTCCAAATAGTTACCAATCAAGGTATCGCCTAGAATCTCAAAATGGCGCTCGACCTGTTTAGAATCTACCCCGGCATCGCGACCAATCTTAGAATAGTTCAAAGGTTCCGTATTGCACTGGGCGGCTGCCAGCAAAAATCTTCGGAAGGGGTCCAAATTTCGCACGAGCTGTTCTGCTGCAACCTCTTCACGCAGATAGGTGCTCACATAAGAATAGAGAAGGTCGGATCGATCGCCGTCCGTCATTTTGGGGTCTGACCACAGTCGTGGCAAAAGACCAAACTTCAAGGCTTGATCGAGTTTAAAATCTTTCCCGAGCTCAAGTGAGGAAAAGGGCATCAGATGGATCTCTATGGCTCGTCCACCAAGTAGATTGGCATGCCCCTTACGAAGTTTTCTGGCGCTCGAACCCGTCAGAGCAAAACGAATCTTATGCTCTTCAATGCCTCGATGTACGACATCAAGGAGGGCAGGCAACTTTTGAATCTCATCGATGACAGCCCATTTTGGCTTGCCGGCTCCATGCCACATTTCCAAGAGAGAATCTGGGTCTTGAGCCAGACTGAGCTCAGTTTTTTGCACGAGCAAATCAATCCAGAGACTTTCTTCCTTTTTGAAATGGGTCTTTAGCCACGTTGATTTTCCGCTCCCCCGAGGCCCCAGGAGAAAAAAACTTTGAGTAGAGGGGGGCGAGATGAGTCTTTGGTACATATGTCTATATTGTACCGGAAAATAGACATATGTACCAGTGTCAAAATCGCCTTGGTTTTTCTGCGAAAGAAGTGTTGAGCACAGTAAAGAAGCGATCCGGCGAATTTCAGTCTGGAAAGCATTCATTTCCTCGGGGTCTTTGAGGTCGGAAGTACCAGCTTTAGCTATGCCGCGCCATAAATCCGGGTTTCTATTGCAGGCCTAGGCCGCCTCCGATTTAACCGCTGAAATTTAGCTTGCGCAATAAATCTTGACCCGTCGTTCCGAATTCGACTTACTAGCCTAATGATCAAATCCCCCCGCAATCTCACTCAGATTCATCGCATCCATAAGCGACTTCGCGAACTATAGTCATGCTGCGTGAGTGCCTTGTTCGAGTCTTTCTGCTGAGTGCTGCTTTCTCACCAAGTTTTTCGGCCTATTCCAAATCCAAAAATAGATGCGCTCGTCCCCTCAATGCCGCCAAGATACGGTCTGCACCGGCAATTGACCTGAGCCTCACTCGCGAATTTCTAACAGACATTCATTCTCGTTACCTTCCGCCTAGAGAAGCCCGAGTCGCAACTGAGCTGCGTCTCCTACATACTCAAGAAGAGCTCAATCCTGATCAAAGCTCAGTACTAAATTTTGCCATGCCTGATTTCCAAGCTGAATACGACGCCTTTGTGTCCAAGATTGAAGAGTATCAACGATTTTGGAAAAGCTATGATTGGCGAAAAGCCTCTGAACCTCAAAAGAAGCAAAAGTATGAGGCGGCCTACGAAAAATTTTCAGTTTTTCATTCGAAAGTGCTTCGTAGAGGCTTTGTGACCTACGGGGATCTGCTTAGTCTGATTTCATTTTCCTCATTTTTCTGTGATGAGTCCGCTGTTTTTTCTGAGATCGATTTTACGCAAGCAGAAAAAACACTTTTACCCATTGTGGAGCTCCCACTTCTCAATGCGAGAGGGGCTCATTTGGGCTTTCGAGCGATTAATGATCGGATGGTGGTGGCCGTGGGCTTGGTGGAACGTCCTCGTCTACGTATAGGTCGTCGACTTGGAGTGGACGCCCAAAAGTATAGTTATGGTAAATTTATTTGGCATGACCACATTCATAGTGAGAATTTAGCTCGGGCTATCGGCAGCGAAACCGGAGCAGGATTGGTTCACGATGCCGATAAGACCTTTGCCGCAAAGTTTTTGGAGTATTTACAGTGGCGAGTGGCTCGTTACGAAAGGGTGCGGGAATATATTGATGCTATCCAAGAGCGACGGCGGCAAGTGCTGGCAGAAGGAATTTGGTTTCTCTTAGATCATGAAAATAATTATGCCTATCAAACAAGTCCCTATGTTTCTCAGGAGTATCTTAGGTTAGAGATATATAATCGATTTCGAGATTCGGGTGACCTAGGTCAAGCCTTTCGAGACCCAAGCTGGGTGACTCCGAAAGATGTGAATGAAATTGTGGATCACTTTGTAAAAATTACCAAACTTAAAATTCCCAAGTGGAGGCTTCCTTAAGGTTATGACAGGTGCGGTCAGGAGCCTTTCATCCATTGGGTCCTGAAGCTCGGCGTGGACGGCTGACTTTTTCCCACTCAGAACTTCTGGAATGGACGCATTCAAAACGAGTTTGGTATTCATAGAGGTCCCCAAGTTTACGGGTCTCACCTTTCACGCAGGAATAAGCATAGTAGTGAGTTTTTATGTCACTTCGATGTTCAAAAGCCAGAGAGTTATCCACAACTACTTCTCGCTGTGAACCACACGCTAGCTGGGAGGGGTAAAAAGAGTCTTTATAAGTTTGGCACTGAGCTAGTGCAGAGCTCAGGGCCTGGCCAGCGCTAGTACTTTGGCTCGTAAATACTTTGTCGAGGGATCCTTTGCCAGGTGAGCGATCCCCCATGGCAAGACTCTGTTGAGAGAGGCTTAAAATAACCCCAATAATAATGATACTGAATTTTTTCATTTCGATGCCTCATTCTTTTCTAAAATTTCCAAACGAAGTTCTGTGGCCACTTGATCCTCTTCAAGGAGCGGGGCGCGACGGCTTAGGCTAAAAGCAGAGTTATCTTCGGTTAAAGAAGTCTTCTGAAGAATGCCCAGACTGGAATCCAAAAAGAGCCCGGCATCTTTAGTCTCATAAGTCGCTCGCACCCGTCTTTCGGGATAGCCTAGAGAACTTCGGGCTTTGGGATTGAGAATTTCTAAGTCATAAACTGTGGGATTGTTGATATAGAGATTCATTAAAAGTTTTTTACCCAAAACAAAGTTCTCAACTAAAAAAATTCGAATGTCGGGAAGGTTCATTTCCCACTCATGCTTGGGAAGGCCTTTAATGTAGGCATTGGTAAAGGCAATGACGGACAACGCGAGTCGAGGTTGTAAATTAAGAAGCTCTCGATAAACATGAAGTTTGGGATATTTCAGGGTGGAATCGAGGAGGTGTTTTTTCCATTCCGCTCGAGCTATGACACTGTTGAAAGTTCTGTTTTGGTAGTTGCGTGGGCCTTCGGGATTTAGAAAGTGTCGGTCCTGAATTGAGCCTTGTTCTCCCAGTAAGAGCTTTCCTGAAAAAAGGTCGATTTGACTAAAGGCAAAGCGTAGAAATTTTTCTCCAAAGACATCTTCATAGCTGTAGGATTTTTTGTGTTGCTCAAGGTCACACTCGGCAGCTCCAATAAGGGCATCAAAGCGGATGTTTCCAAGAAGATATTCAAGGCTCTGAAAAAGGCGAGGTTCATAGCCACATTTATTACTTTGCAAGAGATATTTTTCCATCGCCATTTCTGCTTTCACCACCTCGGTGTAAGGGGCCGTGGGTTTCAAGATCCAACTGGCTTCGTGAAAAATTATGGCTCCTTGCTGGGATTCGTTCTGCAGCTCAAAAAACTCAGGCAAAAAATAACTTTCTTTGCCTGATGTCAGGGCCCCCAGGCGAAGATTTTGTGGGTCAATTTTCAGCATCTTGGCATAGACATCAATGAGCTGTTGGTATCGCAGAGCAGGCAAATCTTCTTTTTTAATTTTGAAATACCTTCGTTCGCGAGACTCTCGATCGTGAGGCTTTCGCTCGTGAGAGGGAAGCACGGCGTCCAGGATTCGAGTTTTTCGATAACCATGAATTTTCAAAGTTTGTATATTTTTAATTAAATTAAGCATTCCCGGAATCTCATCTGCGGTCATGGGCTCAAGACCTAGCCGAAGTCCCGAGGAGCCGATGGTGATGATGTTCCCATCCCGTGCAATCAGGCCACCCCCATTTCCAGTTTCCCCTCCTGCGGCTTGAGCCCACGAGGCCACTTCAAATAAACTAAGAAGCCAAAAAATATACTTTGTTCTCATACTTTCTCCTGATTTTGACTGAGTCTAAAAAATTGCATGGCGAAGCAATAAACCTCTGTTTTTTTATACTTAGGACGCAGGGCAAGGCTTTCTACAAAGGTGTTGAATTCTCGTCTGAGCTCAGACATTTTATGAAAAATCTCAGGAAGAACGGCAGGATCCAGGCTCAGTGTGACCGTGCCAAAAGTTCTTTCCTGGTAATTTTGCCCATCAATGGAACTCTGGGCTCTCTCGAGAATTTGTTTGGTGAATTTTCGAATGGCTTCCGAGGGAAGATTTTCAGCAACCGTAAAAATTTTGCCAAGGCTCTTTCTTAGCCCCCGAGGACTTCTTTTTATATATTCCAATGATTCCAAGCGCTCCAGTGCACTTTGTGCTTCGTAGCGAGAAATTCCCAGCCGCTTTGCGATCCACTCAGGATTCTCGGAAAATCCTCGACTCCCGATGAGTTCAAGTAGGGCAAAGTGGTACCAATCCGAGATGACCTTAAAGTGCTCAACTTCGAGGCTGCGTACCTTTGCGTGGGGGGCGAGGGCGATCAGCCGATCTGCAGCCTGCTGTCTTTTACGCTTAGACCTTGCATCCGCGGACAATACGGAAGTGCAAAAAATTTCTGCTTCATTTCGGCCAAGACCCAATTTGGAAGAAATCTTTTTTGCGGAAGACTCCGAGAGTCCTTGCTTGCCACCCAAAACTCTCGAAAGCTGAGATACGGAGATTCCTAAATCTCGGGAATAAGCTCGTAAGGAGTAAGAAGGGTTAGATTGGCAACGGCGCTCAAGACCTTCTTTTAAAAAGATCAGATGGGTAGGGAGGCCCTTGCCTGTGAAACCTTTCATAAGAGAGGGCTATCAAAAAACTGCTGCCTCGCGCAATAAATTAAGCAACAATGTGTTGCCTGAGTGGAGCAACTCCCTAGGACTTCTGGCTTGGGCTTGATTGGGCAGAACGGGAGAGCTTTATTCAACCCATGACAAATTCCAAGATGAAAAGCGAAATCCTCACTCTAGCCGGGGGCTGCTTTTGGGGAATGGAAGAACTCTTTCGGCAAATTCCAGGGGTCATAGATACCGAGGTGGGTTATGCCGGCGGTCATGTAGAGTCGCCGACTTACGAAACTGTAAAGGGCGGTAAAAGTGGTCATGCTGAGGCTCTGCAAATTGAATTCGACCCCGCCATTGTGAGCTTAGTCACACTGCTTGATCATTTTTTTAGATTGCATGATCCCACCACACTTAATTCCCAGGGAAATGATCATGGCTCGCAGTATCGCTCAGTTATTTTTTACAGAGACGATGCTCAGAAAAATACGGCCGAGGCAAAAATTAAAGAAGTGGAGGCCTCTGCTAAATGGGCTCGGCCTGTGGTGACACAAGTCTTAGCTTTTACAAAGTTTTATCCCGCGGAAAAATACCACCAGGATTACCTTCAGAAAAATCCTGGTGGCTACACCTGCCACTATTACCGAAGCTAGTTAGCGGTCGGGCGAAAATTCAGGAGAAGAAGAGGGATAGCGTTCGCGGCTTGCAGGCGACTGCACTTCAGGTTGGGCCGAGAGAGTGACGGGCACATCATTGGCTAAACGCTCAGCCAAAGCTTCAGTCATTTCCGGATAACGTTGCGTCAAAGATTGGGTGAGTTGCCTTTTTAATTTCTCATCACCTACACCTAGGGCCATATCCACGGCCCCGTTCAGCAGCCGCGCGGGGTCAACTTCTGAGCGGTAGTAGATTTCCAAAAGTCGCTCCAGTCGCGCATTGTTGTGAGAGGAATTGGCGTCCTCGTCGCTTGAGCGGATGTTTTTAATTTCATTGATGGCGAGTTGAGAAATAATTTCGCCTTGTTGCGGTAAAACAGTTGCGAGTTCCTCCAAGTAGGCATCCCGAGTCACCGTGTCGCTGGCGGGGATTTTGTCGAGTGCTTCTTGGACCTTTGCGACAAAGGCGTCAGTATTCTCGAGTCGGAGTCTGCGCGCATCCTCAATGTTGATGATTTCCAGTGCGGGCTGGAGAGAATTGGGAGCCACTGACTCGTCGTCACTGGGCTCTCTCTCGGCGTTCTCGGTGACTTGGTGAAAGGCAAAGTTTAGCGATTCTTGGGTGGGAGACTCGTCGTTCAAGTTGTCGATCAACTCGGTCTCCGTTAAAGGCGCGAGTTTACGATCGCTTTGACTTAAGCGATGAAAACCCAGAATGACTAGGCCTAGAAAAAGATAAAGAAAGTTCCGACTATTCACCAGAAGCCTTCTTTGTTTCGACCTTAGCCCGCGGACGCAAAGCCTCGTTGGCACTTTCTGCGAGTTCAGGAAAGTAGTCTCCGGTACGAAAGCGCAGCCCCCGCCGAGCCTTGGAAGGATCTTTTAGAAATCGGTCGAGTTTAAAAAGGGGACCCGCGATTCGGTGGGACAAACGCAAGCCAAAACTTAAAATCGTAGACGCAACAATTCCGGAGGTACCAATAAATATCCAGAGCATGCGCGATTGTTGTTGAGCTAAAAATCTAAAAAAGATGTGGGTGGGGTCGAGTCCCGCTCTTTGTCCCATATTGTGAAGGGACCAGAAGAAAAGACTGTTAGCGGCAAAAACCACCAAAAGTATGATGGCCGCGAGTCCTAAGCAGTGGCGAATAAAGGACCACTGAAATTCCGGATTGATCAGAAATCCGCGGCGGCGATTGCTTTCATCTTGGCTCTCAATGTTTTCACTTTTCATCCCTCTTTATCGGGGACTTTGGGCATTTTCTTGAGGGGACGGCTTAACCTGGACCTCTGAAGCGAAGGCTGCACCGAGTGGGATTGCCCAGCGCAGTAATATTCACAAACAAAGTGTCGATGCCGCGGGGCGCAATTGTTTTGTATAGGGTGTCTCGTTCTCGAGTGAGAAACTGGCCCCGTTCGTCGTAAACGTCCACTTCGATAGGACCGTTCATATACAAAGTGCGTTCCGAGAGATTTTTCAAAAGAAGCTGGGCCCGACTCGCTCGCACATCGCACTGCACAAGTAAGTCCTGCCCGTTCACGCTATGAATCACACCCCCTCCTTGGGAAGCCGTGTAATTTTGCTGTCGTTGCTCGCCGAGCTGCAATTCGCGCTCTCGCAGCTGTCGTTCGCGCTCTTCGCGGTCGCGGTTTAATTTCAATTCTTCTTCTTTCAACATCAGGCTTTGGGTGTCGGAATAGCCTCGAGAATAGGCGGCAAGGCCTTCCGCTTGTTGGGCTAGGGGGCAGGCTTTGAGAGCCGTCATTGATGTCATCATGTCAATTTTAGCCTTAGCATCTTTCATGCCCTGCGCTTGGAGTTCCAGAGGCGAGCAGCGCTCTCGCAACCGTGTTTCATATTCCAAGGTGAAGTTTTGGCTGAGTGCTTTTTGAGTTTTAGCATCGCAAACTTTTTTAAAGGCTGAAAAGTCGGCTTCCTGCAGAGCATCCGCTTGATTTCGAGCGGACTTTTTTGCCCTTTCCAAATTGCAAAACTCCGACGCAAAAGCTTTGCGATAAGCCTTTTCGAGAGATTCTTTGAGGTTTTTTCCTTCCGTACAGACTCCAAATATATTCAGGCGCTTCATCTCCATCCCCTCTCGAGCATCAAGGACGGCCAATTCTGTGGCTCGGGAACTTTGGCAAGCTTCTTCTCGTCCGCGCATAAAGCCCGACATGTAATCTTTCTCAAAGGAAGAAGGGGAATAATCCCCTTTGCAGGCGCCACCTTGGGCGAGGCCGGCGCGACCTGCATTCCCCGCCAGGGCGTCTTCGAAGCCAATTTTTTGAGCGGCTTCGGGTTGGCATTGTCGAGGCTGAAAGAGCCCACAAGAAGAAAACAATGGAAGTGCGGTGAGGAGCATAAAAGTGAATGAGCGCTTATTCATTCTTAGGATTGTAGGGGCAGCACTTGTAAAAATCAAAGCTTTAGCTCCATCGCCCTCGGCAAGGCGCACAAGTTGACGTCCTCAGTTTCCCTTAATTTTTCATATCAGAACTACACTGGCTTGAGAGGGGGCTCAAAGAACGCTACGTATAAAAGCTGGATTTTTCGGAGGGGCTCATGATCAATTTTAATTTTTTTGCGCTTCGTGCTTTTGTCGGAGTGTATTTTTCCTTGGGAATTCTCGGCTCGCTTTGGGGTGGGGTGCGTTTGCCACTTAAGACTTTGCGCGATCAAGGGACTACGGCTCACTGTTGGGCTTATTCCATGAGCCACCTTTTGGAATCGCGAGCGCTGAGTCGCGAGAATCTAGACGTGATGATTGAGGTGGAGCGAGATGTAAAATTTTGGGTGGACTTTGAGCGGATGCACTATATTCATCAGTCTAAAAAAGACTTCTTTCTCGACGATTATGAGGGGGGGTGGCAGATTGAATTCTTTGAAACTTTGATCAAGCACGGCAAATCTCTTGCGCGTTCGGCAGCAAGCGCCACGAGTGATATTGTCTATCCTTTGTTTCAGAACTTCAACATTCACCTGCCATTTGAAAACATTTCCCGCGTAGCAGCAGATGCGAGTCTTTCGTTTCCGAGGGCTAAAGAGCGCCTCCTCAGCAATGAATTTTCAGACTTCGCTAGCGCCGACATTTTCATTCGAGATTTTCTCACTGCCAAATACGGTGAGGCCCAAGTGCGGACGACATTTTTAAGTGAAGAGATTGCCATAAAAGAGTCGGCTTCTAAGATATTGGGCTCGGATTTTTCTCAGGAATCTACCGTAAATGATTTTGTCTTGGTCAAACCCGTGAGCGACGCCAATGTGGGTTGGGTGAAATATCTCGAGTCACGCTACTGGGGCTATCGAATGGATCGCCGCCAACTTCCTTTGATGGTGCGGCGATCGCTGGATGGTAATTGGCCTGTGACCTTTGATAACGTGGGACACGCGATGACCGTGGTAGGTTATGGTCGACCCAGTGAAAACCCTGATAGTGCCTACGAGTACGCCGTCGCTGATTCGATTCCGGGTAAAATCACGTGGTACACCGAAGCTCAGCTGCTAAATAACTTTAATTTAGTTACATTCCGTGCCACGGCCGTGTCGGCCGATATTCCCGCGCGCGGTCCCCACACTTTGGCGCTTTTCCCGCCTGATTTTAATATAGATGCTCACGACAAGACTCAAATCCCGCCTGGAACCTCGCTCTAGGGACTTAATAAAACTTTACGAGACCTAAGTATCTGTATTTAATATCCATCCATAGGGTTCAATCTCTTGCCTTGGTTGATGATGCGGGGCATATTTTGTTCGGCGAAGGCTTTGTATTCTCAAAGACTTTCCTCTTTTGAAAGGACCTGAATGAAAGTTACGAGTCGCGTTAAAGGCAAATTTGTAAACACTTTAATGGAGCTGCGAGTCAAGACTGAGGGGGCTCGGCTTTATGAGGCCCTTGAGAAAGACGCTAAAGATGTTGATGGGGCGCAGTTTAGGCTGTTGAAAAAAATTCTTGAAGACCACCAAGAAACTTATTTTGGTAAAATTCATAAGTTTAACCTCATCGAAAAACTCTCGGATTTTCGTAAGTATGTTCCCGTGCATGACTATGAGTCGCTTCGCTCGTGGATGGATAGCCAAGACCTCACCGGGCGACCCACCATTAATCCGGATTTGCCTAGTTTTTATGCCATGACGAGTGGCACTACGGGCAAGCCAAAGTTTATTCCGGTCCTAAAAACCACCTTGCGCTCTCATAAGCACATCACGAATTTGTTTGTTTACCGCTTGATGAAAGATCGTCCGGACGTGCTGAAGGGGCATATTCTCGCTATTGTAAGCCCAGCGATTGAAGGCTACCGACCCGACTCCGGAGCAAGCTTTGGCTCAACATCAGGCCATATGTATCAAGGAATGCCCAAGTTAGTGCGGAAAAAATATATCGTACCGCCGCCAATTTTTTCCATCGAAGACTATGATTTGAAATACCAACTTATTCTGCGCTTAGCGCTCCGCTACCGGGATGTGTCGTACCTCAGTACCGCCAATCCGAGCACGATCGTTCGACTGGTAAAACTTTTAAATTCTCACTGGGAAGAGCTCTTCAAGGACTTGCGCGACGGTGGTTTCTCTCGAATGGAAGAGCTTTCGGTGGAACAGCGTCGTTCTTTAGTGGGTCGGCTGGGTGCGAAAAGAGCCTGGGCCGAAGAACTTAACGAAGTTTATAAGCGACGGGGTCGCCTGCGCATTCAGGATGTTTTCCCAGATTTGCAAGCCGTGGGCTGTTGGACGGGCGGCTCCTGCGCCATCTTTTTTGAACAGCTAAAGAATGAATTTCCTCCGACCACTTTGGTTCGCGACATTGGGTATTTGTCGTCGGAGTTTCGGGGCACCGTACCCATTTCTTCGGACACCAATGCCGGCGTGCCAACTTTCCGAGATTACTTTTTTGAGTTCGTAGAAAAAGATGACTGGGAAGCCGAGAGACATAACTTTATCGGATTGGGTCAGCTCAAAGATCAGTCTCAGTATTATATTTTTGTAACCACGGATAGCGGACTTTATCGTTACAATATGAACGATATTGTGCAGGTGGATGGTTTTTTCCACAAGGCACCTCTTTTGCGTTTCGTTCAAAAAGGCAAGGGTGTCACCAATATTACCGGAGAGAAGCTCTATGAGTCTCAGGTGATTTTTGGCTTGCGCCAGGCTGAGAATGCTTTGCAGCTCTCTTCGTCATTTTACATGATGATTGCGGACCCCGATCGAGCCGTTTACCGTTTGATTTATGAGCCTAAGGTAGAAGATTTGGAAGAGGCCGCGGCCAAGCGCCGTGAACTCGTAGAATTGGTGGAAAAGGGGCTTACCGAGATCAACGTGGAATACGATGTCAAGCGCAAGAGTGGCCGACTCTTGTCTTTGGAGCTTTTGGTTTTGAAGCCCGGAACTTTTGAGGAATTTAAAAAGTTTTGTCTGAAGCAAGGGCAGCGTGAATCCCAATTTAAGATTATTGCTCTACAGTACAAAAAAGATGTGAAGTTTAGCTTTGCTAATCATGCGGTGGTTGATATCGCAACGGCAACAGACGATCTCATAGCTCCTGAAGTAGCTGCAGAAGAAGCCAAGGTGCCTGACGAAGGCCCACAAATGGCGGTATAGGAAAAAATGACTCAGATTTTCTTCTCGATTGAACAAATTCAAATTCCTATGAAAAGCAGTTTTAAACACGCTTCCGCTGAGCGAAAAGTCTCAGACAGCGTGTGGGTGGAAGCCAAGCGCGGTGGAGTTGCCGGGCTGGGAGAAGGCTGTCCCCGATCGTATGTGACAGGAGAAACTACCGCAGGAGCGATTGAGTGGTTAAACACGTTGACGTCGCGCTTGGAAAACCTCAGGTCATTGACGGAGCTCAAGACCTTTTCTGCAGAGATTAAAAATGAAATTGACCTTAATCCCGCGGCCTGGGCAGCTATGGAAATTGCCTTGCTCGATCTCTTGGCCCGAGAAAAGTCGATCAGTGTAGAGGAACTTCTGGGCATCCCACCCTTAGACGGAAAATTTCAATATACGGCCGTTCTCAGTGATGAGAAGGGTGAAAAATTTTCACGAATTCTGACTACCTACAT
Organism: uncultured Bacteriovoracaceae bacterium; assembly: GCA_964477895.1. Taxonomy (GTDB): domain Bacteria; phylum Bdellovibrionota; class UBA2428; order UBA2428; family UBA2428; genus CAYZFQ01. The sequence goes on along the minus strand of CAYZFQ010000011.1, from coordinate 30,143 downwards.
GGATATGGGATTCACCGATTTTAAATTTAAAATTTCAGAAGATTTTAAGGCCGATGAGGAAAAGTTTCTTCTTTTTAAATCTTTGTCTGAAACAAAGGGACTCCAGGGCAAGCTTCGTTTGCGGTTGGATGGGAACAATGTTTGGGCGGGACGTCTCGAAGCGGCTTTGGCCTATCTGCGCCAGGTTCCCGTGCCGCTTTTTGCAATAGAAGAAGCCTTGGCTCCTCGGGATGCCGAAGGTTTAAGTCAACTGAGTGTGGCCTTGGGGTGTGGCATTGTATTGGATGAAAGTCTTTGCCGAGCCGACGATGTGAATCTTTATAAAGACCTGCCGGGGCGTTGGATCACTAATTTGCGAGTTTCTAAGGTGGGTGGTCTTCTGCGTTCGCTCGAGCTTGTTGAAATTCTTCGACGTGAGAATTTTGGAATTATCGTGGGCGCGCAAGTGGGCGAGACTTCTGTGCTCTCGCGGGCTGCTCTGACTGTTGCCCGCGCTAGTGGACCCTCTTTGGTGGCTCAGGAAGGCGCCTTTGGGACTCTTCTTTTGGAAAAGGACACAGTGTCTCCTGTGGTGATGTTTGGTCGCGGCGGATTGTTAAACTACCCCGACACCTTCGGGCCCGGACCTTTGCAGGGCCTGGGCCTCGAAAAAACCATATGAATATAGGCCGCCTTGCTTTCTTAGGATGTTTCTTAAGTCAGTGGTCGGTGGCTCTACAGCCCTTTCGCTTTGTTTCAGGAATTGTTCATAAGGAAGACAAAATCCCTTACCTGGCTTCGGCTCAGCTTCATCGCATTTCAGTCCCTTTGCTTTTTAAGGACCAGCATTCTTTGTCGGCCCTTTTTGTAAAAGCCCGCCAACCCCGAGCCGCGTTATTGATGATCGCTGGGATGCAGAGTCACTCAGAGTGGCACCGCAAAACGGCAGTGTATTTGGCTCAGCATGGAATTACCGTATTAGCGCTCGATCGCCGAGGTTCGGGTCATAGTCGTGGAGTTCGTGGCCACGCAGGAAGCAGTCGAGATCTCTTTAATGATGTGCAGGCGGGAATTGAATTTTTAAAAGGGCAAAATCTTCCTATACATATTTTTGGCAATTGTTTTGGGGCTCGCTTGGTTGTGCCCGTTGCAACCAGAAACGAATCTATAATTCGTTCTGTAATTTTAAGTTCGCCCTCCACACATATGAATAAAAAGAATGGAGATTTCCAGCCTCTGGAAAAAACCGTATTGGGTTTCGCCTCGGTCTTGGATGTTCTTCTGCCTTTAAAGCAGCAGGATTTTCCTACCCCCTTAGATGATCGGGCCTTTATCGATTCGGGTGAGGGTTTAGAGTGGATTCAGCAAGACCTTTGGGGATTGCGCAAAGTCACCACCCGCATGCTTTTTATCACGAGAAAACTTCGCAAAACTTTGTTAAAAGAATCCCAGCAGCTCAAGGCCCCCTTGTTGATATTTTTAGCCTCCGACGACCGGATTGTGGATAATGAGGCAATTAGAAATTTTTACAATGATAAGTATCGGGGTTCCTATTTGCAAATCCAGGAAATGGAATCCGAACATGCCTTTGAATTTTCAAAAAATTCACATCTCTTCAGGCAGTCCATCCGCGACTGGATCTTTGAGATTGAAGACGAAAGTTAAGGTCGACAAATCCTAAAGTCAGCATAGAAGGCTTCAGCTTCTGATTGGGTCGCGTCGGCGTCGGTGGTTAGGACTAAGGCAATGGGGTTCGCGGGAGCTTTGCGTTCCTTCATGTATTTTTTGTAGTCGTCTAAAACATTTGTTTCGACTTCTACCCAGGTGTTTAGTTTCGATGTGCCGCTCTCTTTGATGGAGATTTGGTCGTTGCCAAATCTTCGGGAAAAATGAGCTCCAATAGGCTGAGTGCTGCTCCAAGCGTATCGAATGGCTTTGGCTTTCATGAGGGAGTTGGATTTCCAGGCCACATAGACCGAAGCCGCAGAGTCGTTCTTCTTAAGTTTGTCTTCGTTGGCATCTTTGGGAAGTTTTACGGCCTTCCACTTCCACTTCAAAATGGGGTACTCACTCAGATTCCACGAGTCCTTGAGTTCGCGCAAAATCGTGACGGTATGATTTCCATAGGTGGCATGGACGGCTTTGAAGCCGGAATCTTGAGCTACAATGTAGAGCTTCTTCTCTAGAATCTCGGGCATGTGCTCGGGATATTTAGAAATCCAACCCAAGGGAAACTTTCCTGCTTCAGAGGAAGAAAAATTCTCCAAAGTTTTGCAGTCTGAGGCCGCGCCCGAGGCCAGGCATTGCACTCCTGCTAAAAACAAAAAACTTTTGGCTAAGAACTGGGTCTCCATGTGGCGCTCCCTTTCTGCACTAAACTTACAGTTGCGTACAATAGGATACCGGCCACGGCCCAGAACACAACCCGGGCTCGACGAATGATGCCGAAAGTCAAACCCAAAGGACTGCTTAAACCGAGTAAAGAAAAGGCTTTCACCACGCCGCCTTCATTCACGCCGATTCCCTGGGGAATGAAAAAGAAGACCATGGCAGAGGCCGAGATAAGGCCAGTTACCGCGATCATATTCACCCAAGATGTTTCAACGCCGAGGAGTTTAAAGATAATATAGGTTTCCAAGAGCTGAGGAGCTCGAGCGAGCATTTTGTACAAAAATGAGAGGGCATAGGTGCCGAGGGGGACGTGGCTTGCTCGGGCCTGGTCGAGCATTTTGAACTTTTTGAGAAGGCGACCTGCGTATTTAGTGGGGAGTGGCGAGAGAGTCACCAAGATCATAAAAAGTGAAATTCCCGAAACGGCTACTGTGGTGAGAAGCAATGCACTTTTAGTAGCTCCTTCCATGGGCACAGCAGCCAACACAAAGAACATAAGTAAAGCTGTAAAAACGTTGCCCGACAAAATATGCAGCAGTTTGTCATTGATGATGGCGTGGGTGGCGTCTTCCAGGCCTACCCATTTCGTGAGGTGCTTGGTTTTGTAAGGTTCGCCGCCTAAACCCGCCATGGGAATCAAAACATTAAAGGATTCACCCACCACTTGGTTGTAGAGCAAATCAAAAATACCAACCCGGTTTTTAAGCAGCGTGCGAAGGCTAAGAGAATTGAAAAAAAACCATAGAGGTGCCACTGCGAAGGCTACAAAAACGCTGGAGCCCAAATGGCTAATAGCTTCCACCACCGCCGTGGCGTCGATTTTCTTCAAAAGATAGGCAAAAATAATCACACCAATAAGAAGAAAAAATAGACTTCGAATCTTAGGAGAGCCTTGAGAATTTGCGGGCAAGGCGGCTTTAAGGGCTCGCGCCACTGTAAATGTCATGGCGGCAATGCCAACAAAGCCGCCCCAGAAAATCCAGGTGGGCCGATTCGCCAAGCAACAGATAAAAACAATGAGGGCGCTCACATCCTGCTTCACCAAGACGCGGGCTCCCAAAATGTACCGATCCCAAAAGCTCTGGCGCTCGGCCATGAGTTTTTCCACCTGAGCCGTCACCACCAGTCCCGTGCCTTTGGACCGAGTGGCTCGAAGGTAGCTCACATTCATGCTCACCATGTAGGTTAGTAAAAGTGCAAAGAGGGCCATGGCCCAAAGGTAGTAGGTTTCTCCCGAAACTCGGTAGCCGTGCACACCCAAGGCGCAAAAGAAAACGCCATAGCGCACATTGTCGGTAAGCGTGTCATACCACGCGCCGGCTTCCGTGCCTTGGTAGGTTAGGCGGGCGATCTCCCCATCGCAACCATCTAAAATAGAGGCGATCTGAAAAATGAGGCCCGCCACAGCCACCCACATATAATCGGTGGACGTGGCGAGGGCGGCTCCACCGAGGGTAAATAAAAAAACAAAGGTGGTGACAGCGTTGGGACTTATTCCGAGTTGGATAAGAATTTTGCTCACAGGCAAGGAAAAGTTACGGTTAATTTTTTTGCTCACGGGACCGTCGGTGGGCTTAATCAAAGAGCGAAACAATCTGCGCTCAGCTTCTTTTTTCATCTCGGGCGTGTCCACGTCCTGCCAAAAAGCATTATCCAAAGAAGTCGTGAAAAACCCATGATCTTTGCGAATCTCGGCTACGATTTCACTTACGGAATCTGCTCCTTGAGCAAAAGAGCTTTGAATTTTTTCCGGACTCCACTCAGGGAAATAAAAAAGCCCGGTATCGATTTCGTTGAAGTCACTAAGTTCTTTGCCGATTTTTTCAATTCGGCCGGCTTCACTTAAAACCTTAGTGGCATCAGGAAGGTCAAAAACACCTTTGATGTTTTTATCCGTCCCAAGTTGGGCTCGTTCGCCGTTTAAAAGAGCTTTGGAAATAAATTGTCGAAGGGTGTCGGGACCGAAGAGGTGGTCGGCCATGGTCAAAAGAAAGGGCTCCTGGAGACCTTCCACTCCTTTGGCGAGCGAAGAGCCGTTTCCTTTTTCGAAGTCGGGATTGTAAAGAAATTCAATTTTAAAGCTCACGAGATTTTTGCAACTGCGAATCACTCGCTCAATTTCTTGTCCGCGGTAGCCTAAGACCACTCGAAAGCGCTTAATTCCGCAAGCATCCAAGTTTAAGATGGAACGCTCGAGCAGATAGAGTCCCCCCAGAACCACGAGAGGTTTAGGCAAACCCTTTTCAGAATCACGAATGCGTTCTCCGGCCCCAGCTGCAAGTATAACTGCCGTAGTTACGGCATGTGAACTCATGAATGACTCCCAGGAGTGGCAGAGGCTGTGCCGGCAATCTTTGCGGAAAATTTCCCAATCCACACTCGGAAGCGATCCACATAACTAAAGGCCGCGGGCACCACGACAAGAGTTAATAAGGTGGAGCTGATCAAACCCCCGATGATGGCAATACCCATAGAAGTGCGCTGTTTTGACGCTTCATTCAACCCTACTGCAATGGGGATCATTCCTGCAATAAGGGCGAAGGTTGTCATGAGAATGGGGCGCAAGCGAACTTTCCCAGCTCGAATGATGGCGTCCCGTCGGTTCATGCCTTCGGCCAGCATTTGATTGGTATAATCCACAAGAAGAATGGAGTTTTTTGTGGCGACTCCCAGCAGCATGATACAGCCAATCATGGAAAAAAGGTCGAGAGATTTTCCCGAAATAAGTAGGGCGTAGAAGGCACCGCAGGCTGCCAAAGGAAGAACCAACATGATGGTAAAGGGTGTTACGAAAGACTCATAGAGGGAGGCGAGCACTAAATAGATAAACAAAACCCCAAGGCCAGCCGCCACAAGCATATTTTGCATTAACTCCGCAAAGTTCTCAGCCTGTCCTACAAAGGCGTAGCGCATACCCGGGGGCAAGGGTAGTTCCTTGCTGATAATATCTCTTACCAATTGAGTGGCTCCTGCCATCCCGGGTCCGTCGGGTGCAATGTCGGCTGAAATCTGCACATAACGACCACGGTCTTGACGGTTGATATTGGCTGGGCCGGTGGTTTCCACAGGTTGGGCTACGTTGGAAAGTTTTACAAGAGTGTTGTTGATGTTGGGAACATACACCTGAGCAAAGTCATTTTTTAGATTTCGTTGGTCATCTTTGAGACGCACTCGGATGTCGTACTCACGACTGTTCTCACGAAAAACGGCAGGCTTAGCTCCTTCAATTTGAGTGCGCAGTTCAAGGCCCAGAAGATTTCCCGAAACTCCCATGCGCTCAGATTTTTTATTATCCAGAACGATTTGGAATTCAGGTTTACCCGGTCGGTACGAAATGTCAGGATCTTTGAGGGCGGGGTTGTGGCGAATCTTCTCAAAGACCTGGGCGGTGTATTTTTCAAGCGCTCCCAAATCGTCTCCGATAATGTTCACGTTAAAAGGGCGTTGGCCGGCTCCCACGGCGTCGAAGTCTTTGACCTTAGGATTGGCATAGGCAAAATCTTTCAACCCTTCTCGGATGGCATCTTTGACTTCACTTGTATTTTTATTTCGTTCGCGGGCGGGTACGAGTTCCACAAACATTTCGGCTATGTTGGCTTCCCCATCCCGACTTCCGGTTGTCAAAACCGCCGTTCGCACTTCTTTGTGAGAGCGCACGATCTCGTCGATTTTTTGCGCGGTCTGCGACATGGAATCCAAACTGGTTCCCGGAGGCATGTCGAGTCCCACGGAAAACTCTCCAGTGTCTTGGGCCGGTAAGAAGGTTTTAGGAACAAATTTTGCGGCCACTAAACTGAGGACAAAGACTCCCAATCCTAAAAGAAGGGTTTTGATGGGATGAGCTAGAGTTTTGATCAAAATTTTCTCATAGCCATTTTCGAGCTGAGTTTGGAAACGATCAAAGGCAGTCAGAGCTCTTCCCATAGTGCGCGCCCACAGAGACGTGGTGTCTTTTTTCCCGTGCACATCCCCCGCAAAATAGGCCGACATCATGGGCGCAATGGTGAGGGCATCAAAAAGTGAAATGGCCATCGCAAAGCAAATTGTGAGTCCAAATTCTTTAAAGAACTGACCCACCACGCCCTGGAGAAAAGCAATGGGACCGAAGACGGCAATCACGGTAAGCGTGGTGGCGACTACGGCCAAACTCACTTCGTTGGTGCCTTCCAGGGCCGCTTTAATGGGGGTTTTTCCCATCTCAATGTGTCGGTAAATATTTTCCCGCACCACGATGGCATCATCCACTAAAAGGCCCACGGCCAAGCTCAGCGCCAAGAGAGTCATGACGTTTACGCTAAAGCCCGCAGCCCCCATAAGAATAAAGGCTCCCAGGAGGGAGTTGGGAAGGGCGAGAGAAGTGATAAAAGTTGACCTTCCATTTCCCAAAAAGAAATACACCACCAAGATGGTGAGAATGATCCCAATGATGATGGATTCATTCACGTCATCCACGTTAGCCTTGATGTTCTTAGACCCATCTCGAACTACGGCCATTTCAGCGCCCGGGTGTGTGGCCTTCAGCTCTTCGTTGATTTTGGCGACCCGCGCTCTCACGGATTTTACCACCGCAATAGTGTTGGCGCCCGACTGTCGGTAGATGTTAAAGATCAAACCCTTTTTTCCATTTACAAAAGTGCGAGTTTTTTCGTCTTCGAGGGTGTCTTTCACCACACCTACTTCTCCCACCGATACCGGAACATCGTTGGCAAAGAAGTTAACAATCGTGCCTTCGATGTCTTTGAGAGTTTTAAATTCACCCACGGTGCGGATCACGGTTTCCATTTTGCCTTCGTCAACTTTTCCGCCGGGAACGTCTTGGCCTGCGACTTTTATTCGATTGGCCACCATAGAGGCGGAAATCTCGTGAGACTTAAGCTTGGCTCGATCGAGTTCGACTCGAATCTCTCTTTTGCGACCCCCATAGATATCTACAAGTCCCACCTGGTTCACTTGTTCAATCTTAGGGCGTATCACCTCATCGGCTAAGTCAAAGAGCGCGGCCTCAGGGAGGTCGGCTGTAAGTGTCACTGCCAATATGGGTTGGTCAGCAGGATCAATGCGGCGAATGATACTTTCTTCCACATCATCAGGAAATTTTCGTCGGGCCGACGACAAGCGGTCGCGCACTTGTTGCTCGGCATATTTGATATCTGTTTCCAGCACAAACTCGGCCACAACGGTGCTCACCCCTTCGCGGTTGATAGATCGCAAGGTTTTGATGCCAGGGAGTGTGCTCATTTCATCTTCGAGAGGCTGAGATACTGAGATTTCTACTTCCTTCGGGCCGGCGCCGGGATAAGGCGTGGTGACGGTGACAATGGGGAATGTCACATTAGGAAATAAATCCACGGCCATTTTTTTAAGTGCCATGTAGCCTAGGGCTAACATCAAGATCACAACACAAGTGATAAAGGTAGGGCGTTTGATAGAGAGTGCGGCCAGGTTCATAGTGTTTCCCCGAAGGTTTTGAGCTTAGCGTAGAGTCCTAAAACTTCTGCTGAAATGCGGATGCGATTGAGTTGGGCATTGATATAATCTTGTTCGAACTGCAAAACTTGGAAGGTGGTGCTGCGTCCCTTAGAGAGGCGAGATCGTTCGTTGGAGAGTTTGCGCTCTTGGATATCTTCTATCTGTCGAACCTGGGAAAATCGACGTTTGGCTTCATCGAGCTTGCGCAAAGATTGCTGCCAATCCACTTCTTGCTCTAAAACTTTTCTTTGGTAATTATTTTCAGCAGCCCGTTCGTCGATTCGATAGGCGGCCCGGGTTTTTGCGATGAGGCCAAAATCTAGAGGAGTGCTAAAGCGAAGGCCGATTGTGCTGGTGGGATGGTCGTTGTTCGCCACGTCGCCCGAGGCTTCATTAAGGGTATCGCCTTTTTTGTTCATGGCGTAAGTTCCGAAAAGTTCTAAATTCATGTAATTTTTCTCTACCCCTATTCGACTCGCGGCTTTTGTAGCCCGACTCGTTTCGAGGGAAGCTTTGACGTCATCGCGCAATTCGCCTCGGGGAGGGGCTTTGAGTGCAGCAATAATTTCAGGTCGTAAGGCCTCCAGTTGCTCTGAGACTTTTTCACTCGCCACTCCGCGGGCGAGGTTGAAGGCTTCCGATGCGGCTTTTTCTTCGTAGAGAGCGTTTTCGTACTCCAGCTGGCGAAGATTTAAATTAGCATCGGCCTGGAGAAGATCTACCTTGTCGGCTAGCTCGAGGCTGATTCGGCGAGCATTCCACTCTTTTAGTTTCAGGGCTTTTTCAAATATTTCTTTTTGCGAGCGCACATTTTCACGCGCAAGTGAGAGTTTCCAGTAAGTCACTTCCGCCTCGGTTACCGTGATCTTTGCCTTAAAAGATTCGAGGTATGAGTTCGCCAAGGCTTTAGAGGAGGCGGCTTCTTGCTGAGCTCGAGTCTCTGAACCCAGGCCGTTTCTCAACAAAGAAAGGGATAGTTCAGCGGTAGGAGCGGTTTCCCAGTATTTGGGTTTCGGGAGAAAGGCGGGCAAGGTTCCTTGCACATCGGTATGTGTAGCTGCGTAATAAACCTTTCCTTTGAGTCCAAAATTAAAATTTTGCTCAAGACCCAGCTTGTAAGCTTTAACCTGAGTTTGGTTGCCCTGAACGGCTACGCTTGACGTTTCTTTTTTATCATCTCGCAAGGTGGCTTCTGCAAAGAGCGAGGGGCGAGTGATGAGCTCCGCTTCGCGAGATTGAGTTAAAGACGATTCCTTCAACTCTTGATTGGCCTTGAGTCCGCGATTTCCTTCTCGCACTTCCATAATATAATCTTGAAGTGGCAGTATCTTTTGGGCGTGCCCCAAGGCCGAAGCGCTGATACCAGCGGCCATTATATAAAGATGTCGTCGTTTCTGTTGCTTTTTCATGCCTACCTACGTTCTTGAAGGTCCTTTCAGGGAACCTTCCAAAAAAAGCTTGAGCAAATGCTCAGTAACCTTTTTTAAATGTCTTGTCTCTCGCAATGAGAGTTTAAAAAATTTCGAAGCCATGGCCTCACCCTCCGTAAAGGACTTGAGGCTACCAAAAAAACTCATGGTCACGATTTGGGGGTCAAGTTCTTTGCGCACCAAGCCTTCTTTGTGAGCTTGCTTGAAAAAATCCACCAATCGGTGAAAAATTTTCAGGTAAACCTTTTCAAAGATTTCTTCGTTACCTAAAAATCCGTACTGACATTCCCGTTGAATGAGCTGGGCGGACTCGGGGTCACGCAAATAAGCAGCAAAAAACTCCTCACAAAACATTTCTAGTCGAATGGCGAGTTCCTGGTGAGTGGCCGGAGCTTTGAGAATGCGCTCGGCCGCTTCTAAGAAAATTTGACCGTGCTCTTGCAAGCAGGCTCGGTAGAGACCTTCTTTTCCATCAAAGTGATAACTCACAAGACTCACATTGACCTGGGCCGCCTCGCAAATCTCTTTCACCGTAGTCCCGCTTAGGCCCTTGGCCGCAAAGAGAGTTTTGGCCGCTTTGAGCAATGTGGAACGGCTGCCATCGGCTACGGGGAGGTGTTTGGAGGGAGAAGACATCGCGCTCAGCGTAGGATTGCTGTTCTAAAAAGTCAAACAGACATTTAAAAAAACAAAACGTGCGCTTAGGTGGCGAAAATGACTTTTTGTCCCAGGTCCCCTCCCGGCTTTGTGCTAGATTTAGCGGTAGATGAAAGGAATGACATCATGAATTATCGTTTTAAGTCTTTTTATGGAGTGGCCCTGAGTGCTCTCTTGGGGTCTTCAGTCTTTTTAGGGGGCTGTGCTTCTAAGAAGTCTAACAAGGCTGAAAAAATTGAAACCCAAATGGAAAAGTCCCAGTCCTTCGGGGCTGGCGAGGAAGTGGGCGTGAAAAGTGGGAATTTGGTGGTGCAACGCAAGGTTTTTTTAGCGGAGGAACTGCGCAAACTTCATAACGATGTCTACTCTTTAGAAGACGAAGTTTATGGAAACCCGCGTTACCAAACTTTGGGGCTCTACGGGGTCTATAAAGAATGCAAAGCCAAGCTTTCCGACAAACGCATCGGCGGTACAGGAAAGCTCAACGCCATTGAGCCCCCGGAGCGGGTCACTGAAAATGAACCTGAGATGCGCATTGGAATCGACGAGAAGAAGCAGCTCGTCAGTGTTTCAGAAGAGGGTCTTCAAGAGCGCATCACGCGCTTTAAGGGTTACAAGAAAGTTTTAGATCGTAGGGCTAGCGAATATCGGGAGAAAACTGAGATCTGCGAACAAGAATATCGCACGGCTCTCATTGATAATGGTCTCAAGCCTGAGGATACCAAATCTCAGGGCGAATGGGTTATGGGCCCCCAGGGTTATAGAGTTTGGCGCGCTCGCACCTTGCCCACTCAAGATCCCGAGGAGCTGGCAAGGCGAAAAGCCAAGGGAGAGACCAAGCCCGTGAAGGACCCTGTAACGGACGAGGATTAGTCGGGCCCCAGTGGCCTGGGAATGGGCCTCTCATCGTGTTATATGGGAGGCCATGTCTGCTCCTACAAAAGCATTTTTTCAGCCCGCGGAATGGGCCGACCATGAGGGTTGTTATCTCGCCTGGCCGAGTGACGAGGACCTTTGGCAGGATCGCCTGCATTCCGCCCAAAAGGAATTTACGGATCTTTGCGAGACGATTGGAGCTTCAGAGAAAATCCTCTTGCTCACCCCCCATTCCAAAGCTCGCAACCAGGCCAAAAGCGCCCTTCATGCGGCCGATGTGAGTTATCTCGAGGTGCCCTTTGGAGATATCTGGCTACGCGATACCGCGCCCATTTTTTTAAAGGCCCAAGATTCCTCACTTGAGCGTAAGGCGGCAAGCTTCGCCTTCAATGGCTGGGGAGAGAAATACATCCTGCCTCACGACGCCGATCTTTCCGAACGACTGGCCGAGAACTCCGGACTCCCTACCGAGCGCTTTGACTTTGTTTTAGAAGGGGGAAGTGTGGAAGTGGATGGGGAAGGGACTTTGCTCACCACCGAACAATGCCTTCTTAACCCCAATCGAAATCCGTGGCTTCCGCGGGGTTTATTGGAAGCCCAGCTGAGCGCCAGTCTTGGGGTCAAAAAAGTTTTGTGGATCAAAGAAGGCCTACTCAATGATCATACGGATGGACATATTGACACCATCGCCCGCTTTATTGCCCCAGGACGAGTGGTTTGTATGAAAGCTGTAGGTAGGAGTGATCCCAACCGCGAGATTCTTGAGGCTATCGAAGCTCAGCTCCGGGATATGTCGGATGCTCAGGGACGCCGGCTGGAAGTGATCACGATCCCCTCTCCGGGTGAGGTTCTGAGTGATTATAAAAAACTTATGCCGGCCAGCTACGTTAACTTCTATATTTCTAATGCTCACGTGATCGTACCTCAGTATGGAAGTGCCTTTGATGCGGCCGCGGTGCAGGGACTGGCGCCCTTTTTTCCAGGACGAAAAGTGCTGGGCTTAAGTGCTCGAGCCATTCTTGAGGGTGGCGGCGCCTTTCATTGTATTACCCAGCAACTCCCTTTGTGAGGAATGAAGATGTCCAAAAGTTTAGCAAAAAACAATACGGTAACCGTGGCGGCTCTGCAGATGGCCTTTGTCAAGGAGCGAGAGCCTAACCTTAAGCGAGTCAAAGAATTCGTGAGAGAGGCCGCGGGGCGAGGTGCGCAAATTATTTTGCCTTCCGAACTTTTTGAAAGCCACTATTTTTGCAAGTTAGAGCGAGATGAGTTCTTTGCCTTAGCTCAACCCTTTGAGGGCCACCCCACCATTGCAGAATTTCAGAAGTTGGCCTCCGAGTTGAAAGTGGTCATTCCGGTTTCATTTTTTGAAAAAGCCGGTCAGACCTACTTCAACTCGGTTGCCGTGATAGATGCGGACGGAAAAATTTTGGGTCTTTATCGAAAGAGCCATATTCCGGATGGGCCAGGTTATGAGGAAAAGTTTTATTTTCGAGGAGGGGATACCGGCTTTAAAGTTTGGCAAACACTTTACGGCCGCATTGGTGTGGGCATTTGTTGGGACCAATGGTTTCCTGAGTGCGCTCGGGCCATGATGCTCATGGGAGCCCAGCTGCTTTTTTATCCCACCGCGATTGGGTCGGAACCCGAAAATCCCGACCTCGACACAAAGGATCTCTGGCAGCGTGCCATGATTGGGCATTCGGTGTCTAACGTGGTTCCGGTGATTGCCTCTAACCGAGTGGGCAATGAGGAAGGTCAAGTTTTTTATGGCTCATCTTTTATTTCGAATCACCGGGGCGATAAAGTTCAGGAGTTGGGTCGAAAAGACGAGGGTGTGATTGTGCAGACTTTTGATCTGGAAGAGATTGAGAAAAACCGAGCCTCATTTGGTTTCTTTAGAGATCGACGCCCGGAACTCTATGGCCCATTACTGGGAGTCTAATACTTGAAGTACTTTTTTGTTTTGGCACTTTTTTTCGGAAATTGGAACTCGGCCCATGCTTGGGAACAGCGCGGACATCATCTCATTTGTCGATTGGCCTCGCGACTTGTGGACCCTCCGGTCCTTCAAGACTTTCTCAAGGGGCGAGGAGATCTCTTAGGCCATCTCTGCAATATCCCTGACATCTACTGGAAGGATTTGGATCCTGAGCGCAAATATCTCTACGCCCATTACATTGAGCCCGACATTGTGGGCCTGAGCACCCAGGAAATTCCCTCGGAGGCCCCCGCCGCCTATGCCCTTTATCTAAAAAAATTAGCTGCGACTCAACCTCCCTCAACGTCACCTACGGTGCCCCTGAGTCGGGAAGAGTTTTTTAAACAGATGGGAATCAATTGGTGGCGGGCTGAGGCTCTTTTTAAAGTCGCCGTGGACAGCGGGAAAAAAGCCAAGTCTCTTCCGGCGGCCAATCCCCTCAATCAGTTTAAAGATGAGCTTCCTTACAACCAAGCTGTTTATGCCATGTTGCTCAACATGGGTTTGATGGGACATTTTGTGGGCGACAATGCTCAGCCCTATCACAATATTTCTGACTACGATGGTTATGCTAAAGGTCGCGGAGGCATTCATTCCTTTTATGAGGGAAGCTGCGTGAACCAGCTTTCGATAGAGGCCGAGGTTAAAATTTTTCATTTGGCCCAGACCACAAAGCGCAAGATCAAGGGGCAACTTGGAAGCTCGGTGCCTGAGTTTCTAAGAATCTCAAGTTTGAGTGCCCTGAAGGATCTCCCTCAGGTTGAAAAAAGAGACAGGGTCATTCAAGCTTCATCTCGGGCCGGTGGGCTAAAAATTCCAGCCCAACGCAAGGCGCCTGGCGAAGCTTGCCCCCCCTTCTATCCGTTTATCGAAAAGGAATTGGCGTTGGCCACGGCATCCTTGGCCCTCTTGTGGGAAAAAATATTTCAAGAGGCGGGCGAGCCCCCGCTCCAAAGTTACAAAAGTTTTCGCTACCCAATAGAGCCGGAATTTGTTCCCCTACCTTCCCTTTAATTGCCACCCATTGCCATTCTGACTAAGCTGCCAGGCATATGAAAATTGCGATTTTAGGATTTGGCAAAATGGGTGAGGCGATAGCGGGTGGGCTGAGGAAAAGTTTAGGCACCACTATTGAGTTTCGAGCCACAGTGGCTTCCTCAGTGAGTGCTGAGAAAAAAAGTGCAAAGTGGGGCTTTCCCGTGCAAACGGCGGAAAAAAACTCTGAGCTGGCGGCGTGGGCGGATGTATTGATTTTGGGCGTGAAGCCTTGGCTCGCTGAAAAGTCTTTGCGGGAAATCCAGAACCAACTGAATTCGTCCAAAATTCTTTTATCTGTTTGTGCCTCAGTGAGTTTGACGAATTTAGAGCAGTGGACACAAAAATCCTGTGAATATATTCGAGTGATGCCCAATCTCCCCAGCCTTGTGGGCGCTGGGATGAGTCTCTACTCTTTGCCTGCGCATTTTCCCCAGGAGAAAATCCCCCTTGTGGAAAATATTCTAGGCTCGCTAGGTCGTAGCGCTTTAATTGATGAAAAAAATATGGACGCCGCCACGGCTATTTCGGGTTGTGGCCCCGCCTTTTTCTTTATGATCATCGAATCCATTTGCGATGCGGGCGTAAAATTGGGGCTCACTCGTAAGCTAGCCATAGAACTTGCATGCCAGACAATGATGGGCTCAGCAAAGATGATACTCGATACCGGAGCGCATCCAGAAGCCCTAAAGGATGAGGTGACCACTCCAGGAGGCATTACAATTGACGGGGTCGTGGCCTTAGAGGACGGGCATATGCGGTCGACGATGATGAAGGCCATATTTGCGGCGGCCCGCCGCAGTGCCGAACTTAAAAAGTAAGCTTGAGAAGAAAGGCGCCTTTTAAGTGAAAAAAATTCTATGCCTTTGGGCAGGACTTGGGGGCCTATGGCTCGGGGCCTGCCAAAGTGGGCCTCGTCTTCTTTGCTCCGATGTGGAGTTTGAGAATGGAAAGTTTCGGGTCAGCGATTCTGAAAAAAAGCTTCTATGCGGGGATCCTAAAGATCCCTCGTGGCGCGAAATTCCTCGACCGCAAAAAATATTTTCCGTCAAAAACTTTCTTTTAGAGCGGGGCTATTACGCTCCCGTAATTGAAGAAAGGCCCGAGAAAATCGTTGTGCACCTGGGCCCCAAATCTCGTCTTAAAATTTTAGATATTGAGGGATGGCCTGCAGATCTCAAGCCGTATCTTAAACGGCGCTTCCTCACTCGCTTATTGAAACCGGCCATGCTCAGTGAAATGCAGTCCGACCTGTTACAAGAGTTGAAGTCACAGGGTTATGCCTGCGCAACCTTAGATATTTCAGCCTACGCTCCAGAGTCACGAGTCGAGGTGAAAATTAACTCGGGGCCGCGTCACCTTTTTGGAAAAGTAGATCGAGATCAGGTGGCGCAGATCAAGCAAAATCTTTTTGATCGTTTCGAGGCCTATTCGGCAGATGAAATCTATGATTACCGTTTAACGGAACTTACAGAATCTCGAGTGCGCACTTCAGGACTGGTCCAAGATATTGCTTTGCTACCTCACTGCAGTAATGACAAAGCGACTTTTCAAATCAGTCAAAAAACCTTTTCAGGGCGCCCGCGCTTCATCAGTGTAGGTGCTGGCTTTGACACTGAAGAATTTCTCATCACGAAGGGACGCTTGGCCTTTTACCGACTTGGCCGCAATGGTTCCAGTCTGCAAACAAAACTTTCCGCCTCGGTTAAAGTGCAGAAAATCGACAACATTGGTCTGATCGATTTCCTTCCTCCGGAGTATCGTTGGGGCGCTTACCTGGCCCTTCGGGGCAAGCGTGAAGATGAAAGCAAATATGAATTGATTAGCGCGTCCCTGGGCACAGGTTTGAGAAAGGCCCACGACTATAGGAATTCTAATTTAGAATATAGAGCGGGACCTTTGGTAGAGCAGCTGTGGATTTACCGCGGGCCCGGTTTGCGCAACACTCATAGCTTAGCCTTTGAGGGATCGGCAGAGTGGATGACTCACAATTTTGAGTACCATGCTTCCAATCCAAGTCGCGGACTCAAGGTGAATTTTGAAGCCAAGGGCACAGCCGAAGAGCTCAGTTCCACCTTTTCTGCCTTGAGAACCCAGTTAGAGCTCGAAGGTCTTATGCCGATTTGGGAAGACGCCCGAACGGAAGTCATTGCGGGTGCTCGCGGATTTTATGGGACCACCTTTCAGGTGGCGGGAGTGGACCGAGGTTCTCGAATTCCTACTGAGTACCGCTATTTTCTAGGCGGGTCGAAGGACTTGCGAGGTTTTGGGAGAAAGGAGTTGCCCAGAAATTCAGGTGGAGCTTTTACTGCCGCCTATCTGGGGGCCGAGCTTCGGGCTGCCAGGTTGTTTCTGCTTGAGCCTCTCATTTTTGTGGATACTGGCGCTTTAGGCCATGATTCCCTGCACTTAGAACCTCAGTATTATCTTTCCCCCGGCTTTGGCTTTCGCTATAAATCCCCTTTTGGATCCCTGCGGGGCACGGTGGCTCAAAGTTACACCTTCCACGCGGAATCCAAGGAAGACAAAATTTCTCACGTACAATTTTTCCTAAGTTTTGGAGATGAATTTTAAATGGCGCGCCTTTTGACCGGACTAAAAATTCTCGGGCTAAGTCTGGCGGTCCTTTTGCTTTTGGTAGTGACTTTGGTGGGGGCTCTCTGGCTTCACCCTGCTTTGTTGTTTGGCCCTCAAGTTCAAAAATTATATCTCTCTTCTTTAGCCAAGCGGGGATTAAGTTCCAAAGAATTGCGTGTGGGAGCTCGGTCCGATTCTTTCTGGGAGAAAAGCTTCTGGGTGGCGGGAACCGACATTTGTTGGAAATCCCCCTTGCAGGCTGCCGCTTGTGTGGAACATGTGGATTTGGAATTGGCTGTAAATTTAAAAAACTTTCAAGTGGAGCGCCTTGAGCTGCGCAGAGTGCACCTAAAAGCCCAAGAGATTACTTGGAATCTAGATTCCGCAACCCCAGTTGGTGAGGAGAAAAAATCCGAAGGCAAGGACCTGCAGGCTTGGCTAGATAAAATTTTCTTGGGTGACCTTGAGATTCAGCTGGGTGCCTTGCATTTAAGTCGCGATCAGAAAAAATGGGTGGAAGCTTCCACTCAGCTCAGCAACCAAGCCCAAGTCTCGGTGATGAGTCAGGGCTATGTAAAAATATTCCAAGAAGAACCCTTGGAGGCCACGTGGAAGCTGCAGGGTCCGGGCCTTGGCTACGTGATGGATCTCTTTAAGCTTAACAAGGCTCAAGTCTTGGCAACAATAGGCGCTAAGAAAATGACTTTTCAGATGAGAAACCAAAAGAAAGGAACTCTGACTTTTAAGGATTCGCTAAATGAACTGCGCTTTCCCTTTGAGGTATCACTCCTAGACCAAGCCTTGGATATTCGATCCCATCGAGCTCAATATCGGCACAAGAGCTTTCGCAGTCCCTTTTTTCTTGAAAATTTTGCGGCTCGAGTGGAGTGGCGAAATCGAAAAATTTCAGACTTAAAACAGGTGCGTGCCGAGGGGATTGTGGCTGTGAAAACCGCTTCCTTGATGAACGATCATAGTCATTTAAATCTTATGCCTCCCTCCCTTGATGTGGGCCTGAAGTTGAATATGGACGCGGAAGACGGACGAAAACTCTCAGGTTTTTTTGAGGCCAAGGGAAATGGAGAGATTAAAAAAATTCTAAGCGTGAATTTTGATACCCAGTATAAAATCGATTTGAACGAGGCTGAGCATCGGGGCTATGCGGACCTTAAGGGCGGAGTCCATGTTTCAGATTTTAAATCTTTTGCAGCTCTTATGAACGGGGTCGGTATCATGGTGCCCAGTCCGATTCATATCATGCGGGGGCATGTGCGGCTGAATTTGACGGGTACCGTGAACGTGGAAACACGCGCCCTAGATACGGAAGTTGCGCTTTCCACTGTTTTGGATTCCGAAGAGCAGAATCTAAATTTGGGTGCGGTTGGAAAGTTAAAATTTAAACCCTGCGTAGCCAAAGAAGAGAACGCGACGCTCTTTGTAGACTTGCAAACTCAAAAGGTGCGCCTGAAGCTTCCCAATATTGACTACAAAAAGCCCCCAGCTCTTCTTAAAGACGCCCGCTTTAAAAGTTCGATGGAGGTTCCCACGAAGAAAGGGAAATGCAAGTTTGGCTACGACCTCAAGTTGGCTTCGGCCCAATCTCTGCCAGTGGAGCTCGTGGGTCCACTTTTTAAAAATGCCTTGCCTCTGCAGTTTTCTGTGCGCTCACAAAACGACAAAGACCTTGAAGGTTTTGTAAGGGTTCAAAATTTTAAGACTGAGCTCTTCCGAAGAAAAACTTTTATCACTCGCATCAATATGGATTTAGGATCCCGGATGGTGGAGGGACGCGCTCAGGTGGACTACACCGACTACAAAATATTTATGAACCTTTCGGGCAAGGTGGATCGAATTCACATGGAGCTCGAAAGCGATCCGCCCCTACCTCGAGAAGATCTCTTTGCCATTTTGCTTTTTGGCCGCCCCCTTACAGGCTTGGATGACGATGATTCCGGCTCTGCGGCCAATATGAATGCGGCTGCCAAGGACGGAGCTCTGAGCATGGCCTCCCTTTATCTTTTTGCATCTACCCCCATTGAGAGTGTGGGTTACAATCCGCACACTCAGGGACTGAGTGCTAAGGTGCGACTGGCATCCGGCACAAGCCTTAACGTGGGAGTTAATGAGGATCGCATGACTGACGTCGGAATCACGCGGCGTTTGGCGCCACAGTGGCGTTTGCGCAGCACGGTCAATGATCCCACAGAAGTGGAAGAACGTTCGGCTTCAGCTTTGGTTGAATGGTTTAAGCGCTTTTGAACTTTTAGCTATCACTGTTTTGCGCATATCTTCTTTGTAATCAGCTAACATATTTAAAATTTTGGCATCTAAAATTCCTAAAATTTGAGCCGCCAATAATCCCGCGTTCCAAGCATTGCCAATGGCCACCGTAGCAACGGGTATTCCTTTGGGCATTTGCACGATGGAAAGCAAAGCATCTTGTCCTTCGAGTGGACCAATAGCGACGGGAACTCCGATCACGGGAATTTCCGTGTGGGAGGCAATGAGGCCAGGCAAGTGGGCGGCCCCGCCCGCTCCCGCGATAATCAGGGGATAACCCTTTTTGCGGGCCGACTGAGCGAAGGTGGTCACTTCAACAGGGGTTCGGTGGGCTGAGAGAATGTGGAATTTAGAGGAAATGTGAAAAAGTTTTAGGGCCTTTGCCGCTTCTTGCATGGTGGGAAGATCGGATTCGCTGCCCATGACAATAGCCACTTTGAGGCTGGGCTTTTGGGGGCTTTTAAGTTTTTTCTTAGCGGAAGTTTTTTTAACCATTTTGTATAATTTCTTTTTGAACGCGTTCTAAATCCAGAGCGAGTTTAGCTTGCAAGGTATTGGCATTGCCCCCGTCTTTTGTCCAACCGTTAATATGGCCTAGTTTGCGCAAGGGACGAATCTCTTTTTTCTGGTACCAGTGAATTTTAATGTTTTGGGCGGTGGAGGGGGGCCGAAAGTGGATGCCGTTTTGTCGAGGCTGAAAATCGGGTGGGCCGATGATATTGAGCATGGAAAAATAGGCCGCGCAGTCCGTGGACCCCAGGGGCAGGCCTAAGACCGCTCGTAAATGATTCTCAAACTGAGAGCAGGTGGCGGCGTCTTGGCTATAGTGACCCGAATTGTGAACTCGAGGGGCCAGCTCGTTAATCAAAAGTCGTTGAGTTTTTTTCTCCAAAAAAAACTCCAACGCAAAGGCACCATAAATTTTAAACTTCTCAGCTAAAATTTTCCCATAGTTATGGGCCAGCGCTTCCAGCTGCGGATCCACTCCCAGGCTTATAGCGGGACCCTGGACCTCAAAACAGAGCCCAAACTTTTGGGTCGACTGCACAAGGGGATAGGCTTGAAAGTCTCCACTTGTGGAATAAATAAAAATCTTAGCCAGCTCATGAGAGAAGGGAACTTTATTTTCGATATAAATTTGGGCTCCCCGTCTTTGGCCCTCACGAATAAAGGCTTCGGCCTCGGCCCATAAAATTTTGCTTCGTAAGGGCAAGATCATCACGCCTTTGCCATCGTAACCTAAGCGGCTCCATTTCAGGACAAAACCCTTAGGATAGGTCTGGAAGCTTTCATCCAGAAAACTTTTAATGTCTTTGCCTTCTTCTAAGACACCAAATGAAGCGGTGGGAAGGCCGGCTTCCATAAAAATTCTCTTTTGGTGGAGCTTGTCTTGGAGGCTCTCCAGGCTCTGGAGGCTGGGGTAAAAATCCTTGGCTTTTTCGGCTGTTGCTTCCCGCAAGAAGGCGCAGTCTAAGAACTCATTTTCAAATAAAAGATGACTTTTGTCTTTCACAAAACTGTAGACTGCCGAAGCGTCTTTAAGGTCGAGCACGCGGGTGGGGGCTATGAAAGAAGCCGGCTCCTCATCTTTGGTGGCCAAAACCTCAACTTTTACACCCAATTTTTGCGCGGCTTGGGCTAGCATTCTTGAAAGCTGGCCAGCACCAAAAATTCCAACGTAAGGACTCATGCCCCCGTTGCTAACCTATGACTTAGAGATTTTCAAAAACCGATTCTAAGTTTTCAGCCTCAAGCATGCCGACGGGGGTCACCACGGGCTCGGCCTCGTTAAAGACGTCACCAAGGCTAGTGAACATCGTTTCAATAAGCCGTTGCACGGCAGGGCTCGAGAGGTTCAAGTCGGACATGGCTTGAATCTGACCAATTTTAATGCCGAAAGCCCGATCGTAAGCCTTGTAAATCAGCTCACTACAGTAAATTTTAAAGTCATCCCACTCGAAGCGTGAATCATAAGGGCGATTCATCATGGAGTTCACCTCTTGGCGCAAAAAGAAAATATCTTCGCCATTGAGGGGCCGTATTTCGTTCTTCAGGCGCTTCACAATAAAGCGCTCTTGAGGGCCGTTAGAAATAAAATTGTGAAGGGGAGTGCGCATCACCTTTTTGTTTGCTTCGGCCACCATCCACTGGCCGCCCTCGTGAAAAAGCACCGCGACATGTGTCCACTTACTGCCTTGCCCCTCTTCGAGGGCCTGAGTCAGCGATCCTTTGGTCTCTTGGAAAATAATATCTCCTTCCTTTAAGGAGGCTTCCAAGGCCTCTCGGTCGTAAGCGTAAGCCCGAGGCATCATCGCCACACTCATTAATAATAAAGTCGAAAATAGTTTCATTTTTTTCCTCCAGACAAAGTAATCCCCACAAATTTTAATTTAATAAGCCCAATAGGAAAGAAGTGGCAAAAATACTTTGAAGAATTCTACTCGCTGCGTTTAACGCGCGAGGCATCCCTCCGAGCGAAAAAATGCTATTCTTTGGAGATGTTGGGAAAAAAATTCGCAGATATTTATGCCGGTGTGTTGAGTGCCGATCAGATCGTCACCGATCCGGAGGAACTGAAAGTTTATGGGCGCGACTGGACAACGAGGCTTCCCCCCAATGCCTCTCTCCTATTGCGGCCCCGCGATATCAAAGACTTAGTGCAAATTATGCGTCTGAGTTCCCAGCACAAAATTCCTGTGGTGCCTTCGGGCGGGCGCACAGGATTGGCGGGTGGGGCCGTAGCTTCTCAGGGGGAAGTTGTGCTTTCGCTTGAGCGCTTTCGTAAGATTGGAAAGTTTTCAGCTACGGCCCAGACTCTGCGCGTCGGGGCTGGAGTAAGCGTTCAGGAGGTTCAAGAAAAAGCACGGTCAGAGGGCTTGGTCTATCCGATAGACTTGGCTTCCAAGGGCAGCGCCCAAATTGGAGGCACGGTGAACACCAATGCGGGGGGACTGAGAGTCATTCGCTATGGTCACACTCGGAACTGGGTTCAATCATTGGAAGTGGTGACCGCAGGCGGGGAAGTTTTAGAGCTCAACGGAGATCTGGAAAAAAACAACACGGGTTATGATTTGCGCCACTTGGTGATAGGCAGCGAAGGGACGCTTTGTGTGGTCACGGAAGCGACTTTGAAATTGTGTGTGGCGCCCCCAAGCAGGGCTACTATTTTTCTAAGTGTGGAATCTATCTCTTCAGCGTTGGATATTTTAAAAGTCGCTCGAGAAGAAAAAAATCCATTGAGTGCCTTTGAGATATTAAGCCGCCCGTCTTTGGAAAGTGTCTTGGAACATCGAGGACTCAGTGATCCCTTTGGAGAGACCGCGGAATACTATGTCCTACTGGAGTTTGATTTGCTTACAGAGGCTTCAGTAGAGGATTTCTTAGCGAATATTCTCGAGTCCAAACTTATAAAAGATGGGGTTCTGGCCGAGAGTACGGAGCAAATACGCCGACTATGGGAATATCGTGAGGGGATCACGGAGAGCTTGGCAGCGCGCGGCAGCGTCTACAAAAATGACTTAGCTCTGCCGGTAGAAGCTTTGAGTGCCTTTGCTCAAGAGTTTATGAAGCTAGCTCCGCTTTGGTACGCTTCGTCGAAATTGTTTGTCTTTGGTCATCTGGGTGATGGAAATCTGCATGTCAACGTTTTGAAGGAAGGCTCGTTCAGCCGTGAAGATTTTTTTAAAGGTTGTGAGGAGATAAATGAGAAGCTCTTCGCTCTTGTTCAAGCGCATGGGGGTTCGATTGCCGCTGAACATGGGATTGGACTTTTGAAAAAGCGCTTTTTAAATTATAGCCGTCGACCCTTAGAGATTTCGCTTATGCGGGCCATCAAGCAGGCTTGGGACCCGGAGGGAATTTTAAATCCAGGGAAAATTTTTGATCTTTAGCCGTGGCCTTGGGGGCTGTTACAATTCCTTGGATCATTCGCCCGTGTTCTTTAAGAGCCTCATTTAAAGGCATGCCGCCGTCGAGTTTTTCGCGAATCAGAATCGCCATCAGGAGATGGCTTAGAATTTCGCCTTCGTCTTTTCCACTCACGGCTAAATAATTGTTTTTTTCCCGCTCAAAAAGTTTTGCGGCATTTTCAAGCTGGACTTTGGAATAGCCCTTGGCAAGCTCACGGATCACCCCGAGAATCATGTCCTGGTTTTCTCCTTAATGACCTGTATCATTTCCTCAAGACCCTCTTTTTTAGAGGTGCTCTGTCCTCCTACAAAGTTGCCTTGGTGAAAGACAGCCACATAGGGAAGGTTGTCGACGGGAATAGTGGCTCGGAAGGTGGGATTGGCCTCAGCTTCAATTTTGAAAAACTGAAACTCCGGATGTGTCTTGGCGGCTTCTTCAAAGTGAGGGGCAAAGAGCCGGCAAGAGCCACACCATGACGCGTAAATATCCACCAACGCCACATCGGTCTGGGCAAGGGTGCTTTGATAGTTTTGATCGTTCAATTCTGTAATGGCCATTCTCTATTCATAACCCACCTCGCCTCTGAAGCTAAGAAGTTTTTTAAGAGAATGTGATTTACCAGGCCGCCAGCGGTGGCATGGAGCATAAAATGGCGGCAGGATTTCCCCCCGAGGCAAAACCAAATTTGGTGCCGCGGTCGTAAAGCAGATTAAATTCGACATAGTGAGCCCGGCGCTGGAGCTGGATTTTCCGATCTTCCTCGGTATAAGTTTCCCTCAAACGGCGATTATAGATGGGCATAATCGCTCCCAAAAATCCGTCACCGATGGCTCTCCACATCTTAAGATCTTTTTGAAGGTCGCCACTTGCGAAGTGATCAAAGAAAATACCTCCCACACCTCGCTCGCGCTGATAGTGGGGAATCGTAAAATACTCTTTTGCTTCTGCGGAAAAGCGTGGGTAGAGCTCGGTGCCGAAGGGATCGAGAATATTTTTGGCTGTGGAATGAAAGTGGGCTGTGTCCTCCGCAAAGGGGAAGCCCATGGGAGTGAGATCAAAGCCTCCCCCCAACCACCGAGATTTTTCGGTTTCAATATATCGAATATTAAAGTGCACTGTGGGCATTTTGGGATTGCGCATGTGGGTGATGAGGCTCACGCCCGTCGCAAAAAAGGGGCCCTCGCCATCTTTCATGGGAAATTGGGCTCCACCCACACCCGACCAGTTTACGGCTGCCTTTTCAAAAACCTCACCTCGAAGTTGAGAAATCTCGCCGCCGCCTTGGCCTTTTTGATAATCCCAAGTGCTGCGTTCAAAGCTTCCTTGGGTCTCGATCTTTGAAAATCCTCGGATAATTTCTTCTCGCAAGTTTTTTAAATACTCTACAATTTCGCCGCGATTCATCACGTCTTGGTCTTAGTCCTGGGCAAGGGCTTTTGAAAATAAGAATAGAGGAAATACTGATAATTTTTCTCGAGCTGATGCGATTTTAAGAAATCAAAGAGGTGGGCATGCTCGGTCAAATGGCTTTTTTTGAGAGTTTTCTTTTGAGCAAGGAAGCCATAGAGGTGCTCCGCTTCTGCTGAGGGAATTTTATAGAAACTCTCCTGTGCACGTGAAGGTAAGGTATTGAAAAAGCGAAAAAATTCTTTGGGATAAATTTGCGAGAGGATGTCGCATTTTATTTTAAAGTCATCTGAGCTCAGGGAAATGTTTAGAGTGCCTCGATTATGATAGGCCACTCCGAAAACAGGCACTCGAGTGAAGTATTTCACCGCAGCGTAGGAGAGGTCTTGGTGATGAGAGTGACCGTATTCGCCCAGGCTTCCATGAGTGAAAACTTCCGTATCATAGAGGGACGGGGAATAATGTCGATCGATGATTTCATGGATTTCAGTGATGCGGAGTCGGGTATTGGGCTGGTCTCTCAATCCGCCGAAGTGCAGATGGGTTACCCCCAGGCGCTCGGCGGCTTTTTCCAATTCTCGCCGCCGTTGCCTTTCCCGTGTGGTTTTGCCCGTGTTGGTCAGGCAGAGAATTTCAGTCTGGAAACCCCGATCTTTGCGCTCCAGCAAAAGGCCTCCAAAAAACAGGCTTTCGTCATCGGGATGGGCACACAAGACCACACTTCGCATCAAAATATTAAAGAACTTTGTGCGTGAATCAGCAAGTGGGTTTAGAATTCAAACATGGCCGTTCGTTTTGCCCCCTCTCCCACGGGCCCCTTTCACTTAGGAAATTTGCGCAGTGCCTGGATTTCATGGCGTTGGGCTCAGCATTTGGGCCAAAAGTGGGTCTTGCGCTTTGAGGATATCGATCTCAGTCGAGCGCGCCCGGAGTTTCGACTCCAACAGCTCCAAGAAATGGAAGACTTCGGGCTCAAGGCGGATGTGATTTATGGGCAAAGAGACCGAGGTGATTACCATTCTCGTGTCTTCTTAAGAGCTCTAGCGGAGGAACGTCTCTACCCCTGCCTGTGTTCTCGCCAGGAAGTGGCGGCGTCTCTCATGGCCTCGGCACCTCATGGCCCCATTGCGATTTATTCGGGGCGATGCCGTAGGCTCGGCGCAGAACAGGTGGCTCGGATCGAAAAGGGATCGAGATCCCCAGGCGGGGTGGCGTGGCGATTTCGTTCAGGGCGCAGCTTGGAGGGGCAGCATGACTTTATTGTAGGGCG
Source organism: uncultured Bacteriovoracaceae bacterium (assembly GCA_964477895.1). Taxonomy (GTDB): domain Bacteria; phylum Bdellovibrionota; class UBA2428; order UBA2428; family UBA2428; genus CAYZFQ01. The sequence goes on along the minus strand of CAYZFQ010000011.1, from coordinate 4,882 downwards.
TTCAGAGTCTTTGGCGCCAGGCGAGGGCGACTTTCAGCCCGCCTATTTGTGGGCCTGCGCCTTGGACGATGCGAAGGGAGCCTACGAACTTTTGGTGCGGGCCTGGGATTTGAAGGGAGTTATAGAAGCACAGGCTGAGTTGTTCGAAATGTTGGCTGAGATGGGGGAAACGGAGGGGCTCTATGTGCCAGCTATTTTTCATACAGCTCTTGTGACGGACCGAGAAGGGCGTCGTCTGGAAAAGCGTTCGAAGGATTACCTAGCTGCCGAATATTTTGCAAAAAAACCTCGAAGTGAAATGGCAAAAGCCTTTATCGACTCATTTGATGAAAAATTACTGGAGCAGTACAGCCAGGGAAAGATTTTCGGAGAAAAGGATGAGACAATATCGGTGAAGGAATGGGGTCTCTAATGCAGAATTTTATCTTAGCTTTTATTCCTCTGTTTGTTGCTCTGGATGTGCTCGGCACGGTGCCACTGTTTTTGTCTCTCACATCAGATTCTTCGGTGCAGATGCGTCGGCAACTCACACGACAAGCGGTCATGGCAGCCTTTATTGTGGCGCTCGTCATTATGATTGCTGGAAAAACTCTATTTTCACTTTTGGGGATCACAATTGCCGATTTTCGAGTGGCGGGTGGAATTATTTTGCTTGTGATTTCTGTCAAGGAATTGGTAAGCGCGGCCGACAACACTTCGAAGATGCCGATCGATCCGGCTCATATCGGGGTGGTGCCATTGGGCATCCCTCTGATTTTAGGCCCTGCGGCTTTGACGACCTTGCTTATTTCGGTGGATGCCTTTGGATTTCCAGTGACGTTTTTAGCATTGGTTATAAATTTAATTTTGGTTTTCTTGGTCTTTTTTAACAGCCATTGGGTTGAGCGCGTGCTGGGGCGAAATGGGGCCGGAGCCTTTGCTAAAGTGTCTTCCTTGTTTATGGCGGCCATTGCTGTGATGATGATTCGCTTAGGGCTTAAAGAATCTTGGCAATTGTTTCAGTGATAGGATTAGAAAATGAGTACGGACAAAAAAACTAAACTCCGCAAAGACAATCTCCTTTTTGCTAATGAGCAACATAAGAACAGCATGGCTGAAACATTGGGCATCGAGATCACCGAGATCGGCGATGACTACTTAAAAGGCACGATGCCTGTCGATCATCGTACAAAACAGCGCTTCGGAATTCTCCATGGTGGCGCCTCCGTCGCATTGGCCGAATCTCTTGGTAGTGTGGGAGCTACCTTAGCCGTGGATCTCTCGAAATACCGTTGCGTGGGCCTTGAAATAAACGCCAACCATATCACTTCGGTCACGGAGGGTTTTGTTGAAGGTGTGGCACGACCACTTCATCTTGGCCGCAGCACTCACGTGTGGGAAATTAAGATTAGTCAGGGTGCTAAGCTTGTGTGTGTGAGTCGAATCACAATGGCTATTTTAGCTAAGGACTAAGTGTGCGTGGAGACCTGTTTTGTTCAGTTTCCCTTTTTCTTAACATAAGCCCAAAATGTAGAATTTAGGTCTTTGATGCCACAGTACGAGCTGATGGCTTCCTCTAAATTTTTACGTAAAGAAAGATTCAAAAGTTCGCGATAACTGGGGCATTTCTCCTTGAGCATAAGCAACACGCCTAAGGAGGCCACATATTGAAATTTTACAGCATCCGCATGGGCCGCCGTGAGGGGGTGAGAGAGCGACTTTACGGGGAGGGGTTTTTGCTTGGCAAGCCAAGGCCAGTCAATATTTTCGTGGCCCGCGCTGTAGTTGGCCAGCCCTTCCTCCAGCCAAAGAGGGATTTTACCCGCATATTTTTGAAAGGTGATCACGTGGGCGAGCTCATGTCCGAAGACAACTTTGAAATTTTGGGCTGTGACGAGCGGACCAAAATGCATGGACTGATCAGAGCGACGGGTGAAGGCCATCAAGGCTCCGGGTACCGTTTTGCCCAGGGCCTGGGCGTAAGTGGCGGGGTCCCTATAAAAGGTGGCCGTCACTCGGCGAGTGCTCCATTCCAGTTGTCCTTCGATTTTATGGACGGTGCCCTCGACGAGGGAATTTGTTAGCCAGCTCGGGGGGGAAGTAAAATTTACCGCGTTGCTGAACACGACGGCAAAGAGCGGGGACTTTTTTGTCCAAGTTTTATTCCAGATTTTTCGATTCATGATGTGGTGTCCTAACTTTCCCCTACGGGTACAAATGAAAGGATTCCCACCTGCCTTGCGAGAGATCCTTTTGAAAACTTTGGCGGTGGTGAAGTCGGCCAGCTCCTTGAAGCCAAAACTCAAAGTAGCGGGCTTCGAGGCGATAACCTCCCCAAGTGGGTGGCCGAGGAATAGGGGCGGTACTTCCAAATCGAGCGCTGGTTTCGTTTACGCGAGATTCCAAGTCGGCAAGCACCGGAATTTTTTGGCTCTGGAGCGATGCCCAGGCTCCCATCTGACTCAGGCGATCACGGGTGGCAAAATACTCATCGGATTCGCAGGCCGACAAGGGGGATACAATACCTTCAATGCGGATTTGGCGCCCCAAGCTTGGCCAATAAAATAAAAGGGCCGCCTGAGGATTCTTGCTAAATTGTCGGGCTTTTCGAGATTCGTAATTTGTAAAAAAGCAAAATCCATCGAGCTGTGAAAAACGTTTAAGTAAAACCATGCGACTGGAAACCTCGCCCCTCTCGTTGGCCGAGCTGAGCGCCATGGCGCCGTCTTGCAATACCCCGGCGTCTTGAGCTTGCTTCCACCACTGAGTAAAAATTTCAAAAGGATTCATGTGCAGCAGAGTTAACACGATGAGGCACGTCTTTAACACTATTTAAGAGAAGATCCTTTGATTGGGCCATTGAAGAAAACTAAGAGGATGAGAATGAGGGACGGACTGAGGGAATCTATTTGCGTATTTCTGTGTTCTTTTTTTGTGATGGGAGGGGAAGCTTTTGCCCATCTTCGATCAACGCGCTCTCAACCACATAAGCCGGCACATTTGGAACTCGAACTGACGGGCTACGATTACCGCCGAATCCAAGAGGCTGAGCTTACGCCTCCTAATCAAGGCCCCCGCCCACCCGATCCTTTGCGTGACATATTGGAGGTGGGTAAAAAAAACCTGGATTGGATGGCGATGATCAACGCCGCTCGTCCAGCCGATCAACAACTGAGAATGACAAGTCCAGAGACTACGCGCGCCTATCCCATCGAGGCTCCAGGTGAATCCAATCGCCGAATCATTAGTCGGCAAAATGAGGAGATTAAAAATTCTCTACCCGCGCCGATGAAAACCGTGCTTTATGAGGGAGCGCCCATGACTCCCTTGTTGCCTGCAAGCGAAGCTGAGTATGTCGACAAGGCCCGAGAGGTGAATCGGCTCTATGAGAACGCCAGTCGGTGGCTGTTGCAAGAGCCAAGTTTGGCCTACTACGCTCAGGAAATTCACCAAGACATTCGCGGTTACTACCTCTTAGAGCGAGAAGAAGGTCGCAGTGCGAAACTGCTGGGATATCAAAGTCTCGGAGCTTCAGAGCAAGGTCGATTGCAGGGCGCCCTTGTGGGTCAATGCATGAACTCTAAAAAGAGCCGTAACACTTGCCGGCAGGAATTCCAGACTTCCCTACAAAGACACGCATCGGCCCTGCCTTTCTATGAGGCCTATGTGACCACTTCCAAAAAAGTTTACGATGCCTTTTTTGATATTCAAAATGCCCGACCTGATGTGACTTGGACCTCATCTAATGCAGAAATTATGATGGTACCGTTTACAGATCCTCTCGTTACGGATGTTCGGGATTTTATAAAAATTAATGTGGAAGAGGAGTGGAAGTGGCCCGGCTTTCAGCTTCTTGTGAATTTTGTATCGACTTTCTCCCCTTCCACAACCCATGTGGTTTTTGAGGAAGGCGCCACTCCGCACGTAGATGATTTGGGCGGTAGTATTATTACGATGGATGCCAACGTGCCACTTCATGACTACGGTGCCCAGTGGACCATTCGTCATGAATACGGTCATACTCTAGGCTTTCCGGATTGTTATGTGGAATTTTACGATTCCGAAGCAGGAATTATGATCAACTACCAAATCGATATTTCTAATTTAATGTGCAGTCGTCGAGGAAAGTTCCAAGAAATTCATTTTAATGAGTTGAAAAAAGTTTACCTGCGCTAGACTGTGTCCATGACCATGGGCAGAAAAATCGAGCTTAAATGTTTGGATGTGATTAACAAAAGCGGATTCTGCTTGGTCTATCCCATCCCCGGGCGTCCTCAGCTGCCGAGCTTGTGGCAGGCTCTTCACCCGCGTTCAAAAATGCGTTGGGAGTGGAACGAGGACGGGGATGATAGGGTTGCCCAGCTATGGCGTCTGCGTGAAAAACTTTCGCGCTCCGGCGAGGTCGTTTACATGAAGTATATTCAGCGTCGAGCGACTTTTTTTTCCAAAGAAGTATTTTCCTGGCTTTTAAACGCTTCGGGCTCCACTCACGTCCCTTTGCGTTTGAGAAGCCCGCATGCCAAAGCACTTTTTGAAGCCTTAGAGGAAAAGTCGCCGCTTTCCACCAAAGAGCTAAAGAAACTTACGGGTCTTAGGGGCAAAGACTTTGAGCGAGAATTTGATTCGGGTATGCGCGAACTTTGGGATCGCGCCCTTGTGGTGGGCTGGGGGGAGAAGGACGATGGCGCTTTCCCTTCTCTTCAAGTGGGCTTGAGTCAGTATCTATTCGAAGAAGAATGGAAAATGGCTCGGCAAATGGCTCCCTTCTCCGGGGCAAAAAATTTGCTAGAATATTTTGGTTCCCAAAGTCCTTTGATCCAAGCCCTAGCCAGAGTTCGCTTCCGCTAGGCTTTAACTGTGCGAGGTTAAGTGTGACGGATTTGAAGGGCTAGGCCCGAAACTT
>CAYZFQ010000010.1:0-139239 GCA_964477895.1 uncultured Bacteriovoracaceae bacterium | reverse complement strand
TCGGGCCTAGCCCTTCAAATCCGTCACACTTAACCTCGCACAGTTAAAAACTAAGCTTCATCTCGCAGCAAAATATTTGTGCTTTTCTTATATAAGTCTTGGTAGAGCAAAAACGCGAAGAGGGAAAAAAAGACCGAAAGCCCTGCCCACAGAAGGAGTGAGGCTCCCCATGGGGGTGAACCAAAAGAAATATTTAGAGCAAAGCGACTGACAAGATAGACCAGCATGAAGGAACAAAGCCCCGTCACAGAGAGGCCCAAAAAGCTCACAAAGAAAAATTCACTCAGAGGCAGAAGCCGAAGTCGTAACCTCGAAAGTCCCAAAACTCGCCACAAGGCAATTTCACGAATTTTTCTTGCCCGTCGCGACATCAAAATTCCTGCGAAAACAAAAACCGACGCCACCATGGTAAAGCCTGAGACTGCTGTAACCGAGAGCGCAAATTGATCTAAGAGCGTCATCAATCGCCGTGTGATGGATTCCCCATCTAGAGCCGAAATTTGAGGCTGAAGCTTTTGCACTTCCTCCTGATAAAAGGAAATTTTTTCTCGAGGCACAGTGGCTAATCCCACAAAGCCCATGGGAGCCCCTGCCAGATCCACCGCAGAAAATACCATAAAGAAATTGGGACGTAGATTAAACCAATTAACTTTGCGCAAACTGCGAACTTCGCTCTCAAAAGCGATCCCCGCAATCTCCACATTAAACCGGTCTCCCACTTTCAACTTCATACGTTCAGCGAAGCGCTCTTCCAAAGAAACCCGCAACAGCATCGGAGTAGCCTCTCCAAAAAGAGAGGCCCCTTCCACAATCTCTTCTCCCTCTTCTAAATGGTCCCGGCGGGTGATTGTGTATTCCCTCACTCGGTAAAACTGCTCCGCATCGGCCGAATCAGCATCTTGAGATTCTTGCACCTCCTGTCCATTTAAACTTTTAAGTCGAGCTGGAATAACCGGAACAAATGTCATCTGTGGCAAAATATTGTTCAGCGCCACGCGATCGCCATTTTCCACATTCAGAAGAAATAAGTTTGGAATGCCAATCTTATTTGAAAAATCCATTTGCTGCTTAAGATTTTGACCCAGAAACAATACAGAAGACAAAATAAGTGAAGAGCTTCCCAAAGAAATCCAAAGGAGTTGAGAATCCGCCCTTTCCCGCACAAAAAACAAAAGAGAATGTTTAAATAAAAAACCCAGACGCTGAGCAAGGGGGGCAAAAACCTTTCGCAAGGCGGCGGCCGCCAGCCAAAGCAATAAAATGTAGAGCCAGTAGCCCACCAAGAAAGTGGCCGCGAGCTTCAAGTTACGGGTGACCAAAAGCACTAGGGCAAAAAGTCCCAGAACTAATAGCAAAAAATCTAACTTGGGAAAGGGTCGCGCCCCCAGATCCGAGTCCCGTAAGCCTTGGGCCACGGGCACGCGCAACACTTCACGCAAAGGAAAAATCACCGCCGCAAAAACTGTGGTCAGGCATACGATGATGGCACGAGTGAGAGGTTCCCAATAGGAGACTTCTGCCAAAGGAACATTTAAAACGGCACCCGCCCAGCCTGAGAGCCAGTGCTCCAAACTCAGCCCGAGGGCTGTGCCAACAAGGAAGCCCCAAAAAATAAAGCCGAGTGCTTCTAGAAGCACATAGGCAAAAAGATTTCGCCTCGAGACTCCCATGCAGCGAAGGGAAAGATATTCATTGAGGCGCAAAATAAACTGTGCGCGAAAGATCACAAAAATCCCTAGCCCTCCAAGGAGCAAGGCCGCAACGGCCACAAAGGCCAGAAAGGAACGGATGCGTTCAATGAGTACCGCGGACTGGGCATTGGCTCGCTCCGGAGTGATCAGCTTCCAGTGAGGGTCGGGTACTAAAGCGCGGAAGTCCCTACGAAAGCTTTTGCTGTCTTGCTGACTTTTTATAAGTAGCATATGGAAACTTCGGGAGCCGGGTTGCAAGAGACCCGACTTTTCGGCAAAGGCCTGATGCATTAGGACTCTTGGACCTAAGGCGAAGACGGACGCCACGGTGTTGGGTTCCTCTAAAATAAAACCCACAATTTCGGAATCTATTTCTCCGAGTCGCAAGACATCACCGACCTTAAAACCTTTAGCCCGTAGAGCCTTATCCACAAGAATAGGGGCCCGTCCTTCTACGGCCACTCGCAAATTCTCTACAGGAACACCTGGCTCGCTTTTCAAGGTACCGTAATAGGGGTAGGCCCCCTCTAAGGCTCGGAGCTGAACACTGAAAGCGTCCCGTCCTTTACTAGAAGCTGTTGCAATGAGATCTGTTTGGCGCAAAAGTTCACCACCACGGGATGCCTTAACTGCGGCCCTTACGACCTCATCGGGAATTTTGCGAGACGCTTGAATCTGAAAGTCGGCAGCTAGAAATTTTCGAGCATCTTTTTCTATGGTGCGTGAAACTCTTTGGGAAAAAGTTTCCAACGACAACAAGGCCGCCACTCCGCTCGCAACCGACAAGGTCAAAAGTAGACGTACCGAAAATTTCAGAGATCGGTTTTTGAGCCAAAGAAAACGCGCAATCGGAGAAATCACTGCTGGATCTCACCATCACGAAGCACAATTCGCGATTGGGCGTGTGCCGCCACGCTCTCATCGTGAGTCACTACGATGAGCGTGGCCTTAAAGCTGAGGTGAAAGTCCCGCAGGAGTTCCAGTACGCGTTGGCCATTTTTTGAATCTAGGTTTCCGGTGGGTTCATCGGCAAATAATATTTTAGGCGAATGCACAAAGGCTCGGGCAATAGCGACCCGCTGTTGCTCCCCGCCCGAGAGCTGAGCGGGGAAGTGGCCGAGTCGGGACCCTAAACCCACTCGTTTCAAAAGTTCTTCGGCATGATCTCGACTATTTTTGTGATTCAAAATTTCAAGAGGAATTTGCACGTTTTCTAAAGCCGTGAGATGGGGCATCAAACGAAAAGCCTGAAAAATAAATCCCATATTTTGGGCCCTAAATTCACTTCGAGATTCCTCATCCAGAAGCGCCATGTTTTGGTCGGCAATAACTATTTCACCCTCAGTTGGTGCTTCTAAACCTGCAAGCAGACTTAGAAGCGTGCTCTTACCACTTCCCGAGGGGCCGGTTAAACTCATCCACTCGCCGGCCTTTACAGTGAAGCTGAGCTTCTTTAAAACTCTAAGAGTGTCATCCCCCAGAAGAAAATCTTTGCTTAAATTTTTAACTTTGATCACTCTTGAAGGTTTAACCTTTCTTATGGCGCTTAGCACCCCAGCTTTAGTCGCAAAAAACAAGAAACCCCTTCGCATTCTGGCTTTTGGAGACTCACTCACTGCAGGCTACCGGCAAAAGAGTGAGGAAAGTTACCCGTCCCTACTCGAGAAAAAGTTTTTGGCAGAAGGATACGCCGTTAAGGTCATAAATGCCGGAGTGAGCGGAGACACCACGCGCCAAGGACTGCAGCGAGTCGACTGGGCTTTAAAAAATGGCCCCTTTGATGTTGTGCTATTGGGCTTAGGCGCCAACGATGGACTGCGCCAACTGCCTCTAAAGGACATGGAAAAGAACCTTGAAAGCATCATAAGGCGTTTTAAGGATAAGAAAGTGAAGGTCATTCTTCTGGGCATGAAAATTCCCACAAATTTTCCGGCCCCCTACCGCAAGGCCTTCGAGGGGGCCTATCTTAAGCTAAGCAAGAAAGAGAAAATAAGCCTTTATCCCTTTTTCTTAGATGGAATTATCACAGAGCCGGGTTCGGAGACACTCCGGCAAGACGACGGCATACATCCTAACGCCGTAGGCTACCTTAAAATCGTTGAGAAACTTTACCCCTTTGTTAAAAAAGAAGTCTTTTGACACTCCTGCCTCCACGCCCTTAAATTCTGGACGGTGCGAACGTTTTGTCTTTTTAGGGGATGGTCAAAAAGCTTTTGGGGCTTCTTACTGTTCACGCCTGGGGCCTATGCGCAGTCTCTTTCGTTGAAGGATTTTTTATTGGCCGCCGTTCAAAGCTCTCCCATCTATCGGCAGAGTCTGGAGCAAAAAAAAATCGCCGAGCTGCAACGGTCTTCTGCCACATCGGCCTTCCTTCCCATGGTCTCAGCCAGTTCTACCTATGCTTTAAAAAACGACTTAGTTCTCAAGAACGACCCGCCTAAGGAAAGTGCTCTCGCTATTAAAGCCCAAGAAAAACTTTACGATAACGGGCAAAGCCTAAGTGCTTATAAACTTTCTCATCTTGCCGAACAAATTGCCGACCTCGAATTGCAAAAAGCTCGAGAAGACTTAGCGAATTCCAGCCTCAAGGCCTTCAGTGAACTTTCCAAGGCGCAATTGATTCACAAGCTTCGCCTCAGCCAACACGAACGATTGGACGTTCAATACCGAGCCGTCAAAAGCCAGTTTGAACAGGGACTGCGACAACGCCGGGACTTTCTGCGTTTTGAAGCCCAGGTTTCACGGTCTCAGTTAGCCCTAAGTCGAAGCCGACGGAGCATTGTAAACGCTGAATGGGAGCTTAAACGAATTCTGGGTAGGGAGGCGCTCTCAACCCTTAGTTTCCAGGAACTGCCAGTGCGCGAAGGCGGGCAATTTTTGATTCCTATAAAAAATATGAACGAAACCCTCGACTACCAAATTGGGGAGTTGAAAATAAAAAGTGCTGCAGAAAAAGTTCGTCTAAAAGTCCGAGAGCGTTTTCCCCAGGTTTTTTTAAACGGAGAGCTAGGCTATGGCTCTTCTAATTACTGGGGGAGTGGGGCAAATCTTAGAGACAACGACAGCTTTGAGGCCCGAGCCTCGGTCACCTTGCAATATACTTTCTGGGATTGGGGAGTGGAACGTCGGGCCGTGGCCATCAGTCGTTCCGAGGAAAACATCGCCAGAGAATCCGTGCGGGCTCAGAATCTTGCGATCCAGACTGAGGCTCAGAGCCTCCAGGAAGATCTGCGGCAAAACGAAACCGATTTGAAAACTTCGGCGCAGCTCAAAGACCTCGAAACCCGAACCTTTCGCTTCCTAGAGCAAGAATATCGAGAGGGGCGCATTACTTACCTCGACCTGAGTCAAGCGCGGGAAAACTTCTTGAATGCCACGGAAAGCTTTTATAATTCTTATTTTGACGGGCTCCTTGCCAAAGCGGCGGCCTTGAAACTCGGAGGACGACTTTATGAGTCTATCGTACAAGATACTGTGCTCTAGGATTTGGGGATTTTTGCTGTTGGCGGCATGCACTCAGCGAGACCCCGCGGCCTCGTCTTCCACTGTGGGCGAAGTTCAAAAGGGCGATCTTATCCAAAAAGTTAATGTGACGGGTATTGTGACTCCCAACCGGAAAGCCGTGGTGACGGCCCCTTACAATGCCTACATAAAAAAACTCTATGTAAAACTAGGAGAAAAGGTGCAGGCTAACCAACCCATCCTTTCCTTATCCCAGTCGCTGCGTGGCAACGAAGAAGAAAACTTTCCCCTACGATCTCCTTTTACGGGTTATGTGGTGCAGATGCTAAAGTCAGAAGGAGAGTATGTTGAAGTGGGCGCTTCCAATGGAATTCTCCGGATCGATGACTTAAGTCACCTCTTTATCGAGGCCAACGTGCCCGAAGTCGATGTGGTGAAACTCAAGGTAGGCCAGGAAACAAAAATCCGAAACGCCAGCGGCGATTCCCGGAGCTATCGCGGCATGATTAAACATATTTCGCTTGCGGCCCTAGAAAGCAAAGATTGGAACCGCAGCCGAGTGGAGTTCCCGGTCAAAATTGAAATTTTAGATCCTGATGAAAAATTGAAACCCGGCATGTCCACTCTGGTTGAAGTGGTGACCCAAGAGCGCAAAGACGTTCTCTTTGTTCGCCATGAGTTCATAGAACGAGATGGCGATAGCACCTTTATCATTGATGCCCAGGGGGCAAGAAAAGCCGTTCGGCTGGGTCTGCAAAATGAAGAAGCCGCCGTGGTCATCGATGGAGTTCGCGCTGGCGAGAAAATCAAACAAATCGATTTTTTAAAAATGAGTCCCGAGACTTGATTGATAAAAGTTAAAGACCTCTCATTTTCGTTTCGTCAATCTGGGGCTGAACAAAAGATTCTGCGAGATATTAATTTTGAAATTAAATCTGGTGACTTCGTAGCCCTTATTGGCCCTTCAGGCTCCGGGAAGTCGACCCTTTTCCACATTCTGGGCGGATTGCTAAAACCCAGTTCCGGAAAGCTTTTTGTGGCCGGCAAAGATGTTTATGCTTTATCGGATGAGGAACTTTCTCTGTTCCGAAACCGTGACTTAGGATTTGTGTTTCAACAATTTTTTTTGCTGCCACGCACCTCTGTCCTCGAGAATATTTTGCTTCCCGCCCGACTGCGCGGAGATGTAGAATCTCTCCATTTCGAGCGTGCCGAAGCCCTGGCCATAAGAGTTGGACTCAAAGAGCAGCTCCGCAAAAAACCCAATGAACTCTCGGGTGGCCAACAACAAAGGGTGGCCATCGCCCGAGCCCTCTTTTTTGAACCCCGCTTCCTTTTGGCGGATGAGGCCACTGGAAATTTGGACAGTCGCAATGCGGCGGAAATATTTGACCTCTTCGCTCAGTTAAATTCCGAAGGTTCTACTCTTTTGTGGGTCACCCACGACCGAGAATTGGCCGCAAAAATTCCCCAACGAATTGTGCTCCGTGATGGCGAGATTGAAGCCATCGAAAAAAATTCGCCGGAAGCTCAGGTTCTATTAGCCAAAGATTTTAACATTCCTTCTCATAGGCTCCCTGACTCGCCCCCTAGAAGCCGCTGGAAGCTGGGGCCGTCTTTACCCTTAGCTTTTGCGAACCTCACTCGTAACAAAAGCCAATCTTTTTTAACCATGCTGGGCGTGATTTTCGGAGTTTCCGCTGTGCTTTCCATGATGACTTTAGGCACTTACGCCAAAAGACGCATCCTTGAAGGCTACCAGGGCCTAGGAGCTAACAAACTGGTCTTAAGCGGTTACGGGGAGCATAGATCTAAAAGATTGGATTTAAACAAGGTGCGTTTCCAGCAGTTCAATATGGAAAACGACATCATGCCCTTAAAGAGGATATTTCCGGAAATTCGACTTATTTCTCCGCAGTTGCGTGCGTGGGATGCCACAGCAACTTTTGGCGGGGTGACTTCGTCCGACAAAATTCGGCTCTTGGGTGTGAACGAGGAATATGTGGCCATCAACAATTTAGATCTGCGCGAGGGAATCGCCCTTTATCCCTACCATGTCAACAGCGGCTCGCCGGTGTGCTTGGTGGGAGGCGAGATTTCTGACAGACTTTTTTCACGGCGAAGACCGTTGGGCGAAGTTATCAATGTCACGATCAACGAACGCAGCACCTTTCCCTGTCGAATCGTGGGAATTCTCTCATCGCTTAACAGCAACACCGGGGGCGACAAACCTAACACCGACATTTTGATTCCTTACACCTACTTCCAGCGACTCACTTCGGGTTGGAATCGGGAGATTCACACAGTGACCATGCAAGTCGCTGAAGGCCAGGATCCGGCACTCATTGAAAAAAAATTGAAGGGGTTCTTTGCTAACAAATACGGATCAAGTGGAGATTTTTTTGTAGGTAAAGACGCCAAGCTCCTCGCGCAAATGAAAAAGTTTTTAAATATTTTTACCTATCTCTTGTTTGGAATTTCAATACTGGCCCTAGTGGTGGGAGGTATGGGCATCAACAACATGATGCTTATTTCTATCTCTGAGAGATTTCGCGAAATTGGCTTACGAAAGGCTTTGGGCGCCAGCCAAAGCTTTATTCGAAATCAAATTCTGACGGAGTCCATTTTGCTGGCCAGCACGGCGGGCTTACTGGGCCTCCTTTTAGGATTCGGCCTCTACCAGTCGCTCATCTACGCCGCCACTCGTTTTATCCCCAACCTCCAATTCGAATGGATCATCGAATATAGCGCTCTTAGTATTTCACTTTTTTCAATTGTGCTGGTTGGCATACTCAGCGGTCTGGTTCCGGCTCTTAAAGCTTCAAAACTCGAAGTGATCGAAGCCCTACGTTCGGAGTAGATTTTCTACCGCAGCGAGAATTTCAACGTCTTCGGCGATGTGCCCTAAACCCTCTTCACCGCAGGCCACTTTGGCATATTTAGGGCCCACCAATGTCATTCCGCGCTCTAGGAGCAATCGCACATTGGCTTGAACCGCGGGATGCTCCCACATGGTGGGATTCATAGCGGGCGCCATAATCACGGGCCCCTTAAAAGCCAGGAGCTGCAAAGTTAAAAAGTCATCTCCAAAACCCAGGGCAGATTTTGCCAAAAAATTTGCCGTCGCGCCGTAAATCACAAAAAGCTCAGCCCACCGAGCCGCCTGGATGTGTTCCGTACCCAAATGCTCATCTCGAAATATTTTACTGTTGTAGGCTTTTCGCCCACTAAAGGTTTCCAGCACAAGAGGGCTCACAAATTCTGCGGCACTGGCCGTTAAAACAGCCTGGACCTCATGCCCTTTCGCCATCAATTTTTTTAGCAGATCCGGGCTACGGTAAGCCGCGATACTTCCACAAATACCCAAAGCTATTTTCACCCGCCCAAAGCTAACACGAGCCCAGCCTAGAGCATAAAGAAATTAGTTCTTGCTATGTTCCCAGTAACCCTTCATACGCAGCATTAAATACACAAGAATGGCCGAACATAACATAATAAATAAGGCCAAATAGAAGAGCCTGTCGCTGTGGAAGGGGATTTTCTCAAAGTTCATACCCCAAAAAGAGCTCCAGAAAGTGAGAGGGACTGAGACACTGGCGACAAGGGTGAGTTTTTTGATTTGATCATTGGTTTTCTTGGCGGTCATGCCCCAATACATTTCAATCGAGGCCCCAATTTGCGTTTGATAAAAGCGAATGAGCTGATGAATGCGTTCACAATGATCCATCAAATCCCGTAAGCGCCATCGAAGATCGTCTTTCGGGTGCAGGTATTGTTGAAGCTGAGCCACGACCGAAGCCAAATAGCTCACGGTAAACTCTCCCCGTGCCAAACGCTGTTTCATGCGCATCAGCTTGCGAGGATCTGAAGGACTATTTCGAAACAAGTTTTGCTCAAAGGCCTCAATGGCCTCGCCCACAGGTTGGATTTGCCCCATTGAAACGTCTAGGGAATGATCGATGGCCTGATAAAGCATGTGATAGACATCTTTGTGATCCATCTTCACACGCAGGTATTCTCGCCAACTCACATTGCCCGGCGGCTTTTGATTGGTAACAAGAATTAAAACGTGGGGAAAAATCACAAACTCGAACTCGATGGTTTCGTCGTTTAAATAGACAAACCACACCAACAGTTGGTGCGCCTCGAAGTCTTCAAATTTGGCCCGTTGATTACGATTGAGGCAGTCTTCTACAGCCAGCGGATGGATTTTATAGGCCTGGGCTAAGGCAAATATTTCTTCGCGCGCGGACGAATCAACTTCAATCCATTTAATTTCTGAAGAAGGGGTTGTTTGCGCCATCAGTCTTTTGCTCCAGCGTTACCGAAACCGGACAGTGGTCTGAGATATTCTCATAGTAGTAGTTGGGGTCATCGAGCGTATTGCCTCCTGCGCCTCTCTCAGTATTGCACATCGAGAAGACTTTTAAAGCTTCGCTCACCCGAAAGCCAGATGTCCAGAAGTGATCGAAGCGATTTTTATAGCGCTGGGTTCGGTAGGTATAACGGAAGCTGTTAGCCACTTGCTCCATACCGGCTTGAAAACTGGAGAAGATACCTGAAAGAAGACTTTCATCGGATTCTGCCATTTCATTTTCTGGGTTGTTAAAGGTATTAAAATCACCCGTAATCACAGTGGGAATATTGTTGCCCAAGTCTTGAAGGTTTTGTCCAATGGTCCTCGCTTGGTGTTGGCGCTCGTTGCTGAAAGCAGGGCTCGCCTTGAGGTGCACGGCAACAACCCGAGCTAAGACCCGGCCCCGATTTGTCTTAACAATAGTATGAACGGCGGGACGAGACCTTCGGTAGGCGTAGGCCACATTCTCCATAATGTAATTGTCGTCGGAAGGATCTTTTTCCAAAACGAGTCCCGGTCGGGCACACACCACCACATGTTGATGACTTTGGTCTTCGTGCGCATAGGAGACGCAGCTCCATCGAGGAGGAAGGATATTCGACTGCAGACGTGGGACGTCTACAATTTCTTGAAAGGCAATCACATCTCGGTCACCGAGTTCATCGGCAACAAAGGAGCGTAAAACGGGATCGCGGTGTTCGGCATCAGAAGGGGCGCCTAAGCTTCCACCCGTTCCATAAAAGCGAATGTTAAAGGTGCTTATCTTAAGCTTTAGCGGGGTCGGGGCGGGTAAACGCAGGGGCTGGAAGAACTCGGCTTGAGCCGAAAAAGTTGCCAAAATGGCCACAAATTTAAAGGCAAAATTTATCGTGTTTCGCATGATTTCCTCCCCAGGATAGCTAGGGACTAGTCTGCGGCCAAAAAACACATAAATCAAACTTATGTATGACTTAAATATAATTTAAGATACGCGGAGCAGAATCACCTACATCAAAGCCATGCTAGCGCAGCGCAGTGCGAAGGGCTGACTGAAAAATCTTTCGCTCCGTCCCCGCATTTAAAATGACAATGGAATCCAAATCATAGTCACTCGGCTTCAGGCCATGACCCGCCTTAGCGGCAATCTCATTGAGACTAGCCTTAGAGAGGGTCTCAATGGCAAAGCCCTTGGCGTCCATCTCCTTCAATTCTAAAATCGAAGCCAGCTGAGTAGTAAAGTAGCCCTCAAGCAGCCTTAAGTCCCGGACATCCGCCTCCAACAAACGGCTCGCACGCTGCCACTTTCCATTGTTTTCTTTTTCACCAACATAGTCCAAAACTATTTGATAGCTCAGATATTCTATTGCAGAGGCCACGAGAGCCTCGAAAGCCTCAGGCCGAATGTCAATGTGGGCCTTGCCCATATACTCGGGGTAAAAATCCTGATCCAAACCCTTGCCGGCTGTGAGTTTGATTTTATTGTGGTCGACTCGATTCACTCGTAAAGTTTCCGTGAGTGTCTCTACATAGCTTTGCACAAGTTTGCGAAGGGCTTTCTCAATGTCTGAATGAATCCCCACCTGGGTCCGCAAATTTTGCAAGGCCTGCAAATCGGCAAAGGAAAAGAGTGAGGGTCTTGGCTGAACATTTTCTGCGGCACCTTGAGCTTCTCTTTCCTGCAGTTTTGGCACAAGCCGAGAGTTTAAATGAAAGTGCAAAGGCAAGCTTTCAAAAATGATCGATGCGCTTTCTTCAAGTACAAATCGATTTTCCGACTTCTCATCTGGACGTAAAATCGCGCTATTGGACAATCTCACTCGACGAATCATTTCTTGAGCCAAGAAGTGATCCCCCCCAAAGCCGTGAGGAGCCGGCAAAATCTTGCCCCTCATCACAGAAAAATCTGTAGGCTGATCACTAACAAATATTGTTGAGGGAGCATTGAGAGAGTCTCGAATAAAGTGGGCTCGATAACTCCCAACGGTTAGATCAAGCTGCGCCGAAAGAACCGCACGCATATCCCGAGCCCATGTGGTTTCACCCAGCGGGAATTTTTTAGCAATCCGAGCCTTGAAGGAGGCGGCCTGTTCTAAGGCGAAGGTGAAATCCGGATTTTCCTTAGCCCCGTTACCTAGCTTCCCTACACGCCACTGGCCCTCGGAAGTAGAAGAAAAGGTCGGCAAAGTCTTAGCAATGCCGGAATGTAAGGCATCAATCTCCTGGCCGATGCGAGTTCCCGCAACATTGCTAACTAAAAGTGAGCGACCTGAAACCAAAGACGACCCGATCAAGGCCCTCAGGGGAAGAAGGTCTCCGTGGCCAAAATAGCTAAGAGCCTTGTCCAAATTCGCTCCGGCCCGCACGGCATTGGCACGGTCTTGGGCCAAATCCTCGTTAGAAATATTGTCCGCATTTAGCTCATCACGACAGTTTTTAGGAAGGGCTAAATCCTTGTCTTTATCTGCAAAAACCGAAGGACAAGCCCCCAAAAAAGACAAAACAAATACGATAAAATTTCGAGATTTCAACTTCCGGCCACCCATCGGCACTGAGTCTTAGGTGGGACTTTTTTAAATGCAAAGCAGAAAAAAGTGTCATCGTCTGTACACGCCAGGTTGGACTAAAGAAGGGCCGGCACTGGGTTATTCCTCGAGCAAGCTACGCAGCATCCACTGAGCTTTTTCGTGGACCTGAATCCGCTGGACCAAAAGGTCAATCGAGGCTTCATCGCCTAATTCTTCAGCCAGAGGATGTACGGCTTTCGCACGTGCTACAATTTTTAATTGGTCTTCTGAAAGAATTCGAATCATCTGGTTCGCCGAAACGTCTCCCGTAGACTCTTCGATAGTACTCAGCTGGGCAAATTCCTTGTAGGAACCTGGAGCATGAGCCCCTAGGGTGCGAATGCGTTCGGCGATGGAATCAACAGCCAAGGCCAACTCATTATACTGGGTCTCAAAGAGCAAGTGGAGTTGGTAAAACATGGGGCCCTTCACGTTCCAATGAAAGTTATGGGTTTTCAAGTAGAGGGTATAGCTATCGGCTAAGAAGCCAGAAAGTCCTTTGACGAGCTCTTTTTTTGCAGCTTCTTTATTTGGCATAGGGGTCTCCTTTTTTTTACGACCTTAACAAATTTTGGAAGATTTCGAAGGTTTTTTCTCGACTTAGTTTAAAGGTCCCCCGCTTCTCCAACCACTCTAAATCCGCTGCTCCAAGCTCAACTGAAGCCTTAGCCATGGCAAAGGGAAAGGCGCAAAAAAAGTGGGCGTCTCTACGATCTAAGGCGATGGCCCTAAAGTATTTCTCGGCCACATCGGCATAGTGCTGAAAGCGCTCCAAAAGGATTTTCCAGCTCGCCTGAAGAGCACTAAGTGGTGGGGGAGGAAGACCTGGACCCGCAGGGAGGGGAAGATGGGGCCAAAAACACCGACCCTCATCCCAATCTTTGAAAAAGTCCTTCATGATGTTTACGGTTTGAAGGGCATGGCCAAAACTCAGGGCCGCCTCATTGAGTTCAGAGCTTTCATCGCGAATCACTTTTTCAATTCGAAAAAGATCTGTAATTAATGCCCCCACGGTGCCCGCTACATAAAAGCAGTAGGCCTCAAAATCTTGAATCTCACGTGGTCGAAAATCTCTCTCCGATTGACGCCGTTGCACTTCCCCATACATCCCATCCAACATGGGCTTGAGGTGTTTTTGAAAGGACTGTTTTTTTATGGGAGCAAGTTGTGAAATTTCCGTCCACAAAGAAGATGACGCCTGAAGAAGCTTGGCCTCATCTAGATTGGAGATGGCCAACTGTGTTGCGCCTTGACTTTGATTGAGTAGCTGCGAAAAATTCGCCCCATCCAAGGCCATAAGAACTTCTTGAGATTTTTCCAAGGCTAGCAGACGAAGTTTGGGCTCAATTTCTAGGCTGTCTTCAAAGGTGTCAAAAAGCCGACACACCAGGTAGGCCAAGGTGAGCTCATGCTTTAAAGGTTCCTGAAGTTGTTCAATTCCCAGAAAAAAACTTCGACTTGTTCTTTCTAAAATACTGCGAAGGGAGACATCTGCCACTTGCCCACTTTGGTCATTCAACTGAGATTCATCAACAAGTTTTTCCACTGGATTAAATCATCTTTGAAAAGATAAGGGGGGTTCGACTGAACCTGCCAAAAAGCTCCTCCCGTTACCGTTGCTCCCTTCCGGGCCTGGCGGGTTTGGCGGGCAAGCTTCGCAGGGGTCGAACCCTTAGAACTAGGTATAGCCCGAGCGGCGCCCTTTCAAAAGCGACAATTTAAGATTAGAAGATGGGCGTCCGGAGAGGTGGCAGAGCGGTTGAACGCGCCGGTCTTGAAAACCGGATTAGTCGAAAGGCTAACGTGGGTTCGAATCCCACCCTCTCCGCCATATCGCAAAACCTGAAGGTGAAACTCTTTATGGCTGATCCTCTCCAAAATTTTTCTGCCGCCCTAAAAAAGCTTCAAGAATTTTGCCAGAGCTCTAAGGGTAGCGAAATTGAACAGGCTGGGGTCATTCAAGCCTTTAAGTTTACTTTTGAGCAGTGCTGGAAATCCATACAGAAAATCGCAGGCGATCAGGGCGTAAACATTGCCAGTCCCAAAAAAGCTTTTGAATGGGGATTACAAAATAATTGGATTTCTTCTTCCGAAGAACCGATGTGGATAAAAATGCTCGAAGACCGCAATTTGACCACGCATACTTATCAGCCGGTCGTAGCTCAAAAGGTCTATGATTCAATTCGTGGTAAATATCTTCAGGCCTTTGAAGGTATTTTAGCGAAAATGCAGGGATCGAAGTAAAATCTATTTTACGCCTTAAAAACTCGGCCAGGTCTTCTAATGGTGCTACCACGACTAAAACGCGGGGTTGTCTGAATTCTGCCTGAATCTTGGTCCAGGCCATTGAATTTGTTCAAAAGACGGCAACTAACAGGATCAAGCCCAGCCCCTTAGGAATTTGGAGTTATCGAGAAGAGTCTTCCCAGCGCCATCGATCATTGCCCCAATCTCCAGCAGCAATTAAATAGTAGAAGGTCTCAACCCCCTTCGTTTGGGCGTGGTAACACGGATCTTTCCTAACTTTTTTATTTAAATCCTCATTGAACTCAGGAGATATGAGAGTTCCCTTTTTAAAGCCAAAAGCTTCTTCAACTCGCTCACCCACAGGTCCTGAACCGATCTCATGATCACCAGCGATAAGCTGCACCTTTAGCCCGAGCTTCTTGAAACACTGTCCGATACGATCTCCCGTCTGGGCCGAAGTTTTGGAATAGCACCACACACACTTATCGTGGTCTGAAATGACTTTAGACTTTTGAAGACTTTCATATGTTTTTTGAATCCATTTCTTTTTCACTTCTTCGGGGCTGGGCTTTTCGAGTTTTCCATTAGTTGCCGTGGGCGGGTAGCTGAATGAGCTGGAGAGATAAAAGTCTTTCAGCTTGTTATAAGTCTGCCTGGAAATCCAGCTGAAGCTTTCCTTTCGGGGTCCCGCCACTTTGTAATCTCCGCTTGAAAGTGCATATTCAGTTTCCAGCACACCTTTGGCCTCTTCATACTTTGTCTCAGTTTCAATCGTCTTAGTTCCGTCCAGATTATGCACGGCCATGGTTTCGGTGCCCTTAGTGAACTCGATGCCCTTGGCATAAGCCGTTGAAACCAAGAAAAATGAAAGTAGTCTCGAAAGAAAAGCTCTATTCATAGGTATTAAATTCTACAGAGACATCCAAAGCATTTCATTACAAATTCTTAAAAACCCGCCAACAGAAGCCTCGGTTTTTTGACGCTTTCAACGAATCAACAGCTCCACTGCCGGAACATTGTACTTTAAAAGTATTGGATAATCGGCTCCATCGCCTGGTGAGTCGACTGAATGCACGGATCCCAGATCTGTTAATTTTTGATGGGTATTTTTACCGATTGCAAACGAAGATTTCAGTCAATTGACATCAATGGCCAGTCCCTCGCCCCAACCAGTTGACCGTCCGATGAGATGTTGCGGGAATTTTGCGTGGACTGGGCAATTGATTTTAGGCCTTAGTGGAAATGGGGATTGGGGCATTGCTCGAATCCCACCCTCTCCGCCAAGTTGGATCTTGCTTCATTTCGCCTAAGACCCTCAAAGGTTTTATAATCAGTGACCTCACAGCCCGTCATTATTCCCCACTCTCCTGCACTGGCACAGCACTTAACGCTCTTGCGCACGGATGTTCCGCCTTAAGCATAATTTTCTCTGGAGCTAAAATTGTAAGCCTAAATTCTTGCGAAAGGGGCTTAGGTGATCGAAGGGATTCAGGACCATAGCTACCCTCACCCATTTTTAACTCAACTTCCGATTGAGACTCAGTCGGCCCGTGCCCATAAAAAAGAGTGAAGATATCAGAAGTGTCTGACCCTTCTAAGAATTGATGATCGACCGAATTAAGCTCGGGACCCGTGATGTAGTAGTGAGGCATTGGAAACTCGTCATAAGGGGTGACAATAACCACCCCTTTGCCATTGTAGTTTCCGAAAATAACTATTTTTTCTATCCGCCAACCACCGCCTACAGGAATCGTACTTTCAGCCATCCCTAAAAGCCTAAAATCGTCGAGACATATATCCGACCGAAAGAGCACTTTTTGAACAAACTCCACGTCTTTGCGCTCAAGTGAAATCCCCACAGGAACTCCCTGACTGACAACCGAAAAAAATAAACTAAACGTAATTAAAATGAACCCCTTCATTTTATCTCCTTTGGTCGACTTATAGCTTCCCCTTACACATAATAAAATTGAATTAATTTCATAGATCCATTACTATTAGTTATATGCTATCGGAAACTAGCTTGGAATATTTTTACAAGATTGCTAAATTTAAGAGCTTTTCTGCAGCCGCGCAGGAAATTGGAGTGAGTCAGCCTGCTCTTTCCAAGAGCATTAAAGACCTCGAGTACCAAATGTCAGCCCCCGTATTCATCAGAACCTCCGTAGGAATTGAGCTCACTGAGGTGGGCACAAGGCTTCTGCACTATGTTCACTCTAAAAAGGCATTAGAAGAAGAACTCTTGGTCGATGTAGGTAATAAATCCCAAGATAAACTTTCCGGCTTCGTAAGAATCGGGATGCATTCTTCAATTGCTCACCATATTTTTCTACCCGCAATTGCACCCGTTTTAGAAGTGAATCCGCTTCTGCAGTTTGAGCTCATCGTCCGCGAAGTAACTGAGGTTGCAGATTTGTTGTTCAGCTCCATGGCGGACTTAGCTATTACCGATGCGGCTATGGAAAAGCCCGGCCTCGAAGATATTCCACTCGGATTTGAAACTTTTGTTTTAATTAAAAGTAAACGTAAGCACTCCCGAAAAGATGTGTTTTTGGACGTTAACCCCAATGATCAAATCACACATTCCTTTGTGAAAAAGGCAGGGAAGCTTGCGCCCACACGAATATTACGGTCTTTTGTGCATGACGATCCCGGAATTGTAGCTGGTGTAAAGTTAGGCTTGGGCAGCGGAGTCGTGCCGATGCAGTCTATCCAAAATGAAAAAGATATTGTGATTGATCACAGGTATCCGCCAATGAAAGTACCAGTTTTTCTTCATTACAGAAAACAAAGCGTTTATACGCGATCAGTAGAAGCGATAAAATCTCAAATATTGATTGAGATACCTAAACGATTAAAAGCCTTTCAACCATAACTTGGCTACCGAGTTCGATAGTATCTCGTTCTCCCTATTCGCAAATACCCGAATATTCGTTCCCTAAGCCGCAAAAGCTAGGCGTTCGGTTATAAAGTCACCTACTCGTGCCCGCCAGATCCTGTACTTTTCCTTAGTATCTGATAGCTTTTTTCTATGCATTTTTCCCACATTAGAAAATTACTCCAATTCATTTTTGTCATCGGATATACATTTGGATTTTGTAAACCGGCGAGTGCCGAAAATTTGGGCTTCGATTACAATCTGCAAAAAAAGTGCTTTACGACACCGGGAAATCCCGGCTCTCCGCTTTACCTCGAAGATAGGAGTGAATGCACTCCCGGCAACAATAAGCATTGGTATTTAGCTAACGCCGGATGCACGGGAAACCTAGCCATCAACGATCCGCGCGGACCCATGTCCATAGAATGGAAGAAGTACCAAAATGCTCCGGGGACGGACACTTGGTCCGTGAGACTGAAAACGGACTTCACCGACATTCCCAATCCTTGCGCGCGCGGCGCCTTTACCTGGTTCACTCTGATGGATCATCAAATTCACGGCGGAGGTCCCTTGCCCAAGGCCGAGAACTCCTGGATGAGTGTCTTGGTAAATTTTAACGACCATAAACCTACCCCCCGGAGTGCAACTCGGGCCTTTGCGGCCTGGCAAGGTCGATGGGAATTCTATACAGGTGCGATCCTTCGGGACGGGTCGCGAGAAAAAAAGAGCAGTACTTTTTTGGTTGAAGTGAATTTTTATTTAGATTCACAGTGGGGACACCGGACCGGCCTGCCAGAAGACATTGTAACTTACGATTCCGGACCCACTTATGGCTTCTATTATATTGCTCTCAACGGAGCCCTACACAATTCACGGATCTTTGTTGAAAAAGGTGTGACCAAGAAACTTGTCATCAACTGGACGGGTATCCTTAACGACATGATCAACCGAGGCTATTTTCCCCGGCCTATCGGAGGATTGCCCGCGGCCATTAGTACCGCTACTTTTGTGGCTACCGAAGTTCGTAATAATGAGTCAGGTGTGGGTGGCCCCATGACCGACCTTTGGTTTGCAAATTTCCGACTCGCGGGAACTCCTTAAACAAGGCGTTAGGGAACTTTTCCTAGGCGTCACCCACCCTTAATCCTAGGTCCTTACAAAAGGCGGGAGATGTGCACACTCAGCGAGTTCAATTGCGGATCACTCGCTCACTACGCCGTATTCACTACGAGATAGGCCAAACAACTTCAAAACTTAATCCGTAATTTCTAGAGGAAACTTTTCTTCGATAAAGCGCAATGCTTCTGGCGATAAGTTCTTTCTGAAAGCGGCATCATAACGGTAGTTTTTAATATGAGTACCCATGATATTTTTGGGTATTCCTAAAGCCTGCCCAGTCGCTAAAGCATGGGCTACGTGTTCCGAAAATCTTGCTGCCGTACTGCGGGCATTATTTATTCGATGTTGCTCTCTTTCGGTGAGGGGACGATTAATTAAAGCCAAAACTTCAGGGCTCGCGCCAGAACGGAACTTCGCGCTATCACGGTAAAGTAAAAATAAGGGATAAAGCTTTTTCTCCCGAGGACTGCGACCAGGCGATGGAAAACGCAGGGCCTCTCCCCGAGCCATTAGTTCAGCTGCAAACTGATTCATTTCTGTAGTCAGAAAGCTTACGGGATCGTCAATCTTTTGAATCGCCCGCCGAGGATTTTCCTTAAGGAGTTTTACGAGCGAAGGTGGGGCCTGACGCAAAAATTCGGAGTCCGACTCATAGTAACGCATTCTTTGGAGCAGGACCCCACTTGGAAGCTCCATAAATTTCGAATCAGAAAATTTTGCAACATAGCCATTAAGATCAATCAGGAGCTGCTCAAGCCCTCTACCTTTCCCGATTTCTTTTACTAAAAGGTGCTGGTCGGGGCTAAGATTTTCCAGAAATGCCGGATCATCTCGGAGATTATAAATCTTACGGTATAGGTCTCCTTCAGCTTTTGTTTGTTTGGGCAATCTCGGTGGCTGGCCCAAGGAATCTAGCTTTTCTAAAAATGTCGTGAAATCCTGTGCGACTATGAAACGGGTTTGCGCCCGCCGAGGCGAATCGGCATTGAGAAGTTTCAAAAGTGCTGGAGGAGCCCGTTGCTGAAACTCAGGATCATCCAGGTGATTTCGAATTTTTCGTCGCATGGACTGGTCGGTCGGAAGCGTTACGACTTTTCCCTCAGGAAATGTGGCCACATGAGAATCCAGCTCAGATAGCAAAGCATCTAGCCCTCGCCCCTCCCCGATACTCTGTACTACGGAAGCATCTTCTGCACTCAGATGCCGCAGGAAATTGGGATCTTGGCGGAGATGATAGACCCGCCGATAGAGCCCAATCTCTTTGCCCGAACCACGGGGCATCCTAGGGGGCTGACCAGCGTCCCTTAATTTTTGCAAGAATTTGGAAAGTTTTTTTGCTGTAGCTTTAGCAATGCGCTGCGATCTTCGCTCGCTTTTGGATAAAATTTTTATTTCTTTATTCTTAGCGTGAGGCTTTATTGTTAGTAATAGAGCCGCATCTTCTGTATTGAGATGCTTTAAAAATTCAGGATCTCCGCGCAGACTGTAAAGCTTCCCGTAGAGAGCTTTCTCATCACCAGATCCGCGCGGCATTCGCGGAGGCTGACCCGAAACCTTTAGTTTGTGTAAAAATCTCGAGAAGGCTCCGGCTGCGTCCAATCGAGTTTGCGCCCGGCGAGTCGAATCGGGATTAGGATGCTGAGTTGTGGAGGTAGGTTTCTGAATTTCAGCACCCGTCAGCATCACGGAAAGATCTTCAGGGCTCAGATAACGTTTAACTTGTTGGTAGAGTGCTTTCTCCGTACCGATGCGATTTGGCATACGCGGAGGCTGACCTGCGTCTTTTAACTTTTGCAAAAAATCACTTAAATTTCGCGCTGCAGCTATAGATATTCGCCTATTTCTCCGCGCCTTGGTCGCGGAATCCTTGGCTTCGCCTTTCGGCGCGTTTTCACTTGTTTCCAAAGGAAGAGAATTTTCGTCTTCGAAATTCTTAAGTTGATCACATCTTTTGGCTGACCAAGCCGCAGTCGGCCAAAAGCTAAGTATCAGCAAATAAAGTAAGATCCTGGCCATAACTTCGCTTCGGTATTTTTTTCTCCGTTATTGAGCCAAACAGGAGAAAATGCAGCTCTCGACTCGGCGCGCTAGTTCAACTTACATCTTAGGCTTATATCCCGAGACTAAATAAACCAATCCTCCTCCGGCCGAATGCAGTTTCCCACGATCAATCTCAGCTAGATCCTTTTTCGCCTCCTCGAGCCATAGTTCCCGGAGTTCCGCGAACTCACTTATATCCCCACCTCCGGCCAGAAAATATCGTTCCGTGTCTTGGGCACTCCAAGGACTAAAGTCTCGTGCATCCCAATCTCGTGACTGCTCGATAGCAGCCCGCTCATCCGGAAGTGAATAGGGAGGGATCAGAGGTGAAGGCTTATCCGCAACATAAACTTGAATTTTCTCTGCCCCGCATTCAGCGAAATAACCAGGCAGTAAATCCCCAATAGAATTGTGCCCCTCGCCTAGCTTCCACTTTCCTCTTTCACAAATCATCTGAAACCGAGCCTTAGCTACAATTGTATCTATGGAGTTATTAAAATCTCGACTCGACCTCACCATCGTCGCCGCAATATTGTTAGGCTCCGCGACCCCCAGAAGCCCTCCTGGCTTTAAGACCCTTAGCCACTCTGAAAGTATTTTTTTTGGATCTGACATATGAATGAGAACAGTTTGGCAGGTTACAAAATCAAAGCTGTTATCTGCAAAGGGAAGCTTATTGGCATCACCCACCACGAAGCGAAACTCTTGCGAGGTAGCGGGCTGAAGGGACCTGGCTTTTTCTACCCACACCGGCTCCTGGTCTATTCCGGTAATGACAGCATCTGCTGCCAAAAATGGACTTAGCAGTTTATGCCAGTGCCCCATTCCACAACCCACATCCAGAACACTTCGCTTCGTGCGAAGGTCCCAGCGTTTGGCCATTAGTTCTAAAAAATCACGATTCCACCAGTAATCGCGTTGTTCGCCGAAGTATTCGGCAGAATGTAAATTTGAGTTTTCCATAGACGTCTCCCAAGCAAGCCTGATTTGTTAACATGCCCATCCGGCAACCGCCAACTCAAGCCCCACCCGAAACTTATTGATCGCCTCAGCGCCTTTTGTTACTCCACAGGCCATGGTGATCCAAGATGCTGTTTATGGTCCGATAGAAATCACGGGTCCCCTCGCACGACTCTATTCAAGCCCCACTGTTCAACGCCTCGCTAAAATTCGACAAGGGGGCGCAGCCTTTTTAGCTTTTCCCTTTCTAAACACAACTCGGCTTGAGCATTCCCTTGGAGTCTCATTTCTCATCAGGTCTCTGGGAGGTGGGGTTGAAGAACAGATTGCCGGGCTTTTACACGATATTTCTCATACCGCCTTTTCACACGTTTCGGACTATCTGTTCGAAAATAAAGCTGAGAATTTTCATGAACTTCATAAGGAAAGATTTATACTGGAAACTGAGATCGCGGATTTGCTGCGTTCCGAAGGCATGGACCCTGAAATTTTTCTCGACGATTCGAAATGGCCCAGACTCGAAAGCCCCTTACCCGATCTCTGCGCAGATCGAATTGACTACACTCTTAGGGATTATGTTCAGTGGGCACACCGGCCAGCTGCGGACGCCAATTCCTTTGTAAATTCTTTAGCATTTATGAAAGGGAAGATTGTCGTTCAATCAACCGAGAAGGCCATATGGTTTCAGAATTTCTTTAAGGAATTAAACAGCAGCTTTTTTCGACATCCTCGTAACCTTGAGGCCTCCAAAGGACTTGCTGACATTCTCAAGAAAGCCTTGGTCGAAGAAGTCATATCGGAAGGCGACCTTTTTTCAACTGATGAATTAGTGCTGGCAAAAATCAACTCCTGCCATTTACGCGATGACTTAGAACAACTAAAAGTTCAACTATCCTTGGAAAACAATTCTGAGAACGCGGGGACTGGCATAAGCGTAAAAAGCCGCTCGGTTGATCCTTGGGTCTTAACTAAGTCGCAGCAAATCGTCCGTTTTTCTACGGTATAGGTGTAGCAGCCCCCCAATAGTTCTTCGGAAGGTCACAACCATTCGCGAAATAAGATCTGCATTTCTTGCCGGCTTGGAAGCGGACAAAAAATCCCCCGCCTGTCTTGGCTTTGTTCAGAAAGCGACGAGGGGTACGATCCTTAGGATAGACCTTTTTAGGATTGGGCTCTAAACCTGAAAACTCGCCAACAATGTGTACGGTCTTCACGATTTTCATCATATCTCGGTATATTTTTTCTTCCTCAAGACACGTAGGAACATCATGGATGGCCCGACGCGGATAGAATGAATACCAAGTATCCTCATCCTCAACCTCGATTCCCAAGAGGGAAACCTCCTCTTTAGGATCCGTATTCGAACAGCCAACCCAAACGCGCTCCACCGGGGCTTCGAATTATCTCGATGACACGATCTTGAGCTTTGGCGAAAACACAGCACAACATCATGCTCAATCTCAGATACGATGTCCTCAGCGCAGAATGGGCTAAACGTTCAAAAAAGGATGGCATGTGAAAAGAATAGGATACCGACTTGCGCAGTCAATGGAGGAGGCAACAAATGCTAGCATCTGAGCAGTATACGAGAAGCGCAGAACGTCCCGCTTGCCACCTCAATACACGCCCATTAAATTCACCTATTTTTCAATAAAACACGTGAATATCTATATAAAATAACCATAATTCACTCAAATATTGCTTTTTTAGGTGAATAAAGTATAATACAAACATGGCCCTCTTAGACAACTTGTTCTCCCAAATAGAAACACTTCATCTTAGCTACCTGAATAAACAGTCCCAAAATCAGAGCTTACTATGGGAACTTTACGAGCTTGAAATTCCCGAATCAGTATTCAATTCCAACGCCATCGAGAATTCCACATTAAGCCTCGAAGACACAGAAGACATCGTCCTCCACTCCCAGATCAATAAGAATCTGGAACTTCGTGAAGTTGTAGAAGCACAAAATCTTTCTGAAATTTCGAAGCAACTTTGGAGCCTTCCCTACGATCTAAAAACCTCAAGCCTCCTCTCAATGCACGGTGAGTTGTTCCGTAGCATAAACCCAAAAATTGCGGGACGCCTTCGCAAGAAAGGCGAAAGGGTTAGAATAGCCAATCACATCGCCCCTCCCGCAGAAGAGTTGCCTCTGTTGCTCAACGAGCTTTTTATTAATTACGAAAGTACTTCGAAAAAATATTTTCTGGAAAAAATCTCTAGGTTTCACCTGGATTTTGAACTCATTCATCCCTTTTGTGACGGTAACGGAAGAATCGGGCGAGTCTTAATTAACTGGCAACTTCAAGCCTTAAAACTGCCTCCCATTATCATTAGAAATAAAGAGAAGAAAAAATATTACCAAGCCTTTAAAGAATTCAAATTACGAAAAAAAACAAAAATACTAGATGAGATGCTGGCCAAAAACCTTTTAGAATCATTGCATAAGCGTATGGCCTATCTTGATAACAAAAACATCATCACCCTCGCTCAGTGGGTAAAACAAAAAAAGCTCTCGCCCCAAGCCACCAACAATGCTGCGAAACGCCAAAGCATTCCGGCCTTTCGCGAACGAGGCACATGGAAAATCGGAATTCCCGTCGCTTCAACTAAAAAAGTTGGCAAATAAAGCCTAGCCCATAAACAAAAAATCAAATAGCGCTTTAGTGTTGGGAGTCAGTGCCTCGGCGGGTGGAGTAAATATTTCGGAATCCGGAGACAGGCATTTGGCGTAGATGGCCTCGTATACGCGTTTTACATTTTTCGGACTGATCATATCTCGGTCAAATGCAGGAACAATCCCTACTAATTTAAACCCACATTTTTCAGCACATTTTTGGGTGTAGGGGTGTTTAAGAGTTGTGAAATAATAGGCAAGCCCCGCACCCATTGCTCGCGCAGTGGATTCAAGAATTTGGGGTCCCGCGTATCCCATGCCTGCGCCACGAAAATTAGGATCTACGGCCCCCATGTGGGAGGTTAAAGTCTCAGCAGCAACATCACGAGTAAAAGTAAGAAGCCCAATAATTTCGCCTTCGAAAGTGGCTTTTAAGGCAATGCCATCGTGGTCTTCAATATTCCCACTTCCCTCTAGAAAATACGCCTTAGCGTAATAGTTTTCATTCAGGTGGCACGATTCGGAACCCACAGTAATATCGGGGAACCAGCTGCTGAGCTTTGTAACCATGGTTGAACAGTCTGAAAGGTGTAAACTCTCGAAGCGTACCCCTTCCGGAACTGAAATAGTTGTCATGACATTTTGAAGGTCCGGCCATTTCATCTTAGGCATCTTTGTGACTCCCACTCTTTTTACATTGATTATAACTCGTATGACCGAAGTGCCTAGCGACCCAAAAAGATATCCCCCTACAAAAAGTCCGTGGCATTTTAGGAGCGGCCAAAGTTCAAACGGGCAAAATCGTGGCCTTGCACTGGCTTAGCTTTTGCTTTCTCCATCGGTAGACATGGAGGTCTAAATGAAAAATACGAACAACAATAATCCGAATACCTACAAGCAACCGAAAGAAGGGATTGCACGCAAAGTGGGCGACGCCATTGAACGTGCTGGAGAAAAGCTTTCGGACGCCGGCCTTAAAAAGGTCGGAAATGCCGTAGAACGCTTTGGGGATAAGATTGAGCATTCCCAAGATAAAAACAAAGCTTAGCGGCCCAAAAAAAGCCTGATCTCGGTAGGGATCGGGCTTTTTGCCCTAGTTCAGCTGCCTTTCTGTACCATTTCCAACGAATAGTGTAGATTTTTCGCCTTAATGCACCAAAACTTGGAAGTCTCTCGTAGCGAATTCCCACTTCAAGAGTTGGTCGCCCAAGCATCGCAAAAATCTAAACTGGGTAAGACCCTTCCCCGCTTCGGCCTCTTGGTTCTGCTTTCTGAAGACGAAGCTAAGACCTTCACCCTACCAAAAAATTTAAATGCTTATTTTACTGAGATACTCGTAATAACCACGGACCCAGAACAAATCGGTGCAGCCCAAAAGAGAGGATTTAGGGAGCTTGAGGAAAAGAACCTCGACTACCTCCTCGTCGTTCCCTCCTTAAGTCAGGCTTCTTCTGCTGAATTTCTTTCGCAGATGCTGATATGTGTCCTTAAAAATCCTCAGTGCACGGCTGTGATGGCAGCCACCCCGCCCTCCTCGCTTAGTCAGAAAATTTTTCACCAAGTGGAAAGTTTGGCATTGGGCTTCCCGCTGCGGGACTATCATTCCAAAGCGCGCCTTTATTCGACTCATTTTTTAAAAAGCATTCCCTTTGCCGAGAATGATGATGATGGCCGCTTCGATGCTCAGACTTTAGTGCAACTGCGAGCTCTTGGGGCTCGAGTTCAAGAACTTTCCTTCGCTCCTCTGGAAAAAACTACCTTGAGCCAAGCCTTCCACAACTGCCGAAGCCTCCTTCGCACGGCTCTGGAATATCGACTCCACCAACTCCACTTTATTCGGCGCTCGCGCTACTTTTTTTTGCGCGAGAGTTGTTACACTCGCAAAAAAAGTCCCTACAGCTCTCATGAAATCATTCTTTCGCTTTTGCCCTCGCGCCAACGGGTTTTGGACGTAGGCTGTGGCCTTGGGCTTCTAGCACCCGACTTGCGTGCCCGCCATTGCCCCAGTGCGGGCATAGATTTTCTGGCGGAAGAATACCTCAGGGGAATGTATGATGAGTACTCCTCCCAAGACCTAGAGGCCTTGCAGGTTCTGCCCTTTTCCCACGAATTTGATGTGGCCATTATGGCAGATTCCCTTGAACACTTGCGCAATGCCAAAGCTTTGCTAAAGACTGTGACCAAGTCGCTCAGCCCCGGAGGCTGCGTGATTATTTCAACCCCCAACATTGCCCATTGGTATTGCCGACTTTCTCTATTGCTGGGTCGCTTTAACTACGGGGAAAAAGGCATTCTTGATGAAACTCATGTGCACTTCTATACCCTCGATTCCTTACGAAGCTTGGTTCGCAACGCGGACCTAGAAATCACGACTGAAAAATTTACAGGCCTCCCCTTTGAGGTCATTTTTGAGTCTGTAGGCCAAAGCAAGGCCTTAAAAATGCTGGATCGATTCTACTACAAGCTCGTTCAATTGTGGCCCCGACTCTTTGCCTATCAAATCGTCATTAAGGCGAGACTACGCGGCCAAAAGTAATGGACAAAAAAAAGCGCATTGCGAAATGGCTCTTTGTTCTGCTGAGCTTTAGCTTTACTTATTTTTTTCATGGCGGGGGCTTTAATCAAAACTCCACAATAGGCGAGATTCGCCAATTCGCAGAGCTGGGCACCGTCGAACTGGGCGAATGGAAAAACATCACTTATGACGTTTCGCTTTTTGAGGGCGGTGTTTATTCCAACAAAAATCCCAGCATGTTTTTTTTCGCGGCTCCTATTTATGCCGGGCTTTTTCACGGCGCCAGAGTCCTCGGGGTCGACACAAGTTCGAGACCTCTTCAGCTTTTTTTTAATCATTTCCTAACTTTTTTATGCGCTGGAATTTGGGGAGCGCTCTTAGGAGTCTTGCTCTTTTATTTTATTTTGCGTTTGGAGCCTACTCTTAAAGTCTCCGACGCGGCACTCCTCGCTTCCGTGGCCTGCCTTTCCACTCAGGTCTTTGTATATTCCACGGTGGCCTTTGCCCATGTCTTTGAAAGTTTTTGGATCGTTTTTACCCTCTGGCGTTTGCATCTTTATTTAGAAGAGCGCAGTTTTCCAAACTCAGCTTTCCTGGCCCTTAGTTGCGGTGTCGCCCTCTTAGCTAATCAAATTTTTGTTCTGCCCATCGCAGCCCTCTACCTCATTTTTCTGTATAAAGGCATTCAGCGTTGGCGAGAACTACTGATTTCTGGGGCGCTGATGGCTCTCTCGCTACTGCCCCTCTTTATCTATAGCTATTTGGTTTTTGGCTCCCCCCTGCGCAGCAATCGCCAGTACCTTGACCCGATTTGGATGGATCCAAAATTATTTATGGGTGTTTTTGATTGGCCCGCCCTTTCGCGTTTGCCCCGTTTGTTTATTTGGGGCCGCAGGTCTCTTATGCCTATCGAGGGTTTTGTGTGGCTCTGTGTTTTTGGCTTTGTCTTTGCTTTACGCTCTTCGCGCTGGAATCTGCGGATGCTGAGTATTTTTGCCTTGAGTGTTATAGCCGTTCAAACTCTCGTGATCCTTTCATTCAATGGATGGCACGGTGGCTCCGCCTTCGGTCCCCGCTACTTCACAGCATCCATCGCCATCATGGCCCTCTACTCGGCGAGGGGCTACCAGCGCTTCCCAAGACTGTATATCCTTTGGGCCGCGTCTTGTTATGTGATCATGCTTATCGCCATCTTGGGAAATATTTTTCCGGGCGAAGACAATCCTTACTTTTTACAACCTGCCTGGGAGGCCCTAAAATCGGGACTCTTTATCCAAAGGGCTTACCCCTCCTATCCCGGAGCCAGCCCCATCGAATCTGAGTATTGGAACTGGGAAAAATACAACCTTGGAGCGCAGGCTGGATTGAGGGGTTGGTGGTCGCTTCTTTTCTTTTTAAGCGTTCAGCTTTTTATTCTCTTCCGCATGGGAACAATCAAAAGATTGCGGGAGATTTTTCGGCAGTAGCGGCGCGGGATTTTAACCGGGCCTTGAGTTCGCGCCACCGTAGTCGCCGAGCCTTACGGGCTAGATATCCAGAATTGTGCCGGGAGGGGCCCTCTTCCGCACTTCGGACTCGAAACTGCAATTGCTTTTGCACCATCTCATCAAAAACTTCTAAGAGAAAATCAAAGTCGTGGGGCGCCCCATGATTTTCACCCTCATTGAGAAGTCGGAGAGTTTCGTGAATCGCTTCAATCGTAGACAAACACTGGGGGTGCGGTTGCTTTCGCACCAAAAAGCCCGACTCCTTGCGCGCGCTAAAACTCATACGCGGAATTTTTTGCAGCGATGGCGTGTGGTGGAGCATTTTTTTAGCGATTTCCCAAGTGGCATCGAGGACAATCACCACGGCCTCTTTCCCCTCAGAGAAAATATTTAAGCGCTCTGTAGGGGAAATTTGAGAGAGATTCAAACTCGTAGGGCCCGGAAAAAGTAAGACGGGAGAAATTTTATTGTTCTGAAGTAAATTTTCTAGATTTTTAGAAGGAGAAAAGTAAGAATCCACCCACAAAATAGAATTTGCCAAACACCGATGAGCCATGCGCCCTGTTCCCACGGGGTGTCTAGCCTCAAGTGAGTGCATCAAAATAAGAAAGCGAGGATCGGTTTTGACGGTGCGCAAACTTTCACAATAACAACTCACTTTGGGTTTACGACAAAGCAAACAAGTGTCGCGCTGTTGGGGCGGAATGAAGATTTTAGCCTTACGCTCGAGGTAAGCTTCAACAGTCGAACTCTTAATCATGAAAAATAGACTTAGGCGCCTTCAAGTATGGCCGCAACCCCCATACCCCCGGCCGTACAAATGCTAATAAGACCCAGCTCTCCTGGCTTTTGGTGTAAGAGCTTGGCAAGCGATCCCGTTATTCGAGCTCCCGTGGCCGAGAAAGGGTGACCAAAGGCTAGGCTGCTGCCTTTCACATTCATAATATCTCGGGGCAAAACACCTAAGGGCGACTTTAACTTTAATTTGCTTTGGCAGTATTTGTCGTCTTCCCAGGCCTTGAGAGTGCACAGGACCTGGGCCGCGAAAGCTTCATGCACTTCAATGTTCGTGAAGTCGTTAAAATCTAAATTGTGGGCTTCAAACAAATCAGCAACGGCATAAGTGGGCGCCATCAGGAGTCCTTCCTGTCCCTCAACAAAATCTACAGCCCACACTCGAGCGTCCATAAAATAGGCGAGGATTGGAAGATTATTTTTTTTGGCATAGTCCTCGGATGCTAAAAAAACGGCTGCGGCCCCATCGGTGAGTGCCGTACTGTTACCGGCTGTAAGAGTTCCTTCTGGGCCCCGGTCAAAGGCGGGCTTAAGTTTGGCTAATTTTTCTACAGTTGTGTCGGGGCGCAAAATACCGTCTCGCTCCAAACCTTTAAAAGGGACAAGCAAATCTTTTTGAAAGCCCTCTGAGTAACTAAGGGCGGCATTGCGATGGCTATCCGCGGCCAATTGATCTTGGTCTTGGCGCGAAACTTTCCATTCCTTGACCATGCGCTCGGTATGCTCACCCATGGAAAGGCCCGTGCGACGCTCCACCACTCGAGGGAAATCAGGCACAAAACTTCCGGGTCGAAGCTTTGAGGTCGCCTTAAGAGCTTTGAGCGAAAAACCATTTTTGAAAAAGTCTTTAAAAACATCGGCCAATTCTTTGGAGTAGAGAAGGGGCACATTGCTATTGGTATCCACGCCTCCCCCAATGCCACAATCTATCTGCCCTAAGGAAATTTTATTAGCCACAGCAATCACGGCCTCAAGCCCTGTCCCACAAGCCCGCTCCAAGTCAAGAGCGGGAGTATGGGGGTCAAGAGTGGTTGAAAGGACACATTCCCGAGCCAAACCCCGTTCAGAGGGTGATTTGATCAACGACCCAATGGCTACTTCCCCCAGACGGCGGCCACTTAACTGAAAGTCTTCCACGAGAGCATGAAGCACGGGAGACATGAGGTCTCGAAGCGGCACTCCTTGGTAATTCGTCCCACTTTTTACAAAGGGAATTCGCTTGGAGCCCACAATGGCCACTCGTCTTCTGACAGGTAATTTCAAAGTTTTTGCTTGGCCAGCCATAGAACCCCCTAAAAATAATTATTCTAGCAGACCTTTATGACACAGGGTAAAAGCCCCTCGTGCGAAAATTTCCCCTCAGTTGCAAAGACTCGGCATACTTTAAAAATTATGCAGGCAGCGGCCAAGCTTACAACAAAGTTTGGACTGAACATTCCTACGCCGACGAGCTCATCGAACTCCTCCCTACGCTTAAACCCATTCCCGAAATAAAAAAGATTCTTGTTTTGGGTACCGCCACCGGTAAAGTCCTGCGCGTTCTTGAAAACGGAACTCAGGCCAAAACCTATGGTTGCGAGATTAATTCGTGGGCCCATGCCCAGATTCCCGCAACTTTTAGACGACGCATTAAAAATCTCGACATGCAGTCCTATGTTCGCGAGCTGCACCGCAATGAAAAATCCTTTAGCCTTGTTTTCTCAAACTCCCTTATTTATGTACCGACTCGCGATCTCCAGCCCCTCTTGAAAAGACTCTCTAAAATCGCGAAGTTCCTGCATTTCAACTCCAGTTTTTTGGGTCATGCCTGCCCTGATCCCTACCGTCGAATACTCCAAAGTTTCGACTGGTGGTCGGCTCAATTTGCCAAGGCAGGATTTGTGGAAGTCCGAGCTCCGGGCAAACGACGGAGCTATTTATGGACGAGCACTTTTTTCTAAACTTTCGCCGTGCTAGCTTTCCTCCTCAACAAAGGGGGATCCATGATTCAGAAAAATTTGCTATCACTCGGCCTTGCTTTAACCACGGCCTTTGCAGGTCTCGCCGCACAGGCGCAAAGTCTCACCATCCATGCTGCCGAAAGCGGAATTGGAAAATTTCATCGCTACGATAATCAGGTGCATCCCTACGGGGCGGACAATGCCTGGACTCCTTTTATTTTACCGGCCGACGCGGATTTGAGCCAAGCTACCTTGGTTTACGAGAATGCTAACGGCTCTTTCACTATTTTTTACTCTTCTCTTGAAGAACTCCTTTTAAAGATCAAAGAGATTTCTGTAGCTCGCGGTCAAAAGGTTTCTCAATTTAATATTAACGCTCACGGTATGCCGGGTGGAATGTGGTTCCCCAAAGATGCCGCTCAACGCGAAAGCCCCGAGTGTGCCAGCTGGCGCGAAGCCGCCACTGGCAGCGACCTCGACAACTATAGTCAGTATTACAGCCCCATCTCCAAAACCGACATTATGCAAATGCGTGCTCTATCAGAACGTCCGGGACGCTATGGATGCACCGCGGGAGTTCCCGAGTGGGAAGAAATCGTAAATCGTAATCCTGAGGTCAAAGAAGCCTTTGCCGACGACCTCCAAGTGCACATGCTCTCTTGCCTTGTGGGCCTAGGTTCCGTTGGTGACAATTACACCAAGGGACTTGCTTCTCTGCTCTTGACCTCAGAGTCTGGACGCATTCAAAGCTCATTGCAGTATGGCCTTGGCGACTGGTCTATGCCCGAAGGTATGGGCTTTTGGGATTACCAAGACGACGCCCAGTTAAGTCGAGACAATCGCAATTATCCCGTGAACCGCTCAGATCGGGAAATGGCCCAAAGGGGCACGATCCGAGTGGCCATGCTCAATTCGCAAAATCAAAGCACTTCGGGATTGATTGCCGACGTGGACTTTATGTTACTCACAAAAGATCTACGAGAAGCTCGTCCCACTCCGGAAACTCGTTTCCTAGTTCCCCCGAACTTTGTAGTACCTGAAAGACTTCGCCTACCGGGTACTCGATTTTTCTTAGAAAAAATATAGGTTCTATTTTTATATGAATTCAGAGGGCGGTCCCTAAGCCCTCTGGATACCCTGAGTCAAAGCAAAGCTCTTAGTAAATTTTCTTTCTCCAGCACTTTTTTGCAGACCAAAAATTGACTACTTTGGGCGCCGATTGCTTTTTCAATCATAAGGAGAAAAATGAACAACAAAGTAAAAACATCTGGCCTTCTGTGCATGGGGCTTGTGGCCAGCCTCGCTCATGCCGACGTATCAGTCGGTGACAATCTTGACCTCGGAGCCCGCCTCTGGGGCAACTACTCCAATGACATGACTAAAAATGGTGGTCATCGCCAAGGTTTCGATTTGAGTCGGGCGTATTTTTACGCCAAGTATAAGTTTGATAGCACTTGGTCCACCTATTTGCTCTTGGATCATGACCGCACCCAAGTCACTGCCGCAAACTATTCTTCGTACGTCTATGTTCGCAATGCTTATGTTCAAGGAAAACTTTGGTCGGGTGACGGCACTCTGCGCGTGGGAATTCAGCCCACTCCCTTTATTGCTACCGTTGACGCCGTTACAAAAACTCGTTGGCTGGCAAAATCTTTAACTGATGAAAGCGGATCTCTTTCTAGCCAAGACGCCGGAGCCCAAGCTTCGGGCACTTTCACCGAGTACCTAAAGTACGCCTTACTTGTGCATAACGGAACAGAATCCCTAAGCCGCGGTGGAACGAGCAAAGACAACGCAGTTGCCGGTACAGCCACAATCTCTGCCTATCCCCTGGTTAACTCCGGCAACTTTTTTGAAAGTTTGGGAATTCATGTCTCGCACACATCAATCGCCGCGGGTCACAACACCACGGGTTACGGCGTGACAGATAACAAAAACGTGAGCTCTGCAGCTTTGACCCTTGAAACTGACCTTGTGGACGCAGCTGTTGAATACGCTTCGGTTAAAATTCAATCTCAGCCTGTACGTAACAGCTACGGCACCACGGTGAACGTAAAGTTCTTGGAAAAGTACTCCGTGTTTGCACGCTACCTCAGCGGAAACTCGAGCTTCAAAAGCAATTATGGGGCTAGTTCCTACGGCTATACGGGTACTGTGAAATACGTTGCCAGCGTGGGCCCGACTTACGCGGTGATCAAAGACCGTTTGAACACGGCCCTGATCTACGATCAAAAGCAACGCAACTCTGGAAATGACACGATTAAGACCATTTCCTGGAACTGGGCTGCTCAGTTCTAGTCCTAGCCCTTGTATTTTAATAGAGGGCCGCACCGGCCCTCTATTTCCCCCTTGCCAAGCCGCCTAATCAGTTTTTGGATAAGGCATTCATATGTCTTATGTTGTGCTGGCGCGCCGTTATCGCCCTCAAATATTTGCCGATCTTGTGGGTCAAGAACACGTCACTCGCACGCTCAAAAATGCCCTTAAGACCAACCGCACATCTCACGCTTATTTATTCACGGGCCCCAGAGGTGTTGGAAAAACTTCAGCCGCCCGAATTCTCGCCAAAGCTCTGCGCTGCTTGGAACCTACAGACGATCGGGAGCCGTGCAATTTGTGCCCCGCTTGTGTAGCGGTCAACGAAGGCTCGAGCATGGATGTGCTGGAAATTGATGCCGCCTCCAACACGGGTGTGGATAACATCCGCGATTTGCGCGACAACGTGGGCTACATGGCCTCGGTGGGCAAGTACCGCGTGTACATCATCGACGAAGTGCACATGCTATCCACTGCGGCCTTCAACGCCTTGCTGAAAACCCTTGAAGAACCTCCACCACACGTGGTTTTTATTTTTGCTACCACGGAATTACATAAAGTCCTGCCCACCATCCAATCCCGGTGTCAGCGCTTTGATTTCAAAAAAATTGCTCCGGATGTTTTGGGGCGAAAGCTTCGCGAAATTTGCGAAAAAGAAAAAGTCAAAATTGATGAGGCCTCCTTACGCACCTTGGTTTTTGAGAGCGAGGGATGCTTACGAGATGCCGAGTCCCTACTGGACCAGGCCATCGCACTTTGTGGAAGTGAAATAAAAATTGAGGTGCTGGAAAGCACCTTGGGTTTAGTGGATCGAGCCTCCTTCTTTGCCTTGATGAAAAGTTTAGCCACTCACGACCCCGGCCAAGCTCTGGGGCTGTGCACGGCCATCATGGACCGGGGCATCGATGCGAAAGTTCTTCTCGCTCGAGTCGCCGACTTTATACGCGACCTCCACTACCATGCTTTCACCCGCAAATTTACAGGGGATGACGAGGGCTGGAACGAAGCCTTAGGTTTTTTAGCCCAGAAACTTAGCTCCGACGAAGTGGTGCGCGGCATGGATTTAGTGATCAAGGCCCAAGCGAGTTTATCAAGCGCGCTCTCGGGTCAGTTCACCGTGGAGTCACTCATTGTCAAACTCAGCCTCCAACGCCCCGCCCTTTCGGCCCAGCTGGAATTAGCCACCTCTTCCCACGACCCGGATGAGCACGATCTATCGGGCCCTCCGCCGGACTTGAGCCCTCCCCCCTCCTTTACAGAAAGTCAGATCGGGGCTCCTTCAAAAACTTACGCCCAACCCGTGGCTCCCTATCGTTCGGCATCTCCCGCTATCTCCAGCACGGCTCCGGCCACGGGCGCCCACAAAGCCCGGGCTGATTTTCAAAATTATATTAGTGAACATAAACCCGCCTGGATGCCCGTCATGCAAAGCCTGATGAGCTTAGAAATTAAAGAGGGGGTTGTTTTTGCCAAGGCCAAGAATGATTTTGCAGGCCGCAGACTTGCCTCCGCCGATGGCATTACTCTCCTCAAGAAGTCGCTCGAGGTGGCCCAGGCCCGAGTGGAATTAGAAGGCACCGCAGCGACAAGCGCTTCAGCAAATCCTGGCAAAAATCACCAACAAGTTTTACAAGAAAAAAGACAGCTGGCCAAAGACCACGAAGCCGTCAAGGCTGCCGTGCGTATCTTCAATGCTGTGGTAACCGAAACCAAAATCTTAGAGTAGGAAAATTATGAAATTCCCCGGAAACACTGGAAACCTCATCGCCCAAGCCCAAAAAATGCAGTCCGAAATGAAAAATCTCCAAGAGAAATTGGGGCTGCGTGAAATGGACGTGGAGAGCGCGGGGGGTCGGATCAAAATTAAAATTAACGGCAAACAAGAAATTTTAGGAATGGAACTTTCCAAAGAAATCGTGGACCCCAATGACACCGCCATGCTGGCCGACATGATTAAAGTCGCCATCAATGATGCCGTTCAACAATCGCAAAAAATGGTGGCCTCTGAAATGAGCAAAGTCATTCCACCCGGTCTTGCGGGAATGTTTTAGCCATTTAAATGAAGTTACTTCCGGATAGCCTTCAGGCCCTCGTTGCCGAAATGGCCAAACTCCCCGGAGTGGGTGAACGCACGGCCCTGCGTTACGCCGTAGCCCTTCTTAAAGGAGGCTCGCGCCGCATGGAAGGCCTCTCGCGCTGCCTGGAAGAAGTCCAAAATGAAGTGCAAAACTGTCCGAATTGCCACTTTTGGATGCAAGCCA
Organism: uncultured Bacteriovoracaceae bacterium; assembly: GCA_964477895.1. Classification (GTDB taxonomy): domain Bacteria; phylum Bdellovibrionota; class UBA2428; order UBA2428; family UBA2428; genus CAYZFQ01. The sequence goes on along the minus strand of CAYZFQ010000010.1, from coordinate 104,011 downwards.
CCCAATGCCCGATATGTTCCGATGCCGTGCGGGTGCCCGAGCGCCTCTGTGTGGTGCGGGATTCTCCGGATGTGATGGCGCTAGAAAAATTTCGTAAACATCCTTGGAAATATCACGTTCTGCAGGGACTCTTGGCCCCCCTAAGCGGAGTGGGCCCTAGCCAAATTCGCTTTGAGAGCCTTTTACAGAGGTTAGAAAATGAGCCTGTGAAAGAAATCATTTTCGCGGTAGACGCCACTGTGGAGGGAGATGCCACCTGCCTCTTCCTGCGTGACCAAATCCGCAGTCGCCATCCCTCCATTCACATGAGCCGCACCGCCATGGGCCTACCCGCAGGTTCATCCGTGGAATTTCTCGACGCATCCACACTTGAAAATGCGCTCCAGCATCGCACAATGTTTGAGTAGTGAGCTTATTAGTTTCCGAAACATCACAAATCATCGACCGCCTGAGCATTGTGGCCTCAACCGATGCCGATTTGCGCAAAATCAATGAGAGCATCGGCTTTGAGTTGACGACCTTGGTAGGCCAAAACCAGAATTTAAACCTCAATATGGCAAGCCTCCCGGCAGGTGCGCTGAGGAGCTGGACCTCCTTTACCTTAGGCCAACGCGGACAAATGCCAGTGCGAATTTCTCTAATGGGGCTTAGCCTAGAGCAAGGTCAGGTGGACATTTCGCTGGTTTCAGAAATTTCTGAGGCCTTTTTTTACTACCTGCCCCGCGAAAGCCCCCTTAGCGACGAGGCCCTCAAACTCAAGATTCCTTCGAGCTTAAGAGAGAAACCTTGTGTCTTTTTAGACTTTTTTGCCGACCAAGATTCTCTCAGGGGCCAAGCCCTTGTAGAGTGGTCGCAACGGCACTTTAAACGCAGTCTTTACCTACCTTTTGAAAATGGCTTTTTTGCGAAGTCCTTGGAATGGGTATTGAGCTTTTAGAGAACATTGTTTAAGTTCCGGGCTTCCTTTCGGTATTCGCTGGTAGCTCAGTTGGTAGAGCAGGTGACTGTTAATCACCGGGTCGCAGGTTCGAGTCCTGCCCAGCGAGCCAATTTTAATCTAGGGGGTTCTATAGACTCTCCAAATCAAAAAATCCCGGTTCCTGAAAAATCAGATAAAGAATTGCATTTTATGACTATGGAACTTTTCGATCGCGAATCAAAGTAGCGATGTCATTACCGGTAGCTCACCTCTTCCTGATTTTTTCAAAAATCGCCTTAAGTTCAACAAGAAGCGACTTGTCTTTATCCCGGGTCATTCGTTCTTTAACCCGAATGAGATCTTCAATTGAAATGACCTTACATCTATAGTCCATGTAAGATATTTCGATGGCGTGACTTTTGATGGCATGAAAATCGCCAACCCCTGTCACCTCGCCCAGAACATCCAAGACACCTAAATCGGTTTCGAGATAAATATTACTAAGGCCTGTGGAGTCTTTCGGATGTTCTAAAAAAGAAAGCTTCGGCAGAACCGTCATTCGATGTTTAGGATTTATCTCTGTCAGTGCCCGTCGCAATTTTTCTACGTTATCTGAATTTAAGAGGTAACATATATCGAGATCTTTCGTAACCTGGGAGGCTCCGTGCACCACGCCCGCAAAGCCGCCAACCAGAACGAAGTCGATATTATTTTTGAGCAAAAGCCCCAGAAGATTGTTCAGATTCTGCATAGTGTTTCCTACCGGCTTCTTCCAACTTCAAGAGCATGTCCAATGCTTTTTGATGCTCTTGAAGCCGCTGCTCAGGGGTGAGCCCTAGATTATAGTCTAGCAGCGTAGAATCTAAGCCATCGATATCGTTTTTTAAAAAATCACTCACCCGAGCCATTATACCTAAGAATCCCAAAAAAGGCGTCAGATAACTTTTCCCACACGTCACCCACCCTGCAAAGACCGCATGGCTCTGCTAAAAGACCGTCATGCTCCCCAACTTATTTAGCGCCTTCGCCAAGGATCTGAATACCGAGCAACTTGCTGCTTTTGAACTGATGCATGGCGAGCGAAACGTGTTTCTTACGGGCGGTGCGGGAACCGGCAAATCCTACATACTAAAAAAATATCTGGGCGGATCGGACTCCGAGACCACTCCGGTTTTGGCCAGTACCGGAGCTGCTGCGATTTTGGTGGGTGGTCGAACCTTTCATAGTTTTTTTGGCCTCGGGATTTTGGAAGGAGGTCCTCAGGCCACGCTGGAACGAGCTCTCAAAGATAAAAGACTTTTACGTCGTTTAAAAAAAGCTAAGGTCGTGGTGATTGATGAGATCTCCATGATTCCCGGAGAAGTATTGGCCCTGGCCGAAAAAATATCTGCCCTCGCGCGTGAATCCACAGAAGCTTGGGGTGGGTTAAAAATTATTGCCATTGGCGATTTTGCTCAGCTTCCGCCGATCTCGCGTTTCAAAGCAGGAAAAGATTGGGCTTTTCTAAATCCTGTGTGGGAAAAAAGTGCTTTTGCAGCCATTGAACTCGGCCAAATGATGCGTGCCCAGGAGGACCTCCCCTTTGTGGAGGCTTTGGGTGATTTACGCCAAGGCACGTTGAGCCCACGCCTTCGGAAACTTCTCGATTCTTGCGTGAGTCACGATGTCGATGAGGATTTTTCCGCCTCCATTCTTTATCCTAAACGCGTGGATGTGGATCGGATCAATGAGTTAAAACTTGGGCAACTCGAAAGTCAGGAAACGATATTCGAAACTCGATATAGCGGAGCGGATATGTTCCGCACGGCAATCATGAATCAAGCGCCTATCGGCCCCAGTTTGCGACTCAAAAAAGAAGCCTTTGTCATGCTCAGACAAAATGATCCGCAGGGGCGCTGGGTCAACGGGAGCTTAGCTTGGGTCAAAGAGATGAGTCCCGAAAATCTTCGCTTGCGACTTGTGAACGGACGCACCGTAGAAATTGCTCCCGTGAGTTTTTCGATGTTAAATTCCGAAGGGAAAGAGGTGGCGTCGGCTAAAAATTTCCCAGTGACCCTAGCGTGGTCAGTAACCATCCACAAAGCCCAGGGCGCTACACTCGACCGCGCGGTGGTCTCACTCAATCAGCTATGGGAGCCGGGCCATGCTTACGTGGCCGTTAGTCGCGTGCGAAACTCTCAGAGTCTAAAGATCTTAGGCTGGAGTGAATCCTCGATTAAAGCCGATCCTCAAGTCTTGCGCTTTCATGAGGCATTGTCTCAGCAGAGCTAAAGTGCGCACGAGCTGTGCGGCTTAACGACCTAGACTAACATTTTTCGGCGCCATAAAGACCCCTGAAGCTTTAGGTTGAACACCTATGAAAAGAAGCCTGTTGATTTTAGTTATCTCAGTTTTTTGCTCTTCATTATCGCAAGCTTCACAAGAAGCCACCGTAGATAGGACAGTGCTTAGAAAATTAAAAGCCTATGATCCTCAATTTAAGGGTTTTGGTGGACGTCTTTTTTATACCGATGGCAAAAGACTTTTTAGATCTACTCAAGAAGGACTTGCGTTTGAGATTCTTGCAAACGATGAACAGAAAAAAAGTCTCGACGAGACTTCAGTGGATCTTAGCAAGGTGAGCTGCAAAAAGGTTCAAGTGAATGAGAAAGATCTTCTTTGGCAAAGCAATTTTGTAATTGATAAGCCAAAGTGGGAACGAGGGGATTTTACAACTTTTGTTTTGACTAACAAACAGGGCGGGAACACGGTAGTTCTAAGGTATAGGCGTTTCTATCAGCCAGGCTTTACTGAGTTTCGAGTGCTTAGAATCAACGAAAAAGAAAAACGGCTTATGGAGCTTTGTCGGAGCTATTCAAAGTAGAGATGTCATTACTGACTCAACCCAAAGAACCTCAGCACTCTACAAAAGCCTCCAGCCCTTTCAGCTACAGCTGGGGTTTTACTCAGCTCAGCAGTGCGACTTCGCTCAGCTTCCATTAAAGCGACTCGCTCTCGCTCCTCAGCCCTAGTCCTCTCGTGATCGGTCAGCCATTTTTTTATATCTTGTTCATCGCGCCAGTAGAGTCCTCGCGCGCTACTACGCACCCGGCCCCGAGCTTTGGGGTCTCGCATGCGACGCATGAGGAGCTCATCTTCCACTAAAGACTTTCGCATTGCCGGGTAGGTGGGATTATCTTTGTCTATATAAAAAAGAGTGTCTCTGTCGTGATTCACCGTGAATCTCGCATAGTCGTAGTTGGCATTCCCCGCTATGGTGGCACCCACTAAACCATTGTTGTCCACCCGGATTTGAATCGAGCGGGAGTTTTTTAATCCCTGCTTCAGGGCATCCTCTCGCAAATTTTGCCGGCCCTCACGCGGTGCCAGTGCTTTTTCTCGCGCCTCTAAAATTTCTCGCAAAAGATCGGCTTTGGTCATATCTCGTGGACGATCGGAATGCTTAGGGAGCATGAGAAAGGTGTAAGAAACAGACACTCCCTCCACGGCCATCACATCATATCGAATGTCTCCGCGGCCGAGGGCTTCCAAATGCCGTGCTGTGCGCTGATTGACCCAATCGAGGGTGGAGCCGGAGCTTCGATAATCCATGAGCACAATTTTATCGAAGGCTTTGATTTTTTCGGCTGGCAAACGTTTTACTAGAACTTCATCTATAGCCGCAGTTATCTCAGTAGACGTCATTTCAAAACTCGCGTTACGAACGGATATTGGAAGAAGCTGCACCTGCTCTCCTGCTAACTCCAAAAGAGTGTCTACTGGTGCCAGACCCCGGCCAATCACCACATACAAAATCTTTGCCGATCCGTCTTCAGAGGCTTTGGCTCTAAGATCTTGGGCAATGTCCACGAATTCTTCGACCTCGATTTGAGCTAGCTCGCGTGCGCTTGCCCTCGTCGCCAAATCCAAGGCAAGGATGAGCGCAAATTTCTTCACGATCTTAGATCGGCATATTTTTCGCTCAACTCAATGGCACTGAGCACGAAAAAAAATTTTCGCTTATGGAGCGTCAAAAGACTGTCATGTTGAAAGCGAAGGGCCCTATCCGCCTAGGGCAATACAAAGACCCACAAGCCCCATTCCTAACAGAACCATCCACAAACCCATAAAAATCGGGCGAGTGCCTGCGTATTTGCCCAGTTTAAATCCCGCAGCGAAAAGAAGCCCAACGGCGATGACATTTGAGCACCGCAAAGCCAGATGCGCGTCCTCAAAAATCAAGAATGGAACGATCACGGGAAAAGTGGAGAAAAAAACCAGCAAAAAAACTCCAGTGGCACCCTGGATGTCCTCGCGCTTTAAACCACCCCCCGGTGAGCTTAGGTTTAAATTTCTAATCTCAGCCTGTAAACGCCTATAGTCTTCTGGACGAAGCCATTCATTAAGACCCTCAGGAAGAACACCCGAAAGAATCTGCTTTAACTCGGAGATTCTTTGGCTTTCCTTCAGCTCCCGCATAAGTTGAATTTTATGACCACGTTCGGTGAGGCAACTCATCAAATAGAAAATGGCATCAATCAATCCCCAAGCCACATTGCAGCCCAGGGCCCCCAAGAGCAGAGTTCGTAGTTCGACTCTACCTTCCCCGAAAGTACTCATCGTACACGTCGTCGAAAGAACCATAATCAGGCCAAACACGATCTCTAAAGACCGCTCAAGAGGACTCAGAACAGAATTTCGTTGAATTGTAGTTTGTCGCAAGGGTCACTTCTTCCTTATTTATCCAGGATGTTTATCAACAGAGCCTCGGCGGCTAGTCTAGAAATTTTAAGTAAGGTGCAGCATCCCTTGAGTGCCCCATTTGAAGAAGCAAATTTTTGTCAGTTCTTCGCTGTTCTTAGGCTTTATAAAACTTTAGATTAGTAATATGCGTTTCTTTCAAAAATTTAAACTTCTCACTCTTCTATCTTTTCTGGCCACTTCATCCTCCGCTCTGCTTTCTTTCCAAGCCACGGCGGCTGAGTCCAAGAACAAACATGTCTACATAGGTGGCCTCTACGGTAGTCACAAAGTGGGCACGAGTGATTCCAAGCTGACGGCCATGGGTGGAAACTTTGGTTACCGAGCCAAAGATTTTGGAGCAGGTTTTTTTTACATCCAAGGCGAAAAATCGACCTCTCTTTTACGCGGAACTGCCAGTGCCAAGGTCGAGAATACTCTTTACGGCCTGGAACCCAAGTTCATTTTTGGCACGAAAGTAGGTGGTTTTGTAGGCTTAAAGATGGGTCAAAGTAAGCTCACTCTATCTGCCACGGCAGGAGGCCGCACAGCGTCTGTTAGCAGCACGGGCCTAGCCGTGGGTCCCTCTGCAGGTATCGACTATAAAATCATTCCCAATTTAGCCTTAGGACTCGAAGGCAGTTACCTAACAGTGGATGGTGATGGGGCCTCCTACAAAGTTACACTATTCCTGGGTTCGCTGACTCTCTGGCTCTAAGAGTTTAACTCGCAATTTGAAATGAAGTCCGTATGGCTAAATTTGTTGTAGCCACGAATTTGCCAGTATAAGACTTCCGCGTGCTGAACAGTATGGAGCAGTTGCCACTTTTTTTACTCGGAATAAGTTCGCTCCTACCTTTGATTAACCCTATTGGGACAGCCTTTATCTTAGACCCTTACTTTGCCAACTTGGACCTTAAAAGCCGTAAAGAATTTTCGTTTGCTATCGCCTTTTATTGCCTCATTCTGGGCCTGGGCACTCTTGCCCTCGGAAGTTGGTGCCTCAAATTTATGGGAATTTCCATTCCCACGACTCAAGTGGCCGGAGGATTTGTCATTGCAAAAATGGGACTCGGGATGCTGACTGCTCGCAGCCAAGAAAACGATGACCCTAAGGAGGGTCTTGCCAATGTCCGAGCTTCACTTTTTTATCCTATGGCCTTCCCCCTTACCTTAGGGCCAGGATCTGTTTCCACTCTCATTGCTCTTAGCGCTCACGCTCACAGCACAGATCTCAGTGAGTCTTGGCTGCACATGGGCGTCTTGGCACTCTCTCTCTTGACCGTGTGTGTTCTCACCTATTTTTGCTTTGTTTATTCTCGAGTCATTATTGAACGCCTGGGACCCTCGGGAAGCTTAGTTATTAACCGACTTCTCGCATTTTTGGTTTTTTGTATTGGCATTCAAATGATTGTTACAGGTCTTAAACATCTCTTTCCCAATCTCTAATGCGTTTATTCCTTATTGCTCTTTTCATTTCTACAGGACTTAGAGCCAATGACTTTTCAGAAGAAGCTAAGAAAGATGAAAAAGAGATCAACGCTGATTTAGCACCCTGGGAAAGTCGCTACCATGAGGCCCAACATCGCTTAGATCAGCTTTACAATATCGAGAACCCCTCCTTTAAACTTTATAAAGACAATAAAGATTCCCTCACCTTTGGCCAGAGCTTTGCTTATCGACGCCAAAGCTCTCATCCATTTTCCATCTTTTCACAGGTGGACAACCGCCTCTTCCATCAACGCTATTTCAATCAGCAAGAAGCCGACGACGCCGTCCCCCCTCGCACGCAAGAATTCACTCTAGGCTCCGAGCTGCACTGGGAGAGTCAAAGAAGGGGCAAAACTGAAGTGCTTTTCCGCTCCGATCAAACTTTTGCCGAAGCAAAGTTTATAGATTCCTCACAAGGACAATTTCGAGGTCACTATTCCTCTTATACGTTATCACCGGCAAATCACTTGTCGCTTTCTGAAGATACTCGACTTAATCTTTCGGAGTTCTATACTTACCGACGCAATCGATCGAAGCGATTCGAGAGCGGAAATTTAGTGCTCAACGAGAATTCCCACGAAGTGGGGTTCAGCCCTAGCCTCGACTGGAAGCGCCCATGGGGGGAATGGACTTTCACAACGGGAGCCTCCTGGGCTTGGGTGAACACCTTTCAAGCTCAGGTCGATCCCTTCAACACCCAGAGCCTAGCCGTACGAGCTCGCATCAACGGAGAAGTTTTTCAATCCACTTACGAAGTCGGAGCTCATCGGATGGCACGTTATTATCGTGGTCGCTTCAACCAATATAATTATCAGCCCTTTGCTCACGTTTTGTTTGAAAATATTTTCACAAAAAACCTAAACCTCGACCTAAACTACCAACTCCTTTTACGCAGTCGGTCCAATCAGGAAGGAGTGCAAATCAATTCCGAGCAAGTGAGTTTTGTCCCCGGGTGGACCTATCAACCCTGGAAAAAAAAGTATTCTCAGCTTCTGCCCTTGAGCTTGAGCCTTCCCCAGGCTTTGAATCTTCACATAGGTAAAAATGACTTTTATTCATCCTCATTCGAGCTTAGCGGCGGATTAAAAATTATTAAGAGTATCGTCTTGAAACCTTCACTCAGCCTTTCTTTTGAAAGGTATTACAATACGGGAAGGAATGAATATGGATTTCACGCAGGAGTGAAAATCTAGAAATAAAGCTGCAGTCCCGCAGTCCGAGCCCCCGGTATATAATTATCCATATAACTTATTGCAAAATGACTACTCAAAAGTAGTTGAGCGGCGTAGTGGCGCTGCACGACATAAGACTCCAGGAGATATTTTGAACGGCGCTGAGCGGCAGTAAGGATGATTCGGCCCAACTTTAAACTGAGAGTGAAGATATGCACAGGTCCCAAATGAAAGGAATCCCGGGAGTCGAGGCGATTGTATTCCAATTCCAAAATAAACAAACGCAAGCTGGCTAAGCTGGAAATAAAAACGACCCGCGGCAGGTCGCTGGCTATTTTGGCTTTCGTAAAACCGGTGCCCAAACTAAAAAAAGGAGAATTGATGAGAAGCGATGGTCCCCCACCCCAGGTGTCGGTGCCCTTGTGGTAGCGTAGCGATCCGCCCACATTGAGACTTATCGTCTTGGTCATCTGATAAACATTCACCGCAGCTCCCAGGTTGAGATTCATGAACTTCCCTTTGGGTTCTTCATAGGGCTGAAAGGTTCTGAGCTCAGAGCCAGAATATTGACGCCGCAAAAGATCGTTGTCGTAAAAGGAATTCCCACCCCCAATCGAAAGGCCGGCGCCACGGCGCTTAAATCCTTTGACCAGCCCAACGCCCAGAACGTTCTGAGTGGGGGAATTTTTAATCACAGAGTAAAGTGATTCAATTCCAAAGGCCGTAGGTCCTGTGGGCAAAGAGGCCGCACTGAGGTTAAGCGACTCACTCATGCTTGATTGGGTGCCTTGGGGGCGAGAAGGCTTTCCTTCACCTCCCCCTCCACAGAAGGCATCATAGAGGGCCTTAGAAACACCACGGTAGTAGTCGCAGGTGGCGCTGGCCTGAAGGGCGCTGGGTCGCGCCAGCCCTAACAAGGCAAAGACAAAAGCCATGTGCCGCAACATCTTCGTCTTCACCTTGAAAGATTACTTTATTGAATGGTGACCTACCATCATGGTCCTTTGACATGTTACTTTTACAAGATGAGCCCTCATATGAGATCAGTTCTTTCCCTGTTTAGGGCGCTTATACCTACCTGGAATTTTTTCGACGAGATCAGCGCAGGGTCCCAAGTTTTTTTTCGAAGCAAAGAAAAAGAAGAGTGGGGGGAATGGCGCCCTCTCTTTGCGTCACGACCTCGCCACCTAGGCCATTTATTTATAAATCCCCAGACGAACTATCAGCTTTTGGCACAGAATGCCTTTGATCGACTACTCTCGGAATCTCAGGAGTATCTGGAGAAGCCCAAATCTTTCAGCCAAAGCCTTAGTTACCAACTTTGCTCTCGCATTGCCCGGGACGAAATTCAGGACGCTTGCGAAGGCCTGGAATTCTCCTATTACCAATTCAAAATTCAAGCGCGTCTTATGGATTCCGACCACGCGCAAAAGCAAGATGCCTTTGTTTCGGAAGAAATCCCCCGATGATCCTTAACTCGGCAGCCGCTCTTCATCTCTGCGCCTCTCTTGTAGGCCTTTCACTATTTATTCAGAGTCGGGAACTTTGGCTGCTGCGCCCTAAGTTTTCACCGAGCGGACCCTGGGCCTGGAGCTTTTTACGCGAGGATTTTTTTGTTCTTCCCAAGTTTTGTCTGCGAATCTTGGATTTCTTTTATTCTGAAGCAAATTTCTGCGGCCTTTTGATGGTTCAGGCTATAGGCGCTGCCCTTCTCCCCTTTTTTCCAGTAGCCCCCCTCATTGTTTTTCTATTTCTTTCCTCTCTTCTATGTTCCCTTCGCTTTCGCGGAAATTTTAACGGCGGGGCGGATGCGATGACCCTCATTTTACTTTCAGCGCTCAGCGTAGCTGCCGTCTTTAGAAACGTGGCTTCCGTGGGTCACGCCGCTCTGGTTTATATTGCCGTGCAATCCCTACTTTCCTACTTCATTGCCGGCTGCATAAAGCTTCGCCGTGCCAACTGGAGACGGGGACAAACTCTCAGGAATTATTTAGCCGAGTCCGCCTACGACATCCCTCATTGGCTGCGCAGATTCGCACAAATGAAGAAAAACTTAGGTCTATGGACTTGCAGCTGGCTCCTTATTATTTTTGAACTTATGAGCGGCTACTTAGCCTTTCGGCCCCATCTTTGGCCCTTTTGGATGGGGGCGGCCGTTATTTTTCATTTAACTACTTTTATGGTTTTGGGATTAAATCGCTTTGTCTTTGCCTGGATGGCAAGCTACCCGGCACTCATCTACTTTTTTCAGCTCTAAGAGAGTTTTTACGGCAGCGGCATCGAGGCGTGGATCCATTTCACTCCCATTCATAACAAGTGCGTTAGCTAAAACAATGATCCCCACTCGCGACTGAGGGATGAATCCAAAAAAACTAGTGGAACCAAAGGTGCCTCCATTGTGCCAAGTAATATTTTCTTTTTCTAAATGATTCCAAAAAAGACCTATCTGCGAATTGGGGCTTCGGGTGTAAGTGGGCAGAGTGGCCATATGAATCGCCTTATGAAATTCCGGAGACTCAAAAGCTAATATCGTTTTCATCAGTTTCATTAAATCACCCATTGTCGAATGAAGGGCTCCGGCTCCCTTCAACACGGTACGTGCCTCCCATCGCCAAGGAACTACAGCCTCTCCATTCATAGACAGTGAAGCGAGCCGACGACTTTGCTCATCATTTAAAGCAATACGGGTATCGTTCATTCCAAGGGGATCAAAGATTTTATTCTTGAAAATGTCTTCCAAGGGCTTTTTTGCTATTTCCTCTAAACCATATCCCACAATTCCTGCTCCCAAGTTGGAGTAGTCCGAGCTTTTGCCAGGCGCCTGGGTCAGCGAGTACTGAAGCAGAAAGCTTCGAAGCTTGGGGAGGTCATATTCTAAGTAGGGTTGCTGAGGATTCGGAGGAATGTGATTCGAAGGAAAGCGCGGCAGGCCACTACGATGCTGGGCCAAATGTCGCCAAGTTATTTTTTTACCATGATAAGAAGGCAACTTAAGACTCGAAGTTGAGGAAAAACTTTTGCCCAGGTCAATGCGCCTTTCTAAAACAAACTGGGCCAGCAGTATTCCCAGAATGCCTTTAGTGACCGAGCCCACTTCATAAACGGTAGAGCTATCGGGAGAGCTTCCCTTCGGGTTAACTCTACCAAAGGCTAAAACCTGAGAAGATTCGGGCGTCACGATTCCTACCAAGACGCTGGGGTATCGCTTACTTTTGGGCTGAGCCTCGTCTGTGAGTGGCGAAAAGTTTTCACGAACAAGTGCGGAAACCTTGTCATCGTGAGTTGAAACAGGGGAGTGTTCACGAGTTCCACAAGACATCAAGAAAGTCACAAAGCCTGCCCAAACAAAACGAGAAACAAGTCGACGCACTTGATGAAAATAACACAACAAGACTCCTTTACGCATGGCAGCAACTCCTTTAAAGATTCACTGCCAACATTACGATAAGAGTAAAGATGTCATTTCTGAAAGCTCAATTGATTGGCCTATTTATGCTGAGCTCGCCTCTTCTTGCCCGAGCCTATCCAGAATGTGATCCAACTTACCTGCGCCAGCAAGATTTACGCACCCGCGAAACGATGGCCCGCGACGCCCGATTGGGTGAGATGGAAATCCTTTTAATGGAATTTCAGAGTCTAAAGAATATCGGAACACAGCACCTGGAAGTTCCCAAAAGTTTCATCGAACGTTGCTTGAAAGAAAAAGAAAAAACTTTTTTGGCTCATACCACAAAAGCCGACAGCAGCGCCGCTCACACCAATCGATTTGAAGTCCTATGCGCCAAATTTCAGGAAGAACGCAACGACTCCCGGGCCGCCCTCTTGCATTACGCAGCGGCCACTCGCTTTGACCCCAAGGACTGGGAAAGCCAGCAACGAGGCTTTCGTCTTTTTAAACGCTTAGAACTCGACCCCCTTATCCAAAAAATTCAGAATGGGGAATCTCCTCGCGAGCGAGAAGAACTTTTTCGCAAGGCCCGAACTCAGAGCACCCTGCTTCTTCAGAACCCCCAAACACCCAAGACCGCCAAAGTGGAGATTCATGCTTTTTGGGCTCAAGTCCTTAGCGTTGAAGGCAAAGAGGCTGAAGCCATGGAGGAGTGGAAGAAACTTTTGCTATTAGACCCCAAGCACCTAGGAGCCCTCCGAAAACTCGCCCAGTTTGAATTTTCTCGAAATCGTTTTTCGGAGGCCCGCAGTTATCTTGAAGTATTGGTGGCCCAAAAAATTAGAGAACAAGACATTTACCTTAAGCTCCTCGACATACAGTTGAATTCCGGCGCTTTTCAAGAAGCTCTCCTCAGTAGCCGCGAAGCTCTGACCTTGTTCCCGCAGAGCTTAGAGCTCAAAGCTTCCTTGGCGGCCGCCCTCTTTGGGGTCGAGCGGGTGGATGAGGCTCGGCAACTCAATAATGAGGTCTTGGCGAAGAATCCCAAGATCCCCCGAGCTCGAAGCACAGCCAGCCAGTGGTTTGAGAAGGAAGGCGATCGGTGGTCTCACGAAAAGCTCTTCGGAAAAGCCCTTGCTGAGTATTCCGAATCGCTGAAGTGGGATAAAAAAAATCCCAGCCTCCGCCTAAAAATGGCGACTCTTATTTACAACTTTCGGCGCGCCGACAACTTTCCTCAAGACGAAGCCTCACGAAAAGACATGGACCAAGTCCTCGACTTGCTTGAGAGTGAAATTGTTAAAGAAGGCGTGACCGCAGCACAAATTGAAATATATATCTCTGCGGCTCCACACTCCACCCACCCCTCTCGGGGCACCCGAGCTTGCGACGAATATAAAAAGATTTTTGGAAGGATGGGAAGTTGGGGACTCTTAAAGAACTGTGTGGGAGCCTACCGCAAAGCTCAGCGCCCCTCTGAGGCCCTTACTCTCATTCAAAAAAGCGAGAAAGATCCTCGTTTCCAGGGAGCTGCTCTCGAAAAATTGAAATTAGAAGCTTCTAATTAGCGCTGGCCGAAGATTTTAAGCGCTCATCAAAAGTCCTTTGCAATCGTTTTATCACGTCTTCCGTTGTTTCATAGCTAGGAACCGAGACACCAAGGTCTATGGCGGAAGTCGGAGCTAAAGTGAACTTGATCTCATTCACTTTTTCTACAGGCTTGGCGGCTACTACTATGGGCGCGCTCCTGCTTCGCTCCTGTTTAGTGGCAAAGACCCCGCCCACACTATTGGCGCTTGGTGCTTCGGGTAAAGGAGGCAGCGCTCCCGGTTCAAAGAGATTTTCCCTGACCTTGGGTGCTTCAATCGATTTTGTATTATCCGACACAGGAATAACTCTGTCATTTGCATCTGGTGTATTGGGCACTATTGCGGGCTGGGTATCATCATGAGCTAAAGCCCTCTCTTCTTTGAAGGCCGTCGGAAACATACTTCGCACTGTCGCTTCGTCTAAATTCGCTTTAGCCTGTAGTTTAACCACGTTTTCATTCCCAGCTTTTTTAGCCGGCGCTACTTTTACGGGTTCTTCTTTAGCTGGAGCGGTATTCTCAGCAGGAGGCGTCACACTTTCTGCAATGGCTTTTACAGGTAGGGAAGCACGGGCGATTCCCTCAATTTTCCCGGGAACACCGACACAAGGAAGACTCTGCTGAAGGAGTTTTCCAGTGCGAGGATGCTTCTTTTCTGTGGCGGCCTCAATAATAGAGGCCAGTCGGAACTGGATGTCCCTTGAGTCTTTCTCGGCCCGTGGGTAAGTGGCCTTACCGTCAAAGAATGCTCGGAGCTCAGTCATCACCAAGGATTTGATTTCTTCCGGACTGCGGCCTTTATTGCGCCCAAGCACTTGGTCTTTGACATGAAGAATAAGCTTCTCGTTTACAAATTCTGAAAGCTCGATCAGATGTTTTTGGATTTCGGATTTTTGCTTTTCCAAAGGTTTTTTATCAACGCTTAGCTGCTCGCCATCAAAGCTTCCCCGATTGGCCATGTTCAAAAGGAGAGGTTCGTAGTCGTTGGCAAATTTCGAACGAAGGGTGCCTTTAATCTCTTGGGCAAATTCTCGGTTTTTAGGCAGCGAAGCATCGATCGCGTAGGGCATACCCGTATCAGTATAAGAATCCAGAGCGCGCTCGGCATTGCTTAAAGTAAGGTCGCGCACCGACTTCAAAGACTGCTTAACAAAGGCGTCATCAGGTAAACATAAATCATTTAGAATATTACTGAGATACTGCTTGCTATCCATAGGCACAAAAGCAGCCTGAGTTTTTGCAGGAGCCAAGGCCTCTTTAGGTTTGGCAGCAGCATTAGGCACTGCGGGCTTTTTGTGAGAAGCACTCACTTTGGGCTGGGAGGCCACTTTCCCGCTGGGACCCGCCTCTTCAGGCATATCTAAGGCCGCAGATTTTTTATTGTTCGCAGCACTTAAACCCAAGGCCTGGTTAATATCTGCCCCACCGGCACCATCATCCGTATCCAACTCAATATAGTCTTGGGATTCTGCTGCGTACAAGGCATAGCCTGAACCTAGGCTGAGCCCCGCTGCACAGAGTGTAAATAACTGAGACAAGTGTTTAAGCTTTGTCCCCATAAATCCCCCTTTTAAGGCTCTAAGAACTTGAAACTTTTGAGAGCCTTATCTTCCCTATATCTATTGATGCAGGGGCCGTGCCACAGCTATAAGCAGCCCCCATGCAGCAGGCGCTAACCATAGGTAATTTCGATGGGGTCCACCGAGGCCATCGTGCCCTTATTGAAAAGCTATCGGCCTGGAAGCAGTCACAAATCGACCCCTTCCGAGTGAAAATAACAGCCCTAAGTTTTGACCCCCACCCCGCCGAAGTCCTGAAAGTGGGCGCCCAGGTGCCCCGCCTCTCCAGCCTTCACGAGCGAGTTCGCCTCTTAAAAAGTGCGGGTATTGATGAGGTTTTTATCGTCCCTTTTACCCCTGAGTTTTCACAGAAATCGGCTGAGGACTTTTTAACAGAGTTTCTCGAGAAGAAATTCCAACCTGCCTTTGTAGTCGTGGGTCACGATTTTTACTTCGGCAAAGACCGACAGGGAAGCCCAGGGAAACTCATCGACTGGTGCCGTGCCCGTAAGATACAGGCCGAAATACTCCCCGGAATTGAGTCGGATGGGGAAGTTATTTCGAGCTCAAGAATCCGCAGGCTTATCCAAGAGGGACAAATGATACCGGCCGCACGTTTGTTGGGACGAGATTATAGTCTTAGCGGCGAAGTTATTTACGGGGACCAACGCGGTAGGCTTTTAGGCTTTCCCACGGCCAATATCAGTCCCCTGCAAAATCAAGTCGGTGCCCCTTGCCTCCCTCTAAATGGTGTTTATCTGTCGGCCGCCACAGTTGAAGGCCGCACTTTTGCATCTATTACTAATGTCGGCATTAAACCCACCATCCAAGGAACCCGTCCTATTAATATAGAGACGCATTTGTTGGATTTTGATGGGGACCTGTATGGAAAACAGATGACTGTCGAATTTCGAGACAGGTTGCGCCCTGAACAGAAGTTCGGCGATTTGGAGCAACTTCGCTTACAAATTCAGAAAGATATCACCATTGCGCGAGAGCGATTAAGTCTAAAATAAAGACAGGCCCACTCCTTGCAACACTGTAGCTAGGAGGTCCTATGCGCTCTTTGTTGGCAATGACATCGGTACTTAGCGTATCGGCAATTATCTGGGGATGTGGCTCTGAACCTACGACTTATGCACCCAATAATACCGATAGCTTCACGGCCTATAGTGGTGACACTTACAGACAAGCCAATCAGGTGGTTGCTGCGGATTACCTCTTTTCTTTGGATACGAGTCGCTCCATGCGCCCGTACCAAGAAACACTCGTTGAAACTATTCGAAATTCTTTTATACCGGAATTAGAAAGATCTGATTCTTCACGCAACTCCATCGACTATCGCATTGGATTCGTGGAAGGAAATTATCAGAACCCCACTAAGCTCTCGTCTTTCGGTAAGTCTTTAATGGGCGGTGGGTACATCACCTCTTCAAGTTCGACTGTAGTGGACAATATTCTGGCTTACTTAGGCCAAGATCTAAACCCCAACGTACCGAACTTAATTGAAGCTTCTAAAGTTTACATGCAGAACAACTCGTCATTCAAACGCTCGGGTGCCCAACAAGTATATATCTACATTACAGATTGCACCCGTAGTTCCGGCGACGATGAAAGTTCCGGCTCCGCTAGCTCCTATGCCAGCTCTTTGAAAAGCGCTAAGGGCAACGGACTTTATGTGTCTTCACGCTCCATCATCGCCACCGGTTCTTGCCCTAAAATCAAAGAAACTGTTCGACTCCTGAATAGTGACTCCGACCCCAGTGGAACGGGAGCTAGCGGTAGCGTGAGCGGTAACTACGATATCGGCAGCATGACGGCATCATCCATTGCTTCAAGCCTCGTGAGTGTGGCTAGAGACATCACCAAGAAAACGGGCCGCTTCCAACTTCGTGGGCGCCCGGCCGACAACTCCTTGCAAGTTTTCACACGGCTCTTTAACCAAGCCAACGAAAGCAAACAGACCTCGGGCTGGCGCTACGAATCCACCACTAACGAAGTGGTCTTTAACACCGCTCCGGCCGCCAGCACTTCCATTCGCTTTGTTTATGACATCGAGTATTTGCTGAGCAGCCCTCCGGTTATCGACTCCATCCGAGTATTGGTTAACGGCCAAGAGTTGACCAGTGGGTGGAGATACGACGGCGAGAGAAACCGCGTCTTGATTAACAACGACTCCAAGCCCGCAGATGGCGCTAAGGTCGAAGTTGTTTACGAAATTTCTTAATAACAAAATACGACTGAAGAAGGGGGATGCGATGCTGCAAAGAATTATAGGCTGGGCCACATTTTTAACAATCTTTGTGCAAGTCTCCTACCTCTCTTCTCGGGTATCCCTGGACCAGCACGCTCGCAACCAACTGGTCTCAGCCAATGAGAGCGTCCAAATGGCCCAGCAATCTCGCCAAAGCATGACGAACACCGAGAACCTGGCCGATTTGAAGGCCCTCAGCCAAAAGATTTCTGCGGGTCGTTAAGAAAATCAAGGCCTCCTTGCCTCTTCCCCCCGGCATCGCTTAGTTTGCCCCGCGGGGGTTAAATGAATTTTACAAATCGTTACGGGTTCCTAGCGGCTCTTCTTTTATTTCCTTTCTTAGCTTTTGCGGCCGACGAAGTAGAGATGGATCCCGATGGCCCGCGCTCGGTGCCCATCCGTCCCCAAACAGGGAAAATTCTTTATTGCCCCACTTATGGCGTAATGAAAAAAGATTTTCTCAAGCAACTCCAGACTCATGAAATTTATGGCGAACCTGAAAAAATCACTCGCCTGAGTCCGGCCATGGGCCGAGCCGCCCAGTTTTACCAAGAAAAAATGGCCCGCAACTTCAGCTCAAAAAGTGGTCCGAACCTGACTCCTAATTTATTTAAAAACCTAACAACTCAAAAGTTATTTGATGGCTCCTTCGTCCTAAACTCTGACCAGCCCATGTCGAACGTTCCCCAACCTGGCGACGTTTTGCTCAACATGGCTTTTGCCAATCCTTGGATGGTGGGAAGTTTTTATTCCAAGCGCGGAATGGAACACGCTCGCATCGTGGTGGCCGTGGAAGGTAACGACAAAGCCCGAGAACTTGTGGTTTTAGACGGAGGCTGGGAAAAATTCTCCCGCCTCCATCAAATTCATTCCCAGACTCTGTGGCTACGCCCCCGTGCCAAGTATTTTGATGCCGCCGACCGCGCACGCCTCATTCGCTGGGCCCGGGTGATGGAGCCCGTGCCCTACGACAATATGTTAGTGGACGATTTGGCGAAGTACCGCAAACTCATGCACGATAATATCGATCGCTACACCCAAGATGCCAATGGAGACGGCCAACCCGACATGGATCCTCGAAGCGCTCAACTGCGAGCTCGAAGCGAAGCCTTGATGGCCTCAGATCCCCACGCTCAAAACTTTGCCCCCTTCGGCAATGCCGACACCTTTATTCCCTCCAGTGGGAACTATTGCTCTGAGGCAGGCACCCATATTTTTTCTTACTTAGGATTTAGGCAGTTTGGAGAAACGGCTTTTTCACTCCTCACTGCCTTCAGCTCCACCGGAAATCTTCCCAATTGGGCCATCTACGCCAATGCTTTAACTGGCTTTGGCGCTAGCGTAGGTCCCGTTTTTGAAATGCACAAAGATTTCTTTGAGTTTTTCTCGGTGATGGATGAGGCTTGGAAAAAACGCATCCTCCCCTTCCCTTCCACCTATACGGAAGACACTTATAATTTTTCCAAAGTCATGCGAGCCAATCAAGATGAGGCCGTGCGTCTGAGCCTCTCGGGTCGCGACTTACTCAAGGAACAAATTGAGCGAATCAGCCAAAGTACAGATACCGAGCTCTCCACTCGGGCCGTCACTCTGGATGAGGGACTCAATGAGACCCTGGGCCAGCTGCGTGAACACCGACAAAGCCCCGACCTCAGTTTCTCAGAGGCCATCGACGACATGTACTTTAGAAATCTCTCCTATGGACCGCACCACTTCTTAGAAAATGGAGAATACTTTGAACTTAAGGGAGCCTTCTTCAATTCTGATTTAGAAAGCGGATACCAAGCTAAATGGATTGCCAACGCGGGCCGCGGACGCGCAAATCTTTCCACGACACTTTATAGTTTAGATAGCTTTGGTGCAGGCGAGCCTACAGACGAGAGTTGCCAGATCACCGGCAAACCGGCCGAGCCCATGGACTCGATGCCTTAATAGCTTTTAAGTTCTCCAGCTTTGATTGTAATCCGACCACTCACAAAGGGATGCAAAAGCCGGATCCACATCCAAGGGATCTCGAGCATCAATCATCACGGCATACTCATCGGTATGAGTTTTTTTATACTGATTAGCCAAGGCCTTGGGGTGAGGACCATGGTGCACGCCCGTGGGATGGAAAGTGAGCCAGCCCGGTTTAATATTGTCGCGGCTAAAAAAATCTCCGGCGTGATAAAAAATCACTTCATCGTAATCTGTATTACGGTGAAAAAAGGGAACTCGCTGCGCTCCCTTTTCTTCTTCCAGAGGGCGGGGAACAAAAGAGCAAATTACAAAGCGATCCGCCACAAAGGTGGAGTGAACACTGGGAGCTAAGTGCGCCCGGTGGCTCATCACAGGACGAATGTCTTCAATAGAAAGTTTAAAAACAGAGAGATCGCCCTTCAGCCCCACAACATCGAGAGGATTATGTTTATAAGAAAGAGTTGTAAAACGATCTTGGCGCTTAATTTTAATTTGCCAAAGACCTTTGGCCTGATCGGTGGGGCCCTCTGTGGATTCTCTCATTTCCGGCAGTTCAAGAACTCCCGGATCGTAGAGGGCATGGTGCCCAAGGATACCTCGGTCCGGGCTGCAATATACAGAGTTTCGAGCTTCAATAATGAGGCGAGAGTGAGGCTTCTCGGAGTGAAAGCGATAAGTCGAAGCCCGAGGAACATAAATGTAGTCCCCCTTTTTAAATTCTAGGATTCCAAAGTCGCTCTCTAGGCGTCCCGCCCCCTCGTGCACAAAATGCACTTCGTCTCCATCGGCGTTGCGGGAGTAAAAGGCGTCCGAGGTCTTATTTTTTTTTACAGATAGGCTAAGCGCCTGATTAAAGAGCAGTCTTTGGGAAAACTCCCCCTCACTAGAACCAAGCTTGTTGGCATCAAAGGCCTGGGGCCGGCAGTCTCCCTCGATGGAATGCCAATCCGTAGGAGCGTGCTTACGATAAAGATGAGTGGCGGGACCAAAAAAACCCTCGCGCCCTAACTCTTCTTCAAAAGTTCCATCAGGAATATCTACATGTGCCTGCTTAGAAAATTCTCCCCGAGTGATAGGAAACTGAAAGTACTTTTTTGCCATGCCCTTATATATAGACGGGACTGAGGGGTGCTGAAAGGGGTGAATTCCTTTGACTAGATGCGCAAATCGAGGAAATGAGAATGAAACCCTTTTAAAGGAGCCGCCATGAACCAAGTTTTACCCAAGCTATCCCTTCTTGCACTTTGCCTCACAGTATCCAGCCTGAGCCATGGCACCACAATGAGTGTGAGTGAAAGTAAATTTCCTTTTTTTATGATGATGCCCAAAAATGTTTGGGCCAACCAAACTGATAAGGATGATGAGACGAGCTTCAACTCCGATCGGTACAAAACTCTCGTCATTAATAGCGAAGACCATCCCCAAGTAGGCTTCCGTATCTTTGATTTGAGTGCCTTCGCGGCAGAATCCAAACGCGACGACGCCACCTATGCCCTTGCAGAATCCGGCGCCATTCGCACCGGAGACATCCTCCTCACCTTCCGACCCAACTGGTCTAAGTTTATGGCCTACAATCGTGTACAAATGGGAGTGAGCCACACCGCCGTGGCCGTGGTGCGTAAGGATGCCGCCGGCCGCAAATATGTCCTTACCTTGGAAGCCCCACTTAACTATTCATCACGCTTGAAATCTCGTCATCACTACTTTGATGCTAACGGAAATCTCACCAGTGAGTCCGCGGTGTTTTTTCACATTTTACGTCCCAAACTGAGCCCGGACCAAATGGCGCGCTTTGAAGTTTGGGCCGACAAATTAATTCCGCAAATCTCTACCCTCTACCCCAGCCGCCTTCCCTTTGAAGGCGACTACGCCGCACCCGAGAATAATGGGACCCTTGGAGACCGACATATCGAAGATATTGGTCGAATCATCAAAGGTGCTAGAGGTGTAGCCCCTGTTTCTACCTATTGCTCAGAATGGGCTCGAGCTATTTTAATTCTCTTTGCAAATTGCGACTACGCGACCTTTAACGTTGAGGGAGGAAACGCCTGCGTTCCCAAGCAAAATCCTGCGCAATATAAAAACCCCCAATTCGCGTTGAATACCGACCTTGAGGGAGGACAAAAAACCGCGGGAATGATGAGCACACCTTCCAACGTGCTGACCCACATTGGATTTGACAAAAACACTCGTAGTTCTCTTCTTTCTGAAAAAATTCTTGTCGATGGTCCCGCCGTGACTTACCGAAACGGAGACAGAAACCAGCCCATCAAACCGGCCAATATGTCGGGTGGTCACTATGAAGTCGCCATGGCCTTTCGCGATTACATCAAAAACGTGAACCAATTCTATGGAACGGGCGAAACAAATCTCGCGCTAAAAAATGCCATCAATGGGGGGATTTCGCGCAATTATTCTCCAACTTCATTCTTAGCGTTGACGACTATTCCCCGAGATGCCGCCGACCCCGGCACCGAGGAAATGCGATATGTAGGTACTCTGGCCTTTAAGAATATTGCTGATTTTTTGAATTAACTTTTGGATGGCCCTGTCTGCCTTTTAGTCGAAACTGTCTAAACTTTAGACAGCTGTCTGCGCTAAACCCGTGTTTTCTCCAATGATGCCAAGGACTTCGGCAGCTTAGCCCTGGTCCGTCTTTTGCTTCTCTTTAGGGAGGAGATCTTATGCAATTATTGAAGAATTTCTCGGTTCTAAATTTGGTAGTTTCGATGACTGTTGCCGGTCTTATCGAAGTCGCCTTCAACCAAAGCATCCGACGAAACCCGTCGAGCCTAGAAGAACCCATTGATCTCACGATTTCACAGTTGAATTTGGACCCTTCGTCCAAACTTCGCACAGTAAACAACGTGTACCTACGGGCTACGATCAACGACTCCATGACCTATGAATGGGGTAAGAACGAAGGCTGGTCTCTATCTCCGGGCGACAAAAAGCCTTTGGACATCTCTTTACGTTTTCAAAATGCTTGGATCAAAAACGACGAGGTTCCCTTTAAATTGGAACTTGTTCAAAACGGCTTTTTTAAACCCGTACTTGTTCGCTGTGCCCAAGTCGCCAAGCAAGTGAACTCTTATAACCGCAGCTTTCAGTGCAATATTCCAGGCGAAGCCACTCCTTTGCTGGTTTACCGCTTAGGACGCAAAGTTGAAGAACCCGCTCCCGGGACTCCCGGAGCTCCCATCAAAGCCGCACAAAAGTAAAACTTTAGTGCCCACTGTGATAGGGATGATTTTTTAGAATCGCAAAAGCCCGATAGATCTGCTCGGCCGCAACCACACTCGCCAGTTCATGTGGGAGGGTGAGTTTGCCAAAGCTCCAAAGAAGTTCGGGCTTCAATTCCGCCAATCTCTGAGCGCTGACTCCATCGGCCCCCCCCACGATCACGCGTAAGGAATTCCCACTCGCTAATACTTTTTCCAATTTTATGGCGATATCTTCAGAACTTAGAATCTTGGCACCCGCTTGCAATCGTTCACAGACCCAAAGGATCTCACGGTTCCTAGAATTTGCGCTAACGCCTTGCAAAATTCCTCCACTCACCGAGACGCTTGTATACTTCGCCATTCTTTCCGTATACTTTTTAAAAAGGGCCAAAGTCGCCGGATCTTTAAACTGAAGCTTCGCGCCTTTGGTCCATTCGAGTTGAAAGACTATTTTCATCGTTAAAGGAGCCCCATGACGGGAACTACACCCCAAAGCTCATCTCTAGCCAAGCCCGAAGAAAATAGAATTCTTATCATCGATAATAATAAGTCTCGATTCCTTGAAATGATCAAAGAACTTCAGACCAACGGCGTTGCGGTGGAGCACATATCTGATCGAAGTGTGGCCCTGCAGGTTGCCAGCAACTTACGCCCCCACATTGTGCTGATGAACCTCTTTCTAAACAGTTCCAGCACCATATCGCTGATCAGAGAAATGCGCAGCTCCTATCCCCAGATGCGAATTATTGTGATCACGGCTCACTACTCAAAATCCAATATTCAGGAGTGCGTGAAGGCCGGAGCCAATGATTTTATTCTTGAACCCTTCGACATGAAAATGATGCTTCAGCGCATCCGCTACCAGCTCCAAGAGCGTTTGGCCTATCAGCCCGACGATCTCAAAGATAACGAACCCTCTGACCTCCTGAGCGGTTTTCAACTGGTTTACGACTGTTTACGCATTATCAGCGAAGTAAAAGATGCCCACCCTGCCATTCACGAATGTTTAAAGAAAATTTCCACATTATCCCAGGCTTCGAGAGTTAACGTGGTTTTAGGCGACATCGAAAGCAATTCAGCTTGCATTTTGGCCTCCTCCGACGATCCAACGCTGGAAAATCTAGTGGTCGACCTGGAAAAGTATCCTGAGGTACGGGAAGTCATACTGAATGGCAGCATTATTTACATCAAAGACATTACGGCCAATCCGCTGACAAAAGACATCAAGGCCCAGGTTAAGAGCATCGAAATCACATCCCTCCTGGTCTTGCCCATCCGGCACCGCCAAGAAACCATCGGCACGCTAAACATTCGAATTGGAAAAGCAGGACCCAGCATTACCGACAAGCACCTACGCACTTTCTATATGGCAGCCCTTTCTCTATCGGCAAAGGTGGCTGCTAAAAAAATGCTTAAGAAGCTCGAGAAAGGAACTTCTTAAAGGTTTTAATCTGTTCTATCACCCAGTCAGGGTCGTCCAAAGATAGATCATGACCCGCCAAGGGATGTACCGAGTGGGTGAAACGTAAGCTTTGGGCGAGCGCCTGGGAACAACTCGGATGAGTAAAACGATCTTTCAATGACGATAAAAGCAGACCTTCCACTTCCACACTCTTGGGTGCGATAAATTTCACGGCGGCCTGAAGTTGTTTAAGGGCGGTCTTGCGGATTCGAGAGGCCTCGGGAGCAAAGCTTGCCCATTCGCGCGCAAGCCCGTCCAAATCTTTCTGCATGGCAGTGGTCAGTTTCAGGATATTTTTCTCTCGCAGTACAGGGTCCTTCACTGAGGCGGTTTTGATGAGAGAGGGAATCATTTTCCAGTTGAGGCGATTCCAAGGCAGGCTCAAATTCGCAGCACTGGTATTCATGATGACGATACCTTGAAAGTCCTCGGGATAACGCTTCACCCAATCAAGGGAGATCATCGACCCCATTGATAGACTAAACACATAAGAGGGTCCCTTTTTATGTGGGAGTGCCTGCCAACGCCGACGCAAGTCATCAGTGATCTCTGCTATTGACGAGGGGCAGTCCCTATCGATTTCAGTACCCACTCCCGGCAAATCTAAACAAGTAATTTGCGCCTTAGGGAAGGCTTTCTGGAGTTTGGGTAAAAAACTTCCCCAGTGTCGCTTTTCTCGCGCCCAACCTCGTATCAGTAGCCAATTCATTTCGCTAACTCCCATGCCTTCGGGTTTTTAACGGCCTTAAGAAAAAAATCGATGAGCGGAATATGCCGGCGCAGGGTACGGCGGATGCGATGCTCTTTGATAGGGTTAAAAACCCCGAGGGCAGAAAATATCTGAGTGGGGTTTTTTTTGACCCAAAGCCACGACCCCATTTCGAGGGTCCAAGGGATAAAGATCTTCTTTGCCAATCCATGAATCCTCAGATGTTCATCAAAAATATAGTCCCAGAGGTCGCCATGAGTTGTATAATTTAGAGACTGGGCCTCTACCTGATAGACATGATGAGGAAAACTTCGGTTCAGTAGGATGTGTAGGGCGTCGACCTCGCGTGCTCGAGGAAATTCCTCCTCCGTTTTAGCGTAGGGATACCAAAGACGGTCTCGAGTTCCAAAGCCCGAATGAAAATCGAGAACTAAGGAAATGTCGGCCGGAAAGACTTCTTCTTTGATGAGCTTTACAAGAGCCTGGGACTCCACTTCCATCGCAGCCCCTTCGGGTCCTCGGTAATAAGGAAGCTTGGTAGACCATCGGTGCCCACCCAAAATAAAGGGAGGTTTTACCAGCGCTTCAACGGGAGCATTTCGCATAAGGTCCACCCCATTGGGATTGGAACGAGTCCCTTTATATACCCCTCCCGGATTGAGGCAGGGAATCACCACCAAGCGAAGATCCTTAAATCGCAACGCGATATCTTCATCCCAAGACCACTGCTCGATCAAAGATTCAAGATAGGCCACGATGACTTGCGTCCCTATACGTTCCAAACCATGAACACCCCCAACCAATGCTACCGTAGGTGCACTTTTATCCGTGGATCCTAAAATAATAGAATGGATGGGGAATTCGTGCCCGTCTACTCGAACTTTGGCGAGCTCCTCAACTCGGGCAATCTTTCGGGAGTTTTCGATGAGTTTTAGAATGCGGGTGAGTTCGGGAAAAGTAGCCACGGGTGTATTCTAATGGAGTTTTCATGCTTTTCCGCAGTCAAAAAAAAACCCCCAATCCCGAAGGATTGAGGGTTCTTTTCCCGGGCCGATCGATCGGATAACCCGGGACGAATCAAAGTCAGCTTACTTTTTCTTTTTCTTAGTAGCTTTCTTTTTCTTCGTTGCTTTTTTCTTAGCTTTTTTTGCTGTTTTCTTCTTAGCTGCCATGTCTTTATAGACCTCCCGTTAGAGTTCAGAGATCGAACCGATCCCTATATATAAAGTAACTTTACGTGTCATTTGACTGCTGCGCAATAGCAAAATCATTTTTTTCAAAAAGTTGTGCTGCGACGAGAAAAAATTTTGACGGTGCAACGTCAAAAGAGTTTCGCGAAGTCGGAAATTAATTTCGTTAGACTGAAGTTCTCATGAAAAATCTAAAGCTGAAAAACTCATTTCGCATCATTGTTTTATTCTGCGCAAGCTCTGGCTTGCTGGGATGCAAAGTCGCCAACAATAAAGAAACGGCCAAGACGACGTCCGCTATCATTGGCTATTTCACCACCCAACAATCGGCAATGTCGGCAAGCATTCCCTACAACAGCGATTATTCCATGCGTGATATCTGGTCTTACTTCTTCGGGAGGGTCTATCTCACTCCCGCGGAAGCCTCCTTAGGCATGGCGATCCAAACTCCCAAGGGATGCATGCGATCTGCAGCGGCCGAAGCATCCTTCAAGATAAATAATGTTCTCGACCCTGGGGTTTTGAGCTTAATCGGCAGCGGTGGCCAACTCGACATTCCCAAATACGAAGAAGACCTGTCCTTCCAACTCGTGGGTTTTTTAGGTTTCGGCGCCCTTAAGCTTCGCAGCTCAGGCAAGGGAGGAACTTTAGATTTTGAACAAGGCTTCAACATACCAACAGCCGGGTCGAATCTTATCGTGAGTTCGGGAACTCATTTGAACCAGGCGCTTCCTTCACCATTGGTAAATGCTTCCTCCGTAGTTCGAATTCAAAGAAGCCAGGGTGCGGAACTCAGTTTTGTTGCTCCCGTTGGCGCCACTTACGTAAAAGCGACCTTCGGCGACACCGACAATCCCGACAGCAACATCTCTTGCTTTGGCCCCCCCGTATCTCCGCTAAGTATCCCGGCCGAACAGTTAGAACGCTTTGGGGTGACCGATCGGGGGTCTTTACGAGTGGACTTTGTAAATATTTCCGTTCGCACCGACATCAATCGCATCAAAGAGAACCTGGTGAGTTCCTCGACATTCCACCTGCACGGAATTCACAAAAATCCTTTTATCAGGAACACAGAATTTCACTTTGGTCAGCTGAGTTTTGAGTGAATGTGAGTAGCCATCTCAGCAGCGGCTATTTCGACTTGCTGCCCACTTCGTAGATCTTTTACGCCATAGTTTTTTGCTGCTACTTCTTTAGCTCCAACGAAAACAAAAAAGGGGACACCTTGCTTGGCCGCCATCTTAAGCTGAGCAGAAAAGCCATCGAGGTCGAGGTTTTCAACCACTCGAAGACCGGTCAACCGTAGAGCAGCTGCCACTTCTGAGGCTGCACTCAAGGTTTCTAAGTCTTGAGCGCAAACAAAAACATCGGCAAAGGCACCAAAACTCGGCAATAATTTGTGAGTTTCCAGAAAATTGCGCAAAGTCACATCTCCCAGCCCAAAACCTATTCCGGAAAGCTGGTTCTTGCCGAAGAGTCCAATCAAATTATCGTAACGCCCCCCACCAAAGAGGGCTCGATTGTTTTCTGGTGAGCTATCAAAGGCTTCAAAAACGAGCCCCGTGTAATAATCGAGTCCCCGCATGATGGTGGGGGAAAACTCAATTTGCCCCTCCAATCCCCGATCCTTCAAAATACTGTAGAGACGCAGTAGTTCTGAACTCGCTTGGCAGGGGAATGTTTTTTCGAGTTCCCAAATGCCAAGTCCAAAAAACTTCTCGAGTTTTGCAACGGCAGAGGAGTCCAAGCCTACATCCGTCGCCAACGCACTCGCAAAAAGCTCAGGCTTTAATTTATCTTTGGCGTCCACCAATTTAGAGAGCTTAAGAGCCCGTTCCGGCTCCAGACCCAATTCGTTATGGAAAACATGGTTCACCAAGCCTCGGTGGTTAATTTTAATTTTAAAGTGAGCCAAACCATCGAAGGCCGCAAAAATCTTCACCGCAAGGGTTAGTATCTCGGCATCCGCCAACAAAGAATCTCCCCCCAAAACATCAGCATTCACTTGCCAGTGCTCACGCAACCGCCCTTTTTGGGGCCGTTCATATCGCCATACATTGGGAATGCTGAACCAACGGATGGGCTTGGGAAGTTCTTGCAACTTTCCCGCAACCATCCGAGCCAGGGTAGGAGTCATTTCAGGACGAATGGCCACCTTACGGTCGCCTCGATCTACAAATGAATAAAGCTGGGCATTGACAATCTCTTCTCCACTTTTTGCCGCATAAAGCTCAAACGATTCTAAGAGCGGGCCATCGTATTCCTGATACGCAAAGCCCTGAAGAACGGAACGGACTTTCGAAAAGATCCAATTTTGGATTCGTTTGTCTTCGGGGTAAAAATCGCGAGAGCCTTTATAAGGTTGGGTCGGCAAAAACATTGGTCCTAGAGTAGAGGAAAAAGTTAGAGCTTCCAAGGCTTTTGCGCTACACTCCGCCGTTCTTATGGGATTTTACCGAAGTCACCGTGCCAATGAATTAAATCTATCCGTTGCCGAGGAGAGTGTGCGCCTCTCAGGTTGGGTGCACCGCCTGCGTGACCATGGGGGCGTATCCTTTGTAGATTTGCGGGATTCCAGTGGGCTTTGCCAGGTGGTGATCCCCCCAGAGGCCCTCCAAGACAAAAAAATCCGCTCCGAATTTGTAATTTGTGTTGAAGGCAAGGTTAAGGCTCGACCCGCCGGCTCCGGGAATAGCAAATTAGCCAGTGGTGAGATCGAAGTGCATGCCCAAAAAATAGAAGTGCTATCGGAAGCCGAAGTCCTGCCCTTCAGCCTTGAAGACGAGAACGTACAGGTTAATGAAAATACTCGCCTGAAATATCGTTACCTCGATTTGCGCCGCCCCCCCCTGCAGAAAAACTTCATTTTGCGTCATAAAACGATGCAGGTCACTCGTAAATTCTTTGACCAAGAGGGCTTTTTAGAAGTTGAAACCCCTATCCTTTATAAGAGCACTCCCGAAGGAGCTCGAGACTACCTCGTGCCTTCTCGCGTCCATCCTGGAGAATTTTTTGCGCTGCCCCAGTCACCCCAAACTCTAAAGCAACTTTTAATGATCGGCGGACTTGAACGTTACTTTCAGATTGCCCGCTGTTTTCGGGACGAAGATTTACGCGCCGATCGCCAACCCGAATTCACTCAGATCGACATCGAAGCCAGCTTTTTATCCCGTGACGAGTTCATGGGCCTTATGGAACGCTTTATTCAAAAGCTATGGAAGGAAACTCTCAATACAGAGATCAAAGCCCCTTTTCAGCGCATGACCTATGACGACGCCATGGCAACCTACGGATCCGACAAGCCCGACTTGCGCTATGGTTTAAAAATTAGCGACGTGTCCAGTTTGGTAGAAAATTCGGCCTTCAACGTTTTTTCGTCGACGGTTCGAACAGGAGGCAAAGTAGTGGCTATTCCGGTTCGAAAGTCTGAACTCCTTGCCGCTGGCCTCGAACACCCCCAATGGTCCCGTAAATTTTACGATTCTCTAAATTCCGTAGTCGCCCCCTTCGGACTAAAAGGTGTTGCTTGGTCAAAAATTGAAAAAACAGGTTGGAATTCCCCCATCGCAAAATTTTTTAAAAGCGAAGAACTTGAGGCCTTAAATAAATGTCTGGCGGTGGAGGAAGGAGACTACGTCTTTTTTGCCGCCGAAAAATCTCTGAGAGTCTTAGAAGCCATGGGAACCCTTCGTTCCTTCTTGGGTCGGGAGTTAGGTTTTGTAAAATCTGGCCTCTCTGAAAAATGGGCTTTCTGTTGGATTACCGAGTTTCCCGTCTTTGTGACCGATGAAAAAACCGGGGGCCTTGCGGCCGCTCACCATCCCTTCACCCGGCCCAGCCCTGAAGATGTAGAGAAGTTATTATCGGGTGACCGAGAAAAAATGCGTAACATCAAAGCAGAAGCTTACGATTTGGCTCTTAACGGATTTGAAGTGGGCGGGGGTAGCCTGCGAATATACGATTCGAAGGTTCAAGACGCTATGTTTGCCGCTTTGGGTCTTAGTCCAGAAGAAGCCCAAGATAAGTTCGGCTTCTTTTTAGAAGCTTTAAAATACGGGACACCTCCGCACGGAGGCATTGCGTTTGGATTGGATCGATTGGCCATGTTGCTCTGTGGAACGGATGCCATTCGAGATGTCATCGCTTTCCCCAAAACGGCTTCAGCCACCTGTATGATGAGCTCGTGCCCCTCTAAAGTGAGTCCGGAGCAGATGGCGGAGCTTCGACTGCAGGTGCTGAAGAGTCAGAAGGAACTTTAGTTCCAGATTTTTTCTGCGGATTCAGCACAAAAACAATTCGGCTCAAATCCAGCGAAGTAGATCGGGCCGATCTGACCTGCTCTTTGCTGAATCCGATGAGATTCAGTCCTTCGATTTCGGCTCGCAGCGCCTCATAAACTTCTTTTTTCACGGAAAAGTGGAAATATCTCCCTCCTTTGTTAGGAGCCCCGAGCTTCAATTCACCCGCCTGGGTCGCAGCATAACGAGTGAGGATATCCAGAACCCTTTTCCCATCTTCATCCAGTGCGCTGCTGCGCGCCCCCCATCGCCAAAAAAGTTTTTCAGGTTTTGAGACTGGCGGGGAGCTAGAGAGAGCTTCGGTCGTTTTTGGTAATGCGGCTTCCTTGGTTTTTGCGACATTTGCTAAGGGGGGAGGTGCAGGGGCCGTAACCGGCTCGGGCGATTGAGGAGCGGCTTGAGGAGGAGCCGCCGCTACCACGGGAGCTGGCGGGGTTTCAACAGGTGGAGTTTCGTCGGCCGGAGTCGGAAGCATTTCCGTGGGTGAAGCCTGGGCCACGATCTGCGGCTCCTGACTTACAGCGGGAGTTTTCTTAGCCTTGGGTAAGATGTTTCCCCAAAAGGGCATTGCCATCACAAGCAGAACAATGAGAGCCGCCGTGGACACTTGGACTGGAACTTTGACGTACCATGGCCAACGCATAAATAGGTTTCGTGCAAACCACCCCGATGCCGACCTGTCGTCGATATCTAAAGTCTGAGCAAAATCTTCTGGGAGAGGATGGGCGCGCCACTCTTTTATCTCCTCAATCTGTTTAAGAAAATGTCCCTTAATTTTTTGGCAACGCGCACAAGTGCGCAGGTGTCCTTCAAAGTTTTTCTTTCCGAACAATTGAAGGGGATCTTTCCAAGTCAAAGAGAGCATAGCTTCCACAAAATGCAGATCGGACCGAACACAGTCGGGTTCTTGCCTTCCAAGAGAAGAGATATCCAAATCCTTAGCGAGTATCTCGTAGGCCTTCATTAATACGTGAGAAGGGCTTTTATCCAAGACATAGGCAATTTCACTGGGTTGCATTCCATGGCGAAAAAGCCCCAACAGAAGTGTGGCGCCCTGCCATTCGCGCAAGTCGTCCTTAGATCGGCGAAGGACAAAGCGGCTCCAACTGCGCACAAAAGACCGGGCCAAACCCAAAGCGTCGGGCTTGCGTTTTTTGATTTGGTTACGAAAGTAATTGGCCCGCATGGCCTCTTGAAACTCTTCCAATACGTCGGAAGATCCGGACCGAAAATAAACGAGGACCTCCCAAAGCCGGGGGGACCACGCGTCAAGCCAGACTTGAAAGTCGCCCGCGAAGCTGGCTTTATGGGGGACTATGGGCAAAGTACTTCTATCCTTCGCGTTAGGTGTCGTTTCGTTTGCAGGTTGTTCCATGAAATCTACTAAGAAAGAGAATACAGCGACTCCAAAAGAAGCGCAAAAAACCCCCAAGGGTTGGGACTATAACCGCATCCGAGAGGTGCGCGACGCCGAAAGCGCCCAACGCCCCAGCGACGGGGACCTAAAAAGGATGGCTGAGGAAGACGCCAATTGTGCTGTGATGAACCAAGACCAAATGGTGAGGTCCAAAGCTTCAGGATGCCGGCCACTGGATCCCCGAGCGGGTTTTGGGGCGGATATGTATTGTTGCCCGAAGGATTAGCGGCCGGAGCGTCTTCATTACCGACTAACTCCCAACAAGACCCAGCGCCCGACTTTGATTTTTCGTAAATCCTTCTTTCTCCAATCGATTCAATTCAAAATAATTCATGAGCCCCCGAAAACTTCGACATCCCTGCGCCACAATTCGACTAAAGGGACGCCCCACAAAAAAGTCTCTAATAGCTGAGGCCTTTGATCTTTCAGCTCCCAAAACTTTCCTAACTACAAGTCCGCTGAGCGCCCTTAAATAGGACTGAAAAGCGCGGCGACTCCCCGCTTTTAGGCAAAGATGTATGTGATTGCTCATAACAACGATGTCGCTAACTTTGATGTTTAATTTGATGCCAAGCTGACGAGCTAATGTGATGAGCGCCCCCTCTTTTTTTAGAAAACAGTAATGGCCGCGGGCCTTTTCGGATTTAAGGACTACGTGCATTAAATCTTTGGTAGAGATGGGTCGGGCTATTTTCGGGTTAGACGTTAAATCAGAGCCGCCGAAGTGGGGACTTAATTTTTTGCCTTTGCTTAGAAAGAAGTCTGTTTGTTTGATTCGCGCCATTGAGGGAAACCATACAACCGTAAGGTAGCAATGTCAATTTTATTCCTCCCCCAACCCCCACCCCTAATACCCACTCAAACGGTGCGCCAACCTCTCCCCCAGCACCTGCCGATAATCCTTTCGAGGCACCCGCTTGCTCATAATCGAATGAAAGAAAACCACTTCCGCAGCAGGAAACTTCTCCGCAAACATCACGCAATTCTCTGGTTCATTGTCTATCGACAACACCAAATCAAAGCGAGATCGAATCACGTCACTGACCTGAGCCTTAAATTCCAAATCAGGCAAAATTTTTGCCGGCTTCATAAATAAATGTGACTGAAGATTCCACGGAAAATTCCATTTTTTTATGGCGCCAATGGTCCCACCTTGGCCACCGGGTCGATCTCGCCCCGTTAGGTAAATAATTTCAAAACCTGCCCGAGCAAAAGCGCTCACAAAGTCCACGGCACCCGGGTAAGGCTCGTCATAGAAAAGAGGCCAGTTCGAAAAAAATCTCTTTTCCCAAAATGGCATAAATTCTCGCATTAAATCTTCGTTCCACTCAGTGGCTTTTTCAGCATTCCAACTTTTGAAAATTCTTAGAAAGGTTTTCTCAAAAAAATACTCATGGTTGTGCCGCCCGAGTTCCGCATAAAGACGATGCCAATGAAGCGGAACAACATCTAAAGTGCGCAAAAAATCTCCCAGGATCTGTTGGTTGCGCCGACCTAAATTAAATAGAGTGGAATCCAGATCAAAAAGTACCGCCTGAGAACGGGCACCTAATTGCTGTTTCTGAAGGATCAAATTGTAAAGCTGCATCGGAGCTAAGTCGTTGAACTTTATAGACTTAACCCATTCATGCTCTTCGTCCCTAAAGAAGCTCCTGTCCATGCGATGACATTCCTAACCGAATCGACTAACTCATGCCACACAAAGGAGTAACTGATGTTGCTAAAAAAGATGACCATTTTGGGGGCCTTGGGCCTTGGCCTCATACTCTCGGCTTGTACGGGAAAAAAGCAAGACGGAACCCTCATAAAGATCGGCTTTACTCCTGCTGAGAGTACCGAAAAGGTTGAAAACAACGGGAAAGTCTTGGCCGCCCTTCTCGAAAAACAAACTGGGCTCAAATTCCAGGTTTATGTGGCTAGCGATTATACCGCTCTTATTGAATCCTTGCGCTCCAACCAAGTGCAAGTGGCCTTCCTCGCGCCCTTTGCCTTTGTTCTGGCCGAGCAAAAAGCCAATGCCAAAGTCGTCTATAAATCTATTCGTCACGGGAAGGCCTTCACTTACTCGGCAATTTTTGTCCGTGAGAATTCCCCCTACAAAACCATTCAAGACTTGAAAGGCAAAAACATTGCCTGGACAGATCCCTCGTCCGCCACCGGGCACATCCTGCCCAAGTCGGCACTTGAAAATATCAACATCGATACCAAAACTTTTTTTGGCAAAGAAACTTGGGCCGGTTCTCACGAGTCGGTAGTGATGGCCGTGGCCAACGGCGCTGTGGACGCAGGCGCAACTTTTTGTAACGATGCCGAAGGCATTGATGGTTCGTGGAAAAAATATGAAAAGAACTTGGGACCCAATGGCGTGAAACTACGCGCCCTCTGGGTAACCCCCCCCATGCCCAGCGACACGGTGACCGTTTCTAAAGACTTCTCAGAAAAAGATCCGGCGATCTTTGAAAAAGTAAAAGCCGCGATTATGGCCCTTTCTAAAGAGCCCGCGGGTGCCGAAGCCCTCAAAAACTTATACGCTATCGACGGCTTGGTAGAAGCCAAAGCCGAAGACTTCGCTCCCCTGCGTGCCGCGGCCGAAAAACTTGGTTACGACATTAGCGCCAAAAAGTAAGGAGACCATGTCGGTTTTAAATTTTAAGGATGTTGAGCTCGTTTACCCGAATGGATTTCATGCCCTCAAGTCACTGAATTTAGAAATCGGCCGAGGCGAGTTTGTAGCCATTATAGGACGCTCTGGCGCCGGCAAGTCCACGCTTTTACGAGCCATCAATCGCACTGTTCCGGTCACTTCGGGATCGGCAAAGGTATTAAATTTTAATTTAGTGGGACTTCCCCAACGCGAATTAAAGGCTCTACGCAGCCAAATCGGATTTATCTTTCAGCAGTTTAACCTCGTTAAAAATCTTTCTGTATTGCACAATGTTTTGCATGGACGCCTTTCTCATGTGGGCACCCTGGCTTCGCTTCTAGGCCTCTATCCCAAAGAAGACATTCGCTTAGCAAAGGAAGCCGTGAGTTCCGTAGGTCTTGACGCCAAACTTGAAACTCGTACGGACGAACTTTCTGGTGGCCAGCAACAGCGCGTGGCTATTGCTCGGGCACTCGTGCAAAATCCTGCCCTTATTTTAGCTGATGAGCCCATGGCCTCGCTGGATCCCAAGCTCTCGGAAGTAGTTTTGGAACTTCTTTTAAAATTTAATCGGGAGCGAAACATGACCACCCTCGTCAACCTCCACGTGCTTGAGCTGGCCTATAAATATGCCAGTCGGGTGATTGGCATGCGCGAAGGAAAAATTGTTTTCGACGGTAGTCCCAGCGAACTCACCCCGGCCGCCCTCAAAGAAGTTTATGAGGGGGCTCAATCCTAATGTTAGCTTTCAAGAAAAAAGCCAAAATCCTTTTGGCCATCGTACTGATTCTCGTTTTTATCTGGTGTGCCCAAGCCGTAGAATTCGACTTGGAACTTCTCATCACAAACCGAGGATTCATGGCCAACTACCTCTTGGGAATGTGGCCCCCCAATCTTGGCATCCTCGGTAAGGTATTTGCGCAAACTCTGCAAACTGTGCAATTGGCCTTTGTAGCCACGGTTATTGCGGCCATTATTTCTCTCCCTTTTGGATTTTTGGCAGCCTCTAATGTGATGAAGCACGGCCTTGAGCGCTACATTGCAAAATTCACTCGATTTTTACTCAATGCCAACCGGGCCATCGATGCCATTATTGTGGCGATGTTTTTTGTATCGGCCGTAGGTTTGGGGCCTTTTGCGGGCACTCTTGCCTTGGGCATTCACAGTGTGGGCATGTTGGGCAAAATGTTTTTTGAAGCCATCGAAGGCGTGGACAAGGGGCCCATAGAAGCTTTAGAGGCCGCGGGTGCCAACCGACTCCAAGTTTTGCGCTGGGCCATTTTGCCCCAAGTTCTCCCGTATTTTTTCAGCCACACCCTACTGCGCTTCGAATTAAATATTCGAGGTGCGGTGGTTCTCGGTATCGTGGGCGCCGGCGGCATTGGCTTTCTGCTCACCGAATACATGCGCCTCTTCCAGTACCAAAACGTTGCCACGGTGCTCTTAACGATTTTGGTCTTGGTAATGGGTATCGATGCGGTATCGGGATACACCCGCAGAAAACTGTTATAACTTAAGTCTTGTGAAGGACTTTCTTAAAAAATTTCTGGGCCAGTCGACTTGGAAAAAAGAATGGCAAGAGGACCTTTCAGCCTCGCTCCAGGAAGCTCAAAAAGGTCTTAACCTCAGCATGGTCGTGGCCATTGCCGTGGAGAGCGATTTTTACGCCGAGGTCCTCTTTATCTTATCTTTTATCGGCATCACGCTGGGGTCTGCCTTAGGCTTTTTTTTTGGAGAGGGTGTGAGCAAGCCTACCGACTTTCTTCTCTTCCCCCTTTTTGGTTTTGCCATAGGCTCTTCCCTTTTTCAGTTTCGACACTTCTACTTAAGCAAACTAGCCCCGCGTGCCGTGCGGGAACGGGTTGCGGCTCGGGCTAAGGCCCTCTTTTTTGACCATTCGCAGAATCTGAAGGGGAAGGTGGCTCTTCTTTATTATTCCGAAATGGAGCATGAGGTGTTGCTGCTGAGCTCTCCCGAAATTCTGGCTGAAATTCCCGAAATTGAGTTGCAAGAACCCCTCTCGAAATTAATTCGAGATTACTCCAAAAAGAATCCCTTGGTCGCCATTGATCCCTGCTTAGTGTCTTTGGGCAATCTATTTCGTAAGCATTTGGGCGTGAATACCACGGGCGGAATGACTCCAGAATTTCAAGGACCCATTTACATTGGTGGACCTAGCGACAAGCGTGACTTTTTACTGGTTCCGATTCTGAAGGGGTCGAAGGATATTAATTAGCTTCGTCAGAAAGATTCGAAGAATTTTCTTGAAGGCCTTCGTAAAAATACTCGGGGTGGGAATCCTTTAAATACTGAAATAGACTTTTGTGACTTTCAATGAGCGTTTCCAAGTTATCCAGATCCGCCTTGTTAAAATTTGTCTCAGAAAGAAAGTTGTTCATAAATCGATGAAAAATTTTCCTGCCTCGCAAACGAAGCACAAAGGCCTTGAGCTCTTCTGGGGTAGTTGGTCTGTCCATACCAGAAACGCTTTCTACGGCTTTTTTACTGAATTCGTCGCCCTCTTTGGCTACTCGCTGAAAGTAGAATCGTTGCAAAAGATGTAATTCACTAACGATTTGGCGTTCGACCACGCCTCGAATTCGATTGACCCATTCGGCCTTCAACGAAGGATTTAGGTATTTCTCAAGTATGTCGCTATCCCAGTGCTTAGAAAGCTCTCTACTCAGCTCCGTGAGGTTTCCGCTTTCTTCCAATTTTATCCAATGCGAGTCATAACGTAGATCTTTAAACTGCGCATTCAACTCCACAGCCATCCGGCGCTCATGTTGGCCACTCGCCTCAAGAAGGGCTTGGAACTTTGCACCACCAAAATTAGCCCAGCCGCCTAAATGGGCATTCAGGCGCTCGAGAAGAGGAGTCAAAGGCACCTCCCTTCCTTGTTGCCGATCATCCGCCTCCGAAAGAATTTGCTCGAGAGATTTTATGTAAGCGCCTTTCACTTGGGGCAAGGAAAAAGCCGCCTGAATCCTTGGATCTAAGGCGGCATAGAGCTGCCAATACTGTTCACTGGAGAGACCTTGAGGCGGCTTCGCTTTAATGGCATTTATCAAGGCTCCTTTCATTTGAGGATTCGCATCATTAAATAGTGAATTAAAATTGTCTGCGGCCATAAGAGGATCTCCCGTTCTAGCGATCTCCTCTCGAACCCCTTCCAGATGTCGACGAGCTTCAGTCCCTAACACAGGAACTGCAAGATTCTTAAAAGCCTCGACCGCATCTAGAAACCTCGCTTTATCGTGAGGATTGGGAAATTTAATTTTTAGATAATCATTACCGTCAAAATGTATTTTTAGGAATGCATACAAACGAGCCGCCTGACGGGGATCATTCTCCAGAGCATATTTAACTCTAAGATTTAGCCGCTCAAG
Organism: uncultured Bacteriovoracaceae bacterium; assembly: GCA_964477895.1. Classification (GTDB taxonomy): domain Bacteria; phylum Bdellovibrionota; class UBA2428; order UBA2428; family UBA2428; genus CAYZFQ01. The sequence continues at coordinate 66,629 of CAYZFQ010000010.1, read as the reverse complement.
CCCCGCAGGGTCCCGCAAATCAGCATCAGGGAAAGAGATTCCCTTCTCAGGAAAGGGCTGTTCTGGCCCAAAGGGGAAATTATTGAAACGGCAATTGCTGGCCCCAGCTCCCAAAGAGCTCAGTCCAAATAGAATTAGAATAAGAGTAACAAAATTACCGGCTCGTCGAACGTCCCACATAATCGCCAATCATAATGGCGCGTGTCCCGAGGGCCACACCGCTTGAAATGGGATCCATCTTCTCAACTCGGGCCACCGCCAAATCATTTTGCGCAAGCACAATACGAACGGTGGCAAACTCGACTTCGAGTTCCGTCTGCTGATTGTCACGGTAGGGGTCAAGAATGGGCACTCGGCGCTGCACCGTAAGTAACATTCCCTCAGTAATTCCATTCTCTGTGCCCGCATTTAAAATCAAATCCTGGGGCGCTCGGTCGGAATCCAATCGAGTAAGACCCAGCTCCCGGCGCACCGCAATCACTCGGGCCGCTGGAGTCATCGAGGCCACTTGCCGCTCCAAAATTTTTCGTTGGGCCAACATGGCCTCAAAAGAGGTTTTATCGGTGAAGGTTTGGGTCTCTTCGGCGCGCAATTTCACCGCTCCGAGGAATATTCCCACAACAAAACCAGCAACAAAAACGTTACGCGGCTTCATGATTTCTCTCACGCAGTGGGACAATACTCCACTCTTCTGTGGTGGGCTCTGCATTCTCTGATGTTACTTCTACTGGCAAGCTCGCCATGGCGTGATTGAAGGCCTCATAGGCGGGGGTCTTCACTTCAAAGCTGCGGTCTTGGAGCACCAGCTGCGTGCCTCGAGCTTTGGCGATGTCCACCACAAGAGGGGCCTTCATATTCACCGTCATGCGAGTCATGTCGTGAGGTACCGTCATAATCACAAAGAACTTGAGCACATCGCCCTCCACGTAGTTGAGGCAGCATTTGTCGGCATCGGTCATGGGGGCTTTATAGTCGCGCCTAAAAAAGTAGGGTTCGGTTACAGGGAAGGCAATATCTGCCGCATCCACGCTTTGTAACCATAGTAATAGTGGCATTTGAGGTGATTCAATAAGGACGTAGTCCTTAAGCATCGAGAACCCAATAATCCCATCACTGAAGTGAATCAGGTGTTCCTCTTGGATCTCTATTTCGCCGAATCGAGAAGTCTGGATCGTTTTCATAATGTGGCTCCCTTCCTAGTTGCCCATTTTTTTAAAAAACTTTCGTTTTTTTAAGTTCCTGTTTTTTTCAGTTCTCCGTGTTTCAGTTTCGGTAAGGCCGAGGCGACCGAATGGATCGCAGCTTCGTTTTCTTCTTGGATCGCTTTGTAGATTTCCTCTCGGTGAATTTTGGTTTCCTTAGGGGCGTCGATGCCAATGCGCACCTGCTTACCCTTAATTTGCACGACCGTGATTTTGATGTTGTCATCAATCACAATCGTCTCACCGATTTTTCGAGTTAAAACGAGCATCCTTGTCTCCTTGGTTTCCTTACATGAAACTCTTCGGAGGAGATTTAAAAAAAGTTTAGATTTATTTTTTGGGATTTTTGAGTGGAAAGGCCGCACTGCGCCTGTCAGAATTTTGGCGGGAATGGAGCCTCATTTCTGAGTGCGGAAAGGGCTTTTAAAGCGCCGTTAAAGCCGCCGACCCTCGAAACTCCAAACTATGCTCCACAATCGATTTCTCGATGAGCAAGCGGATTTTTGAGAGGCGGTCTTCATTAGGAAACTGATGGATCATTTCCACCACCAGTTCGCGCACAGAGCGCAAATTGCGCTGACCCTGGGCCAGACGAGTGGTGAGCAAAAGCAAATGTAAATAATCTTCGAGTGAATGCGTGGTCTTGAGCGGATGTTCGCCGGTAAAGGCACCGGGAGGGTTGTCGCGTCCGCTTAGAATATCAAAATCTAACTGTCGAAAGAGTTGGAGGCTGCGACGAATGTAGCGCAGGCCTAAGTCCAAATCCTCAAAGTGCACATAGAGCATCCCGAGCTGGCGCCAAATTAATGACGTATCTCGGCCCAAACTCGCCGCACGCCCCAAACTATCAAGAGCCGCGTGCGTTTTATCAAAGTGCAAACAGAATTGTCCGTGCCAATCAAAGAGCACGGCGCGCTCAGCGATGCTTCGGCGCTCCCAGAAAGCTTGGAGATCTCCATCGCCTTCCACTAAAACCTCAAAAAAACGTAAAACGGCCTTAGGTCTTTCAAAGGCCCAAATTTCCATTAAGGCGCAAAAAATATCAAACTCTTGGTCGGCCCTACGGTCAGGAGCCTCCCACAAAAATTGCAGTACACGCTGGGCCTCGGCTACCTGTCCATGCTTATAAAGTACCCGTGCCGCCTCGAACGCTCGCATCAACCCGTTCCTTCTCCGTCCACCATCTTAGAAACCCGCTCAAAGAGCTGAATGTTCTTTTTTTGCCTGATTTCATCATACAGCAAACGCAGATCTCGCAAACGGGTTTCACGAGCCGTGCTTGTTAATTTTTCCAACCAGGGCGGCAAACACATCTCCGAGCTCAAAACGATGCCTGCATCGCGGCAAGTCGCTAAAAGTTCAACCCGAGTTTCGAGGAGTACCACAAATATTTCCCAACGCTCGTCGTCGTGAAGTTCAATGTTGTCGTCTATCCAGATCTGTAACAGCCGCTCATCGAGCGTTTTTAACTTTTCCATCAACTTTGGACGTGTAATTTTCATTTCTGAATCCCCTTCTTTCGCATTTCATCCACGGCAGCTACCCAACCTTCATAAAGTGTAACGAGGACCTTCTGCACACTTTCCAAGGCTGCGATGTTGTTATCCATATTGGCTTTGAGTAATTGCGTGATGCAAAAGTCATAGAGGCCTTCCAGCTGTTCGGAAACTTCTTTGCCTTTGCTGTGGTCGAGAGTGTTGTTTAATTCCATCACAATGTCGTGCACCTTTGATATATGGGTGCACTTATCTGCAACGTTTTTCTTTTCGATAGCCACTTTGGCAAGCTTGCAGGATTTGATGGCAGCCTCATACAGCATGAGAAGAATTTGCTCTGGCTTTGCCGTTTGAATCGCCGTGGTCTTGTATGATTTCGCTCCAAAACTCATAAACTATTAACCTCCACCCGCACTACCCACGAGATTCCCGGGGTTGTAGCTCTTCATTTGTTCGACCGCGGCTTCTGCTCGGGCAAACTGGCCCTTGATTTTTTCAACCCGCTCTTCAGCTTGGGCTGTTTTTCGCTCTTTCTCTTCGGTGATACGAGTCACCTGAGACTTTAGCGAAGTTTCGCGGACCGTCATGATGCCATCACCACGCCGAATCACTCCATCAGCTAGATTGGCCATTTCATAGGCGAAGCCGCTGAGCGGACTGGTCCCCGAAACTAGGGCGGCCACTTCATCAAAATTAGATTCCAATTTGGCTTGGAATTTTTGGGCATCAAAATCTAAAGTGCCACTGCGATTGAAAACAATACCCACATCCCGCAGCGCCCGAATCTCTTTGCTGCCCATTTTACTTTGGGCATCTTGAATTGTGGTTCGCATACGGCTGTGAATGGCTTGGAGCGAGGTGTCGCCCGCCAGGGCCTTGGTGGGGTCCTTTCGGCTGTCTGGGCCCAACTGTGACTGAGACTGAAAAAAGCTCAGAACTGCATTGAGCTTTTCCACCATATTCTTGGATTTTTCCCCAATTTTCTCGACGTCCGCCTTCACCTCAAGCTTGACGATGTCGCCCGGTTTGGCGCGCTTCAAATCAAAAACAACTCCCGGTAGAAGATCTTTGATGGTGTTGGAATCTGCCATCAACGGATTGCCATTAAATTTTATGATGGCAGAATTGGCTTCGCGCACCCGCTCTAGGTCCAGCTCCAAATCCCCATCTAGCATATGAAATTCGGCCCACTTCATATCATTGCGCCAGCCCGTTTTTTCACCCGACATCACTAGGCGCCAGGGCTCATCGGCATCCGTACCGTCGTTTACAACGTAAGCTTTTACTCCCACGCCGGCGTCATTGATCGTTTTTGCCACTCCTTCAAGAGTGTTGTTCTCAGAATTGATATAAACATCATGGTCTTCCCCGTCGGGGGTGGTGAAAGTAACATAGCCAATGCCAACTTCAGATTCATCTTTGTCGGGGAAACCATAAGACATCACGGAATTAGTATTGGCCAGCTTCACCACTTCGATGTCGTAAGAACCCGGTACTGCTAAATTTTTATCAATGGCGCCAAGATTGACCACGTTGGGGTCCGACGACACACCCTTTAATTCGCGGAAGTCCCTCACGGTGCGAAAGGGATTGAGAGAATCTTTGATTTCAGAGAACTTTTTCTTAAGGTCGCCAACCAGCTTCAGCTTATTGTCGACCACAGCTTTCTTCTCATCAAATTTATCGAGTTTTTTTTGCTCGGCTTTGACAAGTTTATTGAGGCCTTTTTGCAGCGATGGATTGCCGCTAGTGAGTTCTGGAACCTCTAACAAAAGACCTCCCTTCCCCCTTATTGTGCGCGTACTTAAGCCCCGTTTCCAGCCAGTGTTTTGACGATTAAAAGCACTCGGTCTAGATAGGGCGAATGGACAAATATTTTGACGGAAAATGGGCCGTAGTACTGGGCGCTTCGAGCGGATTTGGCGAGGCCGCCTCTTTGGCCCTAGCTGAGGCGGGGCTCAACATTTTTGGCATCCACTTAGATCGCAAAGCCACCATTGCCAACGCGGAGCGCATCCAAAGCGAAATCAAAGCCAAGGGTCGCCAAGCTATTTTCCACAACGTCAATGCTGCAGATGAAGAGAAGCGAAAAGAAATCATCGCTGAACTTTGTGAGCGGGCTCCAGGAAAGGTTCATGTGCTTTTGCATTCCCTGGCCTTTGGCGCCTTAAAGCCTTTTGTGGCTGAAAACCCTAGCGATGCTCTCTCGAAATCTCAGATAGAAATGACCTTGGACGTCATGGCCAACTCTCTTGTTTATTGGGCTCAAGATTTGAACCAAGCTAAACTTTTAGCCAAAGGCGGAAGAATTTTTGCCATGACTTCAGCGGGCTCTAGCCGAGTCTGGAAATCTTATGGGGCCGTAAGTGCCGCTAAAGCCGCTCTTGAAAGCTATATTCGTCAGCTTGCTTTAGAGCTCGCTCCCCAAGGAATCACCGCTAACGCCATACTTGCGGGAGTCACAGACACCCCAGCCCTTCGAAAGATCCCCGGAAACGAAGAGATGGTAAAAACCGCAGCCCTTCGCAACCCCTTTGGTCGGCTGACCACTCCCCAGGATGTGGCTAAATTTCTCGTCGCCATGTCGCTTCCCCACTGCGACTTTGTAACCGGAAACACCCTGCGCGTGGACGGTGGGGAAAACGTTGTCGATTAAGGACCGGACCCAAAGCTTTTTCGGCGCGCTCGAGAAATTTTATTTTTTCCTGGCAGAAAAAAAGTTTTTTAGCCGACTCTTTTTTCTGCTTTGGATTTTTCATGGCGCTATAATTTTCAACTACGCAGTGGACCTTCCTTTTTATGATGAGTGGTCATATTTTCGCTTCGATGGTCTACCCGAAAAGTGGAGTTGGGAGTGGATCTGGCGACAACACAATGAACACCGTATTATCTGGACAAAACTTCTCACAAGCTTCTCCTACCATTGGGAGTTTTTGAACTTTCGCCACCTCATTTTTTTTAACTGGATTCTTTACTCGCTCATTTTGTATTGCGTGTTTCTCCTCATGCCTTCGATGGAACGTTACTCAAAAGAGATCAAATGTTCCTTTTTGCTTTTCCTGCTAAGCCCCCTGCTAAGCGGCAACCATCAGTGGGCCTTCCAATCTCAATTCCACTTTTGTTTATTGTTCGCACTCTGTGCGACACTTGCGATCTGGCCTAAGAATGGCACCCGCCATGGGAGTACGCCTCTTCTCCTTCTTCCCTTGCTCGCCATGCCCCTAGCCTTTTCCAGCGGACTTCCTATCAGCTGGTTAGTCTGGGGACTTTGGGGGATTTCGCTGCTTCTGTTCAGCGCTTCCCGACGACGCGCATTTGCTCTCTTTTTTGTTGCGGGACTTTCTTTAGGGATTCTTAGTATTTTCTGGGCGAGCAACTACGAAAGTCACAGCACCCACCAGCTGGCATGGCCCTGGATCTGGCGCTTTTGGCGCTATGTTTTTCATATCAGCGCCATGGGCTTTGGCATTTTAGCAGAATGGCAGCTCGCGGGTGCCATCGTCTTTATTTTTGCTCTTTTGCCTTGGGCTTTAAGTTTCAAGAAAAAATCTTACCGAAGCTTCGGCGCGGATCACTGCCGCAGCCTGGCCCTAGTACTTATTGCTTTGGGGGGAATAGGCCTCATAGCTTTTGGCCGAGGCCTTGAAGGTTGGGGTTCAAAGTCTTCCCGGTATTTTGAGTATGCTGTCCTGCTCGTGCCAGCCACCATCGGTGCGTGGGTGCTCCATGCTAAAAGCAAGTCGCGCTGGATAGTTAGCAGCGCCTGGTTCTTGATCTTTCTAATTTATCTGCCAAGTTGGGGACGCTTCCAAGATTACTCCCGGCATCATCAACTCCTACAAGAAGGTAAAAAGTGTTTAGCTGAAAATCTTAGCCCAGGCCCCCTCTTATGCGAGAAGCTCTACCCTGCCGATATTAAACAATTTCTTGAACGGGCCCACAGCTTGAAGATTCACTTCACCCGGGATTTTCCGAGGTAATGGCCCAACTACGTTGAAAAAGCGTTTGTAACCAACCTAATAAATTCGGGGTTGTTAGAAATTCTTATTTTGATCTTTTGTCGTAATTCCTTGTTGGTACTCGAATGATCCGTGAAGAGTTTATCCACGAAAAGATCAGAAAGGTCTTGGCGAAGGTCCGCCCTCCAGGTGCCAGTAAGAGGTTCAATGGACTTCCAAATTTCTAGTGGCAGTTTCCGATCGGATATGCGCACCAACGCTTCGACTGTTAACATTAAAAGCTCATGATCTTCTCTGGGCTTTTCATCGGCCTGAGGGGCCACATTTAACTCATGCAGATTATCAATAAAGGCTGGCATCGCCGTGAGAGCCTCGGATGTCCAGCGCCGTTGGCTACGCAGGGCCAAGATAAGCGCTTTTTTTAGGGGTCGTGCGGAACCTTCCCGAGACGAGGAAATGCTGAGCAGGAGCCGATTGACTCTGACCCAAAGCATCTCATCCCACACGGGAATATATTCCATCACCCTCAAGGCGATGCGACGATTAAGAAGTGAGTCGGTAGAAATTAATTGCTCAACAACCCTCGCCCCCTCGTTGGGATGGACAATGGTATAAGTCAGCAGCCTCAACGCGGGAATCCAGATTTCTCGAATATCCTGAGTCCTGAGCCAACTGCCCCCTTCCACTTGAGCTGTGAGCTCACCTAGACCCACGGCATTGTGGTCGATCATCGTTTCAAAAAATCTTCCTAAGCGCGCTCGTTCAGAGGCTAGAACCGGAGTAAGTCCGCCCTGAATTTTCACAACAAAAGCACCCACCCTTAAAGCAGGTTCCGCTCCAAAGGCTCCTTCTAGGTTTTTTAAATCTTCGCCGAGCTTAGTGCTTGAAGCTTGGGCCGAGTGAGAGGGGAAGGCAGAACGACATCTCTCAGGCAAAACTAAAAAAGCCTCGGGTTTCAGGGGAAAAGAAAACGAATAAGCCGAGAAGAGACATGCGCCTAAATGTAAAAAAACAGACCCCTTCTTGCGCATGGCGGCAAAAGTAATCCATTCCTTTATCTAAGGCAAAGAAAGATTACGTAAAGCTAAGCAAGTGAAAATGCAAAGAATATGGCTGCTAGGGCGGCGCCGTTCGAGAAGGGCTTAGCCATCCCATTAGGGCCTTAGGTTCCGGCAAACGCAAATCTACATCCACCTCATCCCACTTTTTCCACGCGGCCTTAAAGCGCGACCGATCCGTTCCCTCACCTGGAGGAAGGTCCCACAAAGCAGCGGCCGCTTTTACCCCCGCTGCGCGTGCCGCCATCATGTCGAAGATATGATCCCCCACCATGAGGCATCGATCCGGATTGAGTTGGAATTTTTCCAATAAGAAAAGCAGGGCCGCACCGCTGGGTTTGGTGGGAAGGCCATCATCTCCACAAAGCATTTTTTCTTCGTTCCAGTATTTATTTTGCCAACCGTGATGACTCGCAATTTTTAAAGTACCCGCACGATCCCGCCCTGTAAAAATGCCGATAAACAGATTTTGAGCGCTCAGCTGACTCAGCATTTCCTCCACACCCGCAAAGGGAAGCATGTCTTGAGCCGTTAAAGACTTCTCAAAATCCAGCCAATGTTGGTAGCTTTGGGAAATTTTTTCTTCAGGCAACCAGCGCCGCAAAACATCCTGAGGGGCCGCTCCGAAGGTTTTTACCAACTCACTTTCAGAAACTTCATGCCCCAGTCCCAGTTCCACGGCTGATTTCAACCCGCGCACAACGGAAGGCATGGTGTGCACGAGCGTTCCATCAAAATCAAAAATCACGGATTCGATAGGTCCAAACATTTTTACTAACGTGCTACAAAGATGCGCTTTTTACCAGCTTTGACTTCGATTTCCCCAAAGTCTTTGCTACGTAACACAGTAGAGTTTCCCGTGAGAACATCTACCTGAAGGTGATAACGCCCCGCCTTGAGCGGCAGACGCAACATCTTAAGCTCTGCCGGCAATGTTTTCCAACAGCGCAAATCTGCCCGATCACTAGCCGCCATCACAAAAAAAGCCAACCAACCCAGATCTTCGCTCTTCGCCATTTTTCCAATGCCGTAAGCCAGAGCCCCCTTCGTCACAAGGCCTGCAACTTTAGCGGCTTTCATTCGTGCAATACGGTCCTCTAAAAAGCTTTTTGACAATAGGTCGATGTCTAAAACTCTTTCAAAAGAACCCTGAGCCTGACCATTCACCATGAGACGCGCGCCACTCTCTAAAGAGCTACGACTCTGAAAGCGTGGCAAAACAGAATCCTGTCCATCGCGAGGAACTTTTATGGGAGACCTGCCCTGTTCAAAAATTACGACCACTTCCCCCTCACCCGCCTTGAGACTTCGAGGCTTGGCGTGAGGGTACTTATCTTGCCATTCACGATACTCTTCCGCGAAATGCATTTTTTGCGAAATATTAAGCAAATCTCTTCCGATTTCAGGAAAGGCGGGGTCAAGTTCCGCTGTTTTTTTGTAGTCGATATAGGCGTCATTCCAATCCCGATTGGCCTCCCACATGAGAGCCGAGAAATATCGGGCAAAGGGTGATTCCTGATAATTGCGCTTCCCCTCCGTAATCATACGGTAAAGGATCAAGTTGATTTTACGAGCTTCCACCTGGGCGTCTTCAAGTTTGCCGATTGCGGCAAAGGCCATGGCCAAATACACGTTGATAAGAATTTTCTCAAAGTCTTCACCCTTGTAGCCTCGAACATTCTCCCCCGTAGCCAGCACCCCTACTTCTTCGCTTAGACTTGTATAGTCTTTGATTTCCGCAAGTTTTTCGGCCTGTAGAAAAAGAGGGATGGCCCCTTCAAAGTCCTGATTGGCAAAAAGCGACGTGGCTTGGTCTAAAATAAACAGGACTTGATTGGAACTGGGTTTTTTGGCGTCTTTGCCGAATTCATCTGCGGCGCGCGCATAGTCCCGGCGCTCAAAAGTGCTGTGGCCCGGGTTTTTGAGGTATTTTTCGCTCGCACACGAGCACAATAAAATAAGAAAAAGAGCTCGTGCGCGCATTGAAAAAATTCCTAAAGCCTAGAGACCCACGGCTTTTTTCTTAAAGCGTTTACGAATGGGCTTCTCCTCCGACCACTCAATGAGGCCCGTGGTGAGGTTTGTTAAGTTTAAAGTTAGACGGTAATAAACCAGTTTTCGGTTCCCCACCTGCTGAACATTAGAGATTAAATCTCCCGTCAGAACATAGTCGGCACCGATGCCCCCGTCGCGTTTTTTCTGAGTATCTCGGCGCACTCGACCCGACTGTTGCTGATAATCCACTTCTTCCGACAGCGTTTCGCGATCTTCTTTGTTCGAAAATCGCACCTTTCCTGTTTTAATCAAAGCCGTGCGTACGGAGTCTGTAATAGCTTTTGTGTCGATATGTTCGGAGGTTTTATTACGAACCATTTCCACCTGAACGACGGGGGGTATGCGAGCATCCGTAAACACGGGGTGGGCGGCCATGGAACCGATCATTTCTTCTGCCAGCTGACTGGCATCGGATTCATTGAATTTGTCGTCGAGCAAACGGTCTTTGCTCACATCATCGTACTCGCCTTGGGTAAATTCTCTTTGGCCACAGCTGGCCAACAAAAAAAGCGCCATGGCGCTTAGGGCTAAAAACGATGTCTTAGGCGACAAATGTGACTTCATGTTTAAAATGACCTCCTGCGAAGGTCATCCTTAATGCGACCTCGCTAATGGCTTGAATCTTAACATGAAGTCGGAGAGAACGGTAAGGCCTAGTCTCGGAACCTTCAACAGAAGAGACACTTTGCGCGCTTTGAAAAAGGGAGAGAAGTTGACTGCGCAATTACACATTATCACTGGGAAAGGCGGGGTGGGGAAATCCACCGTAGCCGCCAGCTTAGCCCAAAGTCTTTCGGAGCGAAACGAAGGCCCCGTGCTGCTTATTGATGTCCAGGGCAGTGGCAGGTCGCTGGAGCTCTTGGGTCACCGCGGCACTCCCTTTGCTAATACTTGGCTGCCCGCTTCTAAAAAAGTCTGGGGATCCCGCATCCTTCCTCGCGAAAGTTTTAAGCAATATTTCAGCCACCTTTTAAGCCTCGGATCCGAGCATTCCACCTGGGCCCAACTCACTTCAGTTTTTCGAGACAAGCTTGTGGACCTAGTTTTTGAAAATCGCATAGTTTCCGCCTTTGTAGATGTTTGTCCCGGACTGGAACCCGCGGTCCTGCTTGGAAAAATTCACTGGGAGGCCTCGCATGGAGTGGTTCCCGGTACTGCGGAGGCCTGGCGACATGTGGTCGTGGACGCCCCTTCAACGGGTCACGGCTTGATGCTTTTCAAAAGCACCCATGCCTTAACTGAAGTGTTTTCTACAGGATTAATTTTTAAACAGGCCTCTCAGATCATGCGTGACATTCGAGATCCCAATCTCAGTAAAATTTATATTGTAAGTTTGCTGGAGGAACTGCCTCTTCGCGAGAGTTTTGAACTCGCATCCCAACTGCGCGCCATGGCTTTGCCCTCTCCTCGGTACCTGATCAACCGAAGTCCTCTTTGGGAGGACTGGCCCGAGTTGCCGACCGCGCCCTCTTTAGACGAAGTCTGGCTTAAAGAGGCTCTGTATGAACGAGAACTTTGGAAGGAAAAAAAGTCTTTGCTGGAAGAGTTTAAACGCTCGTTAGGACCCGATGTTCCTCTTTACTTTTTACCTGAAATCATACGTCCGGATCCGGCGGAAACCTTAAGTGCGCTTTGCAAAAAACTAATGGAACAAGGATTGTAGAATGAGCGAAGCCCAACTTTTCGTCGTCCTCGGCTCAGGAGGCGTGGGCAAAACCACCACGGCGGCTGCCCTAGGACTCGCTTGCGCGGAGGTGGGGTATCGCACTGCGGTGATCACGGTTGATCCCGCCAAACGCTTAGCTCAGGCACTCGGGCTCACGGAACTTTCCAATGAAGCGCGCGAAGTTAAAAAGTTTCCAAACGGGGGAACTCTTTCCGCTCTTTGGCTCGATACCCACGATGCCCTTGAAAAACTTGTACGGCACCACGCCCCTCAGCTAGGCGGAAACACCAAAATATTAAAGCACCGGTTATTTAATATATTACAGTCTCAGTTAGGGGGAATTGAAGAATATCTGGGTGTTGAAAAGATTTTGGGCCTGAAGAAAAGTGGAGATTTCGACATCTGCGTGCTCGACACTCCCCCCTCACGCCATGCCTTAGACTTCTTAGACAGTCCCCGACACCTCCTTAAATTTTTTGATGAAAAAGTCTTAAAACTTTTTTTAGCCGAAGAAAAATCGGATGAGCGGGAGAGTTTGTTTAAACGTGTATTTCAAAGCGGAAAAACCCAGGCGCTGGAAATTTTTAAGAATTTCTTGGGCAAGACTTTCCTAAATGAGCTGACCGAATTGTTAGCCGGACTCAAGCCGGTGCAAAACGCCCTCACTCAAACAGCCCTCGACATTGAGACTTGGGTTCGATCACCGGAGACTCGCTACATTACAGTAAGCGTGTTGGAGCGCTTTCCATTGGAAGAGGCCCACCTCCTAGAAACAGAGCTTGCCTCCCGCGGCTTAGGTCGAGCCCATCTGCGAATTTTAAATCGGGCTTTACCGAGAGTGGCAGCACCCAATAAAAATGTCCTTATCGATGTTCTGGGAGAGAGGCGTGCCGCTGAAGTCCTAGAAAATATTAGTTCTCAACAGAAATTGCGGGAAGCTCTGCGCGAAGACCCGCGTTATCAGAAGTTTCCGCCTCGTGCCTGGGCGGAACTGCCTCGATACGCCCCCCAAGACCTTAACCGAGAAAATCTGCTACAAATAGGGAAAAGGATTTTAGAACAATGGCAAGCTCAAGAAGCGAAGATTTTTTCGAGACCCTCGTTGCCCATAGCGACGCCTTAACCGAGGCCCTGCATACTCAAGCCCCCCCCTGTGGGATGCCAGTTTACGCCTCTCTAGATCTGCGTGATTCGGGATGGAAAACTTGCGTGGTCGACGTCAATTTATTTCCTGCGGGTTTTAACAATTTAAGCCCTGATCATCAGTCCAAAGCCTCCGATAAAATGCGGGAATTTTTTTCGGCCCGTTTGCTGAAAGCGGGTCCGTGGAAAATCACGGTAGTGCCCGAAGCTCACACGAACAACCAAGGCTATCTGCAAAATCTTACAGGTATCATTAAAATCTTAGAAGCTTCGGGGGCTCAAGTGAAGCTACTTTGGCCCGGCGAACCTTCGATCCCTAAAGCCTGGACTCTGAAGACGGCAGATGGAAAAGAGCTCGTTTATCTCCCGCCGGCTGAGGCCTTAGAAGGTTCCGATGCCCTTTTACTCAATCACGATTTGAGTGGAGGCGTGCCAAAGTCTATTCAGAATGTGCATTTACCCACTTTTCCAAGCTTGAGCCTGGGCTGGTACCGTCGACGCAAATCCAAGCACTTTGAGATTGTGGACTCCATCTTGGCCAAGCTCCAAAAAAAATTCGAATTTTTTGACCCCTGGTATTTCTCTCTGAAATCTTCCACAATTGATCATGTGATCTTCGATAAGGATGAGGACTTGAAGCGCTTGGCCGACCTGGCGAGTGACTTATTGAAGAAGCTAGCTGTGGAGTATCGGGAACGCGAGATTTCAGAAAAGCCTTACCTCATTGTAAAAAATGATGCGGGAACTTATGGAATGGGTGTACTGGCCATTCAAGATTCTTCGGAGTTGCTCGAAGCTTCTAGTAATATGAAGAAGAAAATGCGCAAGGGCAAAGAGTCACAAGCCATCTCAGCTTTTATTCTCCAAGAAGGTGTGCCCACGGCACTCACTTACAAAAAACCAAGCGGTGAAACGGTGGCCGCCGAGCCCACCTTGTATCTTGTGAATGGAATTCCCATTGGTGGTTTTCTGCGCATTCACGAAAAACTGGGCGATCGCGCCGCCTATGAAAATTTAAACCAACCGGGGTCTCTGCTTGAAGCCTTTGAATCGCGTGAGGCCCCATCGAAGCGTCCCTTCCCACCGCTGCGCGGACATAGTCCGGGTGAACTATGCAGTGTTCGGCAGACCTATGGCTTTATCGCGCGATTGCATGCGGTGGCCGCCGGCCTAGAGGAGTGTCCACAATGACATCACAGCCCCAAGTAGCCGATAAACTATCCGAGAAATTGGCCCTGCAGCGCCGAAGCCGCTACCGCTTTGTGATTGAACGCGACTTCCAATATCGCTTCACCATTCGCATTTGCCTGATTGCAGGTTTGATTTACACCGTGATCGGCGGAATAAATATTTTTTATCTGCGTTATAACTACGAGAGCCTGATCAACCACGCCACCATTCAGATGCCCAGTTTGGTGCCCCAACTGGAACATGAACTGCGCTTCCTAACATCCGGCGTGGTGGCCTCTTTGATACTCATGATCTCAACTATTTTTTATTTGGGACTTATACTCACCCATCGAGTAGCTGGCCCGCTCTATGCACTAAAAAAGCGATTGCAGGATTTTATCCAAGGCCGCCATCCCGTGCGCTTGCATTTACGATCCAAAGACGAGTTTAGGGGACTTGAAGAGCTCTTTAATATGGCCATGGAATCCCACGATGAAAAGCAGCGCTTTCATAAGGCGGAGCTAGAAAAGATTCTGCAGTTGATTAAGTCTAAGAGTTATAAAGAAGCGGAAGAAGAAATCGCGACTCATTTGGCTTTGATGGTAAAGCCTGCGGGGACTTAGCAAAGAATCACGCGGGAATTCGCGAGGTTCTACGCGCGACGCGTGCTCTAGGGTATATGGATAATGACCAAGAAGCTTGTGTGTTTCGTTAAAATAGCTGGCAAACTATTGGGTTAATAGACCTGTTTATGACCCCTATTTATTAATTGTACTTTGTAATTTCAACAGCTGCTTTACGAAAGGATGAAAAGTAGCGATGCCTATATGCGACTCTCGCATTAGATCTGCAGCGGTTGTTTGCTCTGAATTTGCATACTCTAAGAACGCTCGGTCGTCTTCGGATAGGCTGGACAAATAGGGTTCCCCAAAAACCATTGCGAAGCTAAGCCGAATCTGTCTCGCTACTTGCGGATAATGTTTTTCAATTTCCGAAAATTTTAAAGTGGTATTTTTTTCATATGGGTCCGCGCCATCGCGATTTTTTCCAATACCTAAACCTAAACCTGGTTTTTCGAGAAACTTCTCCCGATTCCTGCTCGTATATAGTTGCCTATTCTCGCACGCGAGGAAGGCGTTATTTTTATTCTCGTTGTCAAAGTAAAAGGGCTCATTTAAGAATTTGCCTTCATATCCTTTTCCCCTAGTTCGATAGGTTGAAACATACATTCGAGAAACAAGAATCTCCCCCCGCTTCGATCTCACTTTAATAAATCTCGGTAAATATGCCTCATGATCAAGAAAGGACTCGCTTATATTAAACAGGGTGACTTCAACTTCATCAAAAGCATCCTTTGTATCGGAAGCCAATCTTCTGCCGACAGTGACCCGTGAGTTGGAATTTGCAGAGCTGGCTTTCGCACTAGCACTCTTTGTGCCCGTGTCAGTTGCCAAAACTCCATGCTTTTGAGCATCTGCTCCAAAACTCAACGATTCGGAAAGTATGAAAGTGGTGAAAAAGAAAAAGGCGGAAATCATCATTTGAAAATACTTCATATTTTTCATTCTGAGCTTGCTATAACTGACTGGCAAGTTCTGGAATTTTGACCCTTGGTTTTTAGCCTCTGCCTGTCAAGAAAACATCCGCCCTTCCGAACCTACCCCTCAATCCCGCCGTCGTAACTTCGCCCGAGAAGGAGGCGGATTGATCGGCACTTCCAAAAATTCTGCGCCTTCCAGACGCTGCGCCTTCTGCAATTCTTCCCGCCAGGACAAATCACCTCTGTAATGCGGAATTACAAAGCGTGGCGCCGCCAGAGCCACATAGAGAAGAACAAAAACCAAAAGCCGGCCAGTCGCCACCCCAGGAATAACGCGATGCCTACGTGGGAAAGCGCCAGGCGCCTTCTTCCCCTCATGCAGGAAATAAAAGAGAAGAGTGAAAGCCAGTACAGAAATCACAATGCTATGGCGGCCGTCGCTGAGACCTTGGGAGCGTTCGATTTGGCCAAAGATTCCCATGAGGCCGGAGCGGGCTTTCCACATCAGCACTAGCATCGCCATTGTGGAAAGATAAGCTCCGAAGAGGAGCTGAGTGGGAAAATTCTTCTTGAGTCGCGTGGCAAAAAATCTTGCATAGCCCACCAAGATAAGTCCCCCCAGAATCCAGTAGAGCAGCACGAGTCCTCGCGGCAACCACTCCGTCAACGCATCCCCGATGAGTGGCTGCAAAGCCAGTGCGTTCCAATGAGTATAAAGCAGGGCCTCCACGATTTTTACAAAGCGAAGTTCAGAGTTTTCGTAACTCGGAGTACGCGCCCAAAAATTCATTGCAGCCCAAAAAAGAAGCATTCCTCCCAAAATGATTTCTTCTCGGCAAGAAAATCGGTGCCGGAATTTGAGGTATCCACGATAGACCACTAAGGGTAAAAAAACCGCAATTTCACCCGAGCTTCCTCCCACTAAAAACAAAAACGCCAACTCCCCCCAGCCCAGCCTCGAGTCTAAATTTCTCAGCATCAAAAGCATAAAGTAGACGCTAAAAAACCAATGTAGATTGGCTAGAGTGCCGAAGCCTTCGATAAAGCCGCCTGTAAAAAAGAGCCCCACACTAAAGAGGACCCGGTTACCAAAACTCGGGACGAACTCACTAAAGTCTCGACCCAGGGGCCGTAAGTAAATCCCCACATGGAGGCCCATAACCAGAAAGACAAAAAAAGTCGGAATGTATTCCAGCGGCAGAAAGCTGCCCACGTAGGCTATAAGACGCGGTACGCAATGAAAGTATCCCGCAAAGGGAGTGAATAGGGATGAGGTCCCTTCATTCCACGCCGAGGCAAGGAAGACATCCCCGTCCTCAGCCCAAATTTGGCTTATGGACCAGCGAGGCCAAGCCCGGATGAGCATCACTACAAAAAGGCATAAAAAAACCCCGACCACACGCAGCGTGTGATCAGGGTTAAGCTTTTTCTTCATTAAGAAAAAATCTTAGGCGTTGCCTCCGCGGGCTTCAACCGCTTCGATCAGCTTTTCCAAGTTATTGAGCTGTGAACTCAAGTTTTGGAGTTGATTTTGCGCAGCGTTCAAAACTTCACGGCTTTGGCCGGGGTTTTGAGCTTTTTCTTCAATAGCTTTTTTCAAATCTTCAGCAGCTCGCTGAGTTATTTGGAAAGCCCCACGCAGATTCTCGGTCGTGCCAAAGGCGCGATCGAGATCAGCCTTAGCCTTCGTCAAAACCGAAGTGCCGCTTTCTGCGCTCTTCGACAAGAAGCCGGAGAACGTACCGCCACCTACTTGGATGATGTCGCGTAGCGTGATTACCGGAATAATGGTCTTCGAGCGTTTTTGTTTTTCAAAGATGATCTGGGTGAGAGTGGAAGACGTGATGTCTTTCTTGGTGCGATTGTCGATAACCGCCACTTCTTCACCGCGCATAATCATTTCTGCAATTTCATCCAAAGTTACGTAGCAACTTTGATGCGTATCGTAGAGTTTTCGATTTTGGTAACGCTTGATCGTCTTGATGAATTTGTTTGCCTCGGTGGTCGCCGATGTCGGCATCACCGCAGCTGCTACATTTCCCTTTTGACCCAGCACTTCCATGTTCTTTCCTTCGTTCATTTCTATTACCCCCTCTAAACTAAATAATCCCAAAGCTCTTTTTTTAAGCCAAAGGTGTTGGAAGCTCCGCCCCTATTGCATCGCCCCAATGATCACCTCTTTAACTTTGTCTATCAAAGCTTTACAAGACCCCTGGATCTTAAAATCTTCTTTCAAAATCTTTCCTCTGTGCTTTGACACCCACTTCGAGATTTCTAAAAGATTTTACGAGCTCCTTTTTTTCTTTATAAAATTCAGTATCTTAGGGCCAGCTTCGAATAGAAACAGACCCACAATTACGGTGGCCACGACCACCCATTCGCCCTCTTTAAAATCCCACATATTCCCCTCTAACGCAGTTAGTCAAAGCTTTGCGTAATGTCAAAACTTTTAGTTTTCCTGACGAAAGGCTGCGCTCATCTGACCCATAGGACCCCGCGCCATTTCGCTGCGGTTAATTCTCTGCGAAAAAATTATTTTTGTCGTGGGCTCCAAGCACAGAACTAGTGATTTTTTTGAACCATTTTACCGAGGAGCTGGATTTCCGAAATGCTTAGCCCTGTTTGCTTGGAAATCTCGCGCAGGTCGACTCCCTTGGAAAAGAGGCTCTGCGCCATTTCATATCGATCGAGCTGAAGGGAAGGAATACCCGAGGGCGAGGGCATCTCTTTTTCGGCGAGGCTGCTGGAGATGATTTCGGCAGGCTCGGGAAGAAGTTTAACTTCGTTGACTGAGGGTTCTTTGCGCACGATGTCGGGGTCGAAGGAAAATAGCCACTGAGCTTTGAGAAAGGCTACTTCTTTTTCGAGCGAAAATATTTTTCGCTTTTGCACAAAAAGCAAAAGAAGCGCTGCAGTGGCAAGTCCATTAAAGATGAGCTGCACAATCCAAAAGTTCATGACTTTATTTTAGGCCACTTGAGCTCAGAGCGGGTGTCAGAAATTTTACAGGGTCTCATCGGGCAAGGATTCCAAGTCATCTTTGGGTGCTGCGGCAGTGTTTTGCGAGTTGTCGGCCTCGTCGATGTTGCCGGCCATAAGACTCTTGTCGGAATTTACGATGCTGGGCGAAATAAACATAAGTAGCTCTACTAGATTTTCTTGCTTCTCTTGGAAATTTTGGAAAAGGGCTCCCAGTAAAGGAAGTTTGCGGAAGAAAGGCCAGCCCCTCTCGTTTTGTGCTTTGCTAATTTGATAGATGCCACCCATCACGGTTGTTTTTCCACTTTGAACAATCAAATCAGTGACTGCGTTGCGCTTGTTGGGCTCCTGCGAACCCGCGGTAACGGTGTCGGCCGTGAGATCCACGTTCATCAATACAAAGCCGTCGGTCGTGACTTGGGGAGTTACTTTGAGACTCAGTGGAACCGAAATTGTCGTGGTGGTGGGAGGACCTCCATTCACCCCTGGAGTGATGATGTTACGTGTCTCAGCCTGGGTGATAGTAGCCGTGCGATTATCCAGAACGGTCACGCTGGGGCTTGAAATGGTTTTGGTGAGATTCTCGTTTTCCGACATCCCGAGCACAGCTTGAACGGCGCCCCAGGTTCCTAGATTCCCAACTTTGAGTCGGATTCCACCGTCGGCACCAGTATTGGAGGCCACATCATTGTGGGCGGTGGAAAGATTGCCCGTATTCTGCCTGAAGGTGTTTCCTCGCCCTCCCATATTGGCAAAACTGTCGTCGAATACTGTGGCGCCGTTTGTGGACTCTCCTAGTTTCCAATCGAAATTGAAGGTGCGCTGCCAGCCCTTTCGAGCCTCCACAATTCGAGCCTCGATGCGAACTTGGGGAGTCTGGCGGTCGATGGATTTAATATAGCGCGCAATTTTTTCGAGGGCGGCGGGAGTGTCGGTTACGGCCAAGGAATTGGTACGAGTTTCGGGTACGGATTTTCCGCGTGAGGTTTTAAAATCCACAATGTTGGTATTCACTTCGGCAGCTCGCGCGTAACTAAGTGCGAAAAGACGAGTTTCTAAAGGAATCATGTCTTCAGATTTTTTTTGAGTGTCGGCTGCTTGTTCAATTTCGGTTTTCAGGTCGGTGATGGGCGCAATGCGGTAGACGTTGCCTAGCTTTTGGTAACCAAGTTTGGCATTGAGCAAAATAATGGAAAGAACTTGGTCCCACGGCAAAGCTCGGACATTTAGAGTGACCTTGGCTGTGGAGGGCGTTCCCAAGACGAAATTTTTACCAGATGCCTTGGATAAAAGATTCACGACATCTGCGATGTCGGCATCTTTTAAATTCAAATTGATTTTATTTCCCGTGAAGACGGTGCGCTGATTCGCCGATAGGTAGGTTTCGGGCAAGATAACCGTGTCTTGACTGCGCGATCGGAAAAGCGTGCTGTCTGTAAGAATAGGGAAATCGATGTTGAGGTCGTTGCCACTGCGAGTAACTGTTGCTTTCACGATTTGCCGAAGCTGAATAAGAATTTTCACGCTAGGAATATTTCCGATCCGAGAATCGAAGGCTTGCACGAGGGCTACTGGGCCATCAAACTCTCCTGTATCTAGAACGCGTTTTAGTAAACTTTTCCCAATGGCTGCATTTTTAAGCTCAATAATATACTGGCGGCGGCGATTGCGCGGCTCTTCATTGTAATCCAACGAGCGATCCGAGCGCACACTCAAACGCACGCGATCCGTGAGCTGCCGAAAATCTAATCGGGTCAGGCGGCCTGCGGCTTCCGCGCTTACTCCGGTTAAGGCTTCGGTTGTAGCCGTCGATGGCTCGGGTTCTTTGAGGGCATCAATTTCTTTTTCCAAGCCCTTGGTTTCCGACATATCATAATCGTCTTTAGGAAGAGCAGAGTCGGCACTGTCATCGGCTGGTGGCAATTCGTCGGAGTCTGGAAGAGCATCCAGGGGATCTTCGACTTTAGGAGTCGTGGCTGCCGGGGGCGCAGGTGTCGCGCCCTCTGTAGGCAACGCATCACCGGTTTCCGAAAGATCGTCTTCCGGCACATCTTCCAAAGCATTGAGTTCGTCTTTTAGATCTTGTGCGCGCAATGTGACTGCACCGAACTGCGAAAGAGAAAGAAGAATGAGTCCCTTTTTCAAAAATGCCATGACAATGATGCTCCCCTGACTTTCAGTATAAGTGGGGCACCGGCATTCCCAAAGGCTTGGACTACGAGTGATTTTTGACATCAATGAGCGTCAGTTTTTTTACGCTCGTAAAAAAATCATTGAGCAAGAACGAGATTGGTAAGACTCGTTTTAGAACGACCCTGGTAGTCTTTGAATACTTCTTTCACCACAATTTCATTCTCGGTGATGCGAGACACTCGGCCCTTATGCCGACCAATTTGATCACCCGCTTGAACGATGTGAGTTTTTCCATTGGGTAAAACCAGCATGGCCTGAGGTCGCCCCATCCCGGTGAGGACCGCGACGAGATTCATCTCGTTCAAATCAAAAAGCTGGAGCTCGCTGACCTTGGAGTTGTCGCTAAAGAGAGGCGGATCAAAGGGGTCTCGCTTCACGGCAATCGGATTAAAAGTGTATCCCTGAGCTTCCGCACTTAACTTTGCAGACTCTTCGGCAGATTGCGGCGGGGTTTTTTCAGCGGGCAATTCCACAGGCTTTTGCGCCCACAAAAAGCTTTGAGCGGACAGATATAAAAGAAGTGCCGCAATTTTAATCATCATTGGGCCGTCACATCTTTGTCTTCAATATGATAGGTGCGAAGAGTCACCTGGACATTGAGTGTGGTCACGGGGCCGCGACTTTTGGGTTCCTCAATGAGGAGTTTACTTGCGGAAACAACACGAGTCGTGTGAGCGGTGGCATCTAAAAAACTCATGACTTGGATATAAGTGCCACGCAGGGTCACTTCCAAGGGCGTGATCACCAGGAATTGCTCGGGCTGAGGCGGCTGAGGTCGAAACTTTGTAAATTGCAGGCCAGCCTTATCTCCGATGTCGGCTAGAATTTTAAGCAGCTCGGGAACGGCCGAAGTCCGGGGCAGGCGATCCGCCGTTGCACGGAACTTTTCGCCCAACTCCTGAAGCTGAGCCAACTTTTGTTGTTTTTTCTTTTTAAATTCTTCAATTTTTGCCGTCTGGTTTTTAAGCCCAGCTAACTCGGCTTCTTTAGCGATTTTGGTGCTGTCGAGTTGAGCGTTCACTGTAGTGTTCCAGTCGTAATACTGCTTGCCCGCGAGTCCCCCCGCGATCAAAATCCAAAGAATAAAAGGAATATTGAGCAAACGACGAATCATGGCTTCACCGTTTTTGCACTAATCGTAAAGCGCTTGGCATCTTGGGGGATGGCTTTGGCATCTACGACTCCGGTCGTCGGTGGAGCGGCAGAAGCTCCGGCTGCGTTTAAGTTTTCGGTTTCCACGAGCTGCCAGTCTGGGAAGAACACAGCGCCTTCTAAGCGCTTGAGGTATTCGCTGACGAGTTGCATCGTGGTGGAGCGACCCTGGAGCTCAATTCGACTCGCCTCTCCGAGGTCAACTGATATCTGGCTGAGCCAAACAGAACGAGGCATTTCTGTAACTGCGAAGTCGACCATGCGCACGAGAGTATTTCGATTGCGTGAAACAGATTCCACAAGATCGAGTTTTTTTTGCAACTCTTCCACACGCTTGTTGAAGGCTTCTTCTTCGGCTTGCAAGTCTTTGAGCGAAGCTAACTTGGCCTGCTCGGCGGAAACCTCGGCTGCGATTTTGTTGATCACGGCTTGTTTCTCATCCGTGATACGCTGAGTGTAATCCGTCACGGCAAACTTGGCGCCGTAAATAATACCAACTCCTACCAAGACCATAATGAGGCGAATGATTTCCTCTCGACCAAACTCCCCCATTCCCCCCTCGGAATAGGTAGAAGCTGAATCGGGTGCGGAGTTCATTGAAGGCGCCGCGGAGTAATCCTGGGTGGGACGATTTTTAATTTGCTTGGCTAAATTAATTCCCGCCATCGCTTATGTCTTCCTGCCAGCAAGGCCGGCGGCGGTAAAAAGGCGGGGAGCCCAGGCTTGAAGCAAAGCCGGATCAACATTTTTTGAACCCACTTGAAAAAACTCCTGAGCATTCATGACCTGGAGCCTCTCTCCCAAGGCCTCAGAGCGTAAAAAATCCACCAAACCCGGAGTGCTCGCAGCTCCGCCAAAGAGAACCCACTTTTTAATAAGGGCTTGCTGCTCTTGGGTTATGAAAACATCTTCGGCCTGTTGAAGTTCCTGGCGCCAAGACTGAATAACGCTCTTCAAGGCCTCGTGAGCTTCCTGAGGAATCCCCATCCCATCATGAATTTTTAGGGACTCGGCATCTTCAAAACTTAAAGCCAACGCCTGGGCAATGGCATCCGTAAAGGCATTGCCCCCAATAAGAAATTCCCGAATAAAGACAATATTCCCGCGGTGGCGCACGCCCACTCGGGTGGCAGAAGCCCCAATATCCACAAAAGCCACGGCCTCTTCCTTAGAACTCACCTGAGTGGCTTCGAGCAAATCTCCCACTACAAAACAATCGAGGTCTACAGCCTTGGCTTCGCCACCCGCCGCCTCAATCACGTTGTTTAAGTTATGGGCGGTGTCTTGCCTCACACCTACGAGCAAAATATCCCAGCCCTTAGTACCCGGAGGTGCACCTGGCAGAGAAGAGCTTTCTCCCAGCAAAAGATAATCGATAAAAATTGTAGAAATATCGGCCGGGAAAACTTGCTCAGCCTCCCAACGAACTTGGTCGGGAATTTCTTTTTTAGGAAAGTGAGAGATGACAATGCGTTTGGTGATCACGCCTGAACCACGCACGGCGGTGCTCACAGCAACTTTAGATTTTCCAATACGCTCAAAAGCCTGCATGATGCCCGCCACCACGGCTTCCGCGTTTACAATACCGCGATCATCAATGCTGCGTGCAGGCAAGGGAACCACGGCCATCTGATCCACCGCAAAGCCCGTTTTGGTTTTTTTACCGGAAATCAGCTTGATCGAACTGGCGCCTACGTCCAATCCCATCAAAGCTTTGCCGGACAAAAAAGAAAACATCCTACCTGGCCTTCCCGTGAAATGATTTCAATAATTTAAGAATAAGCTATGCCTGGAAAAAATCCAGAACTTAAAGGGTAAAAAGGCTCCTACCACATCCCAAGCGAGGCCACAGCCCAGGCCAAGTAGGCGCCAAGGGCTAGGAAGGGGCCAAAAGGGATAGCGGTTTGCAGACCCTGCCTAGAAAAACGCATCGCGGCAAGACCCACGACGAGTCCGGTGAGTGAGGCCACCAAAATAACAAAGGGCACTCCAAAGAATCCTACCCAGGAGCCCAACCAGCCCATCATCTTGACGTCGCCAAAGCCCAGGCCCTCGACCTTTTTAATTTTTTCATAGGACCAGGCCAAAAGAAAGAAGGCCCCAAAACCAAAGGCGCCCCCGATGACCGAGAGAATAAAAGAAGGTTCACCAAGAAAGTAGGCCGCCACAAGAGCCACGACCCAATTGCCCAGGGAAAATCGATCGGGAATGATGCGAAAGTCGATGTCGATAAAACAAAGCACCAAGAGACTCCAGCTAAAGTAGAGGACCTTGGCGAGTTCCCAGTAATCGGTTTCGGGGTGAGCTCCGAAGATTTCAATCTTTCTAAGCTGGAGCAGATAGGTGACTAGAAAAAGTACCGGCGTGAGAAATTCCACCCAAAAATAGCGCGAAGAAATTTTCTTAGAACAGCAAGGAGCTTTTCCTTTGAGGAACAAATAAGAAAAAAGCGGAATGTTTCGGTAAAAAGGAATTTTGGCTTCACACTCGGGACAAAAACTTCGGGTTTTTTTAAAAAGGCCAATCGGAATTTCTCGAGGAATACGGTAAATGCAGGCCGTGGCAAAGGAGCCCATCAACCAGCCCAAAATAAGAATGGGAATATGGAGAGAATCAAATTCAATCATAAATCCATTCTCTTAAACTTCTGCAAAGTTAAAAAGCCAATAAAGGCGGCCCAAAGAATACCCACAATGGAAACTTGCAAACAGTAGATCCAAGAAAAGGAATCTTGGTAATTCATAAAGCTTTTAAGATCAAACCACTCCAGTGGGGGGAGTAAGCGGGCCAAAACAAGGACCGAACCCAGGCCAAAGTCGGAGTTAAAGCGACCCGTTTGAGGGTCCGAAAAAATTCTTTGGAGGCCATCAATATTGTGAAGAAGGGCGCAAAGGCTAAGACTGGCCAAGAGGGCGAGCAAAGGGCGCATAAAAAAAGAAAGTCCTAAGCCCAAGAATAGCAAGATGAGAATTTCGACTGCCAACAAGAGATGATTTTGAAAGGCCAAGACCCAGGTCCCCAGCTCTGAAAAAGTGACATAGGAAAGGGTTAGAGAAAAGAGAAAGGAGAAAATATTCAAGAGTAGAAGAGCAAAAAAGAAGCCTAAGGTGTTTCCTAGCATCCAAGCAGATCTCGAGAGGCCGGAGCTTAAGAGCAAATGCAAAGTTCGCCGCTGGCTTTCCTCAAAAAACAAAAGGGTAGAAAAATAAAGGGCCAGAAAAACCTGGCAGATAAAATGAAGGGCTAAGGAAAAATCCCAAAAGATCTTTTCAGGCTTTACAAAAGAAACCCGAGCTGTGAGCAAAGACAAGACTATAAAAAAAGCCACGGCAGCAAGTGCTGCCCAAGCCAGCTTTTGGCGGCAAAGCAAACGAAAGCGAAAGAGCGCTACTTCAAAGATCATGCGACCACTCTCCTAAGGGGTCTTCATCCCAAGGTTCTGCACTGCGGTATTTCTCCACAAGTTTTTGAAGAACCTCGGCCACGGGACCATCTAAGACCACCTGTGTTTTTTCAATCACAATGACCCGAGTGCATAGGGTCCGAATATCGTCCAAAGAGTGAGAAGAGATAAGAAGACTTTTCCCCTTATTTCGCAGGTTCTGTAATATCACCCGGAGTTTTTCTTGGGCCCGCGGATCCAGCCCACTCATGGGTTCATCTAAAATAAGAAATTCCGGGTCATGCAAAAGAGCCTGGGCCACAGCCGTGCGCTGAAGCATGCCTTTGCTGTAGGAACCCATAGGACGAACCCCACGAAGTTTAAGCCCCAGCACTTCAAGAAGCTGGGTTCTGCGAATCTGAGTTTTTGAAGGTTCAAGGTGGCGAAGCTTTCCGAGGTAGGAAAGAAGTTCTGTGGCACTTAGCTCGGGCCAGAAGGCCGGCATTTCGGGTACGTAGCCCACACTTTTGCGACTTTCAGGATCGCTAAAGTCTTTACCGAAAAGTTGGCCACTACCCTCTGTGGAACGCACAAGGCCCAGGATGATTTTGATAAAGGTGGATTTGCCGGCACCGTTGGCGCCCACCAGAGCTACAGATTCCCCGCGATGAATTTGAAAATTGAGGTCGCGAAGGACGGGAAGTGCATAGCTTTTGCCGAGGCCCTCAACATTTAACAAAATCTCGGACATGCCTGCATCATAACTCGAAATGTTAAGGGCACGTTAAGGCGAGTCAAAATTTTGTCGGTGCCGGCAAATTGCGTCGCAAAATGGGGAGAGAGCAAATCCTCGCAATTTTGAGAATAGGAACTAAACAGTGGGGCCCACTAAGGTCACGATTTTTCATGAATGGCTTAGAGGCCAAATGACGGATTACTGGCACCCCCCTTGCTTAATTATAGGTAGGACCTCGCATAAAATGATCCATATAGAACGTCTTTTGGACGTAAAAAACAGGGGGAATTTTAAATGAGAAACAATAAATCAGGCTTTTCGCTAGTGGAACTTATGGTGGTTGTAGCCATCATCGGTATTCTAGCAACTATCGCTATTCCGAACTTTTCTAAGTTCCAGAATAAAGCGAAGCAATCAAATGCGAAGGCTGAGCTTTCGGCGATCTTTACTGCGGAGAAGGCATATTTCGCTGAGTACTCGAGCTACTATCATAATCTTCATACGATCGGGTTTATTCCCGATGGAATAAACATAGTCTACACTACAGGCACTCCGGGAACGTGTGCCGCCCCTGCGGCGGGTCTCGTCAAAGCTCGCCTATACACCACGGGATTTGGGACTGCGTTTACTGGCTCGTACACTCCTCCAGCGTCCAGCTGCAACACGGCAGCAATATGGAATGGTTTTTATCCGTCTGGAACTGGAGTGACATACACAAGCTTTCCAGTAGGTGCTAACACCGTTGCCGGAGGAACTGGAACACTTGGATCTGGAGGGACATTTACTGCTGTTGCTGCAGGTATTCTAAGTGGTACAAATGCCGATGCTTGGACCATGGACGAAAACAGCGTTCTCACAAATTCTCAGTCCGGCATCTAAGCCAACTCGCAATCCGCGATCACAAAAGCCCGCTACCCTAACCGGGTAGCGGGCTTTTTTTATTCCCTCACTTAAACCACTCCGGCCGCGACACCTTTAGCTTCTCCAAAAACTCCGGATCCAAATTATCCTCCACAAGCTTTCGCTTCGTGGCATTATCCATAGTCTCAGCTCCATGGCGCAGCCGCATGGCCAAGGCCGCCGTATAAAACGGCGCCCCCGGCAAACGGGCCGCGCGCTCAAATAAATCCGCAGCAAATCTTCGAGAATTCATCCGGTCGTTGGCATAAAATCCATACCAAAACCAGGGTATCCAACTTTTCTCCGCCCGGCGCACGAGCTCATTCATAATAAGCTGCGCCCCCACCATGTCTTTTCCTATCACCAAAAAAAACGGAGCCAGCGCACTCACGATTTGCAACTCCTCATCTGGAGTGTTCTCTAAAAGATAATAAAGCTTGGCAAAGACCCAGCTGTAGTCGCCCTGGTAACTGGCCTCGTTATGCAATCCTTGCAAAAGTTCCAGCCAAGTCCAAGAAGCCACTGCCGAGGAAAATGAGGTCCAATAAGTTTTCTGCGGCAAGCCACTTTTAAGCTGGGCACGAAAAGATTCCGACTCTCGCAGCCGCAAAATTTCGTGGAGCCGAGCTTGATCCCGAGGATCCCACTTGGATAGCAGTACAGTTTTTGTGGCCCCTGCCTTTTTAGAGGAAGAAAATTCCTTTTGGAGTCGCCAGCCCGAGAAGGCGAACCACAATCCAAGACTTAAAAACAGAGAAAGGCGCATAGGCCTAGTATGGCATTTGAATCTTTTTTATGTAAGCCCTAGTCCCCATCCGCGCCCGATGCATCCATGCCAAACTTCTCTAGCTTGTAGCGTAGAGACCTCATGGTGACTCCGAGCAACCGAGCCGCGTCTTTTTTAACACCCTTGGACTGCTCCAAGGCTTTGAGCATAAATTCTTTCTCTACACTCATAAGTATATCTTCAAGTTTCACGCCACTAGCATTCCACACGAGCTCTTTACCCAAGGTATCAAAGCGTGGCTTTAGAGGTTCACGAATATGATCCGGCAAGGACTCAGGCAGCAAAGAATCAGAGCTCTCCAACGCAATCATACGCTCAATCACGTTTTCCAACTCCCGCACATTGCCCGGCCAGTTGTATGTTTTAAGCAGGTTCATGGACTCGGTGCTCACACTCTGAATCGTTTTGCCAAAGCGGGTCGAAAATTTTTCCAAGAAAAAATCCACCAGCATAGGAATGTCTTCCCGACGACTTTTTAAAGATGGCACCTTGATGTTGATCACATTGAGGCGGAAGTAGAGATCTTCTCGAAAGCCCTTAGTGCGGACTTCTTCTTCTAAGTCTCGGTTAGTGGCCGCAATAATTCGAACGGAAGCCTTTTGAGACTCTGATGATCCCACAGGATGAAAGGTTCCATCGGAAATCGCCCGTAAAAGTGTGGCTTGGAGAGCCAGAGGCATCTCGCCAATCTCGTCTAAAAACAGCGTGCCCCCATCGGCCGCTTCAAAGAAGCCTTTTTTATCGGCGATGGCCCCGGTGAAGGAGCCTTTTTTGTGCCCAAACATTTCCGACTCGAAAAGATTCTCGGCTATTGCTCCACAGTTCACACTAATAAAGGCTTTCTCCGCGAAGGCGCTATTGTAGTGAATGGCCTTGGCCACAAGTTCCTTACCCGTGCCGCTATCACCAGTGATGAGCACGTTAGACTGCGTGGGTGCCACGCGTTGGATCAAATCAAAAACCTTGCGCATCTCAACGGAAGATCCCACGATATTTGAAAAGCTATAGCGCTCGCCCAACTCTTTGCGCATGCGCGCGTTGTCTAAAACCAGATGTCGCTTTTCTAAGGCCTTTTTAAGACGGATCTTTACGTCGTCGATCTTAAAAGGCTTGGTGAGGTAATCATAAGCTCCCAGCTTCATGGCTTCTACCGCACTCTCGGTGCTGCCAAAGGCTGTGATCATAAGCACCAAGGCTTCGGGATCTTTTTCTTTGACCTTGGCCAAGAGCTCAAGACCTGAAACCTCAGGCATTTGGATGTCGGAGATAATAAGGTCAAAAGATTGTGTGGCTAGTTTTTCCAAGGCCTCACGACCATTGGACGCCGTCTCAACCTGCATCTTTTCGCGCTTGAGCATGATCTGCAAAAATTCGCGAATACTCGGCTCATCATCAACAACTAAGATGTAGGGTTTAACGTCGGATCCACTCATGCTGATTTCTTCCTTGTTTCCTCTTCAGGATACAAAAATTCTAGGCGAAAGAGAGTCCCCCCCCGGGCACAAAATTCTGGCAGGGGCGAGCGAACGGAAACGTAGGCCCGCATGCTCTCTAGCACTCGGTAGCTGATGGCCAAACCGAGGCCGGTCCCAGCTTCTTTGGTTGTGAAGAAGGGCTCAAAGAGATGGGCCTGGTTCTCTGGCGAAATGCCTTTGCCATCGTCCCAGATCTCCACCACGGCATGGGTAGCATCGCTTAGGAGGCGAACTTGGATACGCTTGGAGTCAGCCTGGGCGGCGTTCATTAAAAGATTCATCAGCACTTGGGTGATTTTATTAGGGTCTCCCCAGGCTTTAAGATCTCCCCCACCTAATTTAAGCTCCACCTCGCAACCCAACTTTGCCCACTTTTGATTGACCTTAAGACTGTCCACAACCTGAGTGACAACTTTGGCCAATGAAACAACTTCAAATCGAGGCTTGGCAGGACGAACATACTCTAAGAATTCCGTGATCAAAGAATCCAGTCTGGTGGATTCTCTTTGTATAATTGAGAGAAGTTTTTTGTCTTCTTGAGAGAGCTCCTCGCTATCATGCAGGAGCTGGGCACTGCCGGAGATACCGGCAAGGGGGTTGCGAATCTCATGAGCAATGCCAGCCGCAAGCTTTCCGACTGCCGCGAGTTTTTCGGAAAGCCGAAGACTTTCCTCTAAGCGAAGAATTTTCGTGAGGTCCTGAAAAACCACCAAGGTCCCTAAAGGACTCTTGTCTAAGGGATCGCTAAGTCGGGCAATGGAATAACCCAGATTGAGCTCGCCCTCGCCTTGGCGCAGATATTTTACAGTTTTTCGATTGGGGGAATCTTGCATCGGGTCTTCACCTAGAACGGGGACCTCGGTGTTGAGACGAAATATCTTATCTGCAATTTCGGGGAGCAAATCACGAATGTGACAACTTAAAATCTCATTTTCGCTTCGACCTAAGATCTTGAGCCCGATGCGATTCACCTGAATCACCTTGCCTTGGGCATCGACCGACATCAGACCGCTTGGAATATTTGTGAGAATAGCTTTCTGTAGGTTTTCTAAGCGCCGGCGGGCTCCTTCAGATACCTTTAGCATCTTTCCTGAGAGGTCCAGGGCGCGCACTAAATACATTCCCAAGACACTGGTTAGCAAAATGGCCAGGCCATTTCCTACAATCGCCATGCCAAAGCCCACACCTAGGCTCATAAAAATAAAATTAGCCGCGGAAAAAATAAAGGAGAGCATCCCTCGGAACACCACCGCGCCCCCTAGGGTCATCATCGGAAAAAGAACCAAATAGGGAGAGGCACTGGAGCCCGAAGAACGCACGAGCAGCATGACGATAGCGGCATCAGCCAAGAGGAAGGCAAAGAGAGTAGACTCCAAAGTTTTTTCTTCAAACTTTAAAAAGAGAGAAAGGCTGTTGGTGAACATGGCCATGGAGAAAAGAAAGAAAATCTCGGAGCCCTTAAGAGGGGAGCCCTCAAAAATAACAAAGTGAGAAAAGACTCCCGTAAATATGGCGAGCACTAGGTAAGCCAGTGCGCGATAACCTAAGACGCTTTTAAGATATGACGTCATGTCCACTCACCCCGACATGGCCTCGCCCATTTTGAAGATGGGCAGATACATGGGAATAAGAACGGAAGCTACAATCACACCCACGACCACAATCATTAAGGGTTCTAGAATGGAGGTTAGCGACGACACCGCAGCATCCACTTCATCTTCGTAAAACTCGGCGACCTTGGTAAGCATTTGGTCGAGGGCGCCCGTTTGCTCGCCGATGGCGATCATGCTGACGGCCATTTTTGGAAAGACATTGGCCGCACCCAGAGGACCGGCGATGGTATTTCCCTGCGAGATGGATTTGCGAGTTTTATCAATCGCACCTTCAATGGCATAGTTACCCGCTACCTTGGAGGTGATTTCAAGGGCGTCTAGGATGGGCACACCGGACTGAATCATAGTGCCTAGAGTTCGAGCAAAACGGGCGATGCCAATTTTCATCAAAAGCGGACCAAAGATGGGCAAGGTTAAGAGCAAGGGGTCGATTTTTCGACGAGTGCTTTCATCTTTAAAGGAAAAAATAATCCCATAGACCGCCGCTCCGATTCCCCCAAAAACAATGTACCAATATTCTCTAAAGGCGTTGGAAATATCTAAAATGAGCTGAGTAGGTCCGGGTAGAGCCTTTCCCGAAGAGGCAAACATGCTGGCAAAGGTGGGCACCACAAACATCATCAAGATCACAATGACCACGACCGTTACCACGAGAGTTAAAATGGGATAGGTCATGGCCGATTTTACTTTGCGACGTAGCGAAGAAACTTTTTCGTAGTATATCGAAAGACGATTGAGAATGGCCTCTAAGGAACCCGACATTTCACCGGCAGCAATAAGGTTCACAAAAATTTTATCAAAAACATCTGGGTACTTACGAAGAGCATCGGTAAGACTCGCGCCCTCTTCAATCATTTTCTGAATGCGAAACAAACACTTTCCGAAGTTTTTATTCTCTACCTGCTCTGCCAAAACGCCCAAGCTTTGAACAATGGGAATCCCCGCGCCTTGCATGGTGGCCAACTGGCGAATAAAGGCCGTAAACTCATGGATCGCAGGCCTGGGATTATTCGCTCCTAAAAGGGCGCCGATATCAATATTTGCGCTTTTACTTTTGGCAGAAGGTCCCCCACCCGAGCGACCCGATCCTACCAATTTGAGGGGGCGCACCTGCAAGGATCGAAGTTTGGCACGGGCGTCGGCCTCGTTGCTGGCTTCAAACTCGCCATTCACAACTTTGGCAGCACGATCGTAACCACTGTATTTAAACTTCATGCCGATCTCCGAACTCGATCAATCTGCTTGTTGAAGTCTTCAAGCTCCGGGCTATGCGCAGAGGCCTCTTCACGAGTCACCAACCCGGAATGCACTAAATTAATTAAAGACTGATTCATGGTGCTCATGCCGTGAGCCTCTTGGGCCAACTGCATCTGGCCATAGATCTGGTGCAACTTGTTTTCTCGAATGAGGTTTCGAATGGCCGGGGTCATGCTCAAATATTCGTAAGCCAAGATTCGGCCCCTACGGTCGGCTCTTTCCACCAGCGCCTGGGAAACCACGGCTTCCAGCGTGAAAGAAAGTAGAGCCCGGATATAGTCTTGAGTCTCGTTGGGAAACATTTGGACCAAACGGTTAATAGACGCAATGGCTCCATTGGTATGCAAGGTTGAAAAGACCAAATGACCTGTTTCTGCCGCACGAATCGCACTTTCCGTAGTTTCGCGGTCACGCATTTCTCCCACCATGATCACATCGGGATCCTCTCGCAGCACTTGGCGCAGCGCCAAGGAAAAACTTTCGCAGTCTGTACCGATCTCTCGTTGATTTACAATGCACGTTTTATGGGAGTGTGTGTATTCAATGGGGTCTTCTATAGTCATAATATGAGATCTTTTGGTCTGGTTGATTTTATCGATGAGAGCCGCAAGGGTAGTGGACTTTCCTGAACCGGTGGCACCCGTAACCAGTATAAGACCATGGGGACGTTCCGTGAGATTTTGAACGGATTGATTGAAACCTAAAGTCGACAAAGGCGGAATATCGCTATTGATCCGGCGAAAAACGGCGGCCACGGCTCCCCGTTGCACAAACATATTGGCCCGGACGCGGGCCACGTTTTTTAGACCAAAGGCAAAATCGAGCTCTTTGTCTTCTTCAAACTTTTTCTTCTGAGATTCCGTGAGCAGGGAATAGCAAAGGGCGGCTGTTTCATCCGCAGTGAGCGGTGCGGACTTGGTACGCACGACTTGCCCGTGCACTCGGTAGGCGGGTGGAGAACCCACCGTAATGTGCAAATCGGAGGCATTCTGCTCCACCATGGTTTTAAGGAGTATTGTTAAATCGTATGCCATGACTATTCTCCCACCGCATGAAGTTCATCGATGGAAACCGTGCCCTTCATGATTTTACGCAGAACATTGACTCGCAGAGTTTTCATTCCCTCAGCGATGGCTTGCTTTCGAATTTCCGCGGTAGTTCCCGCATTGCCAACCCGATCTCGCAAGGCTTCGGTCATCACCATGATTTCATGAACGGCTGCTCGTCCCTTAAATCCTGTGTTGCGGCAATTCGGACAACCCTTGCCCCGCATCGGTTTAAATTTTCCAATCACACTTTGAGGGAAGCCAAGCTTCAGTAATCCAGCGTCGTCTACGCGTGGGTCTTCTTCCTTACACTCTTTGCAAATAGTTCGAATAAGCTTTTGGGCCACCACGGCTACCAGAGCTGAATTGAGCAAGAAAGTTTCAATGCCCATGTCTTTTAAGCGCATAATCGTGCTCGGCGCATCGTTGGTGTGAAGCGTGGAAAGAACCAAGTGACCCGTCAATGAGGCCTTCACCGCAATTTGGGCCGTTTCGGTATCTCGAATTTCCCCGAGCAAAATGATGTCGGGGTCTTGGCGCAAGAGGGCCCGCAGAGTTTCGGCAAAGGTGAGACCGATATGCTCTTTGGTTTGAACTTGATTGATCCCGGTAAAATTATACTCCACGGGATCCTCGATCGTGCTGATGTTCACATCCGGCTTATTTAAGGTATTCAAAGCCGCATAAAGCGTTGTGGTTTTACCGGAGCCGGTAGCACCCGTAACGAGCACGATTCCCCAAGGTTGATTGATCGCCTTGTTAAATTTCTCCAAGTCGTCTTTTTCAAAACCTAGTTGTTCCAGCGTAAGAACGGCATTGGACTTATCCAAAATACGCATGACGATTTTTTCGCCAAAGATAGTGGGCATGGAGTTGACGCGCAGATCAACCGACTTACCCTCAGGCAATCTAAAACGAATTCGACCGTCCTGAGGCAGACGTTTTTCGTCGATGCGCATTTTTGAGAGGACTTTTACCCGGGCAATAAGTGCCGATTTAATATTGGCAGGTGGACGCATAGTTTCCACCAAATCCCCATCGACCCGCACTCGCACCCGCAGTTCCGACTCGTAGGGCTCAATATGAATATCAGAGGATTTGCGGCGAATGGCATCGGTCAATAGTGCGGATACAAACTGAATAATAGGAGCGTCATCGGGTGATACGGAGTCGTCATCTAGAGTTGCGGCTTCCATATCCACCGCCACACCACCCTCTTCGCCTTCAGCAATACTTTCTGAAAGTTTGGCAACGTCAAAACCCCAAACTCGCTCTACAATTCCGCGGATACCCGAAGGAAAGGCCAGCACCTGCTCTACCCGTAGGCCTGTTTGGAACCGAACGTCGTCCAGGACCTGAATATTTGTGGGATCACTCACTGCAATAACCAAGGTAGTGCCCCGCTGCCCCACTGGAACAATGCCGTTTTTTACACACATCGGACCCGGCAAAAGCTTTAGGATGTCGGCTCCAATTTCAAAATTGGCTAGGTCCATAATGGTCATTTTGTAATGCTTGGAAAGAAACTGGATAAGGGAGGCTTCATCAATAGCTCCCGACTGTACGATTTTATCCATAAGACGTGCGTTATCTTTTTTGGCCGCAGCAAGGCACTCCTCCAACTGAGTGGAGCTAATCATTTTCTCACGCAGCAAAATTTCGCCTAGTCGACTAGCAACCATGGATACACGTCTCCTTATGAGGGATATCGGATTTCTGACGTGAAAACTGTAAGTCGAGGGCCCCAAGCCAAGCCTGCGACATGATGCGCAGTATAAAATACTTGAGCTCATTGCCAGATTCTCTCTGGTCTTTCATATTAGAAGCTTATGAAAATTGCCGTAATCGTTAAGCAAGTTCCCGATACCGAAACCAAAGCCAACTTAGGCCCCAGTGGCCTTGAGACCACCGGAGTCAAATTCATTTTGAATCCCTACGATGAATTTGCGGTGGAAGAAGCCATCAAAACTCGTGACAAACTCAAAGCCGAGATCACCGTGTTTAGCCTAGGGCCCGATCGAGTGGCCGAAGCTCTACGAACCGCTCTGGCCATGGGCTGCGATCATGCCGTGCAAGTCCAATGCTCTGAGGACGACACAAAAAAAATTGACTCTTTTGTGGTGGCCAAAGCCTTAGCCGGAGCCCTCACTCAAAAAGGCCCCTTTGATGTGATTTTCGCAGGCAAACAAGCCATCGACGATGACGCCCTTGCCGTGCCCCAAATGGTAGCCGAGTTTTTAAACATCGGTCGCGCCACGGTGGTTACGAAATTAGACATCGCAGCCGATGGGAAGTCTGCCAAAGCAAGTCGTGCCATCGAAGCGGGAGCCGAAGAAAATATCGAGCTCAAACTCCCCGGCCTGATTGCCGCGCACAAAGGGATCAACACCCCCCGATACGCCTCCCTCCCAGGTATTATGAAAGCCAAACAAAAAAAGATCGACGTCATCACGCTGGCTTCACTGAATCTCAGCGCGGCCGATGCCAAAGTGGAGTACGTGTCTTTCGAACTACCCCCAGAACGCAAGGCCGGACAAAAACTAACTGGGACTCCCGAAGAACTGGCACAAAAAATTGTGCATGCTCTGCGCAACGAAGCCAAAGTTATTTAATTTTTTAAAAGAAAGTAGATGCAAATGAAAGCACTGGTATTGGCCGAGTTAAAAGACGGAAAAATCAAAAAATCGAGCTTAGAAGTGATCCATGCTCTCAGCACCCAAGGATGCGAAGTGGAAGCGATTGTGTTCGCGGATAAATTAGCCAGCCCCGACGGAGTGGCCAAAGATGCGGGCAGCCAAGGAGCTAAAAAACTAATCACTATCTTGGGTGACAAAGTGGGCTTCTACCAAAGCGAAGCTTTTAGCCACACACTCACGGAAACTTTCAAGAGCGGGGGTTACCAAATTTTAGCGGGCTCCGCTTCGGCACTCGTGAAAGATCTCTTTCCTACACTTGCCGCACGTTTAGGAGGCGGTCTCGCCGTGGATTGCACCGCAGTCGAAATCAAAGGAAGTGAAATCAAAGCCAAGCGCCCCATGTTGGCCGGAAAATACTTTGCTTGGCTTAAGTTTAAAGCAGGTCCCGCCATTTTGAGCGTGCGTCCCAACGTTTTGGGCGTAGGCACCGCTGCGGGCAACCCTGCCGCAATCGTTGCAGGAACTCTGGCAGCGGGAACAGATGCTGTAAAGACCACCGGAGTGAGTGGCGGAGGCAACACCGCTCGTCCAGATCTTACGGAAGCCGAGCGCATCGTGAGCGGAGGCCGCTCTATGAAAGCCGCTGAGAACTTTAAAATTTTGGAAGCATTGGCCGACACCATTGGCGCCGCCGTAGGAGCTTCGCGTGCCGCAGTGGATGGGGGCCTAGCGCCCCATTCTATGCAGGTCGGACAAACGGGTAAGACCGTAAATCCTAACCTCTACATTGCTTGCGGTATCAGCGGAGCTATCCAACATTTGGCGGGCATGAAAACCTCTAAAGTTATTGTAGCCATCAACACAGATCCCGAGGCTCCCATTTTTCAACGAGCCGACTACGGCGCCGTAGGAGATCTGTTCCAAGTGGTTCCGGCATTAACGGCTGAGTTTAAAAAACTCCTTTCACAAGGTTAAGCGAAGCTCATGGGGGGGCTCTATATTCTTATTAGAACCTTCCCATTCTGGGCGCTCCCTCTTGGGCTTTTTTTTCTTATCGCCTTTGCTCGAAAAAAGACGAGGCCTAAGGGAAAGTCCGCAATTTTTATGATTGTTTTTTCGACCTCACTTTTAACGGGTAGCGTGATTTTTTTGTTGAAGCGGGGCCATGTGAACGCGGTTCCGTTTTTTCATGAGGTGTTTACTGGGGTTCGTACGGCGCCTAGGTAGCAACAAATTTCCTAAAGCGCTCCAAACCCTTCTTGATCTCAGCCTCACTCGTGGCAAAAGAAAAGCGCA
Source organism: uncultured Bacteriovoracaceae bacterium (assembly GCA_964477895.1). Lineage (GTDB taxonomy): Bacteria > Bdellovibrionota > UBA2428 > UBA2428 > UBA2428 > CAYZFQ01. The sequence continues at coordinate 29,888 of CAYZFQ010000010.1, read as the reverse complement.
ACCACCCGTCCATTCCCATGGAAGAACCGGGGAGCACCACAACTTTTTCTTGATCCAGCAAGGCCTGAGCCAAAGCCACATCGTCCTTGAATCCTTTTGTGCGAATCACTCCGCGCACATCGACACACACATAAAAAGCACCGTCGGGGGCTAAAAATTTTACTTGTGGGATTTTCGCTAAAGTCTCTTCCATCATTTTCAAACGAGCTTTGTAGGTGCTCACGACTGGGGCCAAAAACTTATCTGCGATTTTTAGCCCTTGAATCGCAGCATCCTGAATAAAGCCGGGAAGGCTTGTTAGCATCTGACCATGGAGGGGGCTGAGGGCTGCGATATTTTTATGATGGCTTACAATGTAACCCAAGCGCCAACCCGTCATGGCTAAACTCTTGGAAAAGGCATTGATAGACAAAATAAATTCCGCCCCACTTTCGTTACCGAGGGCCAGAGGACAAACATGAGGCTGCTGACGGAGCACCAATCGTTCATAAATTTCGTCGTAAATTAAAGTGACTCTCTTTTTCTGGCACCAATGAAGAATTTTTGTGAGCTCCTCTTGGCCAATCATCGAACCGGTAGGGTTTCCTGGAGAAGAAAAAATAAGAGCCTTCGTTCGAGGAGTGTAAGCCGCTTCCAATTCCTCAACAGTAGGGAAAAAAGAATTCTTCTGCTGAGTATCGACTTCAACCGGATGCCCTTTAAGAGCCTCTATCATATGGGGATAAGACACCCAGTAAGGCTTGGGAACCAAGACTTCATCGCCCTCGCTGAGCAAGCCCATAAGCGCCAGAAAAATTCCTTGTTTGGCACCTGCCGTAACAATCACATTTTCTTTTTTAACCCAGCCCGCACCCAAGCGCTCTCGATAATCAAGCGCAATGCCTTCACGTAAAGATTCAATCCCCGGAGTCGCAACATACCGTGTGTTCCCAGCCCGCATTCCTGCATAGGCCGCCTCCACCACTTCCTGGGGGGTGTCAAAATCGGGTTCGCCGGCGGCGAAAGAAGCCACATCTATGCCCTGCGCGCGCATCTCCCGCACTCGGGCCAGAAGTGCCAAAGTCAGACTGGCTTCCACATGGGACTCAATCACTTCTTTGCCCTTTTTTTGAGCGCCTTTAAAACATTAGAAGGCACAAGCTCCTCGAGCGGTGCGTGGTGACGAGCCAGTTCTTTTACAAGCGAACTGCTCAAAAAAAAGAACTTTTCATCTGTCATGACATGCAATGTTTCAATCGTAGGATCCAATTTACGATTCATTGTGGCCATTTGGAATTCATTTTCAAAATCACTTACAGCTCGAATTCCCCGAATTAAAACCTGAGCTCCAACTTTTTTACAGAAATTAACAATGAGACCCTTAAAAGATTCCACGGCAAAAGATTTTTTAGGCAGAATCTTTTCTAAGGCTTCGTGGAGAAGCTCGACTCGCTCCTCTTGGCTAAACAGAGATTGCTTGCGAGAATTGTCGGCCACTACAAGGTATAGCTTATCAAAAAGAGGCGCCACCCGACGAATCACATCCAAATGACCATTGGTGGGGGGGTCAAAACTCCCTGCATATACAGCCAAGCGCTTCATCTGAGCGAAGCTATCATCAGCTCCGACGATAGAAAAGAAGCTGTGTCACGCCGCGCGCCCTTTCTTTCACCAGGGTCCAGCCAGGAGCCAAAGGTCGCTCCTCTTCTTTTTCCATTTCGGCCACAAAAAGAGCTTCGGGATGAAGCAAATGAGGGACTTTAGCAAGGAGAGCAAAGACCTTGGGCACAAAATTGCGTCGATAGGGTGGATCGCAAAAGATGGTTTGAAGACGCTTCTCCTCAGAATTTAGCGTGGAACTCAAAAAACCGGGCCAATCGCGCAACTGAGACTTAGAACATATAAATAGAGGTAAAGACTCTTTAAGGATGAGCTCCTTATTGCGTTTAATGGCGGCTATCGCTTTGGCATCACTTTCAAACAAAAGGGCCCCAGCCCCACCATAGGAAAGAGCCTCAAAGCTTAGGGCCCCACTACCCGCAAAAAAATCGGCAACCCAGCCGATTTCGTGGCCGAGGCTATGATTCAAAATATTAAAGAGGGCCTCTCGGTTGGCATCCGAAGTGGGACGGGTGACTGTGTTAGCCGGGGCTTTTAAAGTTAAGCCCTTCCACTGACCGCCGGTGATTCTCATGTGTCATTGATACATCTCATAACAATCATCAAATCATCAACTTGTTTTGTGCCTACTTTACGGGAAGTGCGTCCGCCGGTCTTAGCGTCTCTTACAAGTTTATAAACAGGGACAGTATGCCGACTTTGGTTCTGAAGAGGACCAAAGTGGTTGTAGGCATCTGGGCCAAAGAAAAGGCTCACACAGCGATCTTTAGGTGCCTTTAACTTATCTGCAAAAATTTTATTGTCTTCCAAAACGTTGGAAGGATCGGTTCTTCCCACATCTTTGGAATTCACCTGCACATGGAAAAGGTTTTGAATTTTGCTTACCCCGCAAAAGGCATTGAAAGTCTGTTGACTAGAACCCAACAAACTAAAAAGTGCTTTAGTATCATTTTTTACACTATCGCTAATTTGGCAAGAAGCCTTACGAGCAAAGAATTTGTTCCAGGCCGGAACACAATCGCTAAAAATATTGGTATCGCCCCCCGCTGGAGTGATCTGGTTCAGTCCAATCACGGTATCGTTGGTAACTTTCCCGGCCGGGACCCGGCTTCCTCCCACGGTCTTATAGGGAGCCGTGATGTTCACACCGTCAGGACGTTTGTAGATTCCGGCATCGTTATAATATCTTCCGAGCTCTTTAGATGTGCGACCGTCGGCGTCGCCTAAAGATTCTTTTTTAATAAGACAAGCTTCAATCTTGGACCACTTCAATCGCAAAATGGCCTTAGCTGCGGTGCTGTTTTTAGCCGCCTCGAAAGTTTTATTATAATCACTGACAAACTTTTGCACCTCAGTAACTGTTTCAGGCAAGAGCTTGGCAAAAGGAGAGCCTTTTATTTTATACTTACCCTTAAGATTCATCTCTAAACTTTTGGCGTCCGCCGGACACATTTTATGTGAGGTGAGATTGACCTCTTCTTTCTTATCCTGAATCCCGTAGCGCCTTGAAATGTCTTTTCCCCAAGCGATAAGCGTTTTTGGATCGCTCTCTTTGCGGGCGGTGTGCCGATCCACAAAGTACACAATGCGATCAAAAAAACTGTCACCCTCAATCAACTCCGGTAAGCAGCGGTCGATGCGAGCCCCGAGACTGTCGTCGGTGCCGGCCATTCGGCGAACAAAAAGTGTTTTGAACTCTGGATGTCGACCATTTTTATCCAAAAGGTTCTGCCAGGTTTTCAGTCGGCGATTGGCGGCCACGGGATCGATTTTAAGGTCGCTGCTCGGTAAGGGCATGTTCATGACGTCGGCAAACTGCTCGGGATTGATACCATACGAGCTATCTAAACTTGAGAAATCGATTTTTGAATCAGGCTCTGGCTTGTCGGAACTCGGCAGATCTTGAACAGGGGTAAGTTCCGACTCCTTTGGGGCTGCATGGGTAGGAGTGTCCGAGCTACCTACAAGTTTGGCTACAGAGTATTTTTCTTCAGGTTTTTTCTGGGTCTTCGCGAGATCGCCTTTGGCACAAGCATCAAAGGCGATTTCTGCGCTTTGTTTTTTAATAGCTGTCACATGAGCCTTTAGTCGGCTTGCGATTTCAGCAGCCCCCACACTCATGCTTTGGGGGTTTTTTGGGGGGTATTCACGCAGCTTCTGCAGCACCAGAAGTTTTTCCTGCGTATTAGGCAGATCAAAGGCATCATAAATACCTCGAGAGAAAAACTCCACGGCTTCGGCCATGTGAGATTTGATGGCAAAATATTCACTGGAACTGGCCGTTGGGGGCATTTGCTCGGCCAGCAAACGATCGAGTTCAGCGCTAAAAAAAGTTGGGTCGAGTTTGTCGTAACCCAGCAAAACCACCTTGGTACCCAAATCCCAAAAAGCTTTTTCAAAGTTCTCGCAGCCGGTAACTCCCACAAAACTCGGAGCAAAATTCTTAGAATTTTGCTCGCGTGCGCTTAGCTTTCGTTCGATTTTTTTCTCGAGAATGGTGGGATGCGCTTTTGCGTTAGAACGGGGTACGGCAAAACTCGGGCTCATCACCAAAGTTCCAGCCGATAAAATAAGAAAACGTATATGCAAAGCTCCCCCTTCTTGTATTGTGGGCAGAAAACCAGGAGAGATAAAGAGGAAATATGGAGTTTCTGGTCCAGAAATCCGTCGGTCCTGCCAATGTCTTGACGTTAAATGAGCTGCCCAAAGGAATTAAAGGGATTGGTGGAATCGTAAACCTTCGAGGGGAAAATTTCAGGGATTCGGGCTTCTTCAAGAAGTGGGGCCTGCCTGTCATTGGCCAATATCAGGAGATAATTCGCGTTGAAGTGGCCCTGATAAAGGCCCACTAGGTTCCCCATTCGGTCAAGAACGGGAGACCCCGACATCCCTTTCATGGGCTGGCCAGAATATCTTAAAACGACATTCCGAGAGTTCCAATAATTGATTTCAATCCCCATTTTTTCTGCTTGCTGGATCACCATAGCCGGAACTTTTGTCCATTTTTTATTATGGGGGTTGTAACCCGCGATCCAAAGAGTTTCTCCTATGAGAAGAGGGCGCCCCCGTTCCTTAAGGACCACATGCCCTGGATTGGCTGCGCGCACGGGGATGAGAACGGAATCCGAGTCTCCCAATACCACAGGCTCATCTTCGTAAAGCAACGCCACCTCTTGAGAGGGGGCCACCAAATTTCTAATTCGAAGTAGACTTGGACACCGACCTATTTTTTCGTAGATGTGACGATTGGTACGAAAGTAAACCCGGCCCTCTCTTTCGACAAAGCTACCATTGGCTAAACGATTGAGACGCCGCTTCCCGTTTACATAATTGATACTTTCCTGGCTATGAGAGCTCAAACTAAACAAAGCCGCTAACAAGAGGGGTAGCCTGAGATATTTTTTCACTGGGCAATTTGTAAAATTTGCAGCAACACCGGTCAACTTACGTCCTCTTTGCAACTGAGCGCAAACGGGGAGCAAAGTCGCAAAAACAGGCCTTAGTAGCCTAAGTAAGCCGCCTTGATTTTTTCATCACGAACCAGGTCGCTAGCCCTTCCATCAATGGTGGTTCGGCCCGTTTCCAACACATAGGCGCGGTTGGCGATACTCAGTGCGGCTGCGGCATTTTGCTCCACCAGCAGAAGTGTCGTGCCCTTTCTATTGATCTCTACCAAGGCACGAAAAATGGCCTCAACCAAGACGGGGGCGATACCTAAGGAGGGCTCATCCAACATCAAAAGCTCTGGGCGTTGCATGAGGGCCCGTGAGATCGCAAGCATTTGTTGCTCCCCTCCACTGAGAGTCCCACCTTGTTGTTTGAGACGCTCTTTTAAGCGTGGAAAGAGCGCAAAAATAAACTCCAAATCTTTTTCAATTTCAGCTCGGTCACCCGCGCTGCGGTCGCTACGGATGTAAGCCCCCATTTGTAGGTTCTCTGAAACACTAAGATTACCAAAAATTCTTCTGCCCTCGGGAGAATGGGCAATCCCTAACTTCACGACCTCGTGGGCAGGAATTTTTTCGAGCGACTTTCCCTTCCAAACGATCTGACCTGCTGACTTTTTAACAAGTGCCGAAATGCTCCGAAGGGTCGTGCTCTTTCCCGCGCCATTACACCCCAGGAGACTCACGATCTCCCCACGTCGCACACAAAGACTCACGTCGTGTAAGGCGCGAATCGCACCGTAATTCACAGCAAGATTTTGAATATCTAAAATCACTTCAGAGTCAGCAGCGCTCATGACTTTGTCTCATCTAAATTCAAAGCCCCACCTAAGTAGGCTTCAATCACTTTTGGATTTTTTTGAATTTCCGAGGGCACCCCTTGGGCTATGAGTTGGCCGTAGTCGAGAACGTAGATACGCTCACAAATTTTCATAACCAAACTCATGTCATGCTCAATGAGTAGGACCGTTACTTTGAATTTTTCGCGAATCTCCAAAATCAGATGGGCCAATTTAGCGGTTTCCGAAGGATTCATTCCCGCGGCGGGCTCATCAAGAAGCAAAAGCTCTGGATCGGTGGCGAGCGCTCGAGCAATTTCTACCTTGCGTTGGTCTCCATACGGCAAATTTTTGGCCAAGGTGTGGGAGTGCTTCTCGAGACCTAAGGCCTGCAAAACACCCATGGCTTTGTCGTGTAAAAATTTTTCACGCCGGCGCACGGAAGCTAAGCGCAGAAAGGCAGAAGCTATCGAATAACCTCGCGTCTTATGAAGCGACACCAATAAATTTTCTAAAACGGTCATTTCTTTGAACAAACGAATATTCTGAAAGGTTCGGGCCAAACCACTCTGTGCAATTTTATGGGGGGCCAATCCAGAAATTTCTTTTCCTTTAAAGAAAATCTTTCCCTGGGAAGGCAAGTACACGCCCGTAATAACATTAAAGCAGGTGGTTTTTCCGGCGCCATTGGGTCCAATGAGCCCCACAACTTCACCTCGGCCAATTTCAAAATTAATTTTTTGATTGGCCACCAATCCACCGAAGCGGACCCACAGATCTTGCACTTCTAATAAAAAATTAAATTCGCTCATCACTTATCTTCGCTTTACGAGCCCCATAATTCCTTGGGGGCGCCCAAGCATGACCACAATCATGATGAGTCCAAAAATCAAATTGCTTATCATTGAGGTAAAGGAATTGAGTCGAAGCAGCTCCGGAACAAAGGTTACCAACAGGGCACCTATTACGGCTCCCCGCATGGAGCCCAAGCCACCAATGACGATCATCAATAGGATTTGGATCGTGATTTCGAACTTAAAATTTGCGGGTGCGATAAATTCACGCAAGTGAGCAAAGAGTGCGCCGGCCAAACCAGCAAAGGCAGAGCCTAATACAAAGGAGAAGTTTTTATAGAAACTGACATTGATACCCATAGAACGGGCAGCGATTTCATCTTCGCGAATAGAAATAATGGCTCGGCCGTAACTTGAACGGATCAAATTATTAAATAACCAAAGCGTCACCACAACACTACCAGCCACAAAGCCCATTGTGGCGAGAGGAGGAATTCCCGGCAAGCCACTTTGGGCTCCCACCGCTTCCATATTGAGCAAAACAATGCGAATGATTTCGCCAAAGCCGATGGTGGCAATGGCTAAGTAATCTCCCGCCAAACGCAAGCAGGGAGTACCCACAAGAAAGCCCGCCGCACCTGCCACCACAATTCCAATGACACAAGCAAGAAACATCGCAAGGAAGGGTTGATGGGCCGCTAATTCTGGCAACCAAAGCACCGTCACGGCCGCACTGGCGTAGGCCCCTACGGCAAAAAACCCGGCATGCCCTAAAGAAAAGAGTCCACAGTAACCATTAATAATATTGAGCGAGGCCGCTAGAATTATATTGATGCCCAAAAGTTTTGTGAAGGGGATGAGATAATCAATCATACCTTCACACGCTCCGGAGTACCTAGAATTCCCCAAGGTCTAATGAGGAGTACAAAAATTAAGATGCCGAAGGCTATGGCATCTCGATAGGAGCTCTGACCATATCCCACTACAAAGGCTTCGCTTAAACCCAATATCAACGCACCAATCACTGCACCCGGCACTACCCCAATGCCGCCCAAGACCGCAGCTGTGAAAGCTTTGAGCCCCGCCATCTGTCCCATGTAGGGATCCACCTGCCCCTGGTACATGCCAATGAGAATTCCCGCGACTCCAGCCAGAGATGCTCCCAGAAAAAATGTGAAAGCAATCACGCGATTGATGGGCACCCCCATCAGCTGACTGGCATCGAAATCAAAAGAGAGTGCTCGCATGGCACGTCCAATTTTTGTTTTGAGCACGATGTAGCGCAAAACGATCATCAAAAAAAAGGTGAGCCCGAAAATCACGAGCTGAGTTTTCTGAATGAGAACTCCCTCAAGCTGAGCATGCCATGGCGTGAGATCGTAGACGTGGTTCTCAAAGAGAGAGGGAAATTCCCGAGGTTCCGGACCGGCTATCACTCGGCACAACTCGGGGAGCACAATGGAGACGCCGAGGGCCGTGATTAATGGAGCGATGCGATTGGAGTGGCGCAAGGGGCGGTAGGCCACGCGCTCTGTGAGCACAGCCAAAAGACCCGTGAAAATAATCACAACAAGAAAGCCCGCAAAGAGGGGCAATTTTAAATACGAGAAAGCCAAAATGCCGAAAAAAGCACCCGACATATAAAATTCACTGTGCGCAAAGTTTATAAGCTTTAGAATGCCGTAAACCATAGTGTAGCCCAAGGCTATGAGTGCGTAGACGGAGCCCTGAGCTAAACCATTGATCGTGTACTGAAGAAATTCAGCCAACATGAATCAGGGTGCAACCCGACTCACAAATGCTGCGCGATCTTTTTGAGCTTGTAAAATGACAAGCGGCTTAATGGGATTGCGATTTTTATCGAGAGTGATGCTTCCCGTAACCCCGGATACTGCCTTAGTCGCATTGATGGCCTGCATGAGTGCCTTAGGTTCAGCTTTGAATCCCGCGCGCTTAAAAGCATCGGCCGCCACAAGTACGGAATCGTAGCCTAAGGCTGCCATCGCACCCGGCACCACTTTAAACTTGGCCTTATACTGGGTCACAAATTTCTGCACGCGAGGATCGGTATCTTCATCAGAGAAGTGATCGGAATAATATTGCCCCACAATGGCATCGCCTCCAATGGAGAAGAGTTTAGGTGAACTCCATCCATCTCCACCCAAGAACACCATTTTTGAATTGGGATTGTTGGGATCTCCAATTAGCTTGAGCGTTTTAGCCTGTTTGATCATGGTGGCCACTTCCGTGTAGTAGCCTGGAACAAAAGCGACATCCGGTTTTTTGAGCTTGATGCGAGTCAACTGCGAAGAAAAGTCGCGTTCTTTTTGCGAATACTCCACTTCCACCACAATTTTTCCGCCTAATTTAGTGAAGGCTTCTTTGAAGCTTTTAGCCAAACCCTTAGAGTAGTCACTCGACGAATCCACTACAAGAGCCGCGGTTTTAGCCCCACGATTCTCCAGAGCAAATTTGGCCATCGCCAAACCTTGGAAATCATCGATAAAACAAATGCGTGAAATATATTCTCCACGCTGAGTCACGTTGACATTCGTGGAACCAGGACTGAGCAAAGGAACTTTTGCGGCTTGGGCGATAGGGGCCATCGCATTGGTATTGGAAGAATTGATTGAGCCCAAAACCAAAGGAACCTTGTCGATGTTGATAAGCTTTTGAATAGCATTGGCCGCATCGGTCACACCCGACTTGTCGTCTTCCAAAAGAAGTTCAATTTTGATTTTGCCTTCTTTATTGATCTCATCGATAGCCATCTGCATGCCGCTAGCCGTTTCGGTACCGAAGGTTGCCGTATCTCCAGACATAGGCAGCACCGCCCCCATGCGCAAAGTCGGCAGCGCCAGGGCCGAAGCTCCCAAAAGAAGCCCCGCAGCAACGCCCGTTAAATTTCTCCACTCATTTCTCAATTTTTTCTTCCTCCTGTCGATAGCGATTATAACGAATTGGAGGGCGGTGCAAATGGCAGGCTCGAATGAACCAGATGGGAAGAATTCACTATTAGGCGAGTTTTTACTAGCACTTGCGCGCGCGCCAGAACCCGTTCAAGAGGCCATTTTGCTCTTTGGTCTGCGCCAGATGACCCCATACGCCAAGACTCTTATCCACCCCTATCCAATGATGAGCCACATGCAGTCCCTTGTGGCTAAACGTAGCGTCGAAAGCAATAGCGATCACTCTGAAGAATAGATTTTAACTGTGCGAGCTTAAGTGTGATTGCCGCTCCCATTGTTTTAGTAAAATCAACAACTTACATTTCTAAATGCCCAAGTTTGACGCATTTCACGCCCATTCTCTTTTCCCCCCTCTAAACACCAATCCCTTCGTCACACTTAAGGTCGCACAGTTTAGATTTTGTCCTTGCTTCGGTGCTGCAACACGATGTATAACGCACTGCACTATAAGGAGCTCATATTCTATGAAAAAATGGATTTTTTCACTAGGCCTCGTCACTGTTTCTGGAGGCCTTCAAGCTCAAGGAAATTCAACACTTCCACCCATTCCCGCCTATCCTGGAAACGATTCGCGTAATGGCGCTAACTTTGATCCCCGCATGCAGGACCCTCGATTCTACCAAGGTGGCCAAATACCCAATAATCCTCAGCTTGGATCGCCAGTTCGGGGTGTTCCCGATCCCTACGCTCCGAACCCTGGAGTGGCACCGAGCTACCAAGCTTTGATGAACGAAAACAGGCCCGGCCCAGGTCCCGGCCGAATGGGACCCGGTGGCGCAGGCCCCCAAAGTGGGCCTCCTCAAATGAACCAAGGTTTCGTGATGCCACCCCCCGGAGGACCCGCTGGTCCCGGCCCCAACATTCCCTATCCATCGGGGGCACCCCAATTTGGCCCCGGCGGCCCCCAAAATAACAATCGATATGTAGAAGTAAATAATCCAGGTTATTACCGCGACCCCCGTGAGAACATCAGGGAAATGGAGCCTCGACGTCGGGACGACAAGACCGAAGGTCCCTGTGTTCAGCTTAAACAAGTGATTGTCGCGCTGAAGCGCGAAGCCGACTATGCAGCAGGTCTTCAATCCCGGATGCAACAAGCCTACAAACTGTCGCGCGCCCTTAAAATTGTCGGCCAAAATGAGCGGCCAGATGAAGTCAAAGATGCACGTGATTACTTGCAAGGTAAAGACGGAGAGTTCGCGGCTCGCGAAAGCGAACTCCAAAATTTACTAGCCGAGTTGGCCGGAAATCTCGGGATTAAAAAAGTAGAAAATTTTTCAACTCGTTCCGGAAATGGTCAAGGACAAAGTCTTCCCCTACCCATCCAAGAAATTTCTCTAGCGGGAGATCCGCTTCGTCAAGATCGCAGGGAAAACACAATGGAAGGCCTGCGCTTCCTAGCTTTGAAAAATCTTTACCAGGACGCCACCCAAACTCGAGACCGACATGGGGATTCGGATCAATGGGTCATTTATGTGCACAAATATCTTAACGAAATGAACGAAGAGTTTAGCAAACTCGCAGGTCAGTGCCAGCAGGCTCTGGGGAACGAAACAGCCCTCAGTGAATTTGTGGAAAACGCCTCTCGCAGAATTAGCTTTAACCAAGAATTGGAAGAAGACGACCGCAAGTAAAATCCCGGCCACAAAGAGTGGCCGGTTCCTCATCTTTCAAAAGCGTGCGATACTACGAGAATGCTGATCCGAGATTTGCTGAAGGGAGTCCTCTCTCCCACTCGTGAGAAGACAGAGCCTCGACGCCTCCTCCCGCCTCCCCGCCAATCAGGCTATGTAAAAAGTTTTGATGGGACTGAGATTTATTGGGAAATGCACGGGCCCGAGCCCAAATCAGTGAGCGATCGTCCCATGGTTTTCTGCTACGGACTCGCTTGCTCCATGAATCAGTGGCGCCTGCAAATCGAACGCTACAGCGGCTGCCATCCTTGCTTGCTCGTAGACTATCGGGGGCACCACAAAAGCTCCAGCCCCGAGAACTCCACCTCTATGAACCTCTCCGCCCTGGCCAAAGATGTCGCCGCGGCCATCCAATTCCAAAAATTTTCCAAGGCACCCCACATTTGGGGTCATAGCCTGGGCGTGAGCACCGCGCTCGAACTTGCGCTCGCCCATCCTGAAATGTGCCATAGCCTCGTTCTCTGTTGCGGCAGCGTAGACAACCCCTTTGAACACATGTTCAACGGGCGCTGGATCAATTTGATTTTTAAACCCGTCAAAGACAATTACACCAAGCGTCCTGAAGTTTTTAATCGTATCTGGGACCTGTTGCTTTCGCGCCCAGAAATCACCCGCAAAGTGGTGCGTTACGCGGGATTCAATCCTTTCACGACGAGCCTCGTGGATATTGAAACTTATGTAGAAGCCGTTAAAGCCATCGATGCCCGCGTGTTTTTTCCACTGGCTATTGAACTCTCCAAAGGCCTCCCTCCGGGCTTGCTTAAAAAAATCAAAATCCCTGCCTTTGTGGTCGCCGGCACCCACGACCTCATCACGCCGCTTTCTACTCAAAAAGAAATGGCTCGCATCCTACCCAAGGCTACACTTATTGAGATTCCAGCTGGCTCTCATAACGTGCAATTGGATTTTGGCGAATACGTGGGCATGAAGATTGAAGAAGCCTGGCGCCAAAAGAAGCTATGGTAAATGGCTTCAGAAAATTCTATTGGTAGTGAGAAATGAAAATTAGTCTCTCAGGCATCAAGTCCACAGGCACCCCTCACTTAGGCAACGTGCTGGGAATGATCAAACCCGCCATAACCCTTCAGGACTCTCACGAATCTTATTATTTTGTTGCTGATTTGCACGCCCTCACCTCCGTGCGCGACCCGGCACAACTTCGCAAAGACACTTTCGAGATCGCTGCCCATTTTTTAGCGCTGGGTCTCGATCCCACGAAGTCTGCTTTTTTTAAGCAGTCAGATGTTCCGGAGCACACTGAGCTCATGTGGCTCCTTTCGTGTGCCGTCTCGCTGGGAGATCTCTTTCGAGCTCACGCCTTTAAAGCCGCCAAAGATAAAGGTGAAGAGGGACGAATGAATTTGGGCACCTTTGCCTATCCCGTGCTCATGAGTGCGGATATTTTAATTTACGATGCCGACGTTGTGCCCGTGGGAAAAGATCAGATTCAACACTTAGAAATGGCCCGTGCCATCGCCCAGCGATTTAACTTTCACTTTGGAGAAACTTTTAAAGAGCCGAAGGAACTGATCCAAGAAAATGTGGCCGTGGTGCCTGGAATTGATGGCCGCAAGATGAGCAAGAGCTACAACAACGGAATTGACCCCTTTGCGCCTGCGAAAGAGTTAAAAAAACAAGTAATGGCCATTGTGACCGACTCCAAGGGACTCGACGACCCCAAGGATCCCGACACCTGCCACATTGTAAGCCTCTACAAACTTTTTGCCAGCCCCGATGAGTTGCGCACGATGCAAGAGAATTACCGCAAGGGCGGCTACGGATACGGACACGCCAAGCTGGCGCTTCTGGAGAAAATTGAAAGAGGTTGGGCTGCGGAGCGAGCACGTTATGAGGAAATTAAAAAGAATCCCAAGATTGTGGAAGATCTCTTCCACGAGGGAGCTAAGAAAGCACGGCTCCGCGCAAGCAAGGTCTTGGCTCGAGCCCGCCAGGCCTGCGGTCTAAGCTAAATTTTTTGGGGGCTTTTTCGCCTACAAAGGTGTAGAGATTTTCAAGTGAAAGCCGCCATTGCTGCCCGCCCCATTAAAAACATTTTTCAAAAAATTTCAGTTTTGGGAATCAGCACGGGCTTGGGGCTTGGCTTCATTCCCGTCGCACCCGGAACTTTTGGTTCCTTATTGGGAATTCCCTTAGGTTTGTATTTGATTCATTTGCCCACTTGGATGGCACTCATCATCTGCCTGGCCATCTTCGGCGTATTTTCCGCTATGGCGGCTCGCGCCCAAGAACATTGGGGCCAAAGTGACTGCCAGAAAATTGTATCAGATGAAGTTTTGGGCCAAGCCCTGGCGCTCTTGTCACTGCGCCATGCTGTGGAATTTGAGACTTACTCGCTCGGCGACTGGAACTTTATGGCGCCACCGTGGACCTACGTCGTGATTGGCTTTGGTCTCTTTCGCATTCTTGATGTGGTCAAGCCCTACCCCGCGCGCACTCTCGACCGCAAGAGTTCGGGAATGGCCGTGATTGCCGACGACGTCGTGGCCGGACTTTATGCGGCGATTGTTTTGTGGGGCATTGCTAAGATCAATCGGCCTTAGGCTTTGGTGTCAACACCATACAGTTCCGAGACCTTTTTCATACCATACACCACAAAAAATAACTCGAGGCGTCGCCTAAAATACACGCGCTTACCGAAAGCTGGCCCACTTTCTGCAAGGGGCAAAGGAAATTGCGTGTTGGGGACTTGCACAGTTCCCGATCCCTCCCTAAAAGATAGGTAGGGATTTTGCACGCACGCGGTCCGTTCCCTAACACTTTTCTTTAGGAGAAAAAATGGCTCTAAATCCAGAAAAACAAAAAGCCCTCGAACTGGCCCTTTCCAGCATTGAAAAACAATTCGGCAAAGGCGCCGTCATGAAGTTGGGAACCAATTCGAGTTTAAATGACGACGTGGGTGTTGTGTCCACAGGATCACTCGGACTCGACATCGCTCTGGGCATTGGTGGGATTCCCAAAGGGCGTATCATCGAAATTTTTGGACCGGAAGCCTCGGGTAAAACCACCATTTCCGTTCAAGCGGCAGCCGAATGCCAAAAGCAAGGCGGCACTGTGGCCTACATTGACGCCGAGCACGCCCTTGACGTGGGTTATGCTCGCAAACTTGGACTCAAAGTAGAAGATGTTTTGATTTCGCAACCCGACACCGGTGAGCAAGCCTTAGAAATTGCCGACATGCTCGTGCGCTCCGGTGGTGTTGACATGGTCGTTGTGGATTCTGTTGCCGCCCTCGTGCCTCGAGCGGAAATCGAAGGGGAAATGGGGGATTCACACATGGGTCTCCAAGCCCGCTTGATGAGTCAAGCTCTGCGAAAACTCACGGGTTCCATTAACCGTAGCAATACGATTGTGATTTTCATCAACCAGCTTCGCATGAAGATTGGCGTGATGTTTGGAAGTCCTGAAACCACCACAGGTGGGAACGCACTGAAGTTTTACGCCTCAGTACGCTTAGACATTCGCCGAATTGCTCCGATTAAGAACGGAGATGAAGTGGTGGGATCGCGCACTCGAGTCAAAGTTGTGAAGAACAAAATGGCGGCTCCCTTTAAGCAGGCGGAGTTCGACATGCTCCACGGCCAAGGCACACACCGTTTAGGTGAGTTGGTAGATATTGGCTCGGACAACAACATTATCGAAAAAAGCGGCTCGTGGTTTTCCTACAAAGGTGAGCGCATTGGCCAAGGCCGAGACAACGCCGTGGCCTACATCCAAGCGAATCCGGATTTGGAAAAGAAAATTTCAGCAGAAATTTTTGCTAAATTTGGCATTGGCGTGAAGGCTGCTGAAGCCGCCGCCAAGCTTGAGGCTGAGGCAGAGACCAAAGCCACTTCCGGCGCCGGAAGCGGGAAGGCTGCTGTGACTCATGCTCAGCTTACGGCACAAAAGCCAGCTCCTGCGGCGGCGCCTAATGGGAAGACTGCTACCGTAGCTCGACCCGTAGGGAATGCTTAGATTTTAGCTTTGTTTACATATAATAAATAGAAAAAAGCTCCTTGGGTTTTAGAAACCTGGGGGGCTTTTTTTTCACTACTCACGCCAGTTCGACGCTGATTGACGAATGCCGCGTGTCTTCAATTCAAAGTCACTCGCCGAGCTGGCATTTTCCAGTGCTGTGTCTTTGTTTATCAAGCCAGCTTCCATTAACTTCATCAGTGCCTGGTCAAAGCTTTGCATTCCATGCTGGGCGCCGTTTTCTATGGCGTCTTTAAGCAATGCGCTCTTAGTGGGGTCTAAAAGAATTTCTTTGACCCGGCTGCTATTTACTAAAACTTCAGCAGCCAAACACAAACCCGTGTCGGCCCCATCGACTTGCTTTTTGGGTATCAAGCGCTGCGAAATGATCCCACTTAAGACCGAGGCCAACTGCTGGCGAATTTGCGGTTGGGCATCGGGCGGGAAAACCCCCAGCACCCGACCCATAGTTTCGGCGGCATCTCGGGTGTGTAGAGTAGCCAAGACCAGGTGTCCCGTTTCCGAGGCATTCAAGGCCACTTCCACACTTTCACGATCGCGCAGTTCCCCAATCATAATCACATCGGGGTCTTGGCGAAGCGCGAACTTCAAACCTGTGTGAAAAGATTCGGTATCGATGCCGATCTCCCGTTGAGTCACAATCGATTTGCGGTCACGAATTAAAAACTCAATAGGATCTTCAATCGTAATGATATGGCCCCCGCGGCTACGGTTCCACTCGTTGAGCATGGCCGCCACTGTAGTGGACTTACCACTTCCCGCAGGGCCAGTGACGAGCACAAGTCCGCGAGGACGCAGAGCCAACTCTTTGCATGCGGGTGGAAGACCCAAATCTTCCAAAGTTTTTATCTCAAAAGGAATGAATCGACTGATAATTCCCACCTGAGAACGATGGCGAAATATATTTAATCGAAAGCGACCCACACCTGAATAGCCATAAGCCAAATCGATTTCTCGCCCCTCGGCAAAAGGTGCTCTCAGGTTTTCTGGAATGATATCCATGCAGATCGCTACAATTTGCGAGGCACTCAGCGCAACATGGGTGCGAGAAAGGAGACGTAGCGAACTATGGTGACGCACCACGGGCGGCAAGCCGGCCTTCAGATGCAAATCCGAGGCTCCCACTTCCACCATTTTTTTGAGAAGTTCTTTAAAAAGGTCTTCTCCGGCTCCCGATGTCATTCTAAGGATAGTTTCTCACGACTTCCCCTTGGATTCACAGCCTAAAACCGTTAGAAAAGTGGCATGGATCTTATTTCCGCCGATGCTATCCGCAAACTCCTTCTCTTTATTCCGCCTTTTATTATTTCGCTTAGCTTTCACGAGTTTGCGCACGCCTGGGTCGCCAATAAATATGGGGACTCTACGGGGCGCTACCTCGGTCGCCTCACGATTGATCCGATGGCGCATATTTCTTTAGTGGGCACCGTCATTTTCCCGGCGATATCTTTGCTCACGGGAGCCCCGCTTTTTGGTTGGGCAAATCCGGTGCCGGTTGATTCGAGGAATTTTAAAAAACCTCTCGAGCACATGGCCATCGTGGCCTTCTCGGGTCCGCTTTCGAACATCATTCTTGCCATCCTCAGCACGGCCGGACTCGCGGCTGTGGTGAAATATGCCGAGATCCTTCCCACCATGAGCGCACAAGCCAACGGGGGCATGGCCGGTGCGGCGATGCAGATGCTTTTGATGTCGGTACAACTCAATTTGTTTTTGGCCGTATTTAACTTGCTGCCGATTCCTCCCTTAGATGGAGGACATATCTTAGGTTACTTCTTAGGACCTAAGCATGCCGATACCTTTGCAAGCTTTGCCGACAAGGGCCAAATTCTACTTATTATTTTACTTTTTTCGGGTTTGCTGAGATTTATGGCGATACCCGTTTATTCCTTTATGAGTTTTTTATTCAAGCTCTTTGGACTAGCCCTATAAATCACTCGAGGAGTGCGCGTGAAAAAATACTTTCTACTCCTTCTTTATTTTCTGGAGGCCTGTGGAAGTGGAGATCGAAAAAGCTTTCCTGAGGCTTCGACTGTAGGGGCCGATCCCTTTTTGTGGCTAGAAGATATCCAAGGTAAAAAACCCCTGGAATGGGTGAGGCAGCACAATGCCGTGAGTGCTAGACGCATTGAATCTGATCCTCGCTTTGAAAAAACTCGCAAAGTGATTGCCGATATTTTATTGGCGGATGATCGTATCGTGAAAACCACGATCCTGGGTGATTTCGTATACGTTCACTGGACTGATAAAAAGAATCCTCGGGGACTTTGGCAGCGCAGCCCTCTTAGTTCTTACTTAGAAAACAGGCCCGCTTGGGAAGTCCTCCTTGACATTGATAAGCTCGGCCAAGAAGAGGGTAAAAGCTGGACCTTAGATGGCACAAAGTGTCTCGGGCCAGAGTACGAACTTTGTCTTGTGGCTTTGTCGGACGGAGGTAAAGACGAAATTTCAGTCCGCGAATTTAATTTGCTCAAAAAAAGTTTTGTAAAAGAGAATGCTTTTGTTGTGCCCTCCGCTAAAAGTACATTTTCGTGGGTGGACACAAATACGATAGCGGTGGCAACTGACTTTGGACCTGGATCCATGACCACGTCAGGCTATCCCTCCCAGCTTCGACTCTGGTCTCGAGGCACGCCTTTAATTTCAAGTCCTAAGCTCATGGAGATTCCACTTAACGAAATGGTGGTGGATCCCTGGCTCAGCAATCGTCCCGAGGGTCGAGAACTTCTGGTGATTCGCCGAAAAACTTTTAACACCATCGTGGTCTACCGCTTAAATTCTGAGAAAAAACTCGAGGCCCTTAATCTTCCCGAAGACATCGAAAGCTACGGGATTTTTAAAGGGCAGTTGCTTTTTATGAATCACCACGACTGGCCCGCAGAAAAAGGGGGCTTTCCCCAAGGATCTCTCCTCTCTTATGCCCTCGACCAAAAATCTCCCGTGCGACCCATGATGATTCCGAGCAAGTTCGAGGCTCTCGTTTCGGTGAGCCCCTTAAAAGACGAAGTCATAGTCAACTACATGCACAATGTTTTGACCCAAGCCACCGCATTCCGGCAGAAAGCCCTAGGAGCCTGGGCCGCGCGTCCGGTAAACATGCCCCTTGACGGGACTATCGAATTTCATGTGGGAGATGATTTTTCTAACCGAATATTTGCGGAATATGAATCTTTCCTAAGTCCGATGTCGCTTCATTTTATAGAGGGCCGGAGAACTCGACGAGTCCGCAGCACTCCCGCCTACTTCGATGCCTCTAAATACGAAAGTCACCGACTCTTTGCCACCAGTCGCGACGGCACTAAAATCCCCTACTTCGTAGTGGCCAAGAAAGACTCCCTAGGCAAAGCTCCCCAAGCCACTCTCCTCTACGGATACGGAGGATTTTTGATCCCCCAAAACCCCTTTTATGCGAGCTATTATGGACCTACTTGGCTGGATCGAGGCGGGGTCCTTGTTTACGCAAACATCCGCGGCGGTGGCGAATTCGGTCCACGGTGGCACCAGGCCGCCCTTAGGGAAAAACGGCAAAATGCCTTTGATGATTTCGCCGCGGTGGCCGAAGATTTGATCAAAAGAAAAATTACGATCCCCTCCAAATTAGGCATTCGTGGAGGTAGCAATGGCGGCCTCTTAGTGGGGGCTTCCATCACTCAGCGCCCCGAACTATTTAAGGCCGCGCTTTGTTTGGTCCCCCTTCTCGACATGCTGCGCTTCAATAAACTCCTCGCGGGAGCGAGCTGGATGGATGAATACGGGAACCCTGACAAGGCGGATGACGCGGCCTTTATTCGCAAGTACTCCCCCTACCAAAATCTCCAGGCGGGCAGGAAGTACCCCAACGTCCTATTTATGACATCCACTTTGGATGACCGAGTTCACCCCGGCCACGCTCGCAAGATGGCGGCCAAAATGGAATCCCTAGGTAAGGAGATCCTTTATTACGAGAATATTGAAGGGGGCCATGCCGGAGCGGCCGATGCTCTGCAAAAATCAAAAAATCGCGCCTACGAAATTGTCTTTATGCTTCAAGAGCTTGGGCCTTAGGCCTTTGCATGTTAAAACTTTCTTGTGGAGAAAAACACTAAGGATGAAGCTTCGGTCGCCAGTCCTAACGTTCCCGCAAAGCCTATTCCAGGCTTTCTAAAGCGCGAAGAAAACCTCTTTATTGATTGTCAGGTTCAACTCCCAAGTTTTGAGGGTCCCTTAGACCTCTTGCTCCACCTCATCAAAAACCACGAGTTGGACATCCTCAACCTCCCCATTGCCCAAATCACCAAGCAGTATTTGAGCTACTTAGACTATATGCGCGAGATGAATCTCGATTTAGCCTCCGATTATCTTGTGATGGCCGCGACCCTGATTTACCTCAAAAGCCGGGTGATTTTGCCCCAGGAAGAGTCGACGGAAGCCACCGGTCCCGATCCTCGCGCCCAGCTCATTCGCCGTCTGATGGAACTCAAAAACTATAAAGAGCTCTCTCAAATGCTAGCCGCTCGTCCTCGCCTTTTTCGGGATGTCTTTTTGTGCAAAAATACCGGGGCTGAAGAAATTGAATTGGGACTGGAGCCTGAAGTGGCGCTTACAAATCCCTATCAACTTGTAGAAGCTTATCGCTTGATGACCGAACGACGTAAGCAAGTCGTGCACAACGTTGTGAATGATGAAGTACCCATCTTGAGTTGTGTGACGGAAATCGTGGAACAGCTACGACACCACGAGCACATTTCTTTTATGAGCCTTATGCCGCCCCTGACCAAACCCCAACATCTTATTTCGTATTTTCTGGGTGTTTTAGAAACCGCGCGCATGGGATTCATAGGTATCGAGCAAGATGAAATCTTTGGACCAATTTCTGTGCGCAGGCGCGGCGAAATTGCTGATCTAGACAACGCTGCAGACCGTATTCGTGGATTGAGTTGGGGATGAAAATGGAAAAAAAGAAAAAGCGATCTAAGGGCAATCTAGAAACGGAAACAACCGTGGAAGAGGCCGTGTTAGTGGAAGAAACAGTGGAAGTGCTAGCGGTGGCTGAAGTTGCAGTTGCCACGGAAGTTCCTGCTACCGAAGAAGTTCCCACTACCGATGAAGTTCCTTCCAACAAAATCACAGATCGGCTCGAGATCAAACAAGCTTTGCAGGCCATTGTTTTTGCGGCCCCCAAAGCCATGTCGCTGGTGCGACTACGCAATCTCTTGAATGGTTTTAACTATGACACCTCTGAGCTCTCCGAGATCCTCCAAGAAATTATCGATGAAAGCCAGGAATTGGGTTTCCAAATGGTTAAAGTGGCCGGGGGATACCAGTATCGTAGCCATCCTAAACAATCCGACCTTTTGCAAAAGCTTCTGGAAGACAAGCCGGCCCGCCTCTCCCAGTCGGCTCTCGAAGTCTTGGCTATTATTTCTTACAAACAGCCCCTCACCCGCTCTGAAATTGATAGCATTCGGGGAGTCGATTCCGGCCACCTCTTGAAGGGACTGCTTGAGAAAAATTTAGTGCGCACAGGGGGCCATGCCGAAACTCCGGGCCGCCCCTTACTTTACGAAACAACTCCCTACTTCTTAGAAGTCTTCACCATGGGTTCCCTGGATGAGCTCCCTATCCTCGAGGAATTTAACCGCGAACTTCAAGAGGGATCTGAAGAAGGGTTGGCTCTGGAAGGGGGAGATCCCGCCATTTTAGCCGCCGATCCTGGATTTTTTGACCGGGAATCGCCCTTAGCCGCCGAGCCCGATCGCGGAAGCTTTGACAGGCAGAACGAAGAAAGCGTAGAAAAGGCCGACTTTGGGCCCCCGACTGAAGCCGTTTAGCTAGATTTGCGTGCTCTCCTAGGTCCCCCAAAAGTTTACAAGGAATTATGGAAGCAGAGCGTATTCAAAAAATAATTGCCGCCTCAGGTATTGCCTCTCGTCGTGAGGCAGAACGCATCATTGCCAGTGGCGAAGTCACGATCAATGGTCGCATCGCTCGACTTGGCGATAAAGCCGTCCCCGGCAAAGACCATGTGAAAGTGCGGGGTAAACTTTTGATTTCCTCCGCGAAGAAAGTGGCCATCGTTATCTACAAACCCCTGGACATTATGTCGGCACGGCCGCCTGGTCAGATGCTGGAAAAAGGCACGGTATTTGACCTTATGCCTCGGGTTAAAGAAAAAGTGATGCCGGTGGGCCGCTTAGACACGGATACCGAGGGCGTTCTGCTTCTTACAAACGATGGTGACTTAGCCCAGCGCTTGAACAAAGCTAAATTTGAAGTCACCAAAACCTACACTGTAAAAATCGACGGACACTTAGACGAAAAAAAAATCCGTCGTTTGCAAGCTGGCCCTAAAATTGAGGGGGAAAAAACGGCCCCCTTCACCGTGACCTCGATTAAACGCTCGGATGGCAAAGAGTGGCTGCAAATATCCACCACCGACCCCCGAAACCGGATTGTCCGCAAAGCCATGGAATCAGTGGGTCATCCGGTTGATAAAGTTCGACGCGATAG
Source organism: uncultured Bacteriovoracaceae bacterium (assembly GCA_964477895.1). Lineage (GTDB taxonomy): Bacteria > Bdellovibrionota > UBA2428 > UBA2428 > UBA2428 > CAYZFQ01. Next base: position 8,122 of record CAYZFQ010000010.1, on the reverse strand, counting down.
CTTTGGAGGCATCACCCTTAAAGGAATGATTCGCGGACAGTATCGATATTTAGATCCAGAAGAGTTAAGAAAACTTAGGGTCTGGGTTGGACTCGAAACATGAAATTAAAAAAGTGCGTCGTATTAAAAAGCAAGATCGGAGCCCTCGGGTTGATATTTTTGGCCGCCTGCTCCTCGAATCCTCTGAAAAAGTCAGATAACCCGGAAATCGTTTTTAACGAAGGCAGCCGACTCTACGACAAAGGTGATTACATGGAGGCTACCGAATTTTTTAATGAGATACGCCACCGTTTCCCTCAGTCTCGCTTTGCCGCCATGGCAGAACTCCGTTCGGCCGATGTGGAATTTGCCCAAGACAACTACACCGAAGCTGCCGCAGCCTATGGGACGTTTTTAGATTTGTATCCGACACATCCCCAAGCCGCTTACGCCCTCTATCAAAGAGGCCTAGCCTACTTTAACGACACCCCCGGAAACATTGCGCGCGACCAGGCCACAGCGGGAAGTGCTGCCGCAAGCTCCGACCAACTGATGAAACGATACCCCAATTCAGAATATGTTGAAAAAGCCAAAGACATTTACCAAAAATCTCGTATCCGACTTGCCGAAAAAGAAGCTTACATCGCACGCTTTTATGAACGACGTGAAGCTCCCCTCGCGGCCTTTAGGCGCTGGGAAGGGATTAAAGCCAGTTATTCTGATCTTGCCGAATTCAAAGAAAAACCCGAGGCTCTAGCGCTTATTCGGGAAGCCGAAAAACACAGCGATGCCTTAGCGCCTCAGTTGGAGAAATCCCAACCATGAGCGCCACCTCGGTACCGGGAGCTTCCTTTGACTTGATCAGAGAAGAATTTGGGAAACGAGTCCGCGAAGCGGTGACAGAAAAAAACTGGTTGCGCTTAGAAGAGTGGGCCAAGCAATGGATCCAGCTTGATGGACAAAACCCCGAAGCCTTTTTGTGGTTGGCCAGAGGAGCCTTGGCATTAAACAAACATTCCCGCGCGGCCTATGGCTATGGGCGCCTCTTAGACTTCGATAAAGAAAACGAAGAGGCGCGAAATTTCTTCAAACAAAATCCCTCAATTTTAAGTGAGCAAAGCGAAAAACGCGCTCAAAAAATTTCTGAGGATGAACGAGCACTGGAAAATCCGGATCGCCCGGTGCTTCGTCCCGACCAACGCGAAAATTTAGCCGCCCTAGAATTGGAGCTCGCGCGGCGTTACGAGGCCTACGACCTTCCAATTGAGGCGAGCGAATGCTATCAGGCTTCCTATTCTTGGTTTGCCAGTCAGGCCGCAGCCTTGGGTCTTGCACGAAGTTTACACCGCAGCCATCAGGGCACAGAAGCGATTAGATTTTTGCGTCAACAACTCTACTCTTATCCCAGCTGGACCGAGGGACGCCTGCTCTTAGGCCGCATTTTGATGGAGCTGGGTCAAAAACAAGAAGCTCAAAAAGAGTGGCAGCTTGTGCTACAGATAGAAAACTCAAACGTTGAAGCTCTGAATTTTTTGCGCAATCTCAGCTTGTCGGTTTAGTCATTATTCCAAAATGATCTTTAAATTCTCTTGGCCTGCCTCCGCGTCGATCATCCCGAACAAGTCTCCCTCATCTTGAGCGAGGGGATCAGAACTTTTCTTAAGACGTGCGGTGATTTGAACTTTGCCGCGAATCACACGCCCGGGTATCATGGCATCGACTTCCGAAAGCACAAAGTCAAAAGGGAATTTAACATTTTGCAACCGCTTCACCGCTAGGGGAGGCCCGCCGTCGGGAGACCGAGCCGCAATAAAAAAATACATCCCGGACTTCACTCGGCCTTGAGCCTTAGGTGACACGGTCACGCGTCCCTTAACTGAAGTTTTTCCTCCAGCGGGGGCATTATCGGCCGTGATATTGCGAGTAGGATCAAAGCCTCCCAAGACCGCTTGGGTGGCTTCCGCCTGCTGAATATCCGTCGTGCGCCCTTGGGGACCTGGAAACTTCTCGCGACTAGGGCGTTGGGTGCAACCCAGAACGAAAATAATTAAAATAAACGGGAATATTAAAAATTTCATCCCCTCAACCCTTCTTGATCCAAGCGGCAAGGGCTTCGGCCGTAACCGTGTCGGCCAACTGGCCTTGGGCCGTTTGGGCCTGGCCTCCGCCACGACCCCCCAAAGCCGTGGTCACATCTTTTAAAATATTTCCCGCATGATAATCGTTGGTAGAGGTGGGTGTTGCCTTTAGCGCCGCTGGCTCTAAGGTCACTAAGAGCACATGACCTGAACGAATCACATGAATCACCGTGCTCTCAGCTTTACGAAGAGCATCTCCCTTCTCTCGCAAAAGCTTGGAGTCGGCCCCCTCTAAGTCATGGAGCTTTATTTTAGCTCCCTTATAGATACCCTCAATTGTGGGCACGCCAGATGAGCCACGGGCGATTTGTCCACGCAGTTTTTCTATTTCCTTTTCCAGATTTTTTTGGGTTTCCAACATGCGATCAACCCGATCTTCCAATTGATCGGCCGGAGTTTTTAATTTGAGAGAAATACGGTTTAAACGACCTTCTTGGCTGCGAAACCAATCGAAGGCTCCATGGCGAGAGACCGCTTCGATGCGCCGAGTACCGGCTGCAATCGCGCCTTCGGACACAATTTTAAATAGCCTGATATCTCCCGTGCGTTCCACGTGCGTGCCACCACAAAGCTCCGCTGAAAATTGAGGAACTTGGACGAAACGTACCTTATCTCCATATTTTTCACCGAAAAGAGCAAGGGCCCCCCGCTTGGTAGCCTCATCGTAAGTTGTTTCTTCAACACAAAGAGAAACGTCTTTCTCCACAGCTTGGTTCACCCAGTCTTCAATTTTTTGTAACTCGTGAGCTGTGATGGATTTATTATGAGCAAAATCAAATCGAAGCTTTTCCGCATTTACCAGTGAGCCTGCCTGCTGCACATGCTTTCCCAAAACTTCGCGCAAGGCCGAGTGAAGCAAATGTGTCGCCGTGTGATTGGACCGGACCGCGGCTCTATGAGCTTCGTCTACTTGGGCTTCAACACTCGTCCCAACTTTCAGCGCTGTGAGCGCCTGGGCGTCGCCCGTGACATAAAGGGCAAGGCCTCCTTCATAGGGCTTCTGAGTATCTTGCACTGGAAAAGTTTTTCCATCCACTTTCACTTGCCCTAAATCTCCGGCTTGCCCTCCTCCTTCACCATAAAAAGGGCAAGGGTCGATGGCTACCCATAAGCCTTTATCGGCAGGGGAAATGGCCAAAATTTTTGCCTTTTCAACGAGGGAATCATAGCCTGTGAATTTAGGAAAAATATTTTTATTTTTCCATTCTTTCACCGAGGTGGACACGGCAGCCTCGCCGCTCCCCTTCCACGACGCCCGCGACATCTCCTGCTGCTTTTCCATGAGTTTCTCAAAACCTGTTTCATCAATGGAATAATTTTTTTCGCGAGCAATCAATGCGGTCAAATCCATGGGAAAGCCAAAGGTGTCGTAGAGCTTGAACACCACATCGGCGGGGAGTTGTTTTTGGATACTCGATTTTGCGAAGGCCTGATCCAAAAGTTCCAGTCCGCGCCCTAAGGTCTCAAAGAAGCGACTTTCTTCCTGCTCAAGCACATCCACAATCACGGACTTTCGGTGACTCAGCTCCGGATAAGCTCCGGTCATTTTAATTTCGAGAGCCGGGAAGAGGTCTTTCAAGAAAGGTTCCTCCAGACCTAAGCGTTTGCCGAAGCGCACGGCCCTTCGCAAAATTCGGCGCAGCACATAGCCGCGTCCCTCATTGGAAGGAAGCACTCCGTCAGCAATCAGGAAGCTTGTGGAGCGCAGATGGTCCACAATGACTTTAAGGGCCGAAGCCTCCCAATGCGTGTCGCCGGGTTGATAAAGAATTTTTTTCCCGGTACGCGCCGAAATTAAATCTTGCGTGGCCGAAAGCAAGTCCCGCATCAAATCGATGTCGTAGTTGGAGGGCACTCCTTGCATCACAGCCGCCATCCGCTCAAGACCCATACCGGTGTCGACTGAAGGTTTGGGCAGGGGTTTCATTGTCCCGTCGGCTGAGCGTTCGTATTGCATAAAAACGCAATTCCAAAATTCTAAGTAGCGCTCGCCATCCACTTCTTTTCCCTGGTCCCAAAAAATTTCAGAGCAGGGACCGCAGGGACCCGTATCACCCATGGCCCAGAAATTATCGGCCTCACCCAATCTGCGAATACGGTCGTAGGGCACGCCCTCTTGCTTGTGCCAAATTTCCGCACTTTCGTCGTCTTTTTCGTAAACCGATACGGCTAGCTTCTCTTTGGGAAGTCCCAATATTTTGGTGGAAAATTCCCATGCGTAGTGAATGGCGTCTTTTTTAAAATAATCTCCAAAAGAAAAATTTCCCAACATCTCAAAAAATGTGTGGTGCCGCGCTGTAAAACCGACGTTCTCCAAATCGTTGTGCTTGCCTCCCGCTCTCACACATTTTTGGGCCGAGGTGGCGCGATTGTACGAACGCTGATCTAAGCCTAAAAAAGTGTCTTTAAACTGCACCATTCCCGCGTTCACAAAAAGCAGGGTGGGGTCGTTATGAGGAACGAGGGAAGAGCTGGCTACCCGAGTATGACCCTGGGACTCAAAATATTTCTGGAAGGCTTCGCGGATTTCTGCCGTGAGTTTGTTTGGTGACATGGCCGAAAATTCTAGCAGCAAGAGCTCGCCCTTGCCAGGCGAGATTCACCCTTGCCACGACCCACAGTCTTAGCGCAAGGGGTGGTGCTCATTAAACATTTTGACCAATTCATCGTCCGCCATCTTGAGGTAGCGCTCCGTAGTATTTAGGGACTCATGACCCAACATCGCCTGAACAAAGCGAATATCAGCACCTCCCTGAAGCAAATGGGTGGCGTAGGAATGGCGAAAAACGTGGGGGTGCACATTATCCACTCCACAAGTCAGGGCCCGGGCATGAAGAATTTTCCACACAGCCATTCGCGTAAGGGGCCGCCGCAAGTGGCTAAGAAAGACCTTCTCGGAAACACGCCGAGGGGTGCCTTCAGCCCAAGGCGCCCAGGCTTCTTTTTGATAGCGCTCAAGCCATTCCAACGCTCTTTCGGTGATAGGTACCAAACGCTCCTTTTTGCCCTTGCCCAAGACTCGCAAAAGTCCCTCGCGAAAGCGCACTTGCGGCCAGCTCAGTTCCAACAGCTCGGAAACACGCAAGCCTCCCGCGTAAAGAACCTCTAATAGAGCGCGATTGCGAAGCTCCCGAGCTGAATGAGGTTCAAAGTCCAACAATTTTTCAATGTCTTCCACTTCCAAGGCCTTTGGAAAAACTTTGGCCAAACGACCTGAGGGTGTAGCGGCTAAAAACTCCAGCCAACGTATATCTCCTAGGGAACGAAATTTGGCATACACTCTGAGCGCCGAACTCCGTCGGGCCAGCGTGGCTTCTTCAAAATCTTTTGCCGCAAAGTTTAGCAAAGCTTTTTGCAGGGCCGGGATGCTAGGGGGCTCCCCTCCTTCAAGATCGAGTCCCGCTAAGCCCCAAAAGTGCAAGTCACTGAGATAGGCTTCTACGGTATTCGGGGATAAGCGTTTTTCTAAGGCAATATAGGAACGAAAATCTTCAAGACTTGTAAGTTTTGTCATCTACGAGCGCTTCGATACGCTCAATACTGATTCTCTCTCCCTTTGTATTTTTTTGGAAGAGCTGGGTCGCATCTCCTTGCGCTGTCACTCGCAAAAGACCAAGACCTCTATGACCAAGAACTGTGGTGATTTTCCCCACGGCTTTCTCGGGATCTTCTACGGAATACAAATAGTCCGCTATCAAATTTTCTTGGGCGGTGAATCGGCAAAAGGTCTTGGCCATATGCCCCCGAAAAGTCGCTCGAGCTATGGTTTCTTGACCCAGGTAACAACCCTTAAAAAAAGAAATAAACTGCGAAAAAGGAAATTCTAGAACCAGGGCATCGGGTCCGTAATCCACTCCATAAGCAGGGTGTCCACGATCGATGCGCCTCTCGGTCATAAGACTCGAAGGAAAATTTTCACTTTCAAAGGGAAGGGCTGACTGAGTTTTTTTCCACCAAATTTCATCGTGATCGCCCAATTCTTGGAAAATGAGTCGGCGGCCCCAGCTTTCCTCTACACTTTGCCGAATGAGATCTTTAGCCTGCGGAGTGCGAGGAGTCCTCACTAGCTTGTCCCTGTCTGTAAACAACGGACTTTCTGGTAGGTAGTAGAAAGCTCCAAACGAAGTCTCTTCTCTCAGTTCCACATCATCGGCGATGATGTAATGACTTAAGTGATCAAAAACCTTTTGAAATTCTCCCGGCGGAATCCAGAGCCAAAATTTTGACGCCGATTCCTTTAAGCTGGTCACTAAAGTGACAAGTTTGCCTTTGGAGTTGAGCAAAAATCCCGGGGACCAATCTCCTGGTAAAAATGCTTTAATATCATTGGTCAGCATGCCTTGAAGAAAGCGCTCCGCATCCTCACCCTGGACAGAAAGTATTTGTCCACCCAAGTCTAATGTAAAGAGTTTTAAAGGGGTCTTTGAGGCCATCAAATTTTGGTTTTAGCCCGGGTGTCGATATTCTGTCAGTGGAAATCTTCAAAATCTTAGGGCGTCCTTCTCGAGGGGTAAACATGACATCAAGCTTATTTCGGATCTTTTTCAGCATAACATGGTCGTTAGGTCTGCTGTCCGCAAGCTCTCTGCTACACGCAAAGGGAGTTGCGACCTCATCGAACGAAGGCCAGGTGCCACAACTAGTTATTGAAGTCCGCGCTAAAAATTCCAAAGAACGTACTCTTCTGGGGAACTTAGGATTTGCCTTAGAGGAAATTCGCTCCGACCGTGTTTTTGTTTACGGCTTTGAAAGTGATTTAAAGCGGATTCAAGCGGCTGGTTTTGAAGCCAGTGCTCAGCCTCTGAAGAGTGAATGGCTGAACATGGAGAGCGCGGACTCCACAAAACTGTCTCGCTACCACTCCTATGCCGAAGTTCAGCAACTCCTCACCCAGCTCACCCTGGACAAGCCACATATCGCTAGCCTCAGCAGCCTGGGACGCAGCGTGGAGAGTCGCGAGATGCCACTCTTACGAATCAGTGGAAAATCTCTGGGTGAGGCCGAGGGTCAACGAACACCGGTTATTTTCTATATGGGTTGCCACCATGCTCGGGAGCATTTGTCTGTGGAAGTGCCTCTCATGTATGCCCAATATTTAGTACAGGAATACGGAAGCAATCCTGACGTCACTCGTTTGGTGGACTCTCGTGAAATCTACATTGCACCGATAATCAATCCGGATGGCCACATCCATGATTATAGTGATGGAATTCGGGGTCGAATGTGGCGCAAGAATCGGAACCCCAATTCCAACAACACTTTTGGTGTGGATCTCAACCGCAACTACGATTGGGGTTGGGGCGGAGAGGGATCGAGCGGACGTCCGGCCGACGATACTTACAGGGGCACCGGCCCCTTCTCGGAACCCGAAAGTCGCGCCGTCCGAGACTTCGTAAATTCTCAGCCACGCATGACCACTCTTCTCAGCATGCATAGCTACTCAGAACTAATTTTATATCCATGGAGTGGCTCTTACCAAGAAATCGGCCCCGGAGGGGGAAATGCCGAAGACCTGCCGGTCTTTAAGAAAATGGCTCGCACCATGGCGAGCTGGAACCACTACACCCCGCAGCAGTCTTCTGATCTTTATATCTCCACGGGAGACACCGCAGATTGGGCTTATGGATCCCATGGAATCTTTGCTTTTACATTTGAACTTAGCCCCAGCAGTCAGTGGAACGGTGGATTTTACCCGGCGCCCTCAATTGTTGAGTCGGCCTTCCAAAACAATCTACAGCCTTTAATGTACTTACTCGAATATTCCGACAACCCCCACCGAGTCATGCAAGAACGCGCTCGTCCAAACTTCTCACTAAGTCCCACCAAAAAAGGTATTTCTTTGGCGAGCTTCGCAGATATGCGACTTTAAAATTTTAACTGTGCGAGGTTAAGTGTGACAAATTGGCGTTAGTTGAGGTTCTTTCTAGAGCGAAGTTGTCGAGGATAGGGTACTGATCCATCGACCATCAAAGCCCACTCCTGCGGCAAGGGGACTTGCTTTTGGG
>CAYZFQ010000009.1:0-149047 GCA_964477895.1 uncultured Bacteriovoracaceae bacterium | reverse complement strand
CCCAAAAGCAAGTCCCCTTGCCGCAGGAGTGGGCTTTGATGGTCGATGGATCAGTGCCCTATCCTCGACAACTTCGCTCTAGGAAAGACCTCAACTAACGCCAATTTGTCACACTTAACCTCGCACAGTTAAAAATGTAAAAAGTCTCTCGGCGTCAGCTTAGTGAGTACGTTTACTGCGTAAGGCCTTAGTTTGCCATTCTTCGAAGCGCAGAAGGGCTGCAGTTGCGGCGGAATCTCTGTCGTCTAATACTTCAAAGGGCTGCTGTTCCTCAAAAACTCGGAAAAGTTTCAGAAACTCGCTCTTGACCCCGAAATAAGCAGGTTTCATTTTGAGTTTATTAAAAACACGCAGGTTCTTCACAAAACTTGCAATTCCCGAACTTCCCACAAATTCTAGGCCCGACATGTCGATGAGCACTTTCGCGCCCGTGTTTGTGGTGTAAAGGCTTTGAATGGATTGGGCCACGGGGTGAGCCGTTTCGAAGTCCAGGTAACCGGAAAGCTCAACAATAGTGAGATCCCCCTGGTGAACAATCTTAGTTTTCATTAAATCTCCCCCTCTTGCATTTTGTATGAAAAGGGAGCATTTCCGCAGCCAATAAAATGGCGGGACCCCTTTCGCGATGGGAAAAAATCCATAAGAATCGAAGGATGCTGCCAAAATTTTGTCCGGCTCAGGCCTTTATAGTGGCGGTCCCCTTGGGCAATGCCCAGGATCTTAGTTTTCGGAGTGCTGCGCTCCTAGCTTCAGTAGATCGGATTTTTTGTGAAGATACTCGCAAAACCCAAGCTCTTTTAGAGCGCGCAGGAATTAAGGCTAAGGGGCGTCTCACGCCTTTGCCGGGGGATAGTGAGTTTGAGGCGCCTTGGGAGAAGTGGGCCCAAGAAGATGAGGGTAAGACCTGGCTTTTTTGCTCCGATGCCGGCAGCCCCATTATTAGTGATCCGGGTGCGGCCTTTGTGAAGTTTTGCGCCCGCCTAAAAATCCCCCTTGTGGCGGTCCCGGGCCCCGCAGCTCCCATATTAGCTTGGCAATGGAGTGGTGGATTTGGGCTTCCCTTCACTTTTGGAGGTTTTCCCCCCAAAGAAAAAAATGTGGAAGCCAAGCCTCTCCAGGATTTTTTTGACCAGGCAATCGGAAGTGGGACCTTCTGCTTTTTTGAAAGTCGCCATCATGTGCTCAGCAGTTTGGAGCATCTTATCCAGCGGGGTTGGGGCAATAAGAAAATCTATCTCGCGCGGGAAATGACCAAAACTCACGAAGAACTTCTAGGCGGCACTGTCCAGGAGCTTTTTGAGAGAATAAAAATTATTTTAGCCAAAGAAGGAGGGCTCGGCGAACTCACTTTCTTGCTCCAGGGTGAAAAGCGGGAATCAAGCGCCCAAACTATTGATGTCTCAACTCTGCTCAGTTTACGCCTCCTTCCTCCTAAAAAAGCCGCTAAGGTAATGGCGCAAATCTGTGGACTCTCCACGCACGAAGTTTATGGGCAAATGGTGAAAGAAAAACATGAAGATTAAAAAGTATGTGGTGCCTCTCATTTTGTCGGTGCTGATATTGGTCTTGGCAAGCCTCACTTTAGTGGGTCAACGCCACCCGCAATTTGCCCAGTGGGGACTGACTCGCTTCCTCAATAAATTAGAAACATCCTGGTACGATTTTAAATTCAAGACTCGACAACCCCAACGTGCCGAAGGTGTGATGGTGGCGCGTATTGATGATCTGAGTTTGCAGCGCTTCGGACGTTGGCCATGGACGCGGGCCGTTTACAAAGAAATTTTAGATTTGCTTTTCGAAAAAGGCGCTTCAGTGGTGGCCTTCGATGCGGTTTTTTCGGAGCCCGAATATCGCACCGACTACGTCCGCTCCTACCTTAATGTTCCCCCTCCGGGGCAAAGCAAAAGCTTGGTGGAGCTTTTGCCCCTTAAGCCGGAGCAGGTTGACTTGCTCTCAACAAATTTCCCACTTGTGGGAGATCAAATTTTTGCAAATGCGATTACGGAAAATCCTCGCACCGTCTTAGGTTATATATGGGAGGGCAAAGACGCCTGTAGCAAAGACAGTTTCGAGGTAGACCTTGCCAATCTAAGCCGTCACGGAATTTTTGCTGAAGGCCAAGCGGCTTTGAATGGAGAGTCGGTCAAAACTCTCCAGGTCCCTACTTTTTTATGTCCTGTGGCCAATCGACCTGTCATTCAGAAGGATGCCCAGTTCCAAGGTTTCTTTAACTCTTTCCCAGGTGAAGACGGAATTTTTCGAAAGGCCCAGCTGCTTCTCTCTTTTTATCCCCCGGCGGTTCCCGCTGAGAGTCGCGAGTGGATGGATTCCCGACTTTTTCAAGAGTTAGTCTTTTTTCCTTCTCTCAGTTTGGCCGCACTCGCCGCCCACTGGGAGAGCCCCGGAATGCGGGTGGAGATGGGGGCCGACGACCATGGTCGTGGAGTGCGTAAAATATTTTTGGAGCGCAAGGGTCTAAGTCCTCTTGAAATCCAAACGCAGGGAGATGCGAGTTTTCTGCTAAACTTTTATGGCAGTCAGCGCCACAAACCCTTTGCGCCTATTGCTGAGTTTTCGTTAGGAAATATCGAAGGCGATTTAAGTCAGGCAGAATTTCAAACACATTATAAGCTCGACCCGCTGGAACCTCTCAAGAATCAGATCGTCGTGATTGGGCCCACTGCCCTTGGAGTTTACGACTTGCGTCCCAACTCCGTTCAAGAAGATGCCTTAGGGGTTTATCTCCATGCCACGGCTATTGGTCGACTTTTGGAATTGGCGAAAGACCCCAGCTCTCCTTTTGAGATCAAGAAACTTTCGTTGCGCCACTCTCTATTTCTCATTTGGATCTTGGGTTTTCTTTTTAGTTTTTTACTGATGCGGGCTCGGGCTCTTTGGGGGGCTCTGCTCACCGTTGTGGGGATGCTGGGGCTTCTCCTTATCGACTTTGTTGTTTTCAGTCGCCTCGCCGTGGCCACCGATGCCGTCGCTGTGGTGAACACCGTGGTGGCACTTTTTCTAGCCATTTTTGCTTATAAATATCTTACCGAAGAGCGCGACCGCGCCTTCGTGAAGCAGGCTTTTGAAAAATATGTTTCGCCTGAAATTGTAGGGGCGATTCTCGAAGATCCTAAGAAACTCAATCTTGGGGGTCAGAGAAAGGAACTGTCTGTACTATTTTCGGACATCCGAGGCTTCACGGCTTTTTCAGAAAAAATGAATGCCTCTGAACTCGCAAAGTTTTTAAATGGCTATCTGAGTCCCATGACAGATGTCATTTTGGGAACTCGGGGCACCATCGATAAATACGTGGGAGATGCCATCATGGCTATTTTTGGCGCACCCGTAGACGATCCCTTGCATCCTACCCATGCCGTGAAAGCCGCACTCGGGATGCTCAAGAAATTGGCAGAACTGAAAGTGATTTGGGCGAAGGCCGGCCTTCCTGAAGTTGAGATTGGTGTGGGCATTAACACTGGTGAGATGAGTGTGGGCAACATGGGCTCCGACCGAATTTTTTCTTACACAGTAATGGGAGATGCGGTGAATTTGGGTTCTCGGTTAGAGGGGCTCACCAAGGAATATGGGGTTCATCTTATTGTGTCGGAATTTACTCGCAAACATTTAGGAGAAGCCTTTGTGCTGCGCGAACTTGATCAGGTGAAAGTTAAGGGGAAAAAAGAGGCGGTTCGAATTTTTGAGGTGCTGGCAGTGAGCGGGGAAAGCGTTCCCGAATGGTTGCCCTCTTTTAACTCGGCTCTTCAAGATTATTACTCGGGCCACTTTGCCAAGGCCCTGGAGGTCTTTAACCAGCTAAGTTCCCTTGACCCGCCGTCTAAGATTTTCCTTAGACGCTGCGAGTTACTGCTGAAGTCCCCCCCTGGAATGGGATGGGATGGGACCTGGACGATGACAAGCAAATAACTTGGTCTGGCGCTTTCAACTTGAGCTGTTATTCTAAAAGTATATGGCAGCTGGCTTTCAAATTAGTCCTGAATTTGTGCAGAAGTTTGGAAAAACTTACCCCGAGAATGTGACGCTGGCCAAAGAAGGTGACACGGGCAACACCATGTTCATTATCACCCAAGGAAAGGTGAAAGTGTTCAAGGGCACTGGAGTAGGCGAAAAAGAGCTGGCTTTGTTGGGGCCTGGAGATTTTTTTGGTGAAATGGCCCTCTTAGGTGTTCAGGACAAGCGGGCAGCCTCCGTGAAAACTCAGGTTGAAACTCAGGTCTTGGAACTCAATCGGCAGGCCTTTGAGGCTGTGATTTCTCGATCAACGGATTTGGGTTTGACCGTAATGAAGGCTTTGGCGGAGAGAGTGCGGGACGCCAATGGTCGCTTGGGAGCCCTCCTTTTTAAGGAGGATTCTTTGCGCGTTGCGGCTTACCTGGCTTACCTAGCTACAGAAAAATCGGTACCGGCCACTCCCAAAGGTCCAGGCACCTCCTTCGTATTAAAAAAGGAGGGTGTTGCCTCGGCCCTCAACGTGAGCCCCGCAGCCATCGATAAATTTGTGCAAAATGCCAGAAAAGCTCGGTTTTTGGCGCAAAATGGCGATTGGTGTTGGTGTCCCTTTCCACAATATCTCTTGCCCTTTGCCGAATATCTTCTTAGAACCCCCTAATAGATGTCCTCATTTTTTGAGAAAAAAACTCCTGGGATTAAACAACCCAAGGATCCTAGCCAATCGCCTTTTGCAGCTCCCGAGGGCTTTTGGATTCGTTGCGACGACTGCTCAGCCATCTTGCAGCAGAGTATTGTTGTCGAGAATCTCCAAGTATGTACGGAATGCAACCATCATTTTCGTATCGGGGCCCGAGAAAGACTGCGCACGGTTTGCGATGAAAATTCTTTCGAAGAATTGGATTTAGAGCTTAAACCTCGCGACGTCTTAGGTTTCTTTGACTCCAAGTCATATTTGGATCGAATCAAAGCCTCTACAAATAAAACTCAAATGAACGACGCCTTTGTTTCCGGCCGAGCTCTCATTCGAGGAAAAAAAGTGGCACTAGGTGCCTTTGAATTTTCATTTATGGGTGGCTCCATGGGTATGGTGGTAGGGGAAAAAGTGGCCCGCACTTTTGACCGAGCCCGCGAAGAAAAAATTCCGGCTGTTTTATTTCATTCTAGTGGGGGGGCTCGGATGCAGGAAGGCATTCTGTCTTTGATGCAAATGGCTAAGGCCACCGCGGCCCTTTCCCGTCTTAACGAGGCCGGAGTTCCCTACATTTCAGTAATGACTGACCCCACAACGGGTGGGGTGGCGGCTTCCTTTGCGATGTTAGGAGATATGAATATCGCAGAGCCAGGGGCGCTGATTGGCTTTGCGGGTCCCCGGGTGATCGCTCAGACAATCAATCAAAAATTGCCCGAGGGCTTTCAGAGTTCAGAATTTTTGCTGGAGCACGGGATGATCGACGCGATTGTTTCTCGTAAGGACCTTCCGAATTACTTATATAGAGTGTTAAGCTTTCTCCAAGCTTAATGAATTTCAAGTTCTTCAAATCTTTTTTGGCCTTCGTTTTTCTTACGACCCTAGGTCGTGCTCAAGATCTTCCGGGGGCCAGTGGCAATCTGGAATTTGGGGCGGATGAATATAGCTCCAACCTCGATACCAAAGAAACCGAGCTCAAGGGGAGCGTGAAGCTTTTTTTCGAAAGTCGCAGCCTTTTCGCTGATAAAGTTTTCCTAAAATCTCAAGAAGGTACGGCACGTGCCGAAGGTCATGTGGTCTTCAAGCAAGGTCGCTTGACGATTCGCGGCGAGAGCGTGGACCTCAATATGCGCACGGGACTGGGGACCTTCTATGAGGCCGTTGTTCAAGTGGATAAGGGGATCTCCATCTTTGGAAAAGAAATCAGTCGAGTGGGGGAGGACCGTTTCCGAGTCTACCAAGGAAAAATTACGACTTGCCAGAGCTGTCCCTATGCCTGGAGTGTGACCGGAGCCACGATGGATGTCCAGGTTGAAGAATATGCGGAAGTGCATCATGCCCTCTTCCAGGTGCGTGATGCTCCAGTAGCTTATTTCCCGGTCTTTATTTTTCCTGTAAAAACTAAGCGTCAATCGGGATTTTTGCTTCCTCAGTACTCTTATTCCAGTCAAACAGGTTCCCAGGTCCAGGCCCCCTACTTTTGGGCCATTAATGAAAAGTCAGATGCCACCTTTGAGTATGATTTTCTTTCTAAAGGCGGAAATCGTTTATGGTCGGAGTACCGCATTTTGGAGAGCGACCGAAGCTACTTTAGAGGCCAAGGTTCCTTGTTGCGCAATGACTCTATTCCCAATGTGCCTGACACTCGTTATGGCTATTCCATAGAGCAGCGAAGCCAAATTAACTCAAGGTGGGTGCAGCGATTTCGGGGAGAGGGCGCCAGTGATCGACTCTATACGGCTCACTTTGAACGGGAATTTAAGGCCACGGGTTTGCCCACGCTGGAGAATGAACCCTCTTTAAGTTGGCAAAATGACGATCTCTACCATTATTCACTCCTGCGTTTTCACCGCGACAATTTGCCCCGCGATCAGTTTGGAGTGGAACGCCACTACGGCCCCATCAATTCGCTACCCGAAGTTTCTTTGGCGAATGCCTCGTACCGCCTCTTAGGTCCACTGCGTGCCACTACAGAGTTGCGCAGCACCAGTTACCGGCGGGGAACATCGGCTCTCGATCCTGATACCGGCTGGGTGCGCACGGGCAATCGCAGCACGGCATTGCTTAAGTTCACCGCACCCATGAACTTTTTGGATCGTATCGACTGGGATCCTCGAGTGGAATTGCGGGGTGATAATTATTACTTTGATGCTCCGGGCACGCCTCGCTCCGCCAGTCGAGCCCGAGTCCTCTCAGACCAAAGGCTGAGCTCTACCTTCTATCGAATTTATCCTAATGAAGGCAAAGAGCTCAAAGCCCTCAAGCATACACTCACTCCGCAGCTGCGTTGGACTTATTCACCGGCTGATGGCCGAAGTTCGCACCCCTTTTTTGACCAATCCGAAAATCCCCGATTTGACCTTTTCGACCCGAATGCCATCGCGCCGACATCGGGCCTTGGCACCTTTGGAGAAGAGCAGCGCTTAAAACCCAATCATATTTTAACGGTGGGAGCGACGACTCGTTTGGTGGGTCGTTATGGAGAAAGTTTGCGAACCTATGAAGATCACTTGGGTCTCACGGTAGAGCGCGACTTTGATTATCGAAAGAATCGCGAGGGCCGCTTGCGAGTTTCAGCCTTTGGCGCGGTTGTAGGTTTTCGTTTGTCGACCGAGGTTTCAGTTAATCTCAAAACTCAAGATTCGGACATGCGTAACGATGCGTCTTTTCGGCACCCCAAGTTTTACTTAGGTGTTTTCCAAAAAATCAGCCCTATTGAGGAAACCTATGGAATTGATTCCTCTGTGAAGTTCCTCGGTCCTTTGGAGTTATCAGCCTTCGAGGTCTACAATGCTCGTACTGCGCGGGTGGCCGAGGAAACCTACGGTCTGCTTTACCGAAGTCCCTCTCAGTGTTGGATATTTAGTTTAGGCATGACTCGAAAGAATGGTGTGAAGGACTTTGACTACACGCCGGTTATTCGCCTCACGCTTTCCGATGGGGCGCGGGATACCACGTTTTAACGAGTCAGAAGTTAACACAATATTAATAGGGGCCTCGAAAAGCTCCTGCTTCTAGCCATTTAAAAGCTACCCAGCGAGTCACGTAAAAACATCTGGTTGTGCTTAAAGGTAGGTATCGGTACAATTTAACTATGAAGTGGAAAGTCAACTTTCATTTGTTTGTGTTTGCCTTTGTCACCTCTTCCGTTTTTGCAAATGAAGAGCTTAAATCTGTACCTGCAGTGTCCCATGGCGCAGGATTGGCCGGAGAAGAGCCAGGGCGTCCCTTGCTTGCGGCACCAAAATTGTCTGATGCTGAACTCCTTCAGGTTGCGGAGAAAGTAGCAAAAAATGAGTTTGAGGGAGATCCTAATAATATCGTTATGTGGAACGACGGAGAGAATTTCCCCTCTCTAGGAATTGGCCATTACTTGTGGTTTCCCAGGGACCCAAAAACCAATAAAAAAATCGAGACCCCCTTTGAGGAAAGTTTTCCGCAGATGATTAAATTTATGGCTGAGAACGGATATCCGACAAGTAAATTTCCAAGAATTTTACAATACAATCCGCTCACAAAAAAAATTGCCGATAATTCCCCTTGGGATTCTCAAGCTCTATTTAAGGCAGCGGCAAAACGAGGTGAATTGGACGAGCTTAGAAGGTTTTTGCATGATCCCGCTGTCCGGCGTCTCCAGGTGAAGTTCCAAATGTCTCGTCTCAAACGGGCAGCCGATAGGATGCAGCTAAGTCTTCCTCCGCAGGAGGCAATAGCAGTGGGTGCATTTACAAAAAACCTTTTAAATTCTAGTCGTGGGACTTTTGCGGCTATTGATTATGTGAATTTTAAGGGTGATGGCGAAAACAAGAACGAGCGATACAGGGGGCAGGGGTGGGGACTTCAGCAAGTCATTATGGCTGCAGCACAGGATATGAGTCCTCCAAAAAAATCGGAAACTCCCGAAGAAATGGCGCTAAGAAAATTCAAGGAACACTCACTCATTCTTCTTGAAAAAAGAGTGAGTCATGCTCCTTCTGAGGATCAAAGCGTTAAGGAAAGGCACTGGTTTGAAGGCGCTTGGTCCAATCGTGTAAATTCTTACTGAGAAATTGAAGGGTAGCCTCTCACTCCTCTGCGCCGATAAAGCTTCCATGCTTCAAACCACAGAATGCTCAATATTCCTGCTCCAAGGCTGATGCCGATATCTGTGGGATGAAGGAGGGAAAATCGGAAAAGATGTTGAGCCATAGGAACGTACAGCACAAGACCTAAAATCAACACGGCGCCTGAGAGCACCCACCAAAGCGCTCTATTTTTTATACGTAGGCCCTCAACAATGGTGCGTGACCAAGAGCGATTCACTAAAATTAAACCAAGGTTAGAAAAAATCAAAGTTGTAAAGGTAAGTGTTCGAGCCTCAAGCTCTCCGAGTCCCCGATGAAGGGCCATCAGAAAAATTGCCAATACAATCCCGAACACAACCATTCCTTGGATCAAACTTGGAATAATAAGGTCCTTTGAAAATAGGGGCTGATTCGCCTTTCGAGGCTTTCTTTTCATGAGGTCGGAAGCGGGGGCTTCGGCCTCAAAAACAATCGAACAAGCCGGTTCAATGATGAGATGAAGAAAAGCGATATGAACGGGCAACAGCACAAGAGGAAGTTTCAACACCACGGGAATAATTGAAATTCCCGCAATCGGCAGATGAATGGCAAAGAGGTAGGCCATAGCTCCCCGAAGATTGTCGAAAATTCTACGCCCTGTTCGAATAGCCTCAACAATAGAAGAAAAATCATCGTCAATAAGCACCAGGTCCGCCGACTCCCGAGCGACGTCCGTTCCTCGGCCGCCCATCGCAATTCCGATTTGTGCGCTTTTAAGGGCGGGGGCATCGTTTACCCCGTCGCCTGTCATGGCCACAACTTCCCCGTTTTTCTGGAGCGCTTTCACAAGCCTCAATTTTTGCTCGGGCACCATTCGCGCAAAGCAGTTCACGGTCTTTAGTCTGTTCTGAAGCGACTCATCATTCATTTCAGAAAGCTCAGCTCCTGTAATAATTTCATCAGAGTTCAAAAGCCCAATCTCTCGAGCAATGCTGCTTGCTGTATGGGGGTGGTCCCCGGTAATCATTATTACCCTTAACCCCGCTCCGTAACATTCTTGAATAGCCTGAGGCACATTCTCCCGCACGGGATCCGAAAGTCCCAGTAGGCCAAGAAATTTGAAGTCATAGTCGTGTTGCTTGCCGGGTAAGGAGGAGGCGGTGTACTGGGCTTGTGCCACGCCTAAAACTCGAAGTCCGCGTTTGGCAAATTCTTCGACTTTTGCCGAAATCTCTTTGATGCGAGCAGGATCTAAATGGCAGAGATCCATGATGGCTTCGGGAGCGCCTTTGGTGCCGACGATATAACCACTTTGGGAGTCTCCTCTCCATACTTGGCTCACCGCTAGCATCTCTGGGCTCAGGGGATACTCTCGAGCGAGTTTCCAGTCCGGATGGAGGTGCTCGGTTTGGGCCAGATACTCCCCGCCCACTTGATGCACAGCCTTCTCCATGGGGTCAAACGGCGCGGGACTTGAAGCTAAAATTCCGAATTCTACAAGCGAATGAAAGCTTTCGGGCAATTCCTGGTGTTCTTTTGCGCGAAGATCAAAGTCAACACCGCCGTCGGCACTGGCAAAAAGCATTCGAACGCTCATTTGATTTTTGGTTAGAGTGCCGGTTTTGTCTACGCAAAGAACGGTTGCCGATCCTAAGTTTTCAACGGCCGCCATTTTGCGAGTCAAAACGCGGCGCTTTGAAATTCTCCATGCGCCAAGCGCTAAAAAAATCATCAGTACCGCGGGGACTTCATTGGGGAGGATGGCCATCGCAAGAGTGAGGCCCGACAAAATTCCCCCCAACCAATCATCTCTTGTCGTGCCATAGATAAAAACTACCAAAACACAAAGAGCCGCCGATACCAGGGCCACGCGCTTGACAAGGTTTTTTGTCTCAATTTTTAGCCGAGTAGACTCTGGTGTTGTCGAGCCCAGAATCTTTCCGATCTTCCCAATCTCAGTGCCCATTCCCACGGCAAAAACTTGGGCTGTGGCCTGACCTCGCACTATGGTAGTCCCAGCAAAAAGGCTGGTACCGAGCTCTTTTCGAAGCGGTACCGACTCACCACTAAGCAGGGATTCATCGGCCATAAGCAGGGACTCGCTTAGAATTTTAGCGTCAGCCGGAACCCGATCTCCCTCGCTTAGTATCAAAAAATCTTCTCTCACCACGTCTCGTCCGGGGATTCGCTTTTTCTGGCCGTCGCGAAGAACCAAAGCTCGAGGGCTCGACAAGTTTCTAAGGGCTTCGAGCGCAGATTCTGTTTTTCTTTCTTGGTACAAAGTGATGCCTATAATAACGCCTAGAAAACCGAGGAGAATAAAGGCTTCTTGTTTGTCGCCAAGAAAGAGGTAGATCCCACCGCAACCCAAAAGCAGCGATACCATAGGCTCGACCAAGATCTCTCGGAGCATTAAAAGAATGTGACGAGACTTGAGGGTGGGGATTTCATTGGGACCTTCGGTCAAAAATCGCTCACGGGCTAGGGATTCTGAAAGTCCGATATTTTTCATAGTATTTGTTTTTGCCACCTTCGGATTCTTTAGCAGTCGTTCGTCATTGCTCAAAGAAGCATATGTGGGACTGTCTTAATACGATTATTATTCGAATCTTAATCCAATCTTAATAATTTCGTAGAATCTCCCCAGCTACAATAGAAAGATGGGCCGCCGTTTTACAAGATTGCTTAAACAAGGCTTTTTTAGCCTAGCGTTTTTCAGTGTTGGAGGATGTACCGGACTCTTAAACTCCTTGAATCAAGAAACAAGCAGCAGTTCAGATCGAGCCTCATTTAGTGCCTCTCTCCTTAATTCTTAGAGCCAGGGAAATATCTCAATTACGGGATCTTGTAGTGGTTGGACCACCGCCACTCTAACGGGCGATTTTACAGAGAGCCCACTGGCAATCACTTGCTCAAATCGAAGTTTTAGCGTTTCCATCAACCTTTCAGGGGATGATGGCGAAAAAACGATTCGCCTTATCTTCAATGGGCAAACCATTGCTTCAACCACAGTTGAGAAAAAATATTGCATATCTGATGCTCTCACAAATTCGCCTTTTGCCGGAGGAGATGGGTCGGTTGGAGACCCTTTTAAAATTTGTACGGCGGCTCAACTTAATGAAGTGGGGGCTGTGGGGAATATGGCTAATCTCAATAAGGCCTATGAACTACGAGATGATATTGATTTGAGTGTTTATACAGGAACCCAGTTTAATCGTATTGGAATCGCGGACCCTGCAACTGGATTTACCGGAACTTTTGATGGCAATTTAAAAACGATCTCAAATTTTTCATACTCCGACGGGAACGAGAACATGGTCGGCTTATTTTCAAAACTAAGCTGGAGTACTGTTTCGGATGTGGTTTTTGAGGCCCCCCAGATTGTCGGCCAAGACTCGCTGGGTGTTGTCGCCGGTGAGAGTAGTGGGGCGACTCTTAATAACGTCCACGTGAGAAATGCCACTATCTCGGGCACTACAAGTGGGGGCTTGGTGGGCTTCGCTGGGAACTCGGCGTGGATCATTGATTCTAGCGCTTCGGGGACATTAACTGGGCAGGGATATATGGGTGGACTTGTAGCTTTGACCAGCTCACAGCTGATTATTCAAAGATCCTTTTCCGACCTCACGATTTCGGGCGCCACTACGGGAGGTCTTATCTCAGCCGGTGGCCTTGTGGGTGAATCTGGGGACCTTCAAGTTGAAAGCTCCTTTGCTCTCGGCAGTGTCACTATTGACTATGGTTATGCCGGGGGTCTTGTCGGGCAGTTCGGAAGTTTAAGTACAGGCGCCATTTTTACAGATTCGTATTCTCGGTCCAACGTATCGGGCGTGAGTAGTAACGTAACGGCCGGAGGTTTTATCGGGAACGTATCTTCTGCAAGCCCAGGCACAGGTATTATTATTCTCTCAGGGAGAAACTATGCTTCTGGAACTGTCACATCCGCAGTTGGAACAGCCAGGGGCTTTACGGGCTTCAGCTCCGATAACGACACTGGCAGCTACGCCGTGAGCACTTGTTACTATAATTCTGCCAATGGAGGAGCGAGTGTGAATCCGATAGCGGGTTCATGTCAGGGTGTTTCTTCTGCTAACTTTTTAAATAGCTCCACAACTTTTGGTGTCACGGGTTACAATTGGGACACTAGTGTTTGGACTCTGGTGGATGGCGTTTTACCGAAACTTATTTGGGAATAATGGTACTCGCTACTAGATTCGAACTAGTGACCCCTTCCATGTCAAGGAAGTACTCTAACCAACTGAGCTAAGCGAGCCCTAAAAGATGACCTAACTGAGGTAATCTCCGATGGACTTTTTGTCAAAATAGCTGAGCCAATGCTCAAGGCTAGCTGCAAAATCTTTACCCAGGGGGCCTTGGTTATAATCCGGGGGGAGCGACTTAATGAGGTAGTCTTGGAGCAGGTCTCTAATGGAAATACGGCTGAGGTCCCGAGCAAGGACAAATTCCATTTCACCCGACCCACTCGTGGCCAGGCTGGGCACGGTGTAATTCTGAGATTGCAGATAGCCTAGAATCCGGCGCAGGGCCCCTGTTTCAAGATGAGTTTCTTGAAACAACTGAGGGAAGGGCACGGGTCCCTTTCCCTCTGCGTGGTTTTTGTTCAGAGTGCTAAGAATCCTCATCAAAGATTCGCCTTCATAAATAGAAGGCAAATGCCCCCAGGCTCGCACGATGTAGCGCTCATTTTGACTGAGGTAACTCACCTCGGCTCCCGCAATCACGATCATCCACACGATGTAGAGCCAAAAACCTAAGAGAGGTACCACGGCGGCTTTACCGTAGGCGGAATTTGTTCCCACTCTAAAATAAAAGCGCATCCCGATATTCGCGAGTTGCAAAACAATGGCCGAAAAAGTGGCCCCCACAAAGGCCGAAGACCATTGGACTTTGCGCACCGGTACAAAGCGGTAAAGTAAGGTAAAGGTCGCCAAGACCAACGTTACGGGAATCATAAAGTTCATAAAGTTAAAGAGCCATGGAAGACTTGTGAGAAGTTGCTTTGTGGGTCCGAAGCGTTTGAGCATAATGGGAATCGAAAGGCTGGCGATAATGACCAAGGGGGCTGCCACAGCCACGACTATAAAATTTCGCGCCTTTTCCATAAAAGGACGATCGTGCTCGGATGACCAAATGTAGTTGATGGTTTGGTCGATATTGTTGAAAGTTTGTAAACCCGCCCAAATCAATATAGCCAAAGCAAAGATTCCAAATTGCCCGCTTTTTCCGCTGATAGAGGCGAGGTAGGCATCTTTAAATTTTAAAACGTAAGTGGCCACAATTTCTCGGTGCTCGCTGGGAATGTTTCCCAGGAATTGTTCGGTGAGTGAGGACAAGGCTTCTTGAACCATGCCGAACTGGGCAAAGAAGGTAAAAATAAAAAAGAGTCCTGCAATGAGCGGCAGCAAGGAAAAAATCATTAAAAAAGCTAGCGATTCCGCTCGAACTTTGACGTGGTCTTTGACGGACTCGTTATAGAGCATCAAAAACCATCGACGAGTAAAACACCATGCTCGCTTAAGGGGCTCTTTCGTTTGAGTCTCTTCTAAGGCTAAGGCCTGAATGTGTTTTTGAATTTTTTCAATTCTCAGATCATTGCGCGACATGCTCTCTTATCGTCGTAGGATCGAAGGGCAATGTAAAGAGTCAATAGATCAACGGCCCCAATTAAAAGAGGGGGTCTAAGATAAGGCCTTGGCTCAGGTTAACGTCTAAGGTGTAAACCTTGGAGATTTTAAAGCGATCCAAAAAGGCATCGATCAGAATCAAGTTACTGACCTGAGTAGAGGCATATTTGCCTCCCAGTTCTTCGTCAGATTTTTGCGCTTGTTGGGGCAATGCTTTTTTGAGTTCTGCAGCCGTAAAGAAGCTTTGTCCCGGAGCCGCTTGATTCTGCACGGACTTCGCAAAAACCCCACCGATGCCATAAACTGTTCTAATTTTTTTTGCGTAGGCTAATTCAGCTAACCAGCTGGGGATTTTTTCTTTGGCCAAAAACTTCTTGGCCACTCGTTGAGCAGCGACTGCATTTTTGCCCAAAGGATTCGGGCTTTTCACAAGGCTCGGATCTTTTTTGAGGGCCTCTTTGACGATCTGGTCTTTGAAGGTCACGGAGCCAATTTTGGGAAAGTAATAATGGTAATGAGCATTCTTTTGGTAAGTCACCTGGGTGGAGCCTCCGCCCATATCCCAAACCACAAAAGTTCCTTCCGAGTTGGGGATAAGCGCTCGGGCGCTCAAATAACCCAGGCGGCCTTCCATTTCTTGGTCAATAATTTTTATAGTGAAGCCCAGTTTCTGGGATTCACTTTGAATATGAGCCTCACCATTTTTAGCCTTACGAAAAACCTCGGTGGCGACCCCTCGAAATTCGGTGGCTCCCGCGCTCGTAGCTTTTTCTTTAAGTTGGCTCAGTACCTTGTGGCCCTGCTTGAGCGTGAGTTCCGAAATATTTCCATCACTTTGCTTTTGGTCCTGGTAGGGAACGGCCTCACTGGCTTCAAGCAACACTTTAAGGATTCGGTTCTCACACGCGTTGACTTGGCCCACAAGCACGCGAGTGGTGCCGCTGCCGATATCAAAAGCTGCGCGGGTTTTCTCGCAGGGGTTGGGGGGGCGACTAATGGTGAGTTTTTTAGAGGCACAGGCGCTGAGCAGAAGGAGTGAGAGAACAGAAACTAAACTTTTCATGAGAGGGTCTATACGTTATTTATCGGTAATTTGCGCGCTTTTTTCTTTTTCAGGAAATACAAAGCGGCATGTTTTACTAAGGCCTTTGCCAAAATAGGACAGGGTTCTCCTATTCATTTGTTTAAGCTTGAGCTTTGTTAGGTAAGTCTCCCAGCTTAAAAAGTCACGGATATGAGTCGTGGATTGAATGGTCCCCTTAACAACACCTTCTTCTTGGATGATGCCGCCCAAATCTCGGAAGGCAACATAAAGGCGGGCAAAAAAACTATCGGCATCGTCCATGATGGCCTGGGTCTGGTGAGGATTTCGGTCCGGATCATTCTGGTGCTTTTCGGCTGTGAGATAGGCTGCGATAGCAAAGAGGGGGGCCGTGGCGAGAATGGGTATGTAGCCAATTCCTGGAGTCGTGTAGGCGAAGTTTTTAAAGAGACCCCTACCGTAGCGAACCACATTGGCTTCGATGTCGGCGCGGTGTCCTCCAAAATTAAACTCCCAATCCATCCCAAACATATTTATTTTAACGGGTTCTTTGCTGATTCCTAAACTGTCTCGAGTTTTTGTGAGCATAGAGCTGTAAACATCGGCAGCTTTGTTAACAACCACACCAATGCCAATCACCGAATATTCGCCGACGGCGATTGAGAAGGGAATCGCATAACTGAAAGTGTGAAGATATTGTTTGAAGCTACGAACCCCTTTGTTATTTCCCCAAAGAACCTCCTCGCGCATGGCAGAGGTGAACCAGAGTCCGTAAATTAATGAATAAGTCGCACCAAACTGCACGGCGGCTGGAGTTAAATTGCTAGGCATGCCGAGGAGGTCAACTTTGATCCAATTGCAGGCATACATCAGCCCTACATCCATAAGAGAAGAGAAGACGGCAAATCCCACTGTCTTAGCTTTTGGGATAAGGGGAACATTAAATACGGAATTCACCCAATGCGAATACCAACGAGCGCTGAGCCATTTGAAAGGCTTTTTTGTGAGCTTTACCGACGAAACGGATCCGAAGGTATGACGGGCGTCGGTGGGGTCGACCGGGTCAAGGGTTTTGACTTCGATAACGGTACGTCCCCTAGTATTAAATTTAGTGCTTGCACCCGACATCGTCAGGGCACGAGAAAATACCTTACGATAGTCTCTATTTTTGTGGCTGATAACGTCTTTGTGTCCGATAAAGACCGCATTGCCGGTCACAAAATCTGTAAAACGAATCACAAGGTTGTTTTGGAGTTGGCCTTCGTCATTCACGGTTCGAACATTAATAAGCCGCGCATAGCCCACGCCCTCACTGCGCACGTAGATTCCGCGATTGGTGTCCGAAATTAAATCTAAAAATCTTTCCGAATCGGCGGAGATGCCTTCAGCTTTCATGCGGTCAAAGGCCGTCTGGTTGAGTTGTAGGACCATGTCGCTTACGCGTTGATAAAAGGATTGGAGGTCGTCAATTTCAGGTAGAGAGAATTTTTCAATCATCTCCGTCCGAGCTTCGTCGCTAATTGAACTTAGGTGCTCGCGGCTTTCCTGATCCAACTTAACGCTAAAGAGGGTGGGCAATTCAGCAAGGTCGGGGAGGGCTTGTTTCTCGAAAGCCTGATCCAACTTTTCGGGGGAGAATGACAAGGAGAAATCTCTCTCGAGGGACTGATCCACCCGAGGGAGGTCTTGGCTGAGTCCCGATCCAAATCTTTTGAGGTTGGCTTGAAAAACTTGGACATCTTCTAAGCTGACCGAACGGCTCGCCCCATCATAAGTTCTGCGAGAAGCAAAATAGTTTTTATATGATTCAGGGCTAGGGACCGGTTGGGTTACCGTCGTTTCGGGATCCGCCTGCCCTTGTTCCTTAGCGTAACAGGGGCTCGCTAAAATCATTGAGGCAAAACTTGTGAAGGAAAGTGCTCTTAAGACTTGCTTCAGCTTGATGTGCATCTGGGGGTCGGTCTATGGAGGCAAAGGCAGGGAGTCAAATAAAAACTTATTAAATACATAAGTTTTACTTATGTATGCCTAAAATGCTGTTTAAAGGGGCAAAAAACCAAATGCGCCGTGTTAATGGTCAGTAGGCTTTCAGGGTCGAATAGTTCTTAAACTCACCCATTCTGAAGCCCCCGCTTAATGTTTCTAAGGTTGCGCTAAGGGCTAATTTAACATTGCGAAGATTCCATAAAAATTTCGGTGACGAGAAAGGATTAAAATCTCCTAAATTCTCAATGCGCTCTCGCATAAAAGTCGGATGAGAACCCGTGTATTTTTGAAGGCCAAACTGCGGGGCGTAGATACTTTCCGCATGGTGGCTGCCGTCTCGGTCCGAACCGTGCCACAAACGGTCGAGGGCCTCTGATTTTTTGGCCATCACCTGAGGGGGGCGAACCCACCCATAGTGGTGTACGTGGGCCCGACTTAAAGCTGCAGGAACCTTGGTCCAGCGACCCATTTCAAGTTTTCGAAAGCCCTGAGCATCAGAAAAACTTAAGAGGCCCCGGGATTTTTTTAGCACGCGAATTTCTCGTCGGTACCAGGCCTTGGAATAAACAACGTGGTCAAAATTTCCGTAAAAGTGCTTCCACCTTAGGGCCAAGGCATCCACTTGAGAGTCTTGCTCAAATCTATCCAGGTCTTCGCGTAATATGGAGTACTCGCTATCATTTAAAACTTCATCGCCCTGCAGATAAAAACAAATGTCGTGGGCGCAGGCGGCTAGGGCTAAATTTGTTTGCCGAGAGAGCTCAAAGCCACCTTTTAAGTTCTGAGCATCCCAAGGTGAATTCAGCAAGCGCAGGGGACAGGGAAGTTCTTGACCCAGTTTTTCAAGTGCGGCAGTCGTGCCATCCTGTGAGTCGCCTACAGCAATCACAATCTCGTCCACCACCGGAGCCAAGCTCCGCAGGGATTCCAGGTAGGGGTAGCCCAAAGATTCCCCGTTTCGAATGATTGTGAAGCCTGATCTCATGTCTTAGAGTGAAAATTATGACCGAAGTTTTTTTGGGTCAAGCGAAGACCTTTTTAAAAGAATCTCATAGATCGCGCGCCACTCTCGGCGTGATAGGTGACGTGGCCTTGGATGTGTATATCCAAGGCTCAGTCGACCGAATTTCTCCCGAGGCCCCGGTGCCGGTTTTGCAGGTGGAGCGTAGTTTTGAGAAGCTGGGCTGTGCCGCCAATGTGGTGGAAAACTTGTTAGCTTTGGCTAAAAGTTTTCAATTGGGTGTGGAAATTATTGGTTTGGTGGGGCGAGATGAGGCCGGGCAAAAAATTCGCCAGCATCTTGCAAGCCGAGATGCCGCTCTTAAGTGCCATTGGTTAGAGGATCCGAGTCGGCCCACTATCCAGAAAACTCGGTTTTTGGCAGGATCCCAGCACCAACTTTTGCGGGTAGATTATGAGAAAACTCATCCCTTGGATTCCGAAATCGAAAACCTATTAATCGAGAAGATTGAGGGTGCCAGTTCTCGAGTGCAGGGTTGGATTGTGCAGGATTATTCCAAAGGACTGTTGAGTCCACGAGTGATGCAAAAGCTTTTGACCGCAGCCAAGAAGCACAAGATTCCTGTTTTTGTGGACCCCCACCGCAATACACCCCCGGAGTTTTATCGGGGGGTCACTTTGCTCACGCCAAATGTGGCGGAAAGCGAATCTTTGTTAGGGCGGACTTTGCACAAAGGCCAAGACAATGAAGAGATTGCGGCCGCCTGTTTGGAAATTAAAGATAAACTCCAGTTGGAAATGGTGCTCTTAACTCGAAGTCAGTACGGAATGACGCTTCTGGATGGGAAAAATCAGATCCATCATTTCCCGGCCATTTCGCGTGCGGTTTTTGATGTGACAGGGGCGGGGGATACTGTGGTTGCGGTTTTTGGAGCTTCGCTGCTCTGCGGCGCGTCTTTGGAGGTGGCGGGTAGTCTTGCCACGGCAGCCGCTAGCGTAGTGGTCGCCAAAGTTGGCACGGCCACAGCGAGTCCCGACGAAATTTTGGCTGAACTCGATCATTTTCCTAAGTAATCTATAAATTTCCTTCAAGTTTATCTCATGCTAGGTCGATAAACTAAAAGATGAACTCGCAACACTTCCGGGCTTTTTTGGGGCTGGGTTTTTTGCTTCTCCTCAGCTGCGACAAAGCCAAGGTCAGGTGGACCGAGAAAGCTTCAGAAATGTCGGTGCTTAATAAGCTGAATGCCCCTCTGGGTTTTTCAGGATTTCTCTACGATCCCAAAGATAAAAATGAAATCGAAGCCCTCAATGCGACTTACTATTTTTTAGTAGCACAACGCAAAAGTATGGAGTCGAGCAATGACGAAGCTTTGGTGGCGCTGGAGCGGGCACGTAAGCTCGACGAAAACTCTTCTTTTATTCACTTTTTTTTAGCCCAGGAATATTTGCGTAAGGGCTTGAGTGCAGAAGGTGTGGCCTATGCGCAAAAAGCTTTGGAGTTGGACCCGAAAAACCGAGAAGCAAAAATTTTACTCGCCAACCTTTATGCGACGGCCAAAAAAAATACCGAAGCCCGCAAACTTTTTTCAGAACTTTTACAGGTCAATCCCGACGACGAAGAGGTGGTGCTGTATCTGGTGTTGCTGGAGTTGGAGCAAAAGCACAACGAGCAGGCCCAGGCACGTTTGCGGGCCTATTTGAAGCGCAATGCCGACTCCGCCTTGGGTCATTTCTATCTGGGTCGTCTGCTACAAGAACAAAATCGCAATAAAGAGGCCATCGCATCCTTTGAGCGGGCTGTGGATATCCGAGCTAACTTTGTGCAAGCGGGTACCTACTTGGCCGTTCTTTACGAAGAAGTGGGTGAAAAAAAGAAAGCCACCCAAACCTATGCATGGTTAGCCCTGCTTACCGATGGGGCGGCCTTCCACAAGAAATTGGGAGAGCTTTATCTTTTAAATAAAGAATACGAGAAAGCCCTGGGATCCTTTCAAAATTTTGAGCGCTTGGATTCCACTGACTTAAATAACAAGGTGAAAGTTGCTCTTTTGCAAACGGAACTGCGCCGCTATCCGGAGGCCATCAAATCCTTTGAGGGAGTTTTGCGTGATTCTCCTGAGAGCGACAATATTCGTTTTTACTTGGCCTCGGTTTACGATCAGTCCTCGCTGACCCATCAAGCCCTGCGCGAGTATTCGCGGGTTCCCTTTAAGTCTAAGCTCTACCCGGAGGCGTTGCGTTATCAGGTGACGCATTACCGAAAACATAAACAGCCTGATGCCGCCGAAGGCCTGATCGAGAAGGCGCTTCAAGAAGCGCAAAAAGAAAAGCTTCACGAGGACGATTTGCGAGAGATTCGTTTGAATTTTTGGGATAGCACCGGACGAGGGGTTGAAGCTCTGGCGGAACTCGACTCTCTACTGAAGAAAAACCCTGAGGCCGAGCGATTTCTTTACATCAAGGGCTCTGTCTTGGAGCGGGCAGGTCGACTGGATGATGCGGTCAAATCCATGCGCCGCATTTTAGCCAAAGATCCGAATCATGCAGGAGCCCTCAATTTCATTGGTTATGTGTGGACTGAGCGCGGAATACATTTGGCTGAAGCGGAAAGTTATATTCGCCGAGCCCTTAAATTGCGACCGGCAGATCCCTTCATTATGGATTCCTTAGGGTGGTTGCTCTTTAAGCGAGGGCGGGTTCTCGAGGCCTTCAAGATGCTGAGCGAGGCCTATGCCCTAAAGCCGGATGAGGCCGTGATATCGGATCATCTAGGCGACGTGCTTGTAAAAATGGGGCGACACAGCGAAGCTAAAGAGCATTATGAAAAAGCGCTTAAGTTGGGCCCCGACCGGGACTCCGATAAAACGAAGCTCGAGGCTAAGATCCAGGCCTTGGATGCTCATTCTTCTCTTAGTCCTTCTGCTGCCAATGAGTTGCGCGACTCGCGTCGCCCGACGTCGGCCCAGCCAAATTCTAAATTGCCCACAGCTCATTCAGAAAATTAATTTTCGAGATCAATTTTTTACCGCCTTACGAGGGCGTTTAGTCTTGGAATCTCAGGGCTACAGCGTGGAATCAACGGCGGCCTTAAGTTCCCAAGGTTACTTTCGCTTTGAAATGAGCGGCCCCTTGGGGATGGCCCTCGGGCTTTTTGTGCGCAACGAGAGCTGGGTGTACTTTTTTGTGCCTCGGGAGAAAGTTGTTTTCCGCTTTCCATCAGAGGAATTTGATAAAAACACCCTGAGACGAGATCGCTTTATGTCGCTTTTGCCCCTCCCTATTGAACCCGCAAGTTTTCGAGAAGCCTTACTGAGTCGAGTCGGATTGCCCACGGATAAAGAGGCTCTTGAAAAAACCCAGTGTCGTTTTGACGACAAGGAGAATTTGTATTGGCTGCGTTTGCCCAACCCGGGAGGGATGAGAGGGGGGCGATGGGTGGCTGTAGACCCTGTCGATTTCTATCCAGTAAAAGCTTACGTTTTTGACCGCGACATGCCGGAGCTCAATGAGAAGCCCGAGCGCTACTTAGCAGAATTTCAATTTAGCCAAGTGCGAGGCGAAGGGCCCGCCACTTTACCCACAAAAATTTGGATGGGACGCGGGCGCAAAAATTTTTTAAGTGTAAACTGGCGCGAGGCTGAACAGTGGAAAAATCCAGATCTGCGGGTCTTTCAATGGCAGCCGCCTGCGTCATTAAACTTACAAGATTATTAAGGATGCCGTCTTTGACAGGTGAGGGAGCTAAATGATTTCTAGGAGAGCTATGAGGAAGATTTTTAAGGGGTTTCACTTTGTTGGTATTTTAGTGTTGCTTGGAATATTCGCAGCCTCCTGCACCGGCAGCCGAGGGCCCCGAGGTAAGGTGATAAAGTTTTCCTCGCAGGCCGATGCGAAGGGTTTTGATCCAGCCTTTTGCGAGGATTACTACACTCACATGATGGTGGGCCAAATCTACGAAGGTTTGGTGGAGTATGAATATCTCAGGCGTCCATTTGTGTTGAAGCCTGCCCTTGCGGAGGCCCTCCCCGAGATATCAAAAGACGGCCTCACTTATACATTTAAAATTAAAAAGGGACTGCGCTTTGCGGACCACTCCGTTTTTCCTGAAGGCAAGGGCCGTGAGCTAAAAGCCAAAGACTTTGAATATTCCTTGAAGCGCATCATTGACCCTGTGCTCAACTCCACGGGAGCCTGGCTTTTCGAGGGCCACGTTTTAGGAGTTCAAGAATGGCGAACGGCTCAGAAAGCTTTGCCTGCCACCAATTATGATTTGCCCTGGACAGGCGTAGCCGCCCTGGATGACTACACTTTGCAAATTAAACTCAACCATAAATATCCCCAGCTTCTTTATGCCTTGGCCATGCCCGCGGGTTGGGTAGTGGCTCGGGAAGTTGTTGAGAAAACTGGAAAAGATTTTGTGAACACGCCCGTTGGCACTGGCCCCTATAAGCTGGTGAGCTGGACGAGAAATTCCAAAGCGGTATTCGAGAAAAATCCCAATTTCCGAGTGGATAATTATCCGAGTGAAGGCGAAGCCTCGGATGAAGCTCGGGGCTTCCTTAAAGATAAAGGGCGTCCCATGCCTTTTGTGGATAACGTGGAAGTTTATGTTTATCAGGAAGAACAACCTCGCTGGCTGAACTTTGTGAGCGGCAATACCGATGTGGTACGGATGCCAAAGGATTACTTTAAAGTCGCCATCGATCCTAACACGCTGGGATTGAAAAAAGATCTGCTGGATCAGGGTATTCAGTTGCAAAAAGTTCCCGAGACGGAAGTGACCTACATTCACTTTAACTTGCTAGACCCCATTTTTAAAAAATACGGAGCGCCTTTGAGAAAGGCGATCTCGATAGCCATCGACCACGAAAAGGACTGGGAGATTTTTTACAACAAATCCGCCATTATTGCCCAAAGCCCCATTCCTCCCGGGCTTGCAGGCTATGATCCCAATTACGTGAATCTCAATAAAAAGTTTGACCTCGTAAAAGCCAAGGAGATCATGAAGTCCCTTGGTTTTGGGCCCAACAAAAAACTAACCCTCACCTACGACACCTCTACTGGAACCGACGGCCGCCAAATGGGTGAAAAATACCAAAAGGAGTTAGCCGAAATTTACATCGATCTTAAAGTAAATCTCAACCAGTTCTCGGAACTTATCCAAAAGCAGACGACTAATAAAATTCAGATGGCGGGAATTGCCTGGATCTCCGATTATCCCGACGTCGAAAATTTCCTGCAACTGCTTTACGGCCCCAACAAGTCGCCGCTCCCCAATCATGCCAATATGGAAAATGCGGAGTACGACAAGCTTTATGTCCAGGTGCGGGGTATGGCAGACTCTCCCGAGCGCCGGCGTTTGATATCGCAAATGGTGAAAATCATCGAAAAGGAAATTCCGTGGATACCCGGAGTGCATCGCATCACGCACTGGCTTAATTCCAAACGTTTGAAAAACTTTAAGGCCAATTACCAGGGCCCTCACCTGTCGGCTAAATATTTAGATATCGACGAAGGCAGTCCCAGCGAGAAGAAATAACCCGCGATGATTTCATTTATCATTAAGCGCCTGCTTTACGGCATTCCCATTGTTTTAGGCACCACGGCCATTTTGTTTTTAATTTTTAACGTGGTGCCCGGCGACCCCGTGCTGCTGGTGGTGGGAAAGCATGCCACTCCGGAGCTCATTGAGTCGAAGCGGGTAGAGCTGGGCTTAGATAAGCCGATGCTGGTACAGTATGGAAACCTTCTTAAGCAGCTCGCCACCTTCGACTTTGGGCGCTCCTACCAAACCAAACAAGAAATATCGCAAATGGTTTTAGATGGAGTGGGACCCAGTTTGGCGCTTTCGGTGCCTTCCTTCATTATCGCGGTCTTGCTGAGCTTAGGAATCGGAATTTTTGTGGCCCTTTTTCGAGGGACATGGGTGGATCGCTCGGTAGTGGGGCTTTGCGTGGCCGGACAGAGCATTAGTTTGCTCGTGTATATATTATTTGGGCAGTACTATTTGGCCTATGTGAACCGATGGTTTCCCATTAGTGGATTCGATAACTATTCTTTTTTCGGAATGATCCACTATCTCACCTTGCCGGGCTTAATTTTTATCGTGCTTACGCTAGCGCCTCAGGTGCGATTTTATCGCACCATCATATTGGATGAAATTTACCAGGACTACGTGCGCACGGCACGTTCGAAAGGCTTGGGAGAGTCTGGCGTCATGCTGAAGCATGTCTTGAAGAATGCGATGATTCCAATCATCACCGACATTATTATCAACGTGCCTTTTTTGATTTTGGGTTCGGTTTTGCTCGAAAGCTACTTTGGTATTCCCGGAATTGGCGACATGATTGTGCGAGGGATTGCCAATAACGACCGACCTGTTTTGATGTCGATCACCATTATCATGACGGTGGTTTTTGTGATCTTCAATATAATTTCCGATATTCTCTATGCGCTGGTAGATCCGCGCGTACAGCTGGATTAGGGCGGGGGCCGATGGATTTTTTAGCAAAAAGAGTTCGAGGCACTTCGATTTGGAGCGATGCTTTGCGTCGCCTCTTGCGTGATCCTTGGGCAGTCTTTTCCTTTGTGGTGATTGTGATCTACGTGGGGGTGGCCCTCGGCGTCTTCGCAGGTTTAATTGATACGCAGTTTCAAAACAGCATCGGGAATTCTCGAGAGGCTCCCAGCTTTCTAAAGGGATGGCGATTCTGGCTCGGACTGGATTTCGTCGGACGGAGCATTGTCTGCAAAATCATTGAAGGCACTGCCACTGCTATGGAGGTGGGGCTGATGACTTCCGTGATTGCTATTCCCATCGGGGTATTTTTAGGAGCCGTAGCGGGATATTTCGGTGGGATCATTGATGATGTGGTGACTTGGCTCTACACCACGGTATCCAATATCCCTGATTTTTTGCTGATAGTGGCGATCGCTTTTTCGCTAGATAAAGGCATTTTCGCAGTGAATTTAGCATTGGGTATGACCAGCTGGGTGAGTTTGTGCCGCCTTATTCGCGGCGAGTTTATG
Organism: uncultured Bacteriovoracaceae bacterium; assembly: GCA_964477895.1. GTDB lineage: Bacteria > Bdellovibrionota > UBA2428 > UBA2428 > UBA2428 > CAYZFQ01. The sequence goes on along the minus strand of CAYZFQ010000009.1, from coordinate 123,682 downwards.
AAGCATAAAAATCGTGAGTATGTTCACGCCGCGGCCGCCATCGGGGGAAGCCACGCTCGTCGAATCTTTAAGCATATTTTGCCCAACGTTTTGCATATTGTAATTATCAATTTTAGCACTCGCTTTGTACTGGCCATTAAGTCGGAGGTTATTTTGACCTACTTAGGCCTGGGAGCTCAGGCGGGCACTGCAAGCTGGGGGCTCATCATTGACGATGCCAAAGGCGAGCTGGTCCAAGGTATATGGTGGGGCTTGGCGGGAGTGACCGTGGCCATGTTTTTTATTTGCCTAGCTTTCAGTCTTTTTTCGGACGCCCTGCGGGACGCCTTTGATCCTAAACTGAGAACCTAAAGGAAAAGACGAATGTCATTACTTTCGATCGAGAATCTATCCGTGGACTTCAAAACATCGGAAGGTGTGGTGAAGGCCGTCGACAACATTTCCTTTGAGGTCCCTCATGGAAAGACTGTGGGTTTGGTGGGGGAATCTGGGTCGGGCAAGAGCGTAACCTCACTGGCTGTCATGAAGTTAATCCCCAACCCTCCTGGAAAAATTGTGGGTGGAAAAATTCTTTTTGAAGGAAAAGATTTAGTGACGGCTTCAGAGCCTGAGATGCGCGCCATTCGTGGAAATAATATTTCTATGATTTTTCAGGAACCTATGACGAGTTTAAACCCGGTTTTTACCGTGGGTTACCAAATTGAAGAGGTGCTGCGTTTGCATCAGCGCCTATCACGCAAAGAAGCCACCGAAAAAACATTGCATTTGCTGAATCAGGTGGGCATTCCCAACCCCACCCAAAAAATAAATGCTTATCCTCATGAAATGAGTGGAGGGCAGAAGCAACGGGTCATGATCGCCATGGCCATAGGTTGTTCCCCAAAGTTATTAATTGCTGACGAACCTACCACCGCGCTCGACGTGACCATTCAAAAGCAAGTTCTCGAGCTTCTCGCCAAATTACAAGAAGAATACAAAATGGGGATGCTGTTCATTACCCACGACCTGGGTGTGATTGCTGATATCGCCGATGATGTTGTGGTGATGTACCGCGGGAAAATTGTGGAAAAGCAAAAGGCGCGCACCATATTTACGGCACCCAGCCATCCCTACACCAAGGGCCTGCTAGCGTGCCGCCCCTCACTGGACCGCCACCCTTTGCGACTTGCCACCGTGAGTGACTTTATGACAGAAGACGGGCGGGAAAAAACTCCCGAGAATCCTAAAATTGGAATCGAAAAAGAAACCCGTCCCTTAAGTGATAAAAATCCTGTCTTGCTCGAGATTAACGACCTTAAAAAGCATTTTCCCATCCGGGGGGGCATTTTTGGCTCGGTTAAAGATCATTTCAAAGCGGTGGATGGTGTCAGTTTTAAGGTGCGCAAAGGGCGCACTTTAGGTCTCGTGGGGGAATCGGGCTGTGGCAAAACCACCTTGGGTCGGGCGATCCTGCGTTTGGTGGAGCCTACCTCAGGCCAGGTGCTTTATGGAGATCAAGATATTACCAAACTGGGTCGAGAAGACTTGCGGAAAATGCGTCGAAAAATGCAGATTATTTTCCAAGACCCCTACGCCTCGCTGAATCCTCGCATGACCGTGGGCTCAGCTATCATGGAGCCCATGATTATTCACAAAATTGGGAAGAATAAAGAAGAGCGCCTGGAGATGGCTGCAGACTTAATGAAACGGGTGGGGCTCAATCCAAAGTTTTTAAATCGCTATCCTCACGAATTTTCGGGCGGCCAGCGTCAGCGCATTTGCATCGCTCGGGCCTTGGCTGTGAAGCCGGATTTTATCATTTGCGATGAGTCAGTTTCTGCGCTGGATGTTTCCATTCAAGCTCAGATCCTCAATTTACTTCTGGATCTGCAGCAAGACTTTGATTTGACCTACATCTTTATTTCCCATGATCTTGCAGTGGTAAAATTTATTGCCGATGAAGTTGCGGTGATGAATAAAGGTAAGGTCGTGGAGTTCGGAGATGCGGTCTCAATTTATAAAAATCCCCAGCACGAATACACTAAGAAGCTGTTATCAGCGATTCCTAAGGGTCTTCCCAAGCACTGAGCCGAAGTACGCGGATATATTTAAATTAAGTTTTATTAAGCCCTATTGGCCGGCCCTAAAATTGACTCAACTTGCGCGACTCTCCTAATTTCTGTCCTTATGGTAGGGAACTTAGTTCGGGGAATTTCAATCATTGTTCTCATGCTTTTTGTCTCCGTTCAGGCTTATGCTTTTGCTCTTCACTATGAGCCCCAGGATCCTCGCCTGGCTCAGGACCTTGTGCGCTTTCAATTTGCTTCTTCACCATGTCGGCAAAATTTAGAGGCCGGAGGTCTAAGTGATGAGGCTCGGAATAATTTAGTCCTAAGTCCCTTGCTAAAGGGAAATCTACGGGCCACGAGCATACTTCAGGGAATCTATAGTGCAGCTGCACTCGTTCATCCGGAAAACAGAAAATTTCTCTTTTATGGCACTTTTCCCTTTAAAAAAGTTGGAGGTGATATGCTGGGCACCATTTTGCACCCTCGCTATGATGCGCTGAATGCTTTGCTGAATTATTTTACAAATCCAGCTCCGGGAAATGCGGGTGATTTGCAAGTTGAGGGATTGAGTATAAGTTTTGCCCATGTCTCAAGGTTCGAGGAATGGCTGGCTCAAATTCTCGGCGAATCCCTGCTCCAGAAACTGGAAATTAATGATTTAAACTCTCTTCGCGCGCTTGCCGTAGAAGCGATAAAAATCATGCACCACGAGCGAGCGAGCTTAGCGTTGAGTCAGGCTCCCACGGACTAGGCGCCTTCTAATCCAAGCCGGCAACGGGGACGGAGTCGGTGAATTTATCCAAACCAATCTTGGCCATAATAATTTCGTCGCGGCGTTGTTGGATGAAGTTATTGATCACGGTTTGTTTTGCCAACGGCATCGGGAGGAATTTGAGCCCCGTATTGGAGGCTTTTTTGTCGCCCTTTTGACCTGGGAGGGGTTCGCTCCAGACACACTCTGCTTGCACGGTGAAAAGTTCAGAGGTGTGGGGCAGGGGGATTTCGACTTTAATAACGGTTTTGGCCTTTACCGCCTGGACCGTTTTAAGGCAGAGGCCACCTTTGGAGAGATTGAGTAAGTCGGCATTAAAAACCAAGGGGCCCGTGAGAAAACGGTAGCGCACGACGATATTGAGGTCGACTCGCTCTTTTCGCATCACATGAGCGCGAAAGATTCCTTTGCCGCCAGAAGCTGCAAAAAAGGCTGACGGATCAAATTCTTCCTCAACTTCGGAGTCAGCATTTTCCGCGGAATCACCCATGGCAGCTTTCATAGCGGCCTGGGCTTTGGCTTTACGTTTATCGGCCGCTTGGACCGCTGCGCTTTTCACTTCTTTTTTTTCTTTCTTCTTTGCTGGCGTTTTGGACTTTGCGGCGACTGGGCTTTTTTTGCTGCTCGCAGGCTTCTTAGCTGGTGCTTTAGCATGCTTTTTTGCGGTCGTAGGCTTTGAAGGCTTTTTAGATTTCGTTTTTGCGGCCATCGGTATGCTAAACTCCCAGTTTCAAGTGAACTCACAGGAGTCCAAACAAGAAAGCACCACATATTTTCATGAGTTAGGTGCTTTTGTCAATAAATATAATGCAGGGTGTCAGCTTCAGGATGTCGCCATTTATCCCTTTTCTGAGCACCGCTTTGCCCTTTACCTCGATTTTTATCCCTCTTGGGGCCGCTCCTATTGGCTCCATGATAACGATCGTTTGGGCGCACTCTTAAACCCGCCCAAACCCCGTGTTGCCAAGGTAAGCCAGCCATTAGGTCTTTATCTAAAAGCTCACTTTGTGGGACAGCGCCTGGACCGAGTGGAATTGGATAAAGAGCGACTGAATCTTTTCTTTGGAGGCTTAGCTCGAAGTCTCACCATGTCACTCGACGGCAAAAAGCTCTTAGTGATTTGCCGGGTGGAGGGGCGTAAGGATTTTTCTAAGCAATTACGGCTCGTCGAACTGTCTGAATTTCTTTCCGTACAGACAGCGTCCCCTGCCACGAACAAATCAGATGGAGCGTCTCAGTATCCACCGGAGAGCCTTGAAAAGCTTAGGATTAAGCTCCAAATCGCTCTCGAGCGGGATTTACAGGAGGCCAATACCGAGCTGCAGTGGCTGCGACCCTTAGGCGAGGAACTCAAGTTACGCAAAAACCTTTGGCAAGATGCGGCTGGTCTCTCTCCCGTCCTTGTCGAGAAAGTGCGCCATTTGCAATTGGCGCAGAAATTGCCGCCCTTTGGACCGGCTTACCTCAAAGTCGCTAATGAAAAAATATTTCATGCTTTAGCCCGGGCTGAGCGCAAGGTGCTTATGGTTAGAGCTCGTTTGGAAAAACTTGCTCGCGGGGAACTGAAAGTAGGGGTGAAGGTCTTAAAAAATCGCAGGCCAGAGATTTCAAATCCCCGTGACACAAAAAAAGTTTTGGGCCGAGCTCGGCCAGGAATATGGGTGGAAATAGCCGACAATTTGTGGGCACGGGTAGGGCGAAGTGCCCGAGAAAATGACGAGCTTTTTCGCCAAGCTCGTGACCGAGACCTGTGGTTTCATGTGCGAGGTCAGTCCGGGGCTCACGTCTGGATTCCACGGGGTCAGCCGGGGCTTACAAACCAACAAGAAGCTTCAGAAGAAATTTTAAAATTAGGACGAATGCTGGCGCTTTTGAACTCGAAAACATCATCTAGCGCTTCGGCTGAAGTCGATCAAAGTGAACGTCGTCATCTCAAAAAAATCCCCCGAGAGGTGGGAAAGCTGAAGATTGTCCGTTCTAGGGTTGTCTTCACTCGCTTGGATCCCGAGTTTGAAAGAAAATGCCGGGGAAAGTAGGCTAAACTCGATGTCCATAGAAGCTTGTTCTTCCACTTTTCACGTAGAGATTCCGAGCCTAGACGCGATGGAATGGCCGCATTTGAAAGATGAACTGGCATTGCGAGCAAAAACCGTGGGAGGGAAAAGGGCGTGCCTCACCTTGACCCCAGGGCTGCTCAGTTTTGATGATGCTCGCCACCAGTCTCAGGCCGTGCTTGAAATTATTTCATTGCAGCGTGAAGAAAAGCTCGTTCTTCCTCTCTTGGAAGTTCCCGATGTTTCCGAAACTCTCAAGCGCATTCGAAGGCTGTCTTCCATCGGTGTGGAAGATTTTGCTAATCTCGTGCGCTTTATGCGAGCGGTTCAGGGCCTCAGTCATTTTTTGCACCGATACGGTGCGAATCGTAAAGCTCTGCTTGATCGTTTGAAGGGTTTTGACTTGCTCGAAGACTGGAGTCGTGAACATTTTGCCCTTCTCACTCCTCTCGGGGATATTGCGGACCACGCTTCTGGTGATTTGAAGGCTTTGAGAAAATTCTCGGCGGACCTGCATGAAAAGATCAAGCATCGACTGGAAGACTACCTCCAGAATCCGAAAATGGCAGAACTCATGCAAGATTTTTATGTGACCCTGCGTGATGGTCGATATGTTCTTCCCATAAAAAACAATTTCAAAGGCCGTGTGCCAGGAATTATTCATGACGTCTCTAAAACGGAACAGACCTTTTTTGTGGAGCCCCAAGAAATTGTAGATTGGAACAACCAGCTTAAGGTTTGCGAAAAAGAGATCGAAAGAGAAATCGAGAAAATTTTGGCGGAGGTCGTAAGAAAGTCTCAGCCATACGTGGGAGCGTTTGAGAAAAACCGAGAACTACTTAATTTGGCGGATTTGATGAGTGCCGCGGGGGAACTCTCTATTGCTCTCAATACAAATTTTTGTTCCTTTCAAGAGTCCACGAGCTTGGAATTTACCGAACTGGTTCATCCCCTGTTAGGTCTTAAGCAGAAAGTAGTTCCGAATAGTTTCGGCTTTGAGGGAGGTTTGATACTGACGGGTCCCAATACAGGCGGAAAAACGGTGCTCCTAAAAAGCGTCGGCCTGGGGCTCTGCATGGCACGGTCGGGCTTGCCGGTCCCCGCAAAAAACATGAACTTGCCGCGCGACTTGCATTCCGTGCACGTGGACATTGGGGATGATCAGAATTTAGACAAAAATCTCTCGACCTTTTCGGGCCACCTGCAGGTGATGCGACAAATGTTGGAAAATTCTCAGCCTGGAGATTTACTTTTAATTGACGAGATTTGCACTGGCACATCGCCTGAAGAGGGACAACCTCTGGCCCAGGCTCTTATTGAAGAATTTTTAACTAAAAATTTACGCGTCTTTGTGACCACTCACTACGGAGCGCTAAAGACTTTTGCTATGACGGAGGCTCGCTTACGTATTGCGGCGATGAGTTTCGATGCCAAGACCAAGCGACCCACTTTCGAGATTCTCATGGATATTCCCGGCAATTCGTCGGCTTTTGAAACGGCAGAGGCTTTAGGGTTTAGTCCTGGAATCTTGAATCGTGCGCGGAAATTGCAGGGAGAAGTGTCGGAAGACTTCAGTCGGGCTGTGCAGCGCTTAGATCAAGCTCGAGAAAACTTTTTGAATCGAGAAAAGCAACTCGAAGAACGTGAAGAAAAATCCCAACGACTCCATGCCCTTTCTCAAGAAAAGATTGTGGAGTTTGAGGCTAAACAGAGGCAGGGTTTAGCAGAGGAAGCGCGAAAAGTACTCAAAGAATTAACTGGGCTACGCGAGGAATTGTCCCAAAAAATCAAAGAGGCCACTTTGACGGAGCTCAGCACGGGTGCCACCACTCTGTTTACCAAAGTTTCTGAACTTGGAGATCGAGTGCGTGGTGTGATGGGTGAGGCTCGGCGAGCGGAAGCTTCGACAACGCCTATGGACGACTCAGAGCTTTGTCTTGAGGCTGTGGTAGAGGTGGAGGGGCTCGGAATCGGCACCGTTTTAGATTTGCCAAAGGGCTTCGATGCCAGATCTTTAATCACAGTACAAGTGGGAGATCTCAAAGCACGGGTGCCGCGCTCGCGCTTGCTGAAGCCCGCCCGCGATCGGGTTCAGAGCTTTGCCGCCTCTCAAAAGGCCAGTTTGGCGGCCAAGGAACGCAAGTTAACTTTGACGGCTGTAGGTTCAGGAAAGTCGTCGGGGTCGGTGATTTGTGATGTCCGAGGTCGAAACTTTGATGAGGCTATGCGCCGTGTGGAATCTTCGTTAAACGAGTTGGCGCGAGATGAGGATGCCGTCATAACAATCATTCATGGTCATGGCTCGGATAGACTCAAAGAGGGTATTCGTGATTACTTGCAAGCCAAGCGCGATGACTTGGCCTTTCGTCCTGGCACATGGCCGGGCGAAGGTGGAGATGGCGTAACATTAGTGGAGCGATCTCGCTTACAATAAAGGGGACTCATGGATAGAAATTTAGCTTTGGAGTTTGTGCGAGTGACGGAAGCTGCCGCTATGGCCTGCGCGCGGTGGATGGGTCGAGGGGAGCGCAACGCTGCCGATCAAGCCGCAGTGGATGCTATGCGCCGAGCGCTGGATACTCTCGCTGTGCGAGGAACTGTGGTCATAGGAGAGGGCGAGCGAGATGAGGCGCCCATGCTCTACATCGGTGAAAAATTTGGTAAGGGCGACGAGGAAGACGCCAAGGTGGATGTGGCCTTAGACCCCTTGGAGGGAACCAATCTTTGCGCCCTGGGACATGAGGGAGCCCTTTCCGTGATAGCCATCGCCGATCAGGGAAAATTTTTACATGCTCCTGATTCCTATATGGACAAAATTGCTGTGGGTCCGGAATGCCGAGGACGCATCGACTATGCCATGCCCACCTCAGAAATTTTAAAAACTGTGGCCCTTTGCAAGAAGAAAAATTTAGAAGAAGTCACGGTAGTGATTTTGGATCGTGAGCGACATCAAGATTTGATCGCACGTGTGCGTAAAATTGGGTGTCGAATTAAGCTGATTGGAGATGGGGATGTGCAAGCCGCCATCTCCACTTGCAACGCCGAAACAGGTGTGGATATTTTGTTGGGCTCCGGGGGGGCACCAGAAGGTGTGATTTCTGCCGCAGCACTAAAATGTATGGGCGGAGATTTTATTGGCAAGGTTCAGTGGCGCAGCGAAGAAGAAAAAAAACGAGCCGCGGCCATGGGTGTGAAAGACTTTGAGCGGGTCTACCGTATCAATGATTTGGCTCAGGGGCATGTGATGTTTTGTGCTACGGGAGTGACGGACGGCCCTTGGCTCAAAGGCGTGCACTATACAGGCGGTGGCTGCACCACCCATTCCATCGTGATGCGTTCACAGTCGGGGACGATGCGCGAAATTCACTCCAAGCATTCTTTTGATACTAAGCCGCTCATGTAATTGGGGTAGAATCATGGGGATGACAAAAAAATATTTAATAGCCGGGCTTCTGCTTTTTTTCTCAGTTCCCGTGAGAGCTGTGGACAAAGACGATTTTTATTCTTTTATTTACGGAGGCCAACGCTTTGACCGAAAGGCTCAGGCCGGCCTTGGAATTGGCTTCGCACCTTTTAATAGTTTGGGCTTTGCTTTGCTGGGGGATCAAACACGCACTTCAAATCAAATCTTGGTCGAGTCTCGGTGGTTTGTGGAGCCGGTGGAAGTTGCGGCAGCTGTGGGTGTTTTTAAAAATCACGCGGCGGGGACTGATAAAACAACCCGCTTCGCATTTATGATTGAAGCGGACTATTTATTTGCGCTGAGTCCGCAGTTGGCGGCCAAAGTGATTGCTCGGCCTCAGTTTGTTTTTAAGAGCACGAGTTCGTTCTTGGCGGGGCTTGGGCTGCGCTATGTGTTTTAGATTCGGTCTCGTTTAAACACACGCCTAACGCACTGCCTACATGAAAAAGCGTCAGGCGCCTGCCTATCAAGTTTGGAGGGAATTTTGCCGATGCAGCTAGGGTGAAGATACATTCGAGTCGGGCGGAGTTGAGCTCGTCTATTGTTAAAGAAGCTTCGGAGCTGGTTTTGGCTTCGTCGTTGCTGTTTATTTCAGCGGGTTCACTTTGGGCGCACTTTGCTTTGGGAGGCTCGTTCTTGGAGCCGGCCTTGCTGGCTTGTTGGTTTTTGATTCACCTTACGGGACTCATCATTCTTCGGTGGGAAAAACTAGAGAAACCATTAGTAGGGATCGGTCTGCTCACCTTAAATCTCTATTTTCATATTTCGCTCAATCAGTTGGAGATTCCCTATCTCCCCACCGCCCCGCTATTCTTTTTGATCACCGCCCTTTCACTGAGTGCTTTTCGAAATCGCTCTATTGGGTTTTTTAGCATCACTGCTGTTTTGGCTTGGGCTTCGTCTTATTACTGGATGAAAAGTTCTACCGATGGCGAAGGTGCTGCGGCGGTGAATACCGCCTTCTTTTTTGCCCTCGGAGTGAATTTGTTTTTCATTTGTGTGTTTTTCGTAGGGGTGCAGTTTTTTGGCCGGCGCATTGCCAAGAGCTTTGCCCTGTTAGGACCTAGGCAGAGCTTCGACGAACAGCGCTTACACGCAGCTAAACTCCAGACCTTGGGAGAGCTGTCGGCCAGCATTATTCATGAAATTAATAATCCCCTCTCCTCCATCAATGGCTATTCGCACCAAATCAAATGCGAGCTTGAAGAAAGTTCTACTCCCGATGCTCACACTATTCAGGTGGCTAACGAACGAATTAAATTTAATGTGGACCGCATTATTGAAATTTCAAAAGCTCTGCGTAGTTTTTCTCGCAAGCAAACAAGTGAAGATTTCTCAAAAGTTTCTCTAAATGAAGTCCTGCGCGACAGCGTGGTTTTGGTTACGGCGAGCTTTAAGCTAGCCAAGGTAGATTTGCATTTGGAAATTCCTAGCGATGAGGCTTTGGTGAATGGGAACTTTGTTCAACTCAGTCAGATTTTGGTGAATCTGCTCACCAATGCACGGGATGCTGTGAGCACTTCCGATCGCAAAAAAGTAAGCACAGGTTTTTTCACTAAAGAAGGCCGTCAATGTCTTTGGGTCGAAGACACAGGCCCGGGCATTTCCGACGCCCAGGCCGCTGATATTTTTAAAGCATTTTTTACGACCAAGGCTGCGGGTGTGGGCACGGGCTTAGGCCTTTATATTTCACAGATGATTGCCGAGCGTCATGGAGCTGAGCTTAAGTTTCACAGCTCGCGGGACGCCCGAGGCCGAGTGCGGGGCACGCGCTTTGAACTTTGGATTCCGGCACTTAACGCAGTGCCGGCCGTCTCGGCAGCCTAATTCCAAATCTTTTAGTTCACTGGCGCCACTGCTTAAGTTTTTTGCACAAAGTGCCGAAGACTTAGACAGGAGGCCAAAGGCTTATGATTCAGTGGGAAGAATTTGAACACATCCATGTCGTGCGCAAAATACGGGAAGTGGTGGGCAACTGGTTCCAGGTAGATATCGTATTTATGGACGATCAGGGAAGAATCAAAAACTTCGACAAGGGACAAAAAAAGCTTTGGTCCAACACTCTCTTGGCCCAAGTGGCCACCAAAGATGGGGGCTATGATTACCTCGCCCAAACATTGGAAAAGGCGAGTTCGCATCTTTCACGGTCGGACCTGCGCCACCACGAGTTTGAATTTTTACCCGAGGTTTGGGCTGTGGCCTTTCCCATTGTCGTCGACAACGAATATTTAGGTGGGATCACCGCCCTTTGTTTTCGCAAAGACGCCGATGCAAAAATGCCGGCAGCCTTTGTCAAGCAGCTTGAAGTTTTTGGACTCTCCTCTGCTGATGCCGACAAGATTTGGAAGTCAGTTAAAGTGGTGCCTGCTTCTGAGAATCAGTACTTTCGTGAGCTGAGTGATTTAGTGGCTCAAGAAGTGGTCACCTTGCACAAGGAAATTTCTACCCGTGAAGATCGCATTCAAGAACTCAATAACCAGTTGGGAGGTCGTTACCGCTACGACTCAATGATTGGCAAAAGTAAACCCATGCAAGACGTTTACAGTCTACTCGATAAAATCAAAAGTTCCGAAAGCACTGTTCTCATCCAAGGTGAGAACGGAACTGGAAAAGAACTTATTGCCAAAGCTATTCATTTTAATTCGCCTCGCAAAGAAAAAGTTTTTTTGCCTATTAACTGCGCGGCCTTTAACGACAATTTGCTAGAAAGCGAACTTTTTGGTCACGTGAAGGGTTCCTTCACCGGGGCGGTAAAAGATCGCAAAGGTTATTTTGAGCTGGCCGACGGCGGCACATTGTTTATGGATGAAATTGGGGATGTGTCCCAGGCTATGCAGGTCAAGCTCCTTCGAGTCTTGCAGGATGGAACCTTTACCCCGGTGGGCGGATCCGAAGGTCGCAAAACCCGAGTGCGCGTGGTGGCGGCGACAAATCGCGATTTGAAAACCATGGTAGAGGATGGGAGCTTTCGCCAAGATTTGTATTTCCGTTTAGCGGTGATCGGACTTCATGTGCCTCCCTTGCGGGATCGTAAGGAAGACATTTTGCTTTTAGCTGAACACTTCCTCACTCGTTCAGCTAAAGAAAAAAACATCGAGGCGCGCGTTTTAGCCAAGCGTACCATTGAGAAATTGTATGACTACGGATGGCCGGGAAATATTCGAGAGCTGGAAAACGAAATGGAACGCGTGACAGTGCTGGCGGGCACCGAAACTCGAATTTCGCCTGAAATGCTTTCCCCTCGTATTCGAGAGGCCTCGGATAAGCCCAAAGTCCAAGGAACACGCTTGTCGGGAAAACTTAAGGACGCTTTAGAAGAGCTTGAGCGAGAAATGATTCGCGAGGGCCTGCGTCGCACAGGTTGGAACAAAAGCAAGTTGGCCAAAGAGTTGGGGATTAGTCGCGCCGGACTTATTATGAAAGTCGAAAAGTACGGCTTAGATAAGCGTAAAATTCTTCGAGCCGATGGTGGCCCGGTGAGTGGACAAGCCACGGGTACTGACGACTAGGCTGGGCCTAGAGCCACAAGCCAAAGGCCTATTTCCTAACTGGAATATCGATTCCGGCACTACGAAAGCTGAGGAGAATCGCTTTCAGGAACTCGTGCTTCACTAGGCCATTGTCAGGATACGTTTTGGCTCGCAAGCACACTGTAAAATTAAGTCCCAAATCACTAATGCTATGAAAGCGCGCCAAAACTTCAAAGCCAGGCACCCCTCCGGGCACTGAGTTCATAACCTCTTGTCCCACCGTCTTCACCAGCCTCTCGATTTGGCTAAAGTCACTTTCCAAGCCTACTCGCATTTCCAAATTTATGGTGCTTTCCCTCGAGGGTAAGCTGTAATTTATGAGTAAACTCGAGGCCATTTTGGAATTGGGCAGGGCCACGGTGTCGTTAGATCCCATTTGTATGCGGGTGGAGCGCCAGCTTATTCGCACAACCGTGCCTTCAATATTATCAACCTTTACATAGTCACCAATCCGCACGGGGCGATCTGTCATTAAGTGCATTCCAGCAAAAAAATTTGTAAGGGTATCCTGCAGTGCCAGAGCAACGGCCAAGGATCCCACCCCTAGCGAGGCCAGAAGGGGAGTGATGGAAATGCCCATGGTGTCGAGTATGACCAGCAGCCCGAGGGAGAAAATAACGATCCGTGAAATGATCAAGAGAAAATTATTGGTTGTGGGATTGGTGCTGAAGCGATGGTCTTTTGTGAGGAAAAGTACCCCGATGACTCGTTCTAGGGCCCAGATCATCGTCACAATAAAGGCCAGTTTTAGACCGAGTACGATACGGTGGGCTCCCCGCAATTCGGGTGGGATAAAGTCGATGGCAATGCCCAGGGCTGAGAGCCAGATGAAAACTTTTGCAGGCAGAGAAATTCTCTTTACTAGAAAGTCATCCCAAAACTCAGGCGTTTGCGCAGACCACTTAATAAATTTCCCTTTGAGAATTTTCCAAAGAATCAAAAATACAACAAGGCAGAGCGAAAATACGAGGGAAGCCGCAGCCCAGTGGTGCAAGTGATGGAACACTAGAAAGTTTTTCAGAAGCGTCCAATGATCCATTAAATATGTCATGAAGTTACTCCTAGGCTTTTCGGCGAGAATTTGTGGCACAGTCGGCACATGTGGCAAAGAATTCTAAACTATGACTGACATCTTGAAAGCCCCGTTTTTGCAGTTCCTTAAAATATTTTTCAGGAAGGCAGAAATCTAGGGCCTGAACTTTTTTGCAAATCCGACACAGCACGTGGTGGTGGTGATGCGCCCCTCCAATCAAAAGTTCAAAGCGCGCAAATCCATCTCCAAACTGTGAAACGCCCACGATTCCTTCTTCTTTCAAAAGATTTAGCGTGCGGTAAACGGTGGTGAGGTTGCATAGTTTTTTAGTGGCAGGAAACGCGTGAATTTCGTCGATGGTGGCGGGGCACTTTACTTCCAAGAGGGCCTGAAGAATGGAACGGCGCTGAGAGGTAACTTTTATGGAGCGCTTTTTAAGGAGCAGGGCAAGTTCATGGAACTTTGACGATGGGAGGTGAGAGTGTGGCATGGCGCTGGGAGCGTAGTGTTCTGTTGTTCTAGCTGCAATAAAAAAAGGGCCCTCTCGCGCACTGCGAGAGGGCCCTGAGATAGTCACGCATTAACTGCTGTAGCTTTAAAGCTTGATGACCACGTCGATCCGACGATTCTGAGCTCTACCTGAAGCCGTTTTGTTGGAGGTTATGGGTTTCTGATAGCCATATCCTATGGCTTCAATATTACCTTCCGTTACAGCTCCATTGCTCACTAAGTAGCTCTCAACTAGCTCAGCTCGCTTCTCAGACAAGGTCTGGTTAAGTTTGGCTCCGCCTTGGGAATCGGTGTGACCTTCCACAACCACCTTAGATTCGCCAAACATTTTGACGGCATCCTGAACCTTGGTCAGTGCGGGAAGCTGAGCAGGTCGTATCGCGGCCTGATTTACAGGGAACTGCACATTCTTCAAACGAATGAGAACCCGGTTACCGTCGCGAAAGACGTCGGCCTCGGAAGTGCTAAACTTTGCCCGAACTGAGGCCACTTTATCGTCGATGGCCTTTTCACTTTCTAAGCTTTTTAAACGCGACTGATCTTGGTTGAGATCTTGTATCTTATTTTGGGCTCGGTGAGCCGCAAGTGCGATTTCCTCGGGACTCTTTTTAGAAGCAATTTTTGCGTCCCGAGTAATTTTTAAAACCAAGGCAGCTTCAGCATTGGCAGCATCGGCCAATGGCTTGTTGGTAGCTTCTGCATAGCGATCTTTGCGAATGGCATCTTCTGCGGCTTGATATTTCGTCATGGCAGCTGACCAAACCTGTGGTGAAGTTTTTTCCGCGCCCTCTTTCTTGGCAGTGTCCAGCTGACGGCGGGCGATACCGAGATAGTTGTTTTCGATGGCGCTCAGCTCAGCTTCGCGAAAAGGTTTTTCAAGCTTTGTTAGTTTTTCAGACGAAACTTTAAGCTTGCCCGCTTCGAGGTCGTCAGAAGCTTCGCGCAGTTTCTTATCCGCTTGGGCTAATTTTTCCTTCTGACTTTCTTGTGCGCCTACAGCGAGAGCGGCTTCACGAGCTTTCATCACAGGTGTGAAAGTTCCGCGAGCTTGCTCGGCCTTGGAAATGGCGTTTTGCAAATAGGCTCGGCTGCGAGAGATATGGTCTAAGACGGTGTCGTTATCTTTATTGCTGGCTCGAGCCTTGAGGGCCGATTCGTACTCTTTTTCAGCTTTTGAAAAATTTGATGGGGCAAGATTTTTGGTGTTGACCTCGTTGGCTTGATCCAAGGCGCTCTTAAGATTTGAGATCTCTCCTGCGGGATCAGTAGTAGAGGCCAAGGCCTGGTAATTTGCCGGTTTGTTAGCACAGCCGCCTAGGGTGAGAGCGAGCACGCCGCCTAAGATTAAACTTGTGTGTGGCATCCACTTTGATTTTTTCATATTTATAGACTCCTTATTTATTGACTCATGTTCATGAAGCAAAAGACTGATCAGGCGTTTCGAAAAAACAACCGAAGCCTTAAGTCTGCTTAAGCAAGTTATGGACCTAGTCTTTAAAAGACTCAGCGAGGGTCTCAGAGTTTAATAAGGCCTTAAAAAGACCATTCATCAAAATACTAAGGATTTATGCCCCGGCGTTTCAATGGGGATGATTGTGACCATCGCCTGAGAAATGGTCTTCGCCCTCGGTTTTAAAAATCTCCGCTCCCTTAGGATAAGTGCCAAAGGGGTAGGGGGAGCTGTCTTTAGGGTTGAAAAGACTGCCTCGAAAATACTCGCGACGTGCGCGAACATCGCTGCTTGGTGTTTGGGAGTTTTTTAATTGTGTACGAATTTTTACTTCGGTGCCCAAGTCTTCGCCTTGTTTTTCCACCACTACATTGAGAAAGGCCTTGGGAGCAATGTTAAGCTTTGACCAAGCTCGGGGAAGACCTTCAAAAATTAACTGACTCTTTTCTTCGGACCATGACACAGCACTCACCTCGAGTTGTCCCTGGGTGCTCACAGCTTTTTTAACCTCAGAGCCCAAAATGGAAGAGGAGAAGACTGGATCAAGGGGGCTTAGAGCCAGGCGGCTTTTAGGGGGAATCGCGCGGGTGACAGCCAATACGCTTCCACTAAGGGGTTTCTTGGGAGCGGCCAAGCGCGTCTTTTTTACAAGCTCTGCGAGTTCTTGGTTGGCGCTTCGAGAGAGTGCAATAAGTCGGTCGTCGCGCAGAGAATAAGAAAACTTTTTTCCGCTTTGCTGCCAGAGGCCACCATGTTTTTTGACGAGTGTTGCGAAGGGCACAACAGGTAGGCGGTCTACGCGCAACAGTTCCAGGGGAACGAAGGTGCCCGGATGAAAAAAATGAAAGTAGGCTAAGGATTCCGTGAAGGCGTTCCACTCAGGATATTGGGTCAAGTCGACGAGCTTAGGAGGGTTTTGGGCGCTTGTTTGGAGGGAGAGAAAAAAGATGAGTACAGAATGTAAGTATTTCACACTTTCATTTTAGCGGTCTTAATTCTAGTCTTGGGTCGTGAAAAAAATTACTTTTGTACTCTTTTTGCTCAGCGTAAGATCTCTGACAGGGCATGCTTTACCCACTCCAGCCCTACAATGGTCCACCCTAAGCTCCCGAGATCCTAAAGAAGCCTCACCTGCGGCCCTTAAAGCTTGGAGCGACAAACTGGTTCGCGTGCCCGGCTATTTAGTCCCCCTAGAATACGATCAAAAAGCGACAACCGAGTTTTTGCTGGTCCCCTCTCTCCCGGCCTGCGCCCATGTGCCTCCTCCCTCTCCTCTCCAAACCGTTCATGTCAAAATGCAAAAGGGCAAAAATGTTCCCCTGCTGTGGGACCCCGTTTGGATTTTTGGCACAGTGAAGAGTTTAAAGTGCGACAAAGCGGGCTTTGGAGAAGCTTGCTATGAGATGGTGGGAGCAAAGATGGAAAAAGTGACGGCGGCCGATTTGAAAAATCCCCAGCTTTTCCCTCCTCCTCCATTGCCTCCCAACTTAGATTGCAAGGGTCGAGATAAAAACGAGGTCATCTGTACTCAGATGCTTGGGATTCCTGATGGACCTCCCGTTAAAAAAAGCGGGGCGCCCACAAAGAAAAAGCCATCAAAAAAAAGCCGGCCATAAATAAAAGTCCTGCGCGGGGAGATTTGAAGATCTCAGCTCTGAGTGGAAAGATGTAATCCCCCAGATAACAGGCCAGAAAAAATCCCAGGGCTACCGCCGAAAGTCCTAAGCCCATGGGCCTACCGGGGTTAAAAATTTCTTGGGTGAAAAAACCGGCTGGAAAAATTCCAATAAAAATTAAAATAAAGACGATGGATATGAATTGTGTGGAGCGGGGGGCAATGGAGCCCAACCAAAAGCTCTCCAAAATTTTATGAAGAAAAAAGGCAATAAAGAGGGCGGCACTTAAAGATGAACTCTGGCCCATAGAACTTCGTAGAAGGAGCCCATCAGCAAACGAGTGAAGGCTTAGGGTTAGGTAGATAAAGGAGCTAAAGTGAGGGGTGTGAATTCCTGACGCGTGAGGGCTATGAAGCAGCCAAGCAAGGACTAAGGCCAAAAGACTGAGAAGGGGAAATATTCCCGAAGGACTAGAAAAGACCTGGGGAAGCATATGTAAAAGTAAGAGAGCTCCAAAGGCACCCAGGCTTAGATTACGGACACTTAGTATGAGATCTGGACGTAAGGTGCGAAATTTTTTGGCCACGACAAAGCCCCCGGCAGAGGCGAAGGTGAGCAAAGAAATTTGAAGTGACAGCATCCATCCCATGCTACGGGGGCGATAGCTTTATTGCAAATCATTTGCAACTCTAATAGGCTCCGCCTCCATGTCGAAGTTACGAAAATTAGCGGCTTTCGCAGTAGCCACTTTAATTTTCGCCTTGCTCTTGAGCCTTCGTGAACGCCTTGAGGCCCCTGTGCTTGACCTCTACGACAAATCTCAGGACGCTCACTGGAGCACTCTGGCGCTATGGAAGAAAAATACGACGGTCCCCACTGAAGTTCAAAGCATGCAATCTCAGACTGTGGAGATCCCCGGCTTTGTCATTCCCCTGGAGTTCGCCTCCCGAAAGACAAAGGAGTTTCTTTTGGTGCCGACTTTAGCGGCTTGCCAACACGTGGCTCCTCCGCCCGCTAACCAAACCATTCACGTAAGAATACCCGCGGATCGCGCCTTTGAAGTTTCAGCCCATGCGGTGAAGATCAAAGGACGCCTAAAAGTAATGGAGTCGACTCAGGCCAGTCCGGATGCTTTTTATGAAATGGATGCTGAAGCCGTGGAACTGCTTTAGTCTTTAGTTTCTTAAGCTAGAAAAATAATCCTGCGATACTCGCTGTTAAAAAAGTGGAAAGACTACCGCCCAACACCGCAAAGAGACCGAGTTTGGCTAAGTTGGGTTTTTGATTAGGAGCCAAAATTCCAATGCCGCCAAACTGAATGCCTATCGAAGAAAAATTTGCAAAACCACAGAGGGCATAGGAGGCAATAATTAAAGATCGATCGCTCAAGTTGCCCGCAATTTTGCTGAGGCTTATGTAAGCTACAAACTCATTGAGCACGACCTTTTCACCAAGAATCTTTCCAATCACCGCCGACTCAGCCCATGGGATGCCAATGAGCCAGGCCACGGGTGAAAATATCCATCCCAGTACAAGTGAGAAGCTGAGTTTGGCACTTTGATCGGCAGCCAGATGGGGATCAAATGGCCGACCCCATGTCCCAAAATTTATCCAGTTTCCTAGGGTCATAAGCATGGAATCTAAGAGGGCGGCGACGGCGATAAAGGCGATCAGCATACCCGCCACGGTGAGTGCCATTTGCAAACCCTCGGCCGCACCTCGGGCCAGGGCTTCGATCACATTTGTGTCGCTGCGTTCATCCAAAAGTTTAACTTCGCCTTGAGTGACGGGCTCTTCGGTTTCAGGGAGTAGCATTTTAGAAACGAGAATGGCTGCGGGCGCTGACATAAAGCTTGCCGTGAGCAAGTGTCCTCCAATTTCAGGCAAACGATCTCGCAAAAGTTCCACATAGGCCGCCATAACGCCAGCGGCTACCGTGGCCATGCCCCCTACCATCACACAAAAAATCTCAGAACGAGTCATGCCGGCAATATAAGGGCGCACCACCAAGGGAGCTTCGTTCTGCCCCAAAAAGATATTGGCCGCCGTCGACAAAGTTTCAGCACCACTGGCTTTCATGGTTTTGCGCATGACCCAACCGATGCCCACCACAACCTTTTGCAAAATTCCTAAATGATAAAAAACTGCGGTAAGTGCTGAGAAAAAAATAATGGGGGGGAGGGCGCGGAAAGCAAAAATAAATCCCGCCGGCGAGTTCCCCTCTCCTAAAGATCCAAAAACAAATTTGGATCCCGCCTCAGAATATGAGATCAAGCCATTCACCAAATCATTGAGGGCATAAAAAAGAAATTTAAAGGGGCCGGCAATTCCTAAAGCAGGAATTCCTAAAATCAGAAAGGCAAAGACAAACTGTAGTCCCAGGCCCCAGTAAATAGTGGGCCAAGGGATGCGTCGCTTCGACTTAGAAAAGATAAAAGACACTAAAAGCACAAAGAAAATTCCAAGAACTCCGGTCCAACGCTCCATGGAAAGCAAGCTAAGCTGAGGGGAGGGTGGGAAGCAAATAACTCTGTGTGCCTTGAAGCCTGGATCTAAAGTTTCAAAATAGAGCCTGGGAGGGATGATGATCAAAACGAAATCCTGTCTTTTAGTCTTCTTGAACCTACTTTTTTTAGGTTCTTTAGAGGCGCAGGGAATGGATCCGCGTCTTTTAGCTACGGGTGACCTTATTTTTATCCAGAGTCAGAGCCCTCAGTCGGTGGCGGTGCAGGAAATGACGGGTTCACCTTGGACCCACGTGGGTATGATTTTTCAGCACAATAACAATTGGGTGGTAGGAGAGGCGGCCCGAGATGTGGGGGCGGTGAGCTTGGGGGACTTCATCGGCCGCAGTCGCGGGCGGCGCTATATTGTGAAGCGACTTCGTGCGGATGTTCTCGCGGTGGGCACGGCGGAGCAAAGCCTTTTGGAAAACACTTTTCGCCAAGAAGTGGGCAAGCCCTATGACCTTTGGTTTGAATGGGGTGATGAGCGGATTTACTGCTCGGAGCTGATTTGGAAGAGTTATCAACGAGCTTTGGGTGTGGTGCTAAGTCCCTTGCAGGTCGTGGGAGATATGAATCTGAGCGGACCAGCAGCTCGGGCCTTGATTGAAGAGCGCTACACTCGGCAGGGACGAAGATTGAATTTGGCGGAATCTATTATAACGCCTGTGGCGTTGCTTAATTCGGCTTTAGTCGAAGAGGTGGCTCGGAGCGAGGAGTGAGAATCCCCGCAAAATTTCTTTGCAGGTTTTGGTGTTTTTGAAAAGAAAATGGAATTGATCTTCTTGCCCCTTCGGATCCAGGGCATTGAGAAGTTCTATGGTAGCTAATGTCACCCCGTCCTCTCGAAAAAGCGGGAAGTTAGTGCTCCTTTGCTTTTCATGAGAGAGGGTGTCGAGGGCGAAGTTTGCAGCTTGGAGGGGGCGCTGCATTTGCTGGGAGAGATGACTAAGGATCTTGGAGCTGCTGCTGGTTTTTGCGTTTGGACTTAGTTTTTGGAGCCAAAGGCGCAGGCTCTCTTTTGGGTTGGGGTGTATCTCGGGTGAGCTCACTATTCCGGCAAGTTCTAAGGCAAAGGCTGCAGGGTTGTTGGGCTGTGAGAAGTATCTTTCGGCAAAAGCTGGGCCCAGTCGCTCGTATTCGTGAGAATTCTTAATGGCTTCCAGGAGGTCAGTTTTTAAACTGTGAATTCGCTCAAGAAAGTCTTCGGCAGCGCTTTTGGAGGGAGGTGTTCTGTGTTGTTCTGCGTAGCGTTGGAAATCCAGAAATTTTTCATTGGTATCTGAGTTCTCCCGTGGAGTCTTCGACTTTTGTGCTTGAGGTGTGAGGTCCATGGTAAAGGATTCCTTGCGAGCGCCAAACAAGAATTCTGTTTGTGCATGGAGTGGGTAAAAATGAAGGCCTTTGTTGTCTTCCACCATGCGCTTAAGTCTGACGCTGACGTCTGGGTTTCCTTTAAAATAGTCCTGCATAAATTTGGTAAAAAAGGCATTTCCAGCGTGGCATTGGGTGCAAAGTTTTAAGTCTTCATCCAGGACTTTGGTGAAGGCGGTAAAGGGGTTGTCTGTAAAATGGCTTCGAACTCTGGCGGGCTCGTAGGTGTAGAGACTGTGCTGTTGGAAAATCCTCTCAATGTCGTGGACTGAAATTTTAGAGCGAGAGTCCAGAAGCTTATTGAGGTCTTCAGCGTGTTTTAGGAAATTAGCTTCTTTAAGTTTTTTGACGAGGGGACGAAGTTTTTTTGAATCCAAAAGAGACAGTTCCGGAGGAAGGCTGGGAGGAGTTTCTTCCATGTCGAAGTGAGCGTACAATACTAGGGGCTGAGCTTCGGCTGGGTTCATCCACTCTAAAAAATAGCCACGGCGGCCATCTGTGAGTTCCAATACGTTGAAATCTTTGCCTAAGATGTAAGGAGATCCTTCGGGGGATTTCAGTTCGAGCTTAAGTAGCTTTGCTCCCTCGGGAGTGGGGATTGAGAGCGCTTTGTAAGGATCGATATAAAGGGGCCGAGCGCTTTCAAGTCGGAGCCGAGTGGGCTGTGACTTTGGGTCAGGCTTCCATATTTCAGCATTTCCGGCTTCATCGCTAAATCTGAGGTTGAAAAATCTCGAATGTGCGGAGATCTCAGGTGAATAGGTGGTGATGAAATCAATTCTTTTGCTGTCCCCATCATTTAGAGGGCCTTGGTTATAGCTTTGCTGAAAGCCCCCTTCATTTTCGTGCAGAATCTTCATCAGATTTTGAGTTTCGATGGGGACCTCATTACGTGAGGTTTTTTCCCACAGAGCCAATGGAGGACGGCCGAGCTTTTGTGCTTGTTGCTCCATTTTTTCCCAGTGATCCCAGTCTTTGGCCATGGCTGCCCACCGAAGTTTTTGCACCATGGCCATAAAGTGAGAGGGAGCTCCTGATGTGGACATTCCTAGGTCTGCCAGTGCGTTCTTTGCAATTTGAGCGGACAGTTGATGTCTTTCTTCTGAAAAATGGGAAGCCTCGTCCTTATACAAGCGGTAGAGATCTTTTTGGTATTTCAGATCTTTTAGGTTACGGCGGACTCGATCAAACATATTGTCGTGAGCAAAAAGAGCGTGAAGGTCAAAAAGCTCGGACTTAAAGTCTTCGCGTTTTAAAAAAGGAATGAATCCCAAGTCTTCGTCACTTGAGTCATGAAATCGATGTTTTCGGCTCCCTACCTCAATGTAAACGGGATCTGAATGAGAAAGTGCCCATTCTACATTTACCCACCCAAGATTATCTCTCACGATTCTTGGAAAAGAGTTGCTGCCATTTTTGAGGAGAGTCACTGAATCAAGTTTCATGCCTTGATCTGTAGACAGATTCAGCAGCCCTCGCTCGTATCTAAGTTTAAGCATTTCACGAAATAGCCGTTCTTTCAAAATGGTTAACTTCTTCTTCTCGGACTTGACCCAAAGCTCGAACTCTTTGCGAAGGTCAGCGGGGCGACCGGTGGGGTTCTCTTGCAGAAGGAAGTAATTCACCCGGCGATTGTAGACCACTCGATAAAAAGGGTCTGAAGCAAATAAGTGAGGGAGGGCTTGGGCGTATTTTTTCTCAATCTCAGACCGGGCCATCATTTGAGCTTCGAGGTCAGTATAGGGACGAAAGCCCTTGTTTCTTTTTCTTTGAATGAATTCTCTAAAATCCCTGAGGTAAATTTCAATTGGGTCATAGCGGCCCCATTTCTTATCAAGGTCTGGAATAAGAGGAGCTATAGCCGTTTTGAAAAAGCTTTCTCCAGCTTCTTCTTTTTCTTGAACTTCTGGGAAATGTCTGAGTTCATTGAGGGCATCGCGGGTGATGCCTTTGTCTAGCAATATGACTTGGGATCGGCGCCCAGGTTCTTCAGTGAGGAAGTGGGTTATGTCCGAAAAAAGTGGTTGGCCCTCAAGAAAAAATTTCCTGAGTTCCTCGACTCGTTTATTGACCCTCTGCCGATGATCCTCAATGTTGGCATAACTCGGAGTAAATACCTGAACTCCAAGGCCAAACAACATAAGACGCAGAGGAAAGGAAAACATGCCTATTCATCGGCATTTTCGACCCACAAATTCTGCGTGATGAGAGGGTAGGGCCGTCAAAAATTCAACAACGTGCTCCTTGGGGCAAAGCGTAACTGTGCGACCTTAAGTGTGATTATGGCCGCTTGTGTACCAGTAATAACATATGCTTATGGCCAATTGTCATGTGGGTCGATGGAGTTTCCCGAATTTTTCTCTTCTTCCCGGGAAAGAGGGAGATATTCGTCACACTTAACCTCGCACAGTTAAAAAATAGATCTCCACCTCCCCAAAACTCCACCCTCATTTCAGTGAACGACCAAAGATTCTATGGAATTGTAGAGCGCCCTGGCATGAAACTTGTACGGGCAGTAATTAATATGAGTCAAAAAGCGGAAAATTCATCAATAGTTCTGGGTAAAATTGTGGAGAAAAGGATATTCTTGATCAGAGGCAAGCGCGTTGTTTTAAGCGGCGACCTTGCTGATTTATACAGAGTTTCGCCCAAAGTCTTTATGCAGAGTGTAAGGCGAAACCTTGAGAGGTTTCCCGAGGACTTTATGTTCCAACTCAACTTTGAAGAAGCCATCGCAGTTTCAAGGTCACAAACTGTGACCTTGAAACAAGGGGGAAATATTAAATATGCGCCCTACGCCTTCACTGAACAGGGGATTGCTATGCTTTCCAGCGTTTTACGAAGTCCCACGGCTATTAAAGTTAATATTGAAATCATGAGGGCCTTTGTTCGGCTTCGAGAAATCATTTCTCAAAATGCAACTCTTCTCAAAAAAGTAGAGATATTAGAGCGCAAATTTGAAGGGCATGATCGACAAATTCAGGAAGTGTTTCAAGTGATACGTGAAGTTCTCAATCCGGCAGTCCCAGCAAAACGCCCTATTGGGATTCGCACAAAAGATTAATAAAGCCTTGGGGCTTCTTTCACCCACCGAACTCCACCCTAACCTCAGTTCCTACCCCATCCGCTCCCGGCCTAAACTCCAGCGCCCAACCGTAGAGCTTCGCAATGCTTTGCACCCAGGCCAGGCCTAACCCTGTGCTGGAGCGCCCCTTACTCAGGCTGGGGTCCACATTAAAGGGTTGGCCCAGACGGTCAATAACATGCTTGGAGATGCCGGGCCCTCTATCGATGACAGAAATCTTTTGCGGACGAATTTTGATTTCGACCGCCTCGGTGGAGGGCGAATATTTCAAAGCATTCTCAAACAAATTCACAAAGAACTGCTGAGCCCACTCCGGTCGGGCGAAGATTACAAAGTCTTCGCTGATATCTAGTTGGAGGCGCTTTGGATAAATTCCTTCAAGACGACGCATCGACTCTTCCACTACAGATTTTACATGTATGGCGTAAAGATTTTCTTTAGCGGTTTGATCGCTTTCCGCGCGCGACCATTCCAGAAACTCGCTGATGACCACATTCAAGTGGTCGGTTTCTGTGTGGGCCTCTTTGATTCGCTCACTCATTCGTTCATATCTTCTTAGACCAAGGTCCTGTTCCATTCCCTCTAGGGAATTTTTTACAATGGTGAGGGGAGTTTTGAACTCATGGGCCATTTGTGCGGCGCTGCCTTGGCTTAAGCGAAAGCGGCTTTGAAGTTTGGTGGCGAGTTCATTGACGGAGAGTATGAGTTCTCCAAACTCATCCCGCTTATCGGTGGAATTGATTTTATTTTCTAAGCTAGCTGGCATGCGTCGAGCCCCCTTGGAGGTGCCTACAGAATCGGCGAAGTGGCGAAGGTAAGCCGAGAGTGCGCGCATAGGTAGCAAAAGAAGTCGAGTGAGAACGAAGGCGCTGGAAAGCATGAGAAGTAGAATAATTCCGATGTAAAAATACACATAACGACTGAGGCTTCGCCACTCTACCTGAACTTCGTCGAGAAGAAGCCCTACTTGAATGCTCCATGAAGAATTGGGAATTCTTAAATTGAGAGCCCGCACGGTATGCCCTTCATCTACTAGGGTTTGCCAACGAGGATTTAGGTACACGGGCAAATCCAAAACGGTGGCGGCTCGGTTACGATACTGAACGTGGCCAAAGGGGTCGATGATGGTGATCAATGCAATCATGCGGCGCTCGCCCAAGACATCGGAAATAATGTTCTGGGCTTCCTCAAGGTCGTCGAGTTCATTAATGGATAGCTCGCTTGCAAAAAGACTCGATGCAATGGCTTCTACTTGCTGGTCGATGAGTCGCATCCGCTCAGTTTTAAAAAAGTAAAAATGAATCGAGCTAACCGCAATGGCTGTCACGCAAAGAAAAATAAATGAGGTGATGAATATTTTCTTCTTCATGCGGTACCCAAGGGAACTAAGGAGAAGGGGCTGCTTCGAGCCAGTATCCAAGATTGCGTTTACTTTGAATAATAGCTTGGGAATTTAAAGCTTCCAGCTTTCGTCGCAAATTTTTGACCGTGACTTCCACCACGTTGGATTCCAATTCAAATTGGGTGTCCCAAATCCGGTCTAAAAGTTGATAACGGTTGTAGACCTGCCCGGGACGCTGGATAAGGCAGAGAAGGAGCTGGAATTCTTTTTGCGAGAGGTCGAGTCGACGCCCCCCTATAAGGGCTTGGTGAGCCAAAAGGTCTACCGACAGGTTAGCCACCACCAAATGGGTAGCTTTGGGTTGCGATGTGGAATTGCGACGCCCTAAAGCTCGGAGTCGTGCCGAAAGCTCCACAAAGGAAAAGGGCTTGGCGAGGTAATCATCCGCACCCTGGTCGAGAGCGGCGGCCTTTTCGTCCGGAGTGTTGATGGCGGATAAAATAATAACTTTGCAGTCTTTCCAGGCTTTTTTTAAAGGCGCCACCAAAACCAAAGCATCGAGTCCATCCACCATGCGGTCTAATATGGCCAGATCAAATGTCTCGCTGGACGATCCCAACCAATCTTGGGCTTCTTTAAATGAAGCACAGCTTTGGACTTGGTATCCATCGGCTTTGAGCGACTCGGAGATAAACTTTGAAACCTTGGCTTCGTCTTCCAGTAGAAAGAGTTTCATGGTGGGGATGATAAGGTCTTTTGGGGTGGAATGGCAAAGGGGCCGTTTTCTATAAGTCTGAACTTGCGTGGAGCAATTGAGTAAGGATCTTATCCAGATCCGGAGAATTCTCACCCATCCACTCAAGAAAGCCCTGAGCACTGCGTGGAAAATCGGGAGAAATGCCTCGCATAAGTTTAGCGAATCTTATGGGAGCATTGTTAGAGACTCGGTCAATTTTTCGCAAGACTTCGGTAATTTGAATACGGTTTTGATGATCCCAATAATCTTGTTTAAGAATATTGAGGGCGGGGTCCTCGTCTTCTGAGAGATAAATCGGGACAGTTCTGATTTTTCCCGACTTCACGCGGAACTGAAGTTTGTCGGGGACGAAGGCCGAAAAATAGGCTTGGTCTAAGAGATCTATCTCGTTGGGATCTAAAGCTTGGGCACAGCTTTGATATTCCGGATCGTGTTGATACTCGGCCTCTTCAAGTCTCTGCCCTAACTCCACTAAAAGTTCCCTTACCTTTATTAGGTCGAGGCCACGAGGGAGGCGATCGGGTCGCTTATCGACCGTATGAGCTATGGTTTTGATGTCGAGGTCTAGAGTTCCTGTTGGCTTGGCTCCTAAAAGGGTACCTATAATCCTGCGATAGTTAGGACCATGCTCCAAGAGGCTTCTTGCCACTTTGTTTTCTTGATGGCACTGCAAAAAGGCTTCTCCCTCGTTAGCCGCTAAAGTCTTAATAGAAGTCGTGAGAAAACCAAGTAGGATGAGTTGCCAGAAATTGAGGCGCCTTTTCTTAGCCATGAAAGTCAGTTAGCAAGATCACTGTGTTTTTCCTAATTATTTCGCAGTTGA
The DNA here is from genome assembly GCA_964477895.1 of uncultured Bacteriovoracaceae bacterium. GTDB lineage: Bacteria > Bdellovibrionota > UBA2428 > UBA2428 > UBA2428 > CAYZFQ01. The sequence goes on along the minus strand of CAYZFQ010000009.1, from coordinate 97,321 downwards.
CTCTTCACTTTTTATGACAAAAAAGTTGTCGATTAACGATCGCTCGTCGCCCGAATAATTTCCGTCAACCATTCTCGCAGACCTTCCAAGTTCATTCTAGGTACGTACTGCCCTTTTGCTACCTTCGTTGCGACACAAGCCAAAGGCTCAGTACTTAAATGATCAATGAAAATATCCATCATGATTTCATGGGGAAAATCGAATTCCAATTTTTCACGGGGCGGTTGAGCCAAGACGAATGATTGCTGTGGGGTAAGGTCTAAGTCAAAAATGGGATCCAAATGACGATCCGCGAGGTGATCAAAAAGCTCCAGAAGCTGATTGAAAATCTCAGTGGTCGCTGGATCGCGAAGAAGTTTTATAAGATACCCCGCTTCTGCAAGATCCCCAAAATGCTTTCCATGGGTAGTGAGCTGTCGAACTGTTAACTTATTACTCAATGCGCGAGTTTCAATAATGAGAGCTGAAGAATCGAGTCCATGTTTTCGCAAAAGAGGCAATCCATAATTTAGAAAATTGATCGTCGGACCCGAAAAAGTTCCCGATCGATTCGTAACATAGTTCCTGCGACCAATACGTCGCCCTTCACCCGCGGCAAAGACCACCGGATAGCGCCCAAATTTTTTCAAGAAAGCGTTCCGCAAGCTGCGGTGAGTAGCGAGAAAGCGCGTCCCGTCGGCATAGGGATTGAGAGTCAGATCGGGAGCGCCGTAAACCCAAAATGGCCCCAGAAAGACATCGATAAAAAACACGTAACGGTGTCCGTTCTCGAACTTCGAAAAGTCCGTTTTTACGTGTCGCCAGTCGAGATCGATGATTTCTTTCTTTAAGACTTCCACCTCTGATACAGGGATCTGGTGAACACCCTCAACGGCAAGTGAACAGAGAAGCCCAGTAGCACCGGCGGGTTGAAGATTAAGCATTGCGGTGGATAAAAAAAATACCGCGATTCTCATCTGAACTCTCAAAACTATAAATTCGTACCGAGGGAGTCAACGATTTCTAGCCTTCGAAGAAGGGCCGTTCAGCGGTTCAGAACCATGCTCTAGTCTGTGATAGAGGCTTTCCAGTGTCGATTCCCTAGTCGAAAAATCCCCGATTGTTAAAACTATAGTCAGCTCCAAAACAGACAGACTCGAATAAAGCCTCCCCACCTTGGTCTTGAAATTGCTTACCCCCTCTAAGAAGACGCTTTTTATGAGGAAAAGTGTCGAAGAAGCTGACAGTCCCAAGCCGCGGAGGATCACGGAAGATGAATCAAGAGATCGAAACCCTATCCCAAGGTATCGAAAACCAAGCTTTAGCTGAAAGATTTAAAAAGAGAGCCGTGGAACTCGCGCGGGGCGGAAGCATTGGCGCGTTCTCAACTCGTAAGGCTGCCTTGCAGGGATCTTTGGGAAATATGGTCAGTCTTATCGACGACTCCACGGTAAATTTCCTCATCTACGGCGAAGAAGGTGCCGGTAAGCGCCGCTTGGTAGAGGAATACTTCGTATTGCAAAACTTCTACCGAAGACTTGCTATGAAGCCTGAGGCTAAGCTCAAGGTCCTTTCCAGTCTCTTTTTGCAGCCCGGTTTCCGGCAAATTCTAGAGGCTCACGAGGAAGACGCAGGCGCGCTCATATACATCGAAAAAATCGACCGACTCTCGATGCCTTGCCAAATTGAACTTCGAGATTATCTAAAAGACAGAAAAAAAGCGGCTGAAAATGGCTTGAGTTTGCCGCGCCTGATTTTTGGAACTGAAAAAGCCCTTTCTATGATGATGATCAAAAAAGACTTTGATCGAGAGCTATTTCAACTGATCACGGCTTTTGCGATATTTTTGCCCAGCCTCAATGAGCGCCCAGAAGATATGCTGGGTCTCATTCAAGGCAGCATCGAGGAATTGGGTGGCAAGCGCCAAAGCCCGCCGCGTTGGCTTGTAGATAGTTTCACTAAGCAGTTGTGGGCTCAGAATATCGACGAAATGCGCAAAGTCCTAAAGAACATGCTGGCTAGAAAATCCAATGTGACCACCTGGGTGGAGGCAGATTTACCGATGGATTTCCGTAAGCCCCAGTATTTTGAGAGAACTGAACCCAAGGACTTCACGAAGTCATATCGCGAAAGAATTTTAATTCGACAGGCTTTGATTGAAACGGGGGGCGACCGCTTAAAGGCTGCCGGCCGGGTGGGGCTATCGCGTGGGGAGTTTTTGAAGCGGCTGCTGCAGACGGGTTTGAGGTAGTTTTAGACCCCCACAAGCCCGTAAAGACTATTTGACTTCCCCGCCCCCCTCACACAAAAACGTGCCATGGCTTTGGAAAAAATAGCGGTGGTGGGTGCGGGCCCAGGGGGTCTCTCGGCCGCGGTATTGCTTCAATCTCAGGGTTACCATGTTGAAATATATGAAGCCGCACCTCGAGTGGGGGGGCGCAACAGTTCTCTGCGCTTAGGTGATTTCAAATTTGACTGTGGCCCGACATTTTTTTTGATGCCCGCCGTTTTAGAGGAAATCTTCTCACGCACAGGCCGTAAACTGTCTGACTACCTTGACCTGCGCCCTATTGAACCTCTTTACCGACTCGATTTTGCGGATGGCAAGGTCTTAAGTGTGAGCGGCAAACCCGAAGTGATGGCCGAGAGTATTGGTCAGTTTTCAAAAAAGGACCAAGACCGCTTTTGGGCTTTTCGCGAGCGACAACGCAAAAAATTTGAAGCTCTTTATCCCGCCTTTAAGCGCCCCTTTCCGAATTGGGGTGAATTTTTAAATCCGGAAAATATTTTGGCCGCTCCTTTCTTGGACTTCAACTCGGTTTACGGGGAACTCAAGGACTATTTCGAAAGCGAATATGTGCGCCTGGCCTTTACCTTTCAGGCCAAATATTTGGGAATGTCGCCTTTTGATTGCCCCTCCCTTTTCACTATTTTGCCTCATATCGAACACAGCCTAGGTGTTTGGCACCCTATTGGGGGTTGCCAGCAGTTAAGTTTGGCACTGGAGCGACTCTTCTTAGAGTTGGGTGGAAAAATCCATCTTTCCACTCCGGTTGAAACGGTGCTGACTCGTGGAAACAAAGTTCGGGGTGTGAAGGTACGAGGCCAGGAACAGACCTATGACTTTGTGGTGATGAATGCCGATTTTGCCTATGGCATGGAAAGCCTCTTTGGAGACGAGGAGCGGCGCCGCTATAAAAATCATAAGCTCGAGGCTCTGAAGTATTCATGTTCTACCTTTATGATTTACTTAGGCTTGGACCGAGAGCTGCCTTTAGAGCACCATGGGGTTTACTTTTCTCAGAACTACCGAAAGAATATTCGAGAACTTTGCAATCACCTCGCCCTGCCAAGCGATCCCTCCTTTTATTTACATAATCCCAGCCGGACAGATCCCACTTTGGCTCCCGCCGGACAATCGGCTCTCTATATTCTTGTTCCCGTCCCTAATTTGGATGCCCCCATTAATTGGAAGAAGGAGTCGGGAGCCTATCGTGACCTTGTCCTTCAAAAGATTTTTGAGCGCACGGGAATTGATCTTCGTCCCCATATTCTACAAGAGAGAGTCATTACTCCTGAGGATTGGCGAGATGAGTTTAAAGTTTATAAAGGGGCCACTTTTAATTTGGCACATTCCTTTGATCAGATGCTTCAGTTTCGACCTAAAAATGAATCCGATGAGTTTGGAAATTTGTATCTGGTAGGGGGAGGCACCCATCCGGGCAGTGGCTTGCCCACAATTTTGCAAAGTGGAATCATAGCCTCCGATCTCATTCACAAAAGAGCCCGTCGAAATCGCTTTTCCCCCCTTCACCAAGGTCGAAACTTTTTAAGGGCTCTCCCCTCGTGAAAAAGCTGGAAGTCAGCTCACTCGCTCCGAGTTCTCAGAAGTTGAAAAACTTGCAGGCGCATTTGCGCAGGCACCGTGAATTTCTCTTTGGAGCCCTTAAAAATGATACGGGTAAGGGTCAGGTCGAGGCTTTCCTTACGGAGTGGAGTCCGGTGGAATCCACTTTTAAGTTTTTAGAGGCGGAACGTGAAGGCTTTTTAGAATCCCAGCGAATTGATTCGGCCATGGATGCCAAGCTGGGTCGGCGGGAAATCTGGTCGCGCCCCTTGCCCTTAGGAAAAGTCCTCGTCATTGGCACCTGGAATTATCCTTTAGCTTTGCACTTAAACCAAATCATCGCGGCTTTGAGTCTAGGCAACGAAGTTTATTTTAAAGCCTCACCTCTCACGCCTCAACTGGGGAAAGCCCTAGAAGAGGTTTTCGCGAAATCTGAATTTTCCAAAAGTTTTCACACTTTTTTGGTGCCTAGCAATGAGGCTCTACTCGATGCGATTCGAGCTGGAGCCTTTCAACTTGTGATCTTCACCGGAGGCACAGTGGCGGCTCGAGCCATTGGTGCGGCCTGTGGCGAAGCCCTTTGTCCCTTTGTGGCTGAAGCAAGCGGGGTCGAGTCCGCCATTTTGCTAAACAATGCCCCGCGAGCTGAAAGCTTGGATCATTTACTTTGGGCTAGCTTTCATTATCAGGGGCAAACTTGTGTGGCCCCGCGCTTTATTTTTGTTCCCACTCACCAACTTGATGTGGCGTGGGTTGAGGTTAAGGAAATTTTAGACCGAGGAGGGGCTGAGGCTCGAAAGTGTTTGTCTCCCTTGCAAGATAAAGTTTTACCGGAACACACCGCATGGTGCGACTGGATACGCAAGGCGAATCTGAGTTCTTCTGATGAGTATGCACCTAAGACTTTGGAAAATTTCCGCCTCTTTAAAATCAAAAATTGTCACGATTTGCCTTTGCCCATTCCCGCGAACTTCGGTCCGGCCCTGGCCCTGGTGGGCTATTCTGATTTGAAGTCGGTTCAAGAATGGATTGAAGCCTCGCCCTGGTCGCTTATGACGAGTGTCTTTGGTGAAGCCAGTTCCTACGAGCATCAAATCTTAGAGAAACTTTCAACGTCCATTGTGTCTTGGCAAGAGAGTGTTTTGAGTTGTGGTGATGCCGCCGTTCCCTTTGGGGGACGAGACGCCTCGGGGATGGGGCGCTGCCATGGCCTTGATGGTTTGGCGATGATGAGCCGACGGCAAAGCTGGGTAGAGGCCAAAGCCTGGCCGGGAGCCAAGTATTTGGGACTACCGCCCCGATGGTCGGGAATGGCTCAGGTGCAAAGGATGGCCTCAATGCTTAAAGACTTCGAGACCTCGCCCTTAGAATTTATCAGGTCCTTCAAAAGGAGATTCGAAAATGAGCACAGATAAAAAATCAGTTCTTGTGGTGGGCGGCGGCGCGGGTGGCCTGGCTTCGGCTGTGATGCTGCAGCACGCAGGATTTCAGGTGACCGTATTGGATAAAAATCCCACATTGGGTGGAAAGCTCGGCAAAGAAGAGATGCAGGGTTACACCTTTGATACGGGACCTTCCATCCTTACCCTTCCTGCTGTACTGCGCGAGATTTTTACCTTCACAGGGGCACGTTTAGAGGATTACTTGGAGCTTGTTTCCTTAGATCCTCAGTGGCGCTGCTTTTTCAACGATGGGATGAGCTTTGATTTTAGAGCGGGCGAGGAAGCCATGATTTCTGAGGTGGAAAAGTTTGCCCCAAAAGATGTGGACGGCTTTCGCAAGCTTCTCCTTAAGTCGCGTGAACTTTACAGAGTCTCAGAGGATAATTTTTTCTTTCGTGACTTTCAGAATGTCTTAGATGTGATCAAGGGGGGCGGGGCCTCGGCACTTGAGGCCCTCAAACTCATGGTGGCTATTGAGCCTCTCAAAACTTTTTCAGATTTGGTGGATTCACACGTGAAGAATCCTCACCTACGCCAAGCCTTAGAGCACCTTACTCAGTATGTGGGATCCTCCCCTTTTATTTCTCCGGCCATCCTAAATTGTTTGCTTCACGTGCAGTTTGTTAAGGGTTGTTGGTACCCAGTAGGGGGAATGAATAAAATTTCGGAAGTTCTTGTAAAGAGATTTCAGGAGCTTGGTGGGAAAATTGTTTTGGGTTCAGAAATTGAACACATCTTTCATGATGGAGACACCATTAGAGGCTTTGAGAGCAAAGATGGATATCTTTGGACGGCAGATGAATATGTGGTGAACATGGATTCCAACACTTTCTATTCGAAGCTTGGACTCAAGCGCCAACTTCGCGAGGGCTTAGCCTGCTCCGGAGTTACGGTCTTTTTGGGCCTTAAGAAGCGCTTGGAAGGATTGGCTCACCATAACTTCTTTTTCTCCGCGAGCCACAAAGAAGAGTTCAAAGATATCTACGACCGAGGCCTTCCCCATGCCGACCCTACTATTTACTGCTGCGTGCCCACGCTAACCGACCCTACAGTGGCTCCCCCCAACCGGGAGAATGTGTTTTTATTGATTCATGCTCCCGTCGATAATGGCAAAACCAACTGGGATAGTTACCTGGATGAATACGTGGCCCTCGTAGAAAAGAAAATGTCGCGTTTCGGCTTTGATTTGGAATCTCATGAAGTGGAGCTGCGATCGGCTCGCTCACCCAAGGGAATAGGCGAAAAATGGGGCACCTACCGTGGAAATATTTATGGCTTGGCGAGCCATGGCAAACTGAGTGGGGGCTTTAAGCCTGGCAATCAGTCGCGGCGATTCAAGAACCTGCAGTTTGCAGGAGGTACTGTAAATCCTGGTGCGGGAGTGCCGATGTCACTTATGTCGGGAATGATTGCCAGTTCTAATCTGATACAAAAAAAGCAATCCTTGCGAGATTTGAGACTTTAATAATGCAAGTTCCGGCAGCCAAAGCTCTTTTTCAAAAAGGCTTTGCAAAAACGGCACGTCTTTTACTGAAGGCCACCTTTCACGAACTTTATTGGGACTTGGAATCCGCTCTTGCACCTGAAGCGTTGAAGTCTCACGATGAGGGGCTTTGCTTTTATTCCAACCATAGTTCGTGGTGGGATGTCTTGGTGGCAGCCGATATCAGCGTTAATCATTTTAAGTTGGCAGTGATGGCTCCGATGAGTGAAGTGGAGTTTAAAAAAAATCCGGCACTAAAATACACGGGGATTTTTGGGGTGAGTGAGGGGGATGGTCCCGCGCTGGAAGAGGGACTAAAAAAAGAACTTTTCACATCTCATAAAGCGCTTTGGATCACTCCCCAGGGAAGATTTTCTCCCAACGAAAGTTCTCTTCCAGCCTTTAAAACAGGCCTTTCACGTTGGACCAAGGGCCGTGGGGCTAAAAGATTTCCGGTAGCTATTCACTATTCTTTTTCTTTTCATAAGCGCCCTTCTGTTTTTGTTCGCATCGGAGCTTCGGTGCCCTTTAAAGCCAAAGCCAGTGTCGACCAAGATGCTGAGACTTTGCGCAAGGCTCTGGCGCAGGAAGTAAAAGCCTTGGTCAGGCGCAAGGCGAAATTTGAAGAAGAGTATCCAGAGCCCATCTATTCAGAACTTTTTCAAAGGACATTTGTATGATGGGTCCTATAGCAGCCGCCCTCAGTACGATACTCACCGCCAATATGCTGAAAAATTTAAAGCTTCGAAAGCGTCTGCTTTTTACAAGCGCCACGCTTGATCTCAGTGATTTAACGATCGCTATCCCCGCACGCAACGAGGCCCTCAATCTTCAGGAATTGATTCCTCAGATTTTTAGCCAAAGTGCCCGACCCCGCGAAGTTTTGATTTTAGATGATGAGAGCGAAGACTCGACTCCAAGTCTTGTCCAAAAATTTTCCCTACAGTATCCGGACTTGTCGCTGTTAGAGGGAAAAAAGCCTGCGCAGGGGTGGAGGGGGAAGGTGTGGGCTTTGCAACAGCTTTTAGATCGGACTCAAACATCTAAGCTTTTGTTCCTAGATGCTGATGTGCGCTTTACCCGCCCGGAGTCACTCGCCAGTCTCTACCTTACGGCCCAAGATTATACCTTCACGTCAGTTCTCCCTCAGGCCCAGGTGGGCGCTTCGGCGGCTCTCCTGGTGAATCAAATCTATACGCACCTTTATTATTTTCTACCCTTTAACTATGAGCGTTGGAAAAGCTCGGCCGCCGTGTCGGGTTCCGGGCAGTTGATGCTGGTGAACGTGAAGGCTTTGCGGGACTTGGGCGGAATGCAGGGTCTAAGTCGTAGCACTCACGATGGTTTAAAGCTTGCGCGGCTCTTTAAAGAGAATAAAAAATCCGTGCAGCATTTAGATGGGAAAGCTTTTTTCACTTGTCGGTATTATGAAAATTTTTCGCAGGCCTTTAAAGCCCTTTCGCGCAATGCCTATGAGGGCACGGGAAATTATGGCGTGAGTCTCGCTATCTGTGGACTCTTATTCTGGGTCTTTGTTTTGCCCTTTGTGATTTTCCCATTTCTTCTTTTGAATCCTCTGTGGCTGGGAGCTTTTTTCTTCATGCTCTACGGCCAATTTAGAATGGCTGAGGCCTTTGATCTGGGCTTGCGCCATGTCTTGCTAACCCCAGTAATGGCGAGTGCCTCCATCGGAGTTCATCTTTGGAGTCTCAGTCAGGATTTATTGAAGTTGCAGAGTGAGTGGCGTGGCCGAGTCTTAACCGCATAAAAAATCAGCGAAAAAGTCAAAATGAGAATTCCTAGGGGTTTGATGGCGAAATTAAAAAGCTCTTCTCGCCACACTCTTGGCATTAAATCTGAATAAGCCGTGGAAATAAAAAAATAGCCCCCAGCAACTGCGATCCAGGGGCTGCGGCGCTCGGCAAAGTGAGCCTGACGAAGGCAAGCCAACAAGAGGGGGGCGTAAAGAATGTAGCCCGCGCTCTGGCTCATTGGGGAAAAGAGCAAGGCAAAGGCGCTACCTAGTCCCGCCGCCCAGAGTTCCAGTTCACTAAAGATGACTTTTTTACGCATCCAAATAAAAAAGCCCGCCAAAGCGATGGCCGCACTCAGTGCAAAAACTTGGGCTTGGCCAAAGCTTAGAGTGTAGCCGCTGAGACTGCGCAGCAGGTGGTAAATATGTTGAAACTCCATCCAGTTGCCCATCATATAAGGCCCCAGTGTTTTGGTTAAAATCTGGTGATTAACTTTTAAAAAAGCCCAGCCTCCCACCAAGGAGGGGGCCGCATAGCAAGCGCAAAGAGAGAGAAAAAAAATCCCCATGCAGCGCCAATCGCGACGAAAAAACTGGATGAGAAGCAAGAGACCCACCGTGGGGAAGGAAAGCATTTTGAAATTACAAATTAAAGCTAAGATAAAATAGGCCAAGGCTAAACGTCGGCGTTCCACGATAAAAGACAAGGCTAAGAGCAAGGCCCCCGCAATAAAGACTTCAATCCGAGCATTCAAGATGGAGCCAATCATTTCTGAACTCAGTAAAAAGAAAAAGATATTATGAATCGATTTCTCACCTAAAACCCTCAAGAGCCGCCAGGCGCCCCAGCTAAAAACCAAGGTGGAGCTGATCATGTTGAGGAAGAGCCCCAAGGAGTAGGGAAAAAAAGCAAAGAGGCCATAGAAAAAATAGGCACAAGCTGGCGAATAGAGGAAATACCCCGCCGGGTAGGCGATTCCATAGGGGCTCTGACCAGCCCAAATAAGGCGGGCCGATTCACGAAAAATATCAAAGTGCCCTGAGGGTCCGCGGTAAAGAAGTTGCCCCATTGAGCTCAGGCAAATAAGGAGAAAAAATAGAAGGCCCCACTGTTTTTTGAGCAGTGGTTTTAGCTTTTGCTGAGAGGGGGCGCCTTGTAAACGCAACGGTTTCTTCCTGTGTTCTTGGCCTCATAGAGAGCTTCATCAGCTGTCTGCACGAGTATTTCCTGAGTCGTGATGAGTTTCTCCGGCAAATGGGTATAGCCAATCGATATGGCAAAGGGAATCTGCCGCCCCTCATAGGCGGCGGCTTTTTCTTCCATGGAAAGGCGCAGTCGCTCGCAAAAGGAGGCCAGTCCTTCTAAGCCTTCATTGCGGGTCAGAAGCGCAAACTCTTCGCCGCCGATTCGAGCAAAGATATCTTCTTTGCGAATCAAGGCATGCACTCGGCGACCAATTTCTTTCAGAACTTCATCACCCGTGGGGTGACCAAAGCCATCATTGATTTTTTTGAAGTGATCCACGTCGAACATGATGAGTCCCAATCCTTTGCCGCCGCGATTTTGAAAGGCGAGTTCCCGTCCAAAAGCTTCGTCAAACTGGCGTCGATTATAGGCGTTCGTGAGGGCGTCTCGGGTGGCGCGGTAGTAAACATCCATTTGGGTACGAGCTTCGTCTTCAGGGACTTTGGAAAAGCGCATGGTGGAATTGTCGCCCAGCTGAATGCGGTCGCCATCCACTAGCATGTGCGCGTCTTCTATGCGGGTGCCATTTACCTTGGTGCCGTTGGTGGAGCCCAAGTCCTTGAGGAAAATCTCGTCACCGGGACCTACAAAAAATTCCGCATGGTTTCGCGAGCAGCTAGGATCGGTCAAAATGAGTTCGCAGTCTTTGGACCTTCCCACTCCGAAGCGCCGAAATTCAAGCAAATTGAAAATGCGGCCCTGGTCATTGCCGGAGGTGACTTGGAGGATGGGAACGGGTTGTTTCTCGGCTACCGTGCGCGAGCCGGCACCTAAATTTACAATAGCGGTTCGTTCAGCCCCGGTTTGAGTGAAATTCCCGGTCTGATTAAAGCCACGGCCTTTCTTTTTAGGACTCGAATCCGAATCGCCCATCGTCTATAGACCCTATGATATCAGCAATTTTGCTTGACGCGTCGCACTAAGTTAAGGAAGCTCAGAAAACACATGTCGGTCGATAGCCCCACCCTTAGCACCAATCTTGCAAATTATTCGGCCGACGGCCTTGAGAAGCGATTGGCTGATTTAGGACAGCCTAAATTTCGTTCCAAACAGGTCTTTCGTTGGATCTGGAAGGATGGAATTCACGATTTTTCATCCATGAGTAATTTGAGTCGGGAATTTCGAGAAAAGCTGAAATCTGATTTTAGCTTGGAGTTACCAAAAATTGTGAGGGCCGAGACCTCAGATGATGGGACCATTAAATATTTACTCGGATTATCCGATGGCAAAACGGTGGAAACCGTTTGGATTCCCCGCGACGACCAAGACCGCGTCACCGTGTGCATTTCCACTCAGGTAGGCTGCCGCATGGGCTGTACCTTCTGTCTTACGGGTCAGCAAAAAGTGGAACGCAATTTATTGGCGGGTGAAATTGCGGGACAATTGATGGTGCTTCCGAATCGAGAAAAAATCACCAATGTCGTAGTTATGGGTATGGGTGAGCCCTTCGATAATTATGTAGAGCTGATGGGGGCATTGGAGATCATGACTCATGTGGAGGGCCTTAATATGGGTCCTCGCAAAATTACCGTCTCGACCAGCGGATTGGTTCCTGCCATTAAGCGATTTGTTCAAGAATCCAAATGCCAGTTGGCGGTTTCCTTAAACGCACCGAACGACGAAATTCGCTCCCAAATTATGCCCATTAACCGCGCCTACAACATCGATACTCTCTTAGGCGCTTTGAAGGAAATATCTCGGCATGACTTTCCGCGCTTGCGCCAAAATAAATTCTCAATAACTTTTGAGTATATATTAATTCACGAGCTCAATGACCGAGTGGAGCATGCTCGGGAATTGGCGAAGCGCTTACGCGGAATTCCCTGTAAGGTAAATTTACTTCTTTATAACGAGAATCCCAACGTGCCTTACAAGCGTCCAAGGCCGGAGAATGTGGAAGCCTTCCAGAGGGTTTTAAGTCAGGAAGCCTTGCTGAACTTCGTGAGAAAATCTCGGGGACGCGACATCTCAGCAGCGTGTGGTCAATTGGCCTCTATGCAAAAACGAATGAACATTTTCCCAGGACCAAACTCTGCAGAATCTAGAATCAGTCTTTAACGCTCGCGTCCATGACCTCTCGGGTGAGGGGTTGGGGGTGGTGCGGCACCCCGATGGGCGGATTTTTTTTGTTCCCGGTGCGTGGCCGGGAGATGAGGGTGTCTTTCGCGTTCGGGAACTAAGAAAAAACTATGGTTTTGCTGAGCTTGTAGAAATCTCTAAGCCCTCTTTAGATCGCGTGAGCTCGCCTTGTCTTATTCAGGGCTTCGGCGCGGGGAGCTGTGGGGGTTGTCCCTGGATGATGGGCAGTTATTCCTCGCAGCTCCGACACAAAGGATCCCGCCTCGAGGTGGCTCTTCACCGCGCGGGCCTGAAAACTTCTAAAACTAAAATTCTTCCTATTCAGCCCTCAAGCGAAAATCTAGCCTACCGCAACCGTGCCCAGTTTAAATTTGATGGAAGGGGAATCGGTTTTTTTTCGTCCGCCTCGCACCAGCTTTGCCCCACGGAGAAGTGCTTGGTCCTTAATGAGGCTATGCAAAAACACTTGGAGAAACTCTGGGAGGAATTTAGAGCAGGAAACTTAGCCCCGCTTCCGGAGGGCCAGACTTATTCTCTTTATGAGATCGACGATGAACAGGTTTTAGGAAACTACTCATCGGGAGAGCGCCGCCCATTTAAACAAGCCAATGAGTCGCAGAATATTTACATGCGCCAGTGGTTGGGGTCGCGTTTGCCGCGGGCAGGTGAAGCAAGTTCCGTGGTGGAACTCTTTTGCGGTTCGGGCAATTTTACGAGTGTGGTGGTGGAAGCCGGATTTAAAAAAATAGTAGCTGTCGAATTTTCTCAAGCGGCGCTTCAGAACCTTAGAGCCCAGGCCTGGCCATCGGTTCTCCCAGAAGCCCGTGACTTGCGCGACGCTCGCAATTACGACCGACTGGTGGCGGCCCATCCTAAGGCTGAGATTCTCATCTTAGACCCCACTCGAGAAGGCGCTGCCGGAGTGGAGCGTTTGGCCCGGGGGCTAAGATTTTTATCGGATATTTTTTATATATCTTGTGATCTGGAGACCTTTGTAAGAGACGCCAAGAAGTTGACGGCTGAGGGGTTTTCGTTGGTTGAGGCTCAGGCCGTGGATTTGTCGCCCCACACCTCACATCTGGAAATTCTCAGTCACTTTGCCCGCGACAATGCCAAATTTATGACTCCGTAAATCGATTCACAGGCTTAAGTTTGGTCATTTCAATTACGAAAAGTCTCGTATGAGAACTTTGGGCGCCTTCGTTTTAATTTTTCTGTTTTTACTCAGCGATTCAACGAGGGCGGCGGCCCTGCCGGCCGGTGAGGTAAAAATCATGCGAGGGGAAGTCTTTATTTTGGATGCTTCAGGAAAAGTCGTGGCCGACCCCGAAGGCAAGCGAGGCCGCTCGACCAAAGTAGGGTCTAAATTCTATGTAGGAGAAACCATTCAAACCAAAGCAACGGGGCGGGTAAAGCTAGAATTTGCTGAGGCCAAGAACGAAGTGGTGCTGGGTCCGAACTCAGCGCTTACCATTGATAAGAGCGGAGGGAACCCCAAGAAAAAAGTCACTGAACTAAATTTGGCACGTGGTGAAGTTAGGGCGGTAGTGAAAGAAAAGTATAAAGTGGAAGAGGGTGAGCTATTTCAAGTTAAGACTCCTAATGCTGTCGCTGGAGTACGCGGAACAATATTTGTCAGTCGATTTGACCAAAAGACGTTTAAAAGTGATTTTGCGACTCAAGATGGTATCGTTTCCGTTCAGGCCAAGTCGGGAGGAGCTCCCGTATCTGTTGCCCCAGGAATGTTCGCCTCTACAAGTAGAGAAGGCAGTGTGAGTACGCCTCAGCCACTTGCTAATAATCCTGAATTAAAAAAATCTGTTGAAGTGCTTTCAGGAAATCCCGAAAGCACACCCACGCCCGAGACCCCCAAAACCCAAGAATCGGCCGCACCCACAAGTCGTGAGCCGGTGATGGAAGCGAAAGCCGATTCTGGCGGTGGTCGTAGCCCTGCGGGAGTGGGAGCACCTCAGGGACCTGAAAACGTAGGGCCGAAGGTCATGGGAGAAGATATGGGGCCTTCACGCATGGATGCCAAGTCCGCAGCGAATAGTTTTAGTGCTCTCAATAATTACGTAGACTCTCGAGTCAACAGCATTAGTCAGGTGGTCCAGCAGCAAAATCAAATTTCTAATACGATGAGCCGGGTCTCATTCAGAATTCAGTGAGTCTGCGCGCCTAGCCAGCATGCTTAACTAGTGAAGACGACTTTTTAATTTCATTAGGTAAGTCCCCAAAGCCATGACACAGAAATTAGGAACCCAAATCAAAAGCCAAATCGGCCACTCTTGCGCACGGAATATTTTTTGAGAACTTCCTAATATTATAGACACCATCAAGAAATAAAGAGTCCAGTAAATTCCCACAATCAGCAAACCCGAAAAAACCGCTCGGCTCTTGGCCGTACGAGAGTTGTCGAGGCTAAGTGCAAAACAAAGAGGTACGAAAAAAAAGCAAACACAGCTCACGGCGATGCGGCGTGCGATTTCTATAAATATCTCCCGACCATCTCGCTCGTCTGGGTTTTGAGCGAGAATCTCACTGCGTTTCTCGAAAAGTCGCTTCCACCCCAAGCTGGGGGGAGAATCCCGGCTTTTTCCTTGTTGCTTACTAAAGTCCGCATTTAATCGATACTCATCGAAAAATACTCGCCGTACAATTTCTTTGCTAAGGTCCTGGGAAAGTATCACACCTTCTTTGAGTTTGAGGACACCAAAATCGTCCTGGTCGGAGGGGAGCCACTGGCCGGTTTTGGCCGATATCGACACTTCGTCTTGGAAGCTTTTTTCGTCGTGAATAAAAACGCGCTCAAGCTCTTGAGTGACGGGATCGACTTTGTCTACAAAAAGCACCATATTCAAAAAGCCTTCGGAAAAAGTTCCCGATCGCAAAACACTCGCCACCTTTTTTTTGAACGCCTGGTCGATGGAACTTTCGAACATACGATTTCCTCGAGGACCGGAATCAAAAGAAAAAACTAAACTTCCGAGCACCATCACAACCCCAAAAATCAAACAGGGTTTAGATAGGCTCACCGGCGAGCGACCCATCGCCTGCATGGCTACAAATTCTCGCTCGGTAGACATTCTTCCAAAAACGATAAGCAGTGCAAAAAGGAAGGCGATGGGGATAACCATAGGAGTAAAACTAAGGCTCAGGCCGAACATCATTTTGGCGATGATGGAAAATTCCAGATCTTGGCTAATGATCAAACTCGAGAGACGGAGGATCTGGAGCGCCAATAAAACGACGATAGCGATGAATGACGCGGCGATCGTGGCCACGGCAAGCTCAGAAAAGAGATATCGGTTCAGTCGATTCAAGAGTTTAAGTTAAACCTCAGTTCTTCCTGGAGCCAAGGGGAGATTTTCGTTAAAATGAAAAAAGACTTTCAGGGAGGAAGGGCGAATGAAGAAATTTTTAGGTGTCCAGGCGCGAATAACACTCTGGGCCCTGGGCCTTTTGTGCTCTGCGACATCGTGGGCGGGCTATTGGGAGATCTCAGCCAATGGCTCATATTTTAAATTCAATAATGGTATCCAAGACAACGTGAAGGCCCACACCGTGACCACCCGTATCGGAGCCGGGCTGGCCTATCGTTTTATCGAAAACACGGCTATCGAATTTTCTTACCTGCACTCTCGAATTAAGGACAGTTTTGGCCAGGATATCCCTGCCCTTCCAGACCGCTACTACATCATCAAGCGCACTCAAATTGAGAACTATTCGCTGAACTTGGTCCTCTATTTTTCTGGCAAAAAATCTTCCTTTCGGCCCTACATCCGCGGCGGCGGGGGCTATATGATTCGCAAAACCAATCTTTCGGGTCAGGCCACCGATCGCATCACGGGGGCCAAACGTGATGTGGCTTTTACCAATGGCGATACGATGAAGTCCGCTTCTGCGGATGGGGGCTTGGGATTCACCCTTTTTATATTGGACCAAATTGCCTTTGAGACGAGTGGTACTGTCTATGCGACGGATTTGGATAAAGACGAAGTTTATCTGCACTATGCTGTTTCGGGTGGCATTCGATTTGTTTTTTAAAAGAATTCTCGGGCTAGGAATTTTTGGATTTTTTTCTACCGCAGCTCAGGCAGCGTGGCTGGGCTATGCTCTCAGTCAGGGCTTGGCTCAGGGTTCGCTACTTTTAAGAGCTCGCCCCGTGGAGGAAGTCCTAAAGGAAAATAGTCTGGATCCCCGAACCGAAAGGTATCTGCGCATTAGCCAAGCAGTTCTGCTTTATGCTGAGAAAAATTTAAAGCTGAAAACTGGCAAAAACTACCGTAGTTTTGTGCGGCTCCAAAATGATTGGGTGACTCAGGTGTTGAGTGCGGCGCCACCAGATGAACTGACCCCACACCTTTTCTCTTTTCCTATCGTTGGCAGAGTCCCTTACAAGGGATTTTTTACAGAGGCGGAAGCTCAGGCGGAGGCACGGAAACTGAGGGCTCAGGGCTTAGATGTGGTCACGAGGGGAGTGGATGCTTTTTCGAGTTTGGGTTGGTTTGCCGATCCACTATTGTCCTCGATGTTTGATTCGGAGGCCCAGTTCATTGAAACGCTTTTCCATGAACTCAGCCATCTGAGTTTCTATTTTAAAAATGCGGCAGACTTTAACGAGGCCTTTGCGACTTGGTTCGGTTCCGAGATCGCGGCGCGTTTTATTGCGGATCGAAGGGATCTCTTCCCCGATGAAGAAAAACTTCGCGCGGAGATTTTGCGCAGTCGGGACTTTCGATCGGCATTTGCCGTCTTTATGCGGGACATCCTTGAGAAAGGACGGACTGTTTACTCTGAGAAGAACGAGAAGGGGGCCCCTTTGCAGAAAGTGCGAGCCGAGTATTTTGCTTGGATCAAAGAGCGGGCCCGCCAATCAAAAAACCTTACAAAGCTGGCGAATCTAGAATGGAACAATGCTCTCGTTACGAGTTTTGGAACTTATTATGAACTCATACCTTCAATCGAAAAATACGCAGCAGAGCACAAGCTCGACCCAATGGCTTTTTTAACTCTGCTAATTCGCGAGAAGAAGATGCCAACTGTGCGCTAGGAAGTGGATCTAACTGGTCGGTAGGCACGGTAATTGCGAGGGCAAGCTTCGCATGGAAGATAAATACGAGTTTTTAAACTTTAAACCACCCTTTTGCATGAATGCTAAATGTCCGAATCATTTGCAAGAAAGCCACATGAAGGAGCGATTGTGGTGGAGTCGTGCCGGATTTTACAAGCTAAGAGATACTTACAGGGTTCCCCGATTTCGATGTCTTTTGTGTAGGAAGCGATTTTCCGCTCGAGCGTTTAAAAGCTATTTCCGTTTTAAAAAAGCTGATCGGAGTCTCTCTGCTAGGATTCTAAATGTCTTTGTTGTTGGAGCTTCGAACCGTGATATAGCAAGACTTTTCGGGGTGAGTGAGTGCTGTGTGCGAAACCGGCTTAACCGCATGGCTGTTCAAGGTATACTAATTCACTACGAAAAGTTAAGTAGGCTAGACGGAATCAACGAAGCCATTTCCTATGATGGACTTGAAAATTTTGCCGGCTCGCAATACGAGCCGAATTATATAAACCAGGCTATCGGAGCAGAGTCACTTTTTGTCTACGACTGCAATTTCTCTCCGTTAAATCGTAAGGGATATATGTCAGAACGGCAAAAATTAAAAAACCAAGAAATCGCTCGGACCCGTGGGAGATTTCCTACGTATGCTGTGCAGTCGGCGACTACGGTGTTACTTAAAAGACTTCTGGCTAAACAGAAGCCAGGGAGGCGCCTAGAGCTGCATACAGATGAGCACTATCAATATCGTCGATCAATAAAGTTTGATTTGTCGTCATTCCCAATAGAGCATAAAACAATTTCGGCTAAGGCTTACAGAAACTTCCAAAGCATACTGCTTCCAGTCAATCATGCCGATCTCCTGATTCGAAAAAATGTTGGGGCCTTTTCAAGGGAGACTATTTCTTTCTCAAAAACCCACTCTGCCATGTGCAAAAAGTACTTTCTTTTTATGATTTACAAAAATTATATGGCTCCTCAATTTACAAAAAAACTTAAACGACGTCCACGGTGCCATTTGGAGAGCCCAGCTCAGGCCCTCGGCATTGAGACGAAGCCTCTAAGTTTTCAAGAATATTTCTGTGAACCACGCACTCAAATTCAGGTGCAAATTCCAGATGAATGGAAGCTAATTATTAAAGGCAAGATTCCTTATGCCAGGCGCCTTTGTAATCAAGGGCGCGGAATCCTGAGGGTGTGAGGGACTGTGATCCAATTCCTAGCGCACAGTTAGAATCCGCAGCGATAGACCGTAAAAGGGCGGGGGTCTTCGACTCCTTTGTAGAGGGTTTGAGAAGCTTTGCAGTCGGAGGGGAATCGTTCATCAGAACGGGCAAGCACCCAGCGTTTGCCCTTGGGGATGGGAAGCACGTATTCCGGGTAGAGATGAAAATGGGAGCGGCGTGAGCCGTCGGCCCAAATCTTTAAACGGTTGAGAAGCCGTTGATCGGGCCTGGCTACGGAATCGTAAAATAAAAGCTCCGATAGTGTTTGGTAAGTGTGCACCTCAATGGGGAGGTCCTGCTCGCTTCGAGTGGCTTCAAATACCAAATCCCGTAGTTGGGCCCAATCTTGGAAATCAACCAGTCGTGAGGGTTTGCGCAACTTCTCAGAAAGTCTCGGCGCCCAGTTTTCAATACGGTCCGCCAAGTTTTGGCTTTGAGTGAGTATCCAAAAAGCCCCGATTAAAATCCCAAAATTCAGTAGCAGCGTTGAAATTTTCACCCCAAATCGCAGGCGAAGCCGGCTTAGCACCAGAACGTGGGCCGCAATCACACCTACTAAGGCCCAGTTGGCTTCTGCGGGACGATTGAAGGAGCTAAGTGTAAAAAACAACAGGGGTCCTAGAGCCCATAGAAACAAGGTGCCCGTGAATAGGCTTTTTTTTCGAGACACAAAGAGTCGGCGCAAATCGCTAAGCGTGATCCCAAGACACCCAAAAAATATAACTGGACCCCATAAAAATATTTGAGCAGCCCATAAATCTCCCATTCGATTATATTCTGTAGGTTTAAAGGCGGAGCCGGTGGCATTCTGGAATTGAAAAAAAATCCCAGCTCCTTCTTTCAGTCCAAAACTATAGTTCCAATAAAGGTGAGGGATGAAAAGAACAAAGCTCGTTAGTCCCATGACTAAACTATTAGCCAAACCCGCCCCTCCTAGTATTAGGAGAAAGGCAGCGAGTAAGGCCGAGTATTTAGAGTAAGCCGCAAAGGCTAGGGCGAAACCAGCGCAAAGAGAGAGGGGCCAGCTAAAGGGGGTGGGATCGCCGGGCTGGGAGTCTGGATTGCGGGAACGCAAAAATAGAATGGAAATAAAAAGACAAAGAGACCAGCCTAGAAAAAATGTGCTGTCAGGAGTGACCAGCAGGGGACCTAAGAAAAATATTGGACAGGTCATGAGTATGAGCATCTGACTGAGGCTAATAGATCGCTTTTGAACGACCTCTAAGGTGCGACCCAATACCAATGGAGCGAGCACACCAGTAAAAAAATAAGGAAGAAATCTCAGTTCCACCTGCGCAAAAAAAAGCTCGGATTGAGCGCGGACTGACTCTGGCACGAAGAATTTTACGAGCCATTGGCTGGCTCCAATGATCCACGCGATCATGGGGGGATGGTCGAAGTATCCCCACGAAGGATTGAGTGACCAGGCCCAATAATAGGCTTCATCGGGGTGCAGGCCTCCGAAGGCAGCCAACCAAAGTCGTAAAAAGAAAAATACAATGAGAAGGACGGAAAAAAGGACCACAAGCTTATCTTAAACTAAAATTGATTCCACGTAAGGATAAGGTCCTTAGCGGCTTTGGTTTCGTTGATTCGGCCATAAGGGCTCTCCTTGGGGGCATTCTCAAAATACTTTTTAAAGCCCTCAGGCTCGGCGGCCTCACGTGCCACCTGAATCATCGTGTCACAAAAGGCGTCAACTGTAGCAAAGCTCTCGGTTTCGGTAGGTTCAATCATGAGGGCTCCCGGAACAATGAGCGGGAAGTACACTGTTGGCGGATGCACTCCCAAATCGATGAGGCGCTTGGCGATGTCGAGGGTTTTGACTC
Source organism: uncultured Bacteriovoracaceae bacterium (assembly GCA_964477895.1). Classification (GTDB taxonomy): domain Bacteria; phylum Bdellovibrionota; class UBA2428; order UBA2428; family UBA2428; genus CAYZFQ01. The sequence goes on along the minus strand of CAYZFQ010000009.1, from coordinate 77,381 downwards.
CGAATGGATTTTGCTTTTTGTCTGAGAAGACGGCCTCGTGCATGGAGGGCGCATCGTAAGCCAGTTCGTAGTGATCTTTCAGGCGACATCGAATGTATTGGGCGAGCAAAATGGCATCCTGGCCGGCTTTTCTTACGCCCTCGGGACCTAGTTCTCGAATGTACGTGTAGGCTCGCACCATCATTAAAAAGTGACCGTAAAAATCTTTCACCTTTCCAATGCTATCGGGGTGAGACTCATCGAGGATGAATCTCTCCAGACTGCCGGGGTCTCTCTCCACTGTGGGCGTGGGCAAAAAGGGCACCAAGGTTTTAGATACACCGGCCGCGCCGCAACCGGGGCCACCGCCACCGTGCGGAGTTGTGAAAGTTTTATGCATATTAAAGTGCATGACATCCACGCCGGCATCACCCGGACGCGTGAGCCCCAACATGGCGTTCAAATTTGCGCCGTCACAGTAAACAAGTCCGCCCCGATCGTGAATGAGGCCAGAAATCTTAGCGATGTCTTTTTCAAAAAGTCCCAGAGTGTTGGGATTCGTGATCATTATCGCGGCCACATTTCCGTCTCGGGTGAAGGCCTCAACCTCATTGACATCTACTAAGCCTGTTTTTGCGGCCTTCAAGGGCACCACCTCATAACCGCACATGGCCGCCGTGGCTCCATTGGTTCCGTGAGCCGATTCGGGAATCAAAATCTTTTGGCGAGGATTGCCACGCTTTTCTAAGCACGAGCGAATCATGCGCAGTCCGGCGTACTCCCCTTGGGCACCTGCGGCGGGTTGCAAGCTGACGCGGGCAAATCCAGAAATTTCAGCCAGAGCATTTTCGAGGTGAAACATCAGTTCCAAGGCTCCCTGAGCCAGGTGGGGTGGGGTGAGAGGATGAAGGTTCACAAACTCTTCTTGGCTTGCGGTATATTCATTGATGCGCGGGTTGTACTTCATGGTGCAGGATCCCAGAGGATAAAAACCCCCGTCGATGGAGTAGTTTAGGGCTGACAGCCGAGTGAAGTGACGAACGATTCCCAGCTCCGAAAGTTCGGGCAGATCCAAGTCCTTCTCGCGTCTAGCTTTTTTTGGCAAAGTTAAGGGAACGTCTTCCTTGGGGAGGCTGAAAGCCTCGTGACCCGGAGTGGAAAGCTCTTTGAGTAGGGGACTTTTTAGGGGCCATACGCGATTTTTCATTTTGCCACACCTGCGCACAAATTTTCGATGAGATGATCGATGTGTTGTTTTTTATGTTTCTCTGTAAAGGCAAGGGTGAGGGTCTTCATGAAACCCGAGGGGCGGGGAACCTCCACCACGGCACCGGGAATCAGCTCGGCCTTTTCAGCTTGGCTCAAGCATTGATCCAGCCAAAGCGCGCGCTTTTGGGGCACGAGCAAAGAAATTTCATTAAAGGCTTCCCCTTCCAAAACTTTTATTTCAGGATCTTTTTTGGCGAAGAGTTCTCGAATCTCGGAGCGCGCATATTCCGCTTTGGATTTGGAAAGGAGGGCTACTTTTTTAAGACCCTGGGGTCCCATCAAACTCATGTAAAGACCTGCTCGCAGCGCCATGAGGTTTTGATTGGAGCAAATATTACTCGTGGCGCGTTCGCGACGAATATGTTGTTCGCGAGTAGAGAGGGTCACACAAAAAGCGCGTTGGCCCTTGGCATCCACTGTGGCACCCACAAGTCGTCCCGGCATTTGGCGCACGTCAGATTTTTTGCAAGTGAGGAGTCCTAGGTGAGGACCTCCAAAACCCACGGGAATTCCAAGTGGCTGACCTTCACCTACAGCAATATCAATATCGTGCTCCCCCGGAGTGGCGTAGAGGGCCAAGCTATGGGGGTGGCTAACATAGGCCAAGGATTTTGTTTGAAGAATCTCGGACGCTTTTTTGAGCTCCGCCCAATCTTCTACCAGACCCCACTTGTTGGGCGACTGTAGCAAGACGGCCGCGACATTCTCTTCGCTTTCTAAAGTTTGAGCCTGGGAAAGAAAGGTTTTTGAATCTGCCCACCAAGTTTTTAATTCAAAGCCCAAGGGCTTGAGGTAGGTTTCAATCACGCGACGGGCGCGGTCGTAAGTACCTTCCGAAATATAAACAGTGCCGCTTTTTAAGCCCTTCAATCGAGCTGCCATCAGCACGCCTTCCACGACAGCGGTGGCGCCGTCGTAGAGAGAGGCATTTGAAATTTCCATCCCATAAAGAGTGGAAATCATGCTTTGAAATTCAAAAATAACCTGAAGGGTTCCCTGTGAAATTTCAGGTTGGTAAGGCGTGTAAGCGGTTAAAAACTCGCCTCGATTTTGAATTTGATCAATGACTACGGGCCAGCTGTGATCGTAAACGCCTTGGCCTAAATGCGACTGAAAAGAAGCGCCTTTGTTTTTTTTCGCGAGATCTTTAAGATGCTCGATAAGTTCCGACTCACAGAGGGCAGGTTCTAAATCCAGAAGGCCCTTTACCCGCAAATCCGAGGGCACAGCCGAACTCAGGTCTTCGAAGCTACTTGCTCCGCAAACTTTTAATATTTTTTCTTTTTCTAAAGCACTCAGTGGAAGGTAGCGCATACTATTGTGCGTGAGCCTCGTAAGCTTGGGGGTCTAAAAGAGTTCCCAGTTCTGACTCATTCTCGATTTCAAGTTCCAAAAGCCAGGCCTTGCCGAAGGGATCGGTGTTGAGCGGAGCAGGATCGGCCACCAACGCCTCGTTAATTTTTATGATTTTTCCTGAGAGGGGCGCGTAAATATCTGAAACGGCTTTGACGCTCTCCACGCTGCCAATGATTTCCCCTTTTTTAAAGGCCCGGCCCAGCGCTGGGAGCTGAAGATAAGTCACGTCCCCCAATGCGCTTTGAGCAAAATCTGTAATGCCGACACTCACAATGCGAGTGGCCTCTGACTTTTTTACCCACTCATGATCTTTGGTGTAAAAACAATCTTTACGAATTTCCGACATAAATGCTGACTCCTTATTTCTTGTAGAAAGGTCGCTTCGTCTGTTCAAAAGCAACCGCCTGGTCGCGAATTAACACTTTATAGGGGGGCTGAGACTGGGCTTCCACTAGACCTAAACCAATCGCGTAGCCCAAGGAAGGGGCAAAGGTGCCCGATGTGATAAAGCCTACGATTTTATTCTGCGCGTCCTGAATTTTCATCTCGGGACGTGGGGCTTGCTTAGAGGAGTTTTTTAAAGCAATGAGTTTTCGCTGAGGGCTGGCCTTGGCTTTTTCGAGGGCAGCTTTTCCTACAAATTCTTTGTCCAAGGAAACAGCCCAAGCGAGACCCGCCTCGATGGGATTGATGTCTTCAGTCAATTCATGTCCGTAAAGGCTGTAGCCCATTTCTGTGCGCAAGGTGTCGCGGGCGGCAAGTCCTGCCGGCTTGATGCCAAAACTTTCGCCCTCTCTTAGGAGACTTTGCCAGAGCTCAGCGGCCTGCGCATTGGGGATCGCAATCTCGCAGCCGAGTTCCCCTGTGTATCCCGTCACAAAAACGGTAGCACAAAGTCCCGCTATCTTAGTTTCAGCAAAAGTGAAGGTTTTTCGCAGATCTCCTCTGTAGCCCAATTTTTTGAGGAGTTCTTCGGCTCGTGGACCCTGAACAGCAATGAGCGACAAGCGATTAAAATCATCTGTGATTGTAATATTAAAATTTTTACCTAGTGTTTGGAGATAGTCCAAGTCTTTGTGCTTGTTGCCGGCGTTTAAAACCAGAGTGAATTTATTGTCCTCATTGCAGTAAACAATGAGGTCATCCACGGTGTTGCCGTTTTCACGGCAGAGTAAAGTGTAGAGGGCAGATCCGGGGAGTAGAGTGGAAAGGTTTTTAGTTAAGGCTAGATTCAGAAATTTTCTGGCTTCAGGTCCTTCCACCCGGGCTAATCCCATGTGGGAAACATCAAAAATGCCTACAGCCGTGCGGACGGCGTTGTGTTCGGCAACCACGCCGGAATATTGAACGGGCATACTATAGCCTCCAAAGGGCACCATTCGGCCATTCAGCTTTTGGTGCTCTTCCCACAGGCTGGTTTTTAAAAGGGATTCCTCCGTTTTCACTGCTGTTCTTTCTTCCGCCACTTCGGTTCTCAAATCATCACTGTTGGGAATTATTGTCGAGGCAGCTTTCGCCCACAAAAGTAGGCAAGCACCTAAAGTCGCACTGCGTCATGCCGATGACGGAGCATGTCGAAAACTCTATTTGGCGTCCTTGCTACAATTTTTATCGCCTGCATCTTGTCTAACGGCGCCTTTGCCGCCGGAGCCAAGGCTCCCGTGCAGTCCGCACCTCCTACACAGTCCGCACCTCCTCCTCCAGCACCGCCCGCGCCCCAGCCACCCACAGCTCCTACGCCGCCGCCGGTGGTGGATTCCCAGCCTGGGCCCTCAGGTGTGGTGGGTGAGGCCGCTTTACTGGTGGACAAATATTATGGTGATGACGAACTCAAGAAGACCCGAGTTTATTCCATTGGGAGCGACCCACGTAACTACGACAAATGCCAACAACCCTTGATTGGAGATGATCGCTTCGCAGACCGCATGGCATTTTTTGTAGATGACAGCATGTATGAGACTCGTCCGGAAATCGGTGACCTTAGCGATCCCGATTCTGTGGGTGGGCTTTATTCGGTTCGGGCCAATCCTATTAAAGTAAGTCTGATGTCGCATGCTATGTGTGCCGTAACTTCCACTTCACTTGGAAAAACTTTGGCGGCCTACAAAACGAGGCGAGATGGGGGCACGGCTTCCAATGTGCCCAGCACAAGCACCATCAATCAAATTAATGATTTTGTGAAAAAGTACAATTCCTATCGCAGTGGAGTTTTGGCCGGAAACGAAAGTGCCGCACTAGAACTTAGAAAAATTTGGACTCGAGTTTTTGGATGCTTGTCGTACATCGAGTCACTCACAAGTGCCGACACTTCAACCTCTACTCGTATTGCTACTCGAGAAGCGCCCTCGGGCTATCGTAAACCTGCCGGTGTTTTGTTTTATGATGACCCCTCCCAAGATGCCGCTTCTCGCTTAAATATTGGTCTTTTTCAGTTCACTCCCACCTACTCAGGCAACATCAATGCCTGTGTGAAAAGATGGAAGACCCGCTATCCTTCTTGTGGGGTGAGCGCCACCACCAAGGCCGAGATGATTCGCCTTATCGGCAGCCCCTTGCAGAACTTCAATTCCTTCTGCGGAGTGGACAAGGTCCTTCAGTCTTTCTTTGTTCAAGTGAACACCACCAACACCTATCGCACGCACACTTCTAACAACAATGGGGGACTTAAAGACCCTCGAGATCGCTGCGTTTCTCTGCATTTTAACGCGAACCAAAGTTACAACCACTTTGGCCCGTTTCAGAACTCCACAGGGGGGAATCTCTCGTCTCTCATGAAGTGCGTGATGGGCACCGGCTCAACAACCACAAGCGATGTGAGTCCCTTCGCAAGTGTGGAGTAGGCGTTAGAATTACAAAAACAGCAGGACCTGTCATTTTTGTAACACCTTTACAAAAACAGCAGGACCTGTCATTTTTGTAAAAGATGCCTCACACTCGAAAACGGTATTTACTGCCCCTATTTCAGAACTCCATGAAGCTTTCCCCCTTGGTGGGAATCGTGGGTCATCGGCAGGTGGGCAAGACCACTTTTTTAGAGCAGCACTGCGACAAATACTATGTAGTGGATACTGATTCCGAAATGAAAGAAGTCAGGCGTGACCCGCGGGCCTATATTCAAAGTCGGGCCGGCACCCGCGTGGCCCTTGATGAGTGTCAGGTCGTGCCTGAGCTTTTCCCAGAGCTTAAAGAGTGGGTGAGAAAACACAAAAGGCCCGGGCAGTTTGTGTTGAGTGGGTCGGTTCGATTCACGAGCCGGGAAGCTATTCGAGAATCCTTGACCGGGCGGATGGTGAATCTTGAACTTTTGCCCCTCACGATATCCGAAATCGAAGAGGAGCCGCTCTCCGATTTTCTGTTGAGGTTTTTGGAGTCCGATCAGTTGGAGCGCTGGGTTCAAAATGAAAAATTTTCAGAAAAAAAGGTGCAGGCCTTTCATAAAAAAATGCCTGAATATTTCGTAAAGGGAGGCTTGCCAGGTTTGTGTTTTCTAAGGGACGAGAAGCAAAGAGCCTTTAAAGTACAAGAGCAGCTCCTCACCCTTTTGGATCGCGACCTGCGCCTTGTTAAAAAAATACAAAGTCCTTACTCCTCCATTCGGAGTTTGGTGGAAGCCTTGGCTGAGCTTCAAGGCCTGCCACTGGACTACACGGAGCTCCAGAGAAGAACTCAGATTTCTACACCCACCATTAAAAAACTTGTAGATGCTTTGGAGGGAATTTTCCTTATCCGAAAAGTTTCAATTGAAGGCTCCACCCAGGGGGCCGTGGTATTTTTTGAAGACCACTGCGAACACGGTGTCTTGCGCCGCAGTCCTCTGTCTCTTGGTGAGCAGCTCACCCATCTATGCTTCACTCATCTGCGGGCTCAATATATGTATCGAGCGGGAGTGCTTGTGAGATATTTTCAGTATCGAACCCGAGGGGGGGCCTATCTTCCGTTGGTGTATGAACAGGGCAGTCGTTTTGTGGGAATTCTACCTCTCGTGAGTCCGGACGAAATGACTCGGCACTCGGGTTCCATCAAGAGCTTTCTTTCGTCCTATGCTCGTGCCAAGGTCCTGGTCCTTCATCAAGACCACAAAGTGCCCTTCAGGGCCGAATCATCGCGGGTTTTAATGGCCCCCTATGGGGCGGTTTTGTAGGTCTTCATGCAATCTTAACTGGTGCTGACCGGGTTAAAGCCTTAAATTGTTAAGAGTCATCAATGGCTGGGGGGCTGGGCGTGTTTAAAGGAAAAAAGAGAGTCAGGCCTGGACGCGATGGGATGGAGCCTCGTGCTTAGCTTCAAGCTAAAAATTCAATGCAGTGTTTTTTTAGGCTTAGTTTCAAGCCTAGGGCATGCACGTTCGGGAGCAACGCGGCCTCTTCACAATGCAACTGTCGCAACCGAAGCTACCCATCCCTTAAATCCCATAGACCTTAAAAATTTAGAGCTAAGTCCTGAGTACAAATTCGTTTCATGGCTGGCTGATCGAGCCTGCGCCGACACGAATTTGCCAGAGAGGATTGCCTTAGAGGCGGAGTCTTTGAAATTGACCAAACCTGAAGAAAAGGCCAACTACCTTCGCTATCGACAAAATCTAAACCTCATTGAAAAGCTAAGATTCCTGCGCAATTTTTCTGAGCAATACTCCGATCTCGATGAGGCCAAATTAAAGCGTTCTGTAGAGATTAAGCTTCAGAAGATGGGAGACGGGATTGATTCTTTTAGTCGTAACAAAATTTCTGGAGCCCTACAGAACATTGTGGCTCCCTTTTATGACCCTCATCTGAATGGCCCTTATCCGTCAGAAGTTTTTTCGGGGCTCAATGATTTTATCCGGAGTTTTGAAAAAGAAGAAAAGAACAAGACGCTTTGGCATCAGCCACAGAAACTGGGAATATATTCTTTGGAGAATCAAGACGCCATTTCCATGGCCCAGCGCTTTGATCATCCCCTTGCGGTGTTGGCCTTGGCGTTAAATGAGCCTCCCTATTGTGCAAAATTGAACCAAGATCCTGAGTCCCGCAATTTTGAACGTCGGCAGGCGGATCTTTTGAGTCCGGGTCAACATGAGAAAATAGAAGTCCCACCAAGCCCGGAGAAGTCGTTGCCAGCAGCTCCGGAGGCTATGGTGAAGCCGGGCTCCCCTCTACCTGCTAAGTTTCATCTAAGCCCGGCAACACGTGAAGTGGTAGATGCGATTGTTCTTAAGGCGCGAGAGAATGATGGGTCCTGTAGTCGGGTCAATTCTGGAAAGCCTTCTGGGCCTGAGGCCGCTAGTCTTTCCTATACAAAGTTTATGGCCTACGGTTTTGTAAGGAACATGTGTGCGCCCAGTTCCCCGGAACTGCTGAGTCCGCCTTCGCAGGAAAAATATGTGATATCTCCAAAGTATAAAAATGATCATAAGGCGCTCGATGGGAAGATGAGAGATGTTTTGGCGATGCCCGAAATGAAAGTGCTGAAGGTTGAGGCCAAAAATTCAACGCTTAATTTAGCCTCTACTTTTGGCTTTTTCTACTCGGCTGTTAAGTCAGAAAGTGAGGGCAATCCTATGGAGCCTCACCACGGAACCGGGGGAATCCAAATGGAGGCGGGAATGGATCAGAATTCCGTGGATTCCTTGGATGACCATCCAGCCCTTGGAGTCTTGTTTAAAAAGTATCTTATGGCCGTTAAAGAGAGTGCGAGCAATACCGATGCTTTTGGTAATCTTTGCGAGCTAGAAAATTTCGATAAAGAATATTTTAAAGGATTCGACCATTGGCAGCGAAATGAGAGTAGTTACAACCCCAAAGCTAATTTGCAGGATCTCAATCGGGCACTCAGCGCAAAAAACAAAAAGAAAGAAGTATACTCACTTATTCCTACATGTATCGAAGCCGCTGAGGGACCTTATCAGGCAAGACTAGCGAAGAAGCCCTTTACGGGATGGGGCGCTCTCAATGCCTGTTATCGCAATATGAAATGGTTCTGCCCTGCCTTTGCACGAAACTACGGACTTCTCATGTTGAGAGTCAATCGAGGCATTCACCGACCCACTTGGCCTGAAAATATGCAGGTCATCTACGGAAATCAAAAGCGAATTCCAAAGCCTGCCTGCACCTCTATGTTTTATTCGCTAAATGAAAAGAAGGATGAGATATGCCGAAGTGGCGCCATCTAATTTTTAGCGCGTGTCTGTTGTTTGCGCAAAAAGGAGTTTCTGCAGGTCTACATTTTCCTTTGTTGGGGACCTCAGCCAAAGCCGATAAAGCAGACCCAGAAGCTACAGCCACACGAAAACGCCGCCTCACAGCCAAGCAGCTTCGCTGTGATCCTAAGGTGGCGCGTGCGGCTATTACGCTTCTGGCCTGGGCAAAAACTTACACCGACGCCGCACCGGTACGCTTCACTCCACAGCAAAAAGAGCATCTTCAGAGCACAACAAAAAGTTACTTAAGGAAAGTATTAGGTGAGGACTGGGACGACAGCGTGGGTTGCTCACCTCGAATATATACTGACCCTATGAATAAAGAGGCCCTTCGAATAGATTTTGCTGTGCGAGGGCGCTCGGATTCTGCAGCTGATGCACAGCCCTGCCGTACCCAAATTAGCTATGTCATGAATCCTCCGGAGCGGGAAACGGACTTAACTCGTCAAGTGAAAGTTTTTGAAATCAGCCCGCAGCGCTCACGAATTTGTACAGGATTTTCTAAACTTAGGGAGTCTGACTACGCTGAACTCTTGCGAGATCCCGAAAAAATTTACGATATCGAAGAAAAGTTTAACTATACCGAAAAGCTACTCCAGAACGTGGAAGTGCTGGTGAATTCTCGTTAGGTCGTACTCGACCGCGCTGCCAAGCGCAGCACATTCTCAATAAGCATCGCAACGGTCATGGGCCCCACGCCGCCCGGAACAGGGCTATAGGCCGAAGCCCGTGCATAAGTCTCAGGCGACACATCCCCAGTCAGCTTTCCGTTCTCCATCTGGTGAATGCCCACATCCACCACCACCGCACCTTCTTTAAGATACTCGGGCTTAACTAAGTGCTGCACTCCCGCTGCGGCCACCACAATGTCGGCCCGCTGGCACTTGCCCAGAAGGTCTTGGGTTTTTTTATGGCAAGTCTGCACCGTGGCACCTTCCATTAGCAATAAACCCGAAAGAGGCATCCCCACGAGGCGGCTTTTCCCAATCACCACAACATCTTTTTTTAATGAAGAAATCTTGTAGTGATCAAGAAGGCGAATCACGCCCAAAGCTGTGGCAGGAAGCGGAGAGGTCCAGTGGCGAGCGGTGCTTTCTCCCGCAAACAATCGGCCAATATTTGTGGTGTGAAGTCCATCGGCATCCTTATAGGGAGGAATGCTTTCTAGCAGTCGCTCCACCACCTCGGGTGAAAAATTCTGGGTGCTGTCTAGCGGCAACTGTAAAATAAGTCCGTCTACTGCGGGATTTCCACACTCCCCGGCAATCACGGCAGCAATCTGTGTTTCGGTAGAATCGGCTGAGAGATGGCAATGTTTAAAGAGCAATCCAAATTCTTCCGCAGTTTTTTGCTTTTGCCGAATGTAGCTGGCCGAGGCCGGATTGTTGCCCACTTGCACTACGACTAAGCAGGGCTGGCGCTTAAGAAAACCTTGGGGGAAGAGTTCTGCTTTTATTTTTGTGAGTTGGGCGGGAGCCGCTTCTTTTCCTGAGAGGAGTTGGGATGACATGGGGTGCAGCCTACAGCGAAGAATGGGGGAGTCAAAAAATCAATCTATTGCCCCGCGCCTTTATTTTCCGACGACAAAAAGTCTTTTAAAGCTTTGGTCTGATCAGGGCTCAGCTCATGATCGGCCCCTTTAGGCATCTTGGCGGGATCGGTGGCGGGCAGATCTAGCCTCCTCAGAGTCTCAGCTCGAAGAGTTTTTTCTTTTGACTTAGGGGAATCCGGGGCTCGGTCTAGGTCAACTTTCTTAAAGCTCAGAGGGTAGTCCACATCCTTAGCCGTGGGGTTGTGGCAGTCCACACAATGGCTCACCACAGGAGCAATGGCATCTCGCTTTTCGCCAAGCAAATCTTCATCTAGAAATTTGTCGGTGTGCGAGTAGGTGCCTAATTCGGCTTCTGTAACCGCAAGTGCGCCGGCAAGAAGAGGAATTTTAGCATTGTCTCCGTTTTTCTCTTTTGCATCTACCCAGAGGGCGCCTAGGTGGGATTCGATTTCGGATTTGGAGCGCTTCGAGAGCTCGGTGCACACATTTCTTACTTCGCTCTGCTCTGTGAGAAACTTTCCGCTCAGTAAAAGGAAGCGATTTTTTATATTCGAAAATGCCGGATCTTTTTGAAGGGATTCCATTTTTTCTTTAAGCTGAGTCAATTGACTTGGGTCAATTTGAAAGAGCTGGCCTGCACTGGCTAGTCGATCCGTGATGCTTAGTGTTTCCCATTCCAAAGCTTGTGCAGATTTCCGTCCCCGTAATTCCAGCACACTTATCGCCCGCTCGGTTGGGATTTGATGGTGAGTGAATCTAAGAGGTGTGCCGCAGCTTGAAAGTGCTAGTAGCAGACTATTTTTTAAGCGGCTTAAGTTAAATTTGCTCAGGAAATCTGAGAAGTCTTTGGCCTTTTCATTGTCTTTGGCATTTGGGAAGAAGGGGTCACCGTTGGGATCGCTTTCAAAGAGCATCGTGCGGGTTGGGGGGCTATTTCCATCAGTGACGCGCAGATCTGGAGTGTAGATGTTATGGAGTCTTCGCAATTCGTGAGAATTTCCAAAGTCCAGGCCTGCATGGTTTTTTGTGATGTTTTCAATCGGAGTTTTTCCTGCGTGGTTTTTTGCCAGCAGGTTTGCAGGATGAAGTTTGCTTAAAGTTTTAATTCGACCCTTGTTCTTTTTTTGCGCAGCTAAATGGAGAACGTTGCAGCCTTTGGAGTCGGTGGCTTCGATGGTATCCGGAGCTAGGCTTGCTAGGAACTCAGCACTATCTCCCGATTCATCTTCTGATTGGGCTGCGTAGTGCAAGGGTAGGCAATTTTCATTGTCTTTAATTTTTGCAGCCGCAGGCGAAAGCTGAGCGAGAAGCTTTAGGTTTCCGATAACTCCATATTGATATTGGGCTGCAAGATGGAGAGGGCTTTGACCTAGGTCGTTTTTTAACTCAAGTGCCTTGGGTTCAAGTTTGGCAAGCGTAGTTATAATCTCAGCCCTCAATCCCAGCTCTGCTGCAAGATGCAAAGGCGTGTTGCCTTTTTTATCCCTTTCTAAGAGTGCCTTAGGCTCAAGGCCTGCAAGGTAAGCCGAGGTGTCCATTGAACCAATACTCACTGAATGCATCAGTGGGGTATAGCCCTTAGCATCTTTTAATAATAAAGCTTTTGGCTCAAGAGCAGCCAATTCCTTAGTGAGCGGAAGCCCAGCATGAACAGCATGGTGAAGTGGGGTCTTTGACTCTGAATCATGGACTAGGAGATTTTCGGGATATAGTTTTGCAGTTTCAGCAATCGCGGCATGATCTCCTGCATGTAGCGAAGCCATTTGGTGGAGAACCGTAGTTGAGCCATGAGGCATTTTCAGGAGTTTTGGATTTATTTTTATTAGGGGAAGGCACTGCGAGGGACTAAATTTTACCGCGCAGTAGTTTAACGCAGGCACACCTTCAATTTTTAGATTCTCTAAGAGCTCAGGTTTTAAGTCTATTAGCTTTTTAGCAAGATCTAAAAATCCGTTTTTAATGGCGTAGGCTATTGGCGTAAATCCATAGTTGTCCGGGGCTTCCAAGCTAAGAAGGTTTTTCTTAGCCAAAATTAATGCCGCAACCTCGTTGTTGTGTGCAGCGGCTAAGTGAAGGGGGAGCTTTCCGTTCAGATCTTTCTCGGAAATTTGAGAGGGGGCCTTATCCAAAACATAATTTATGAGGTCAGCTCCGCTTTGCTCTGCGGCTGTGTGAAGAAAAAGCCCCTTGTGGACATCATTCCATTCAGTCAAAGCCCTGGGTTCGAGTTTTAATAAAGCGATGGCTGTTTCAGACTCTCCACCCAAGGCTGCCGCATGGGCGGGATAGCTATAAAGTTCTTTTGAATACAATAGGGCAGGATTTTTCTGGGTGAGGTATCGGACAGTATCCGTTTGGCCGTTCCGGGCCGCGAGTTTAATGTATTCATTAGCGTCGGGATTTTTTAAAATCTGATCAGGGTTTTGTTCTACTAGCTCTCGAATGAATGTGGGGTCTACTTTGTTGTCTATCGCCCAATAAAGTGCCCTCCGTCCGCTACTGCTTTTTATCTCGCCTAATAGCTCAGGATGAAGTCTCGCTATTCCTAGAATTTTGTTTTCATTCCAGTGAAAATAACCTTCTCGTTCGATCAACTTTTTACTATTTAACTTGGAGTATCCCGAGCCGCTTCGCTCTATGAGTTCCGCTTTTGCCAAGAGCTCTTGTGCCACTTCTATAGGTATGTTTTTAATCCCTCTTTCGGCGAGGTAGTTTACAGGTGATTTAGAGTGTCTATCTTGATAAACTATGGAATTCTCTGATGCCGCCTTATAAACTTTTGTTAGTAGCTTTTCGTCAACCGACTGTGAGCTAATCCAGTGAAGAAAAGTTCTGGAGTGAGTGTCATCTCTCGTAGCGAAAATTTCAGATTTATCTTCTTGGCTTTCCCACATAACTTCGACCAAGTCAGACCTGTTGAGGCTTGCAGCCAGTGAAATAGGTGACATTCCATTTTTATTTCCACTAACAGCAACTTGATGCTGATTAATGCTCGTAATCTTTTTAACAAGCTCATAGTTTCCACGCATAACGGCTAAGTAGAGGGGGGAATATTTATTGCTGCCAATTCGAAGATTTACAAGGTGGGGATTTTGCGCAAGGAGACGCCCCACTTCCAAGCTGTTTCCACTATTGATGGCAGCCACTAAAGAATTCTCCAGGGGAGTCGCCTGCCCCCAGCTATCTTGGGCGAGGCAAAGCAGCCAAAGTAGAAGGTACTTTTTCACTCTTAGTTTTCGGTGTTATTAGCCCTATTCTTTAGTCTTTAGCGCGGGGCGTTGGAGTTTCTTGGAGGAGGAAATCCTTCAGGGCTTTGGTCTGATCAGGACTTAGTTGGTGATCTCCGCCCTTGGGCATTTTTGCGGGATCGGTAGGAGGCAAATCTAGCCTTCGCAGGGTCTCAGCTCGAAGGGTTCTTTCTTTGGATTTAGGGGAGTCCGGAGCTCGGTCTAAGTCTACTTTTTTAAAGCTTAGTGGATAGTCCACATCTTTGGCCTGAGGATTGTGACAGTCCACACAGTGGCTCACCACGGGAGCAAGAGCGTCTCGCTTTTCTCCTATGAGGTCTTCGTCTAAAAATTTCTCGGTATGGGAGTAGGTGCCTAGCTCGGCATCGGTGACAGATAAAAGCTCCGCTAAAATAGGAATTTTGGCCTGGTCTCCATCTTTTTCCTTAGCCTCAACCCAAAGTCCACCCAGGTGAGATTCAATTTCAGATTTTGCGCGTTTGGAAAGTTCCGAACACACATTCTTTACCTCGCTTTGGTCTGTAAGGTACTTTCCACTCAGCAATAGAAAGCGGTTTTTAACATTTGAGAAGCTTGGGTCTTTTTGAAGGGAGTTTAGTTTTTCATTGAGTGAAGCTAGTTTTTGAGAATCGATTTCAAAAAGTTGACTTATTTTCTCCATTCGTTCGGAGAGGCTAAGAGATTCCCAGTCTAGCGTTGTAGCATTCTTGCGCCCCTTGGCTTCAAGACTATTTATTGCTCGCTCAGTTGGGATTTGATGATGGGTGAATCTAAGCCCTGTGCTGCAATTGGAGAGAGCCAATAGGAGACTATGTTTTAAGCGGCTAAGGTTAAATTTATTTAAAAAGTCCGAAAGGTCTTTCGCAAGTTTGTTGTCCTTGGCTGTGGGAAAGAGAGGGTCGTCCAATGGATTGGTCTCAAAGGGAATCGTGCGAGTAGGGGGGCTTTTACCATCTGTCACTCGAGAGTCTGGGCTGAAGATTCTATGAAGTCGTTGAAGTTCGCCGAGATTGTCTTGGTGTGCCGTGTTTGCTGCCTGCTGTTCAAGGGGGGTTTTTCCTTCTAGATTCTTGGCCTTGAGATTCTCGGGATAGAGTTTGCTCAGGACTTTAAGGCGACCCTCGTCTTTACTTCGCGCGGCCAAGTGAAGCACGTTGCAGCCTTTGGAATCGGTGGCTTCTAAGGTTTCGGGTGAGAGACTTGCGAGATATTCTGCCCCGGCTCCCGTTCTGTCGCTAGAGGAGGCCGCATAGTGAAGGGGCAAGCAATTTTCTTTGTCTTTAGTCGTGACCATATTCGGTGAGAGTTTGCTGAGTAATTTTATGATCTCCACATTTCCTTGGATGGCTGCCAAGTGGAGGGGACTTTGACCCGCATTGTTTTTTATTTCTAAGGCTTTGGGTTCTAGTTTCACCAAGAGCTCTACAGTGCTTTTCATTCCTTCTCGCGCGGCCACATGCAGAGGTGTATTGCCATCGTTGTCGGTCTTTATGAGCGCCTTGGGCTCGAGGTTTGCAAGGTAGGAAACTGTTTCCATCTGTGTTTCCATCTGATTGAACTTCATTGCTGCCATGAGAGGAGTGTCTCCATTTTTATCTATGCTCAATAAAGCTTTTGGCTCAAGCGGAGCCAATTCTTTGCTTTGTAAAAGCCCACTAATCGCGGCAAGATGAAGGGGTGTTCTTGACTCCTCATTTAGGGCGAGGAGATTCTCAGGTAAAAGTTTAGCAATTTCTGAGGCTATATATGGGTCTCCCGTTCTCCCCGCTGCTCGGTGGAGTGCCGTCGTTGTGCCCATCGGCATTTTCATGAGTTTAGGATCTATTTTTAGAAGAGGCAGGCATACTCGAAGAGGATAGGACGCCACGCAATACTTGGTGATGTGATCTCCTCCGATTTTTAGACTTTCGAAGAGCTCGGGTTTGAGTCCTATTAATTCAATCGCAAGTCCAATGTTTCCTTTTCTCATAGCTACAATGATGGGGCTATCGCGGTTGCGGTTGAGTGCCTCTAAACTTGGGAGATTTCTTTGAGCCAAGGCGCGTGCTGCTTCGATGTTATTTTCATCGGCCGCGATATGGAGGGGGGTATTATCTTTGGAATCTTTAGCCATCACCTGGGCGGGAGCAATATCGGAAACGTAGTTTATGAGATTTGCCGAGCTTTTTTTTGCAGCAATATGAAGAAAGGTTTTTTCATCTGTTGAGTGGAGCTGGTGAAGTGCCTTAGGCTCAAGCTTGAGGAGGGCAATAGCTGTCTCGTAATTATCACTTAGGGCTGCCTCGTGAGCGGGAAGGTAGGGGTCGCTTGAAAGCAGCAGAGCTGGATTTTTCTGGGCGAGGTAGAGTGCAGCTTCGGTTTGGCCGCTCCGTGCGGCCAGTCTAAGATATTTCGCGGTGTTGGCAGCTTCGGAGAGCTGTTGTGGATTTTGTTCTACAAGGTCACGAATGAGCGCGGGGCTAAGACGGTTTTCGATGGCCCAGTGGAGAGCTGTTTCTTCCCGACTATTTTTTATCTCTCCTAAAAGCTCTGGGTAAACTTTAGCGATGCCTATGATTGTGGGCAGGCTCCAGTAGGAGATTCCGGTTTGTAATAGCTTTTTTTTATCACCTTTTGTTCCATAGTCTTTTGAAAGTAAGTCTTGGGCCAGTTCCTTGGGGATGTTTTTAATCCCTCGGTCCGCTAGGTAATCTAAGGGGGTCTTGCCTTGCGCATCTTTGTTATCTGTGAAACCAGTGGAATCCGCTTTGTAAATTTTTGTAAGCAAATCTGCTTTGGTGGGCTGTGAGCTGATCCAGTGAAGAAGGCTTCTGTAATTGGTATCTTCTCTCCTCATCAAAATATTATATTTGTCCTCGTTACTCTCCCACATCACTTCGACCAAGTTATCTCGGCCAATGCTGGCAGCTAGTGAAATGGGCGACATGTTATTTTTGTTCCCTTTCCAATGAACAAGCTCCTTGTTAATGGACGAAATCTTTTTAACCACATCGTAGTTTCCCCGCATCACCGCAAGGTAGAGAGGTGTATATTGATTGATGCCAATCCGCATTTCTCCAAGGCGGGGATTTTGCGCAAGTAGGCGCCCTACTTCCAAAGTATTTCCTGAGTTGATTGCAGCAACAAAGGAGTTTTCCAGCGGAGTCGTCTGCGCCACGAGCTGTGGGGCGGCAAAAATGAGACAAAGCAGAAGGTACTTTTTCACTCTTAGTTTTCGGTCCTATTGGCGCAATTCTTTAGTCTTTGCTGCGGAGTGCCGGAGCTTCTTGTTGAAGGAATTCCTTCAAAGCTTTGGTCTGCTCTTGGCTCAGCTCGTGGTCGCCGCCCTTGGGCATCCGTAGGGGGTCAGAAGCAGGAAGGTCGAGCCTTCGCAGGGTCTCAGCTCGAAGGGTTTTTTCCTTGGATTTGGGAGAATCCGGAGCTCGGTCTAAATCTGCTTTTTTAAAGCTTAGCGGGTAGTCCACATCTTTAGCCTGAGGATTGTGACAGTCCACACAGTGGCTCACCACAGGAACGAGCGCGTCTCGCTTTTCGCCTACCAGGTCTTCATCTAAAAATTTAGCTGTGTGAGTATAAGGTTCTAATTCGCCCTCAGATACTGAAAGAATCTTGGCCAGCTGGGGGAGGGCAGCTTGGTCGGGATTTTTTTCCTTAGCTTCGGCCCAAAGTCTACCCAGGTGACTTTCAATTTCTGATCTGGCCCTTGAGGATAATTCAGCGCAGATAGTTTTGCTGTCTTCTTGGAAGGATTTTTTTGCACTGAGAAGAATAAAACGATTTCTAATTCTCTCGAAGTCGCGGCTACTTTCAAGCTCTAAAAGTTTGCTTTCAAGGTCATTGGTTCTCAAGGGATCAAGTTCAAAAAGGGCGGAAATTTTTTCTAAACGCTTGGGGAGAGGGAGGCTTTCCCACTCTACTACGGCTGATTTGGATTCTGACTTGTCGGGATTTCCAAGCAAAGCTCGGTCTACAGGGATGACATGCTGGCCGAATCGTAGGGTGGCGGAGCAGTTGGATAAGGTTAAGAGTAGGGTGTTCTTTAAGCGACTGAGCTCAAAACGGTTTAAAAAATCTATGAAATCTTGGCTTTTTTTCTCAGTCACCGCATTGGGAAAATGAGGGTCGGAATCGGGCTCTGATTCATAGGCTAGGGCATAATGAGGTGGGGTGTCGGCACTGGGAACCTTTCGGTCGGGATTTAGGACTTTGTTCCATCCTAAAATACTGGAAGTAGTCCCTGGTGTTAAATTGGTTTTTCTATCTTTCTCAATACGTAATGCATTTTCTACTGGAGTTTTACCCTCATGGTCTCTTTTCGAAAGTGCCGAGGGGTCAAGTTTTATGAGGGCTGCAATTCTTCCGTTATCTGGCATTTTTGCTGCGATATGCAGTGGGGTGCAGCCCTTGGCATCGACTTCAAGAAGAGTTTCAGGTTTTAGTTTGGCAAGTAGAGCTGCTGCCGTTCCGGTGTTCTCGATGGATTTGGCGGCGTAGTGAATGGGCAGGCACTGAGCTCCATCCCGAATGGTGGCCGCTCTCGGTTCTAAATTCGCTAGTAGCTTTAGAGTTTCTGTTTTGCCCAAGGATGCCGCCGCGTGAAGGGGACTTTGGCCGCCTTTGTTAAGGGTTAAAAGCAATTTGGGTTCTAACTTTGCCAGAGCTTCAACAAGTTCTGGTGATCCATTTATAGTTGCCAGATGCAGGGCTGAGTTTCCGTCGTTGTCGCCCTCAAGGAGGGCTTTGGGTTCTAGTTTTGCGAGCATTAGCACCATGGGAAGATTATTTTGTACAGCTGCTATCATAAGGGGATTTCGGCCTAGCTTGTTTTTATGTAGGAGAGCTTTTGGTTCCAAAGCGCCTAGTGTCTGGGCGTTTTCTGTTCCGAGCGATTTTGTGATTGAGGTGTCGATGGGCTCATCAACTTCGATTGCTGAATGAAGGGGGGTATTTCCCTTGTCGTTTACCAAAAGCAAATTGCTCAGGTCTAGATTTGCCATTTCGCTGAGAGCTGCGGGCGAGTCTTTTTTTGCGGCTTTGTGTAAAACAGTGACAGAGTCTTTGTTGCGACTTTTTAGAGCCGCGGGGTTGAGCTTTGCGAGTTTGTAGCAATCAGAGAGTTCAAGATATTCCACGCAGCTAAATAGCGGGGATAATTCGTTCGGGGGAGCGAGAAGTTTTGGCTCTATTTCTACTAAGGCAAGAGCGGCATTAGCTCGCTTATTGCGTATGGCTGAATCGAGGGGGGTGTTCCTATCTCCATCTCTGTACCACAGGCCTAGCGGGTAGATTTTTGCGAGGGCTTGGGTGGCTTGAATATTACCATATGAAGCGGCGAGATGAAGGGGCAGTCTCGTCCACATATCGGTTGAACTTGCGAGTGAAGGACTCATTTGGGCCAAGGAGTTGATAAAATTTTCGTCTCCGTTGATAGCTGCCAGGTGGAGTAGACTAAGTCCCTGTGCAGTTTTTTCGTCAAGATTTCCCGGTGCGAGTTTAAGTAGTTCTAGGGTGGTCGCGCGTTTTCCTTCCCGTGCCGCATCGTGCACGGCCAAATAATTATCTTTGCCACGGTAGTAAGGAGCCGACGGGTCGTATTTAACAATCAGACGAGTCGTTTCTAGCTGCCCTGTTCTAGCAGCTAGGCTTAGAAGCCCCTGAAAGCTTTGGACCTGTTCGGGGTCCTGTTTGATAAGAGCCTCAATAAGTTTCGGGTCTTTTTTATTTTCAACAGCCCACCAGAGTGCAGTTTTATCTAAAGAGTCCTTTAGGTCTTTTAAAAGATGGGGCGCGACTTTGGCGATGGCAATCAATCTGCGATCATTCCAAGTCCATGGGCCATCTTGGGGAATGTCTTTTCTATCGAGAGGCCAGTAACTAAAAGCCTTTCCTCGACTGACTAATTTTTCATCCACCAACATTTCTTGGGCTAGTTTTTTAGGTATAGCCTCAAATTCCTGAGCTCCTAGGTAGTCGTAAAATGTTTTGCCATGACGATCTGTGTACGTGAGGGCGAATGTTTTGTCCGCTTCCTTGTAAATTTCAAATAGAAGGTTGGGGTCCATGGGGCGCTGGCTTACCCAGTGAAGAAGACTGCGCTGGTGAGTGATGTCGTCATTATAATAAAAAGAGAAAGTATTCTTATCTCTTTCATCCCACATCACTCGTAGCATGTCGTCTCTCCCCAGGCTGGCAGCTAGCGAGGCGGGTGGCATATTGTTTCGGCTTCCTACGCCTATGATACTTTTAGGAGCTAGTTTCGACAGGGTCCTTACCATCTCCACGTCCCCTCTCATCACTGCTAAGTAAAGGGGGGTGTAGGAATGATTCCCTGTTCGGATATTTATTAATTCAGGATTCGCTTTAAACAGCCTCTCCACTTGCCCGGTATTTCCCGAATTGATGGCTGCAACAAATTCGTTCTCTTGGCTTGTTTGTGCTCTAAGATCTGAACAAAAAAAGGCAATAAAAAGCCAATAGGATTTCACCCCTATTTTTCGGTCTCTTGAAGGAATTTCTTAAGGGTACTCTGTTGTTCCGCGCTTAAAGTTTCATCTTTGCCGCGGGGCATATGAGCTTTATCGCTATGAGGCAGTTCCACCCGCCTTAAAATCTCAGCTCGTATGTCTTTTTGAGTGGATTTAGGTGAGTCAGGCACACGGTTTAAATCTTCCTTTTTAAAACTTAAGGGATAGTCGGCATCTTTGTCGTGGCACTCTACACACTGTAGGACAACCTGGTTAAGAATTTGGCGCTTTTCTCCGAGCGCATCTTCAGGAAGAAATCCTGTGCTTAAAGCACCCACTTTAAGGCGATCAGGCTCTAAGCTTAGAACCTTGGCCAACATGGGAAGCTGGTTTTCATCCATGGAGAATTTTTCCCGCCATACCTTACCGATGTAGGGTTCCAACTGCTCCTTAGCCAAATTGTTTAGGGCTTCACATGGGGAGGCGGGAGGATTTATTTTTAGCGTATTCTGGGCGGTCAAACGGATAAAGCGGTTCTCCACGCCTTGGCTCGCCCCAAGCGAACTCATCTCTAAAAAAATTTCTCGAAGAATTTCGCTTTGGCGAGGACGCAAATCAAAGAGCTCTGAAATTTCGCTAAGGCGGGCGACGAGATCTTTATCTTGCCACTCGGTTTTATCCGCAGCTAAGCCTTGAATCCTTCGCATCTGGCTAATGGCTCGCTGGGGTGTGATAGCGGAATTTTCAAACTTTAAAGTGCTGGGGCAATTTGAAAACATCAAAAGTAAGGCATGGCGAATTTCTGAAAGCTCAGGTGAATTGAGGGCTTTCTCTAGCCTTGCTGAAAATTCTTCTTGGTCTAAGGTCCACTTTACCTTGTGCTGATCTGAAAACTCGCTGATCTCGTCAATCGTCTTATTTTTAAATAGGGGGTACTTTGCATTCGCGATGCTTTTATCCGGGTTCTGTATCAAAAATTCTAAATATCTAGCCGTTTCAGATTTTTCGGTGTTTCCGCTAAGAACCTGGGCTGGGGTTCTTTTTGATTTGTTCAAACGACCCACAGCCCCTGGGCTAAGACTTGCAAGGAAAGCGTAATCTGTTGCCGAGAGCTTGGAGTTTAAACCAAGCAAGTGCAAGGGGAGCTGCCCATCTTTATCGGCAACCAAAAGAGCTTGAGGATTCTGTTGTCCGAGTTTTCGAACAACTTGCCCACTTGGACCTAAGGCAGCTAAGTGAATAGGCAGCTGGCCTTGGTTATCGGGAATCATCAGAGTTTGAGGAGCCCGTTGAGCCAAGTCTAGAATTGCGGATTCATTAAATGGTTGAATGAGCATGTGGATAGGTAGCTTGCCCGCTGGAGTTTTTATGAGCAGGCTTTCTTCGGATGCTTTTGCCAAGGAGGAAATCATCCAATTTTTCTTAGCTTGAATAGATATGTGTATCGGCACTAAGCCCGCTTTGTTGGCCATGGTATAGGCTCCGCTAAAGCCTAAGAATTTTATAAAATCCTGCTCATCGCACTTCGCCGCCAGATGCAAGGGAAGGTTGCCTTCGTCATCAATCTGCTCAACGGACTTAGGAAAACTTTTAGTGATTGCTACAACCAACTCCATGTTGCAGTTTTCAGCGGCTGAATGCAAAGGATAAAAACCTCGCGAATTTTTTGTTGTGATGGCCTTGGGATAGAGACGGATAAGTTCATCTATAGTTGCTCGTGGATGTCTTTGGTCAGCTATGAAATGAAGTGGAAGATCTCCACTTTTCAACTTCTCGGAGGCAAAAGATGGCTTTTGTTTGAGCATGATGTCAGTCACCGCATATGAAGATAGTATTTTCTCAGCTTGGGTGGTCAAAGTTTTATTTTTTCCTGTTCCAACTGTGGCCAATAGGGTTGAAGGTCGGATCTGAACGAGGGATTCAGCAAGGTGACCGCCGGCGTCGATGGCAAGTGCTATAGGTGTTTGACCCTCTTTGTTAGCTTCCCCCAGCATCTCGGGAGCGGCTGTGGCCAATTTCATGCTGAGATCTGTGTTGCGCGAGACTGCAAATGAGAGTGCTGAATTCCCATCCGAGTTTTTCATTCGCAGTTGCGCTGGTGCTTTGTGAATTAAGAATTCTACTATTCCTGTTGAGTTGGCATAAGCCGCCGTCATAAGTAAGTTGTTCTTTCCTTCGTCTTTTTGGTGGAGGCCTTCGGGATAATACTTTAAAATTTCTACCAACATTTCTTTTGATCCATTTGCAGCGGCCTTATGGGTAGGGGAATCTCCGTCGGAATCTTTTATTGCTGCGGCACCCGGAGCAAGGCGGAGTAAAAACTTAGCAGTTTCCAGCCTTTCGTTACTAACTGCAGTATGGAAGGGAGTGCTTCCTCTGCGCTTGTCGGGCTTCATCAGGATCTGGGGGTCTTTACGAAGATGGGCAAGAAGCGCCCAACTCCACTTTCCATCTTGAGCGTGTTGCCAAAGATCTTGAGGCTCGGAATCGCCTATAATGGTATTCACGAGATCAAGTGGGAAATGTTCTACAGGATTGCTCCGCTGTGCATAGTAATCAAGGGCTGTGAGTCCCTCTTTGTCTTTAAGTTCGCGCGCTCGGTCCCGAGTTTCTACATAAATTTCTTTAATGCTCTTACCTGCGCCGCTTTTGATTGCCCATTGCAAAGCAGTTCTGCCGAATTCTGGATCTTGAAAGACTACGAGCTCGGACATCTCGCTACGATAATAGCCGCCATCAGTTTTGACCGCATTGATAATGCTAGAGACGCTTTTGCTTTTTCCATTTTTTGCGGCAAACTGAAGGTAGTTTAAGCCATCTTTTGCTACATGTTCTTTAAAAAGCCTTGGGTAGCGAGATAAGAAATCTAGAACATCCACATTTTCACTTAAAATATAGGAATTGAGGAGGCCATAGTGTGCGGGATGGTGTTCTTCTGTAATTTCGTAGAGATCACGATCGAGGATATATCGGGCAGCCTCAAAATCTTTTTTATTAAGTGCTTCACGGAGCTTTGCGCGCGCCTCTCGCTCGGTAAACTCAACCTGTGGAACTGCAGTGGCCTTGGGTGCAGTTTGAGATTTTCTTTTAGGGCTTTGTGCGTGAAGCGGGGCGGAGAGGCCGAGAGTGAGAATCGTGCAAAGAATTAAGATATCTGCGCGTCCCATCAGCATCCCCTACTTTTCGGCCTCTTGAAGAAATTTCTTAAGGGTATTCAGTTGTTCAGGGCTTAAAGTTTCGTCTTTGCCGCGAGGCATATGGGCCTTGTCGCTATGAGGCAGTTCCACCCGCCTTAGTATTTCAGCTCGTAGGGTTTTCTCAGTGGATTTGGGCGAATCGGGAACTCGCTGCAAATCTTCTTTTTTTAAACTTAAGGGATAGTCGGCTTCTTTGTCGTGGCACTCTACACATTGTAGGACAACCTGGTTTAAGAGCTGGCGTTTTTCCCCCAAGACTTCCTCGGGAAGAAAGCCGGTGTTTAGGGCTGCGACTTTAAGGCGATCGGATTCTAAACTAAGAACCTTGGCTAACATGGGAAGATTCTTCTCATCCATATGAAACTTGTCTCGCCAGACTTTACCTACATAAGATTCAAGTTGGGCCTGAGCTAGCTCCGTAAGACGTTCGCATTGCCTTGGATTCTTTCCAGACTTTAGCATGCGTTCGGCAGTCAGCCTTATAAAGCGATTCTCAAAGCCTTGAATAGTGCCCAAGGAAGACATTTCTTGAAAGATTTCAAAGACATTTTCGCTTTGGCGAGGATGCAAATCAAAAAGCTCGGCCATGTAAGCCCACCTTTCTTGGCTGCCGAGGTTTTGCCACTCTGTTTTTTCCACAGGTCGCTTTTTAAGCTGCAGCATGCGATTCACCGCTCGAGCTGGTGTGATGACGGCATTCTCAAATTTATATGACGTAGGGCAATTTGAGAGGCCCAGGAGTAAGGCATAACGAATTTCCGACAAGTCAGGCGATAGCAGAGTTTTTTCGAGTTGGGCTGAGGATTCTTCCTGGTCCAAATTAAAGTGAAAGATGTTATCTCCGCTAAACGAAGTCACCTCATCAATTGTTTTATTTTTAAAATCCGGTCGTGAAGAGTGGGATAAAGTTTTGTCGGGATTTAAGATTAGAAATTCAAGGTTTCTAGCCATTTCAATTTTTTCTGCATCTGTTTTATTGATATTCTCTGAGGGAGTTTTGAGAGCCTTATTTTTTACGCTTACAGATTGGGGGGCCAGTTTGGCCAACTTAAAGTAAATGCCACTATTCATGTTTGGGTTTGCGCCCAGGTAGTGAAGGGGAAGGTTGCCTTCAATGTCGGCAACACTTAGTGCGCTCGGATCTAAGGCCCCTAAAACTTCTGGGGCAGCAGATGTACTGCCTTTGGCTGCCAGGTGCGTAGGGAGTCGTCCCGCATTGTCGGGCACGAGTAAGGTATCAGGTGCCATTTTCGCAAGTGTGCGGCTTTCTGCAATATTGCCACTGCTTGCAACGATATGAAGAGGGAGTGAACCGGAGGAATCTTTTACTCTCAAAGCCTCACTGGAATTCTTCGCCAGCCATTCAACATTTTCAAATCTGTTTTTCCAAGCTGCGGAATGTATAGGTAGTCTCCCTTCCCTATTGGCAGTCATGTAAGCCTCAGGAAAGCTAAGTATCTCTAATGCGAGTTCGCCATGACATAGGCCTGCAAAAAAATGGAGGGGAAGGTTGCCATCTTTATCTTTTTGCTTGATCGCTTCTGGAGACCTTTTGACAATGTCGAATATCATTCCCAAGTTGCACCTTATCGCTGCAAGATGAAGAGGGTAGAAGCCCCCGTCATTTGCCGTATCAATAGCTTTTGGATTCAGTGAAATGAGTGTTTTTAAAGTCTCAGATTGTCCAACGGTACCGGCGGCGAGGTGCAGTAGGTAGTTGCCTTCGCGAATGTTTTTACTAGCATAGGCAGGGTGAAACTTTAGATAAACAGCTGTTAATGGCTCGGAGCTTAAGACTGTGTCAGCAGATATCACAAAGCTTGCATGTTTTCCCTCGCCTCTTTTAACAAGCAGTGCAGACGGATTGATCGTAGCGAGCATTGTAACGGTCTTTGAATGATTGTTACTGACGGCATGGCTGAGTGGCGTCTCTCCCTCCTTGTCGAGTACCAGCAGCATTTCGGGGGCCGCCTTTGCAAGGAGCTCTATTATTTCATTATTGGATTGGGCTACCGCAAGTCGGAGTGCCGATGCTCCTCTGATGTTCTTCATTCGTAATTGATCTGGAGCAAGTTTAATAATTCTTTCAACCATCTCCTTGTTGTTTCTTAGGACAGCCAACATCAGAAGGTTATATTCACGGCTGTCTTTGGCATTAATGCCTTCGGGATAAATTTTATAAAGCTCCTCAAAACTATCAAGTAGGCCTTCGTTCACCGCTTGTTGAATGGGAAGTCCTCCCTCCGGCGACACGATTCTCGCCGCCCCAGG
This sequence comes from uncultured Bacteriovoracaceae bacterium, assembly GCA_964477895.1. GTDB lineage: Bacteria > Bdellovibrionota > UBA2428 > UBA2428 > UBA2428 > CAYZFQ01. Next base: position 51,870 of record CAYZFQ010000009.1, on the reverse strand, counting down.
AGCGAGTTTTGTTAGAAACTTTTGAGTCTCAAGATTTCTGTAGGTCACGGCGGCGTGGAGTGGAGTTCGATTCGTCTGAGGATTTACCTTCATTAGGATCTGAGGATCCTTACGCAAGGCTGCGAGCAATTTCCAAGACCACGAACTTCCGTAGTTGCTGGGGTCAGGATAGCGCTCGCCTTCAAGGATGTTTTCGGCCAGTGCTAAGGGAAATTTTTCAGTTGGCCTTGGAGATTTCACCAAATAGTCGAGGGCGCTGAGGCCCTCTTTATCTTTAAGGTTCAGAGGCTCGCCCGTGGAGGCCTCGTAAATAAGTCTAATACTTTCCGTGTCTCCATTCTTCACGGCCCAGTGCAGTGCACTTCTTTGGAGCTCTGGGTCCTGATCTTGGGCTAAGTCCCGGATCTTGTGACTCTCCCTGGAATAGCGATGGGCTCCAGAATTTGCCACAACATTCAAAATCGTGTTGACGCTTTTAGGCTTTCCATTCTTCGCAGCAAATTGGAGTGAGTTAAGACCATCGTTGCCTGTGCTCTCAAAAAACAGCTGAGGACAATTTCTTTCGAGATAATCTAGAACATCGGTATTTTCGTTTAAAATATAAGAATTGAGAAAGCCGCTTTTTGATGTGTCTTGTAAATCGACTATGGAGTCGATTTCTTGAGTGATGATGTGAGTGGCCCACTCAAAATCTTTTCTATTTAGCGCATTCCGCAGCTTATCTCGGGCACTTCGCTCAGCGATTTCTTCGTGAGGAATGCGGATTGCCTTAGGGGCGGGGGTAGTTTTTCTCTTAGAATTTTGTGCTTGAAGAAGGAGAGGCCAAGAGACGCCGATGATCAGCAGAGTGCTAAAAAGTCTATTGCTTGCACGTCCCACCTTCATCATCGGCTTCCCCAAGCCTAACTGGAGCGCAGCTTATTTTTTTTCAACCGCAGAGTGCTCAGCACTCGCTACAGCGTCGTCATCTCTTTCGTCGCCATTGGCGTCCGAATTGTAAGCTTGCATTTCCTTTTTGGCTTTTTCCAAAAGTACGGGGCACTTAAAGTCGTCTTCTGGAACTTCGTTCAATTTGCTGTCGTGCACGCGAAGGTGCTTCACCACGCGGTCGAGTTGCCATTCTTTGTGACGGCCTACAGCAAAGGGACCGAAGGGAGTGTTGCCTTCTTTGCTTGTCATGGTCCAACCATCAGCAACGGAAAGCTGCTTCGTGAAGTTAGTACCCATGGTTACGTCGAGGGTATAAAGAGAGAGGACCGCTTTTTTAGAGGTGTTTTTATCTTCCCCGCGGGCCATTTTGCTATCCTTGATTCCTTCGATTTCAGAAGCCTCAGGTTCGGTCAAAAGCTTCTTGGCATCAGCATCATTTTCAAAACAACCCGAGATCGAGGCTATCACTGCAAACTTTAAGCGCTTGTAGGCTGGGTTGCTCATCAACTCGCCTGCGATACGGTCAAAGTTTCGAAGCATAAGTTGGTGAGTGTACTTTTGGTTAGGCAAGGGTTCTTTGCCGTCGTTACGGGGGTCGGGACTGCTAGCAAATTCTGGCGCATCGGTTGAGCGCGCAGAGGGCATAAAGCGAGTAGAAATATTCTTGAGGTGGGCATAGCCAGTTTTGTCCGTTTCAATTTTTTTCAACATTTCTTTAGCCAAGGCTCCATCGCCCGTCATCTTCCCAACCTGATCTCTTTGAACTAAGTAATTGCCCCAGCTTGTTTCGGTTTGTGCAGGAGCCAAGCGGTCGTCCACTCCGCCTACAGCGCCTTTCCAAAATGGCCACGGATCCCAAATGGGCCGACCTTGGTGGCAGCTCACACACGTGGTGGGGTTCTGCTTAGACACTTTAAATTCATTGTTGGCGAAGCGAAGTTCTTGGAAGTCGAATTTTTTTGTTTTGTGATTGAACTCCATCATTTCAATGGCGTTTTTCTTAGGATCCGTAGGATGATCTGTGAATGTAGCTACTAACATCGCGTTGGGTTGAAACAAGATGGCACGAGGACTTTCGTTAGAAGCGCCTTGGACAGAACCCGTTTCTCGCATCAATACGTAGTTTTCTCCGTATTTTTCCGCTGCAAACTTTTTAAATTCATCTGCGGTTTTGATGTTGGCATCTTTGGCCTCGGAAATAAGTTTATCTATAGAGGGTCCTTTGATTCGGTCGTAAATTTCTTTGGCGAGGCCGTAATTTCCTTTGGAAATCGCTAAAGAGTAGGCGTCTTCCCCACCATTCTTTGTAAAAGTAACATCCGCACCGTTGCGCACTTTGAGTTGAGCTTCAGCAAACATTTCCATCACGGATAAGTTTCATTAAATCGTTGTCACCCAAATTTTCTTCGCCCTTGGCCCAAGCTTGGGTGGAGGCGCAAAGAATAAAGGCACCAGATAATAGATTGAAAAAATGCTTCGAACTTCTCATTAGAAAAAACCTCTCTAAAAGTTTAATGACGCTGCGTGTATAGTATAAGGGTGGGGCCTTACCAAATACTAGGAAAATATTTTTTATTTTTAGGCTTAAGTATTTGAAAATATTGCCGCTTAACTTCCTCACAAAAACTTCAAAATCGGCAACTTTTGTAGGCGAAAATTCTTAAAGCTGTGAATTTTTTGCCATTAATGGTGTCAAAAGTCCCGCCCCAAAGTTTTGTCGATTCCTACTGGCATAAGCGTTGCACCATTACCCTTAGGGGGTCATATGGACGCAGGACTTGTCAGTTCCTTGTCGGGCGCACTCGCGCAAAACCGACGCGTGGAAGTCATTGCCAACAATTTGGCCAATGCCGACACCCCAGCTTTTAAGGGCGACGACTTAACTTTTGAAGAAAGCCTTCAGGGCACCCAACATAAAGATCTTCGCTCCGATATTCCCGAGCGTCCCTACACAGAATCCGAGCTCTTATCTCAGGCTGGGCGAGAGCGCCGCGTGGTCTTGCACGGCAGTGAATGGACAGATTTGAAGCAGGGTTCCGTTAAGCAAACAGGCAATCCTTTAGATGTGGCGATTGAGGGAAATGGATTCCTTGAAGTTTTGACACCCGGAGGCGTTCGGTTGACACGGGCCGGGAATTTGGCGCTGGATCCTGGCGGTCGTTTGATGACACAAGACGGTTTTTTGGTGCTGGGACCCGGTGGCCCGGGTCAAGATCCTGCCCTTCGAGCCATCACGGTAGGTGGGACGGGTGTGGTCATCGACCAAGAAGGCAATATTTACTCCAACAACGATCGGGGCAACGCGGCACTCGGGCGTTTGAGTGTGGTCCAAGTGGCCAATCCGCGAGCCATGAAAAAAGATGGCCGCAATCTATTTGAAGCACCTCCCGAGGCGGCCGTGCGGGCTTTGGACGCACCTGCAGCCGCTCAGCGAGCGGTGGCCCAAGTTGCCGATCCTGATTCCGTTCCTAAAGAAAATCCCTTGGGCGCTTTGATGATTGCTCCGCGCATTCATCAAGGGATGCTCGAGGCATCTAATGTGAATCCGGTTAAAGAAATGACAAAGCTGATCGAAGCTCACAGGCTCTTTGATCAAAATTCACGCCTCATGCAAAGCATCGGGGACATCAATGCAAAATCGTCTGATATCGGAAGATTTTAGGGGAGCGAAGAATGCTTAGTGCTTTAAATACGGCCGCAACCGGAATGGCCGCCCAAACCAAGCAGCTTGAGGTTGTGTCTAACAATATCGCCAATGCCGATACCACAGGTTTTAAAAAAAGCCGCACCGATTTTGAAGACCTTCTTTATCACAATGTAAAAGATCCAGGAGCTGCCACCTCGGCTACCACGAAGGCTCCCACCGGAGTCCAAGTGGGTGCGGGTGTAAAAGTTTCAGGTACTACGCGTGAACACGCGGTGGGTTCACTCAAGCCCACGGGTGGTGATTTGGATATCGCCCTTGATGGAGATGGATTTCTAGCCGTCACTAAACCCAATGGAGAACTCGCTTACACTCGAGACGGAGCCCTCAAGCGTGGTGCCGAAGGCCGGCTTGAAAATTCTTCGGGCTATCCCCTTGCTCCCGAAATTGTCATTCCTGCCGATTCCATCGGGATAAATATTACAATGGACGGGCGCGTGATGAGTCGCACCGCCACGGGCCAAACTCAAGAACTCGGTCAAATTCAGCTCACTAATTTTGCCAACTCGGCTGGCCTTATGGCTACAGGCGGAAACCTCTATGCACCAAGTCCCTCCAGTGGTGAGCCCGTGATTTCCAACCCAGGGGATGCGGGCGTGGGTCGAATTCAGCAAAGATTTTTAGAGGCGTCGAATGTGTCGCCTGTTCAGGAAATGACCGACATGATCCGCGGTCAGCGGGTTTACGAAATGAACTCTAAAGTGGTGAGCACCGTGAACGACATGCTCGGCACAATATCGAATATGAAATAAGGGGCGATGAGTGAAAAGTTTATATGTTCTTAGCGCCCTTCTCTTCTCGGCCCCCTTATGGAGTCTCACTTCGCAAACTATCGAGGGTCATAGTTTTCCTGAGGCCCTTGCAAAAAATCTCGCCGAGCAAATTGCAAAGCAATCAGCTTTGCCTGAGTCCCAAATTAAAATTGAATTGGAAAGTCTAAAGTTAGAACCTGCCATTGAACTGGGCAAAGTAAAATCAGTTCAAGTCTTGGGCCTCTTTGGAAAAAGACTCGATGGCCTCTTTCAGTTGCCCGTGGTGGTCCAAGTGGGAAGGCTAAGTCAAACATTTCAGGTTTCGGGTGTGATGAAAATCAATGGTCCGGTTCTTGTGGCCAAACGCGCCATGCTGCGAGGGGAAGTGATTGAGTCTCAAGATCTGCGCAGTGAAATTTTACCTTGGCGCACCTTGCCCACGGGGGCAACGGGAATATCGGAAAAAGAATTGTTAGGTCTTCGAGTAAAAAGCCATATCGAGCGCGGATCGGTGGTTTATCCCTTGCTCCTAGATGAGCCCTTCGCGGTGAAAAATGGCGAAATGGTGGAGCTCACTTTGATGTCGGGTCCGGGAGTACTTATTCGTTCACGAGCCGTGGCGAAGCAAGAAGGCTACGTGGGTGATGTGATTCGCTTGGAGCAACCCGACACTCGCAAAGCTCTCACGGGCCAGATTGTAGGGAAGAAATCTGTTGAGGTTCGGCTATGAAAAGGCCGAGCGGGCTTTTACTTCTTTTATCTCTTGTGTGCTTCAGTGGGTGCTCGTCTATGATGAGTGCGTTGCGGGGCGAAGACGATGAGAGTAGCGCTGTAGCTCGAGCTCCCTCTTCCAACGGTAAGGCCATTTCTCTTGATAATGGAGGCAATGCCGAGACCTCACGCCTGGCAGGCCAGCCTGATACGGTGGGCCCTAACTTAGGCGCGAATGAGTTTGCGAGCCGATCCAAACTAAACGACGACAAAGCGTCCCGGGGTTATCGCAGGCAAGCCGATCCTTGGGATGGGACGGGTCCTCAAAATGAAGGTTCGCTTTGGAATCCGGATGGCCAGGATAATTTCTACTTTACTCGCAATACTCGTAAAAAGTTAGGCGACATCCTCCTTGTAAAATTAGAGCCCGATGTGGTTGAGGCTATGAATACAAAAATTAATACACTCCTGGCCCGCACCCTGCCCCAGCAAGTGATTGCTGATGAAGCCGGCCGAAAAGCTGGTGAAAAAATTTCCGACAAAGTGGGGACAGCGATGGGCAGTCCCAATATTGGTCGGGCTGTGGGAGATGCTGCTGGAAATCGAGTGGTGGCGGCTCTGGATGCCAAAGAAAATCATATTGATATTGAAGAAATTCCCGTCCGTCTCACCGAGTCCTTGCCTCGTTCCAGCTTTAAGGTGGAAGGCTCACGCCGTGTGAATGTGCGGGGCGCTCCCTACTTATTAAAAATTACCGGCACGGTCCGTGATGAGGATATTGGATCGGGAACTGTGGCCACCAGCAAAGTGTTTGATTCGAAGATGGAACTTACCCGATGATGAAAACTCTCAAATACATTCACCCATTTTTTTCGCTCTTGTCGCTATGTCTTACGACGCCCGCGGCGGCAGCTCGAATCAAAGATGTGGCCTCCATTAAGGGCGTGCGCGAGAACCAACTTTTAGGTTACGGATTAGTGGTGGGCCTTAAGGGCACAGGCGATAGCAAAAAAGAATTTACCGGAGCTTCGATGACTCAAATGCTGCGCCAAATGGGTGTTGAGGTCAAAAGCGAATGGACGGAGTCTAAAAACGTCGCGGCCGTTGTGATCACTGCCAATTTGCTTCCTTTCGCGCGAGTGGGTTCTAAAATGGATGTGCTGGTGAATAGCATTGGAGATGCCAAGAGCTTAGAAGGCGGAACACTTTTAATGTCGCCTTTGCGCGGTGGAGACAAAGCTGTTTACGCCGTGGCTCAGGGGCCGCTCTCAGTGGGCGGTTTTGCCGCGGGTGGGGGAGGATCTTCCACCAGCAAAAATCATCCCACCATTGGTCGCATCCCTAACGGTGCCATCATTGAAAAAGAAGTGATTCAAGATTTTTCCAACCGCAATGCCATTCGCTTAGCTTTGCACAATCCAGATTTCACCACCGCGGCCCGATTGGCCAAGGTTGTGAACCGGGAATTGGGCGGTCTCTTTGCCCGTGCTCGAGATTCCACCACTATCGACGTGATGGTGCCCTATGATTTTGAAGGGGGCATCGTGGAACTTATTGCCGCCGTGGAAAGACTTCCCATTGAGCAAGACACCCGGGCTAAAATTGTGATCAACGAACGCACGGGCACCCTCATCGTGGGGGAATCGGTGCGGGTTTCATCGGTAGCGGTGGCTCACGGAAATTTGACGCTCGAGATTAAAGCCAAAGAAACAATAAAAGAAGGGGTGGATTCCGGAACGACACTCACGAATCCCGCCGCCAATACTCCGTTACCCACAGAAAAAGAGACCGTCAAAGAATCCGTTATCACTGCTAATGAGCCGGGTGATAAACTGATTTCGATGCCTGAAGGGGCGACCCTTCGGGATGTTGTGAAAGCTCTCAACGCCTTAGGCGTGACGCCGAGAGATTTGATCGGGATCCTACAGGCTTTGAAGTCCCAAGGTGCGCTGCAAGCTGAGCTGGAAATTCTGTAATGAAGTTGTTTGTGCTTTGGACACTAGGAAATTGGCCTCAACATGAACGAAAGTTTGTGCGGATGCAGGGTCGAGGAGTTCTGGATAAGCAGAGAGCTAGGATGGCTCTTCGTTTAAATTGCCAGAGCGTTGTTTTGAATTCCTCCCAGGGGACACCAGAACGGACCTTACGTGGAAAATTGTGGAAAGAACGCAGGATGCGTGAAATCGCCACTACCGAGAACTCCTCGATCTGTTTTTTAAAAGGACTTTGCAGGGTTCTTCGCCAAAAACTTGGCGGGACACTTCTTGCAGGGACTTTAGTAGTTACGGGTTCGGCATGGGGAAATCAGCAGGAAGCCATCCGTAGAGTAGGGGACCAGTTCGAGGGCATGATGCTGCAACATCTTTATAGCCAGCTTAAGAGTGGCAATGAGTCGCTCATGAACTCGAATGAAGACAGTTTGTTCAGGCCGTCCAATGGAGAGCGAATTTTTCGTGCGATGCAAGACGAAATCGTCCTCAATCAGTTGGCCAAGCGCCGGCCCCTAGGAATGGGGAATTTGGTGGAGCGTCAGCTGAATAAACAGGTTGGAGTGCCGGCATCTGCTAGGGTAAAATGACCTTGAAGAGCCGAGGATGGCTCTCACACACCAGGAGGGTGATATGGAAATTTCTAAGCTACGTTCCGACCAAGTGGGTGCCAATACCCAACAGCAGAAAGTTTCCGACAGCAAAGCTACTGGCAAATCGGATGTATTGAAATCCATTGAAGGTCAGGACTCACTCCAAAAGCAATCGGGAGTGGCTGGTAAAAATTCAAGTGAAAATGTGAAGTGGTCGGCGGAAGCGGACCTCATTGCCGAAGGCGTGCAAGCGGCCAAGGAAAGTCCCGATGTGCGGGCCGACCGCGTGGCCGAACTTAAGGCCGCCATTCGCGGTGGCACTTATAAAACCGATGCCAAAGCCATCGCTGAAAAAATGATTCAGTCTTCGTTCGAAGAAGGCCTGCTCACAAGAAAGTCCTAAATTAAGGGGGTGGGGGAATGCTCCTGAAGGTTCAAAATTTATGTCTGACTCTGGAGAGAATGCGCGTGCTTTACGAGCGTTGCCTTGAGTTGTTAGACCGCGAACGCAAATCCCTCATTCAACTCGACTTCGACACCCTCTTTCCCATCATGCGGGAAAAAGACGAAGTGCTTTCGGCTATTAAAGCTATGGATAAGCAGCGTCTTAAAAGCCAAGACCATTTTGCCATGATCATGCAAAAAAATGCCTCCGATCTATCTCTCAAAAACTTAGCAGAAATTTTAATTAGCGAGGGTGGTGAAGGGGTGGAGGCCGGTTGGAAGCTTTTGGCTCACCGTGAGGCCCTGCAAAATCTCATTCAAACGCTTACCGAGAGGGTGAAACGCAACAATCACTTTATTGAAAAAAGTATGCACACGCTCCAAGGTGCCGCTGCCAATCTCGCTACTGCGCTAACGGGCAAAGCCAATCGGGCGGCGGCGGCTTCCAAAACCTACACGGGCAAAGGAAAAGTTGCGGCCGCCGTGGAAGCACCGGGATCCATTATGGAGAAGAGGTTGTAATGCCAGCCGGCGGAATTCAGCACATCATGAATATGTCGAAGGGAGCCCTTTCGACAAATCAAACGGCACTGGCCACCACTTCGCATAATATTTCCAATGCCAATACCGAAGGGTATTCCCGCCAGCGTGTGGAGCTCGAAACAGAAAACCCGCTTTCCATTGGTAAATCTCAAATCGGTGGGGGCGTTCGAATTGGCACCGTGGCTCGCACGCATTCGAGTTTTCTTAACCAGCGTTTGCAGGGTGAGAATTCTTCCCTCGGTAAATTTGAGGGAGCGGCAGACATTTATAGCCAGGTTGAGACGATTTTTAAAAATGACGGTGAAGAAGGTATCGCTAAAAGCGTTTCGGATTTTTTTAACAATATTCGTAGCCTTTCGGCTCAGCCGGAATCGGCTCCCTTGCGTTCGGCCGTTCGTGAGAGTGCGCAGAATATCACCGCACGTTTTCAGGGAGTGGCGGGCAGTGTGGATGCCGTGGTTCAGGATCTCAATCGTCGAGTCGAAGGATCGGTTGTAGAAATCAACGCCCTCACGTCTCGGATTGCTTCGCTCAATCAGCGCATTGTGGAAACGGAAATGGCCGGTGGTGGCATGAATGCCAACGACGAGCGAGACGCTCGGGATTTAACCGTGCAGAAGTTAGCGAAAATTATTCCTGTGGACATCACCCCGGTAGACAATGGCTCCATCAACGTGGCATCGGGAAAAGTGGGGATTTTAGTCAACGGTTCCGACCGAGTGGAGTTTGGAACTCAACGCACTTCCGATGGTCCGAATCCCGGGGCTAACCGCGTTACGGTATTGGGCGGAGCGGGTTCGAATTCCGTGAAAGATGTTACCGACTTTATTGATTCGGGGTCTTTGGGAGCCTACATTCAGGTGCGGGACCGAGAAGTTCCCCAGCTTATGGGTCGGATCGACACCATTGCTTATAATTTATCCGAGCAAGTGAACGGCATCCACCGAGATGCCTTTAGTCGAAATGGCACCAAGGGGACTGATTTTTTTCAAAATCTTGGGACCGCTGTGGGTGCTGCAAGCCGCTTTACACTTTCGGACGCCGTAAAAAGTGATGTGAGTAATATTGCAACGGCCCAGGCTTCCAATGCGCCTGGCGACAACCGTGCCTTGCTCGCGATCGCCGACCTCCAAGATAAAAAAATATTCGATAACGGCAAGGCCAACTTTACTGATTACACATCCAGCACGATTGGAGCCTTGGGGATTGAATCCAAGGCCAACATCGCAAACTTAGAAACTCAACAGGGAGTGATGGAGCAGCTAAAGTCGATGCGTGAGCAGGTGGCCGGGGTGTCGATTGATGAAGAAGCCATCAATATGCTGAAGTTCCAGAAGGCTTTTGATGCCAACGCAAAAATGATTCAAACCGCAGACTCGATGCTTGAAACCGTTCTTAACTTGAAGAGGTTTTAGTTATGGCAGGACGAGTGACGGATACCATGATGTACGGTAAGGGCGAGCAGTCGATGACCCGTGCCCGCGAGAAAATGATTAAAAACCAGGAAATCGCGGTGACAGGTAAAAGTGTAAATCGTCCTTCCGATAATCCGGTGGCTGCCATGCAGTTGATTGGACTTAAGGCCAAAGAAGAAAGAGATCTTCAGGTAGGTTCCAATTTGGAGATGGCCAACAATGTCCTCTCCATGACCGACTCTTCTTTAGGGGAACTCACCGAGCTTATGAGTCGGGCCAAAGAGCTTGCGATTCAAATGAGTTCCACTTCAAATTTCAACGATGACTCGCGCTTAGCGACATCGCACGAAATTGAGCAGTTGATGTATCGTGCCATTCAAATTGGTAACGCTCGGGTGGGAGATCGTTATATCTTTGGGGGCTATCAAACCGATCGCCCTCCCATAGACATAGACGGAAATTACTTCGGAGACGCCGGTGTCTTTGAAATGGAGCTCGACCAAGGGCAAAAAATGGCGATCAATGTGACCGCCTTAGAAACTTTCTACGGAAAAAAAACCCTGAGTCCAGAAGCCCAAAAAGTGCGAGATGATTTAAAGCTGAATTCAACTCCTACTATTGAGGGCGCATTGCGGGCCCCGGCCTCTTCTCAAGCGGCTTCGAATAACCCTAAGGATCCGGCAGAGGGAAAAGTGGGCGGTCCCCAGGTCGAAAAAAGCTTAGCGGAGTCGAGTGGTGGCGGGCTGAATATATTTTTAGCTTTCAAGAACTTAAGCGACGGACTTAAAGACGGAAATATCCGCATGGTGCAAAGTTCCGTGGATGACTTCGATGAGGGCTTCAAGCAAGTTCTTTCTGTGCGTGCGTTGGTGGGATCGCGGCAAAACCTTGTGACATCCTCCATGAACGGTATTGAGCGGTCAAAAGTTTCTAACGCAGAGATGGTGTCCCAAGCCCAAGATGCGGACACCTACAAGGTCTTTTCAGACTTGGCTAAGAACGAGCACACTTTGAATGCCGCGCTTGAAACCAATAAGCGTTTGTTGTCGCCCTCGCTACTCGACTTTTTAAAGTAGCGATGAAAGCCTGAGGTCTGATCTTTTTTCAAGTTTCCCCTCCCCGACTTTGTTGGTCAAAAAACTTGCGAAGTTTTGGCACTCATGGGACTATCTATGTAGGAGGGGTGTGGTTTGGGCTTAAAGTGTCCACAACAACACAAATTATAAAATGTCTTCTGAAGAAGCCATTGAGCTCGGGAGTGCCAAACCTTTTGAGGGCCCCTCTGTACCTTCAGCTCTCGCAACTATGAAAAAAGCAAAACTTTGGGCCGTGGGTGGTGGCAAGGGCGGAGTGGGTAAGAGCCTTATCTCCGCAAATTTTTCCTTGGCCTTGGCCCGTCGTGGGCACCGCGTGCTAGCCATCGACCTTGACCTAGGCGGCTCCAACTTACACACTTGCCTTGGGGTAGATCCTCCTCGAGTGGGTGTAGGCGACTGGGCGGCGGGGCGACAAATTCTACCTGAGCTTGTGGTGAGCACCAAACAAGAAGGCCTATATTTAATCAGCGGTTCACAAGACAGTTTAAATATTATCCAAGATTTTGAGAACAAAGGGGCTCAGCTGGTAACTGCCCTCGCAGAACTAGAATTTGATGACGTGGTCATGGACCTGGGTGCAGGAACTCACGGACTCACAGTGGATTTTTTTAATGCCGCGGACGAAGGCATTCTCTCTATTTTGCCGGAGCCGACCAGCGTAGAAAACGCTTATCGTTTTGTGCGTGCGGTCTTTTACTCCAGACTCAAAGCGGCCGACATTCCCAAGGGCGTTCAAGAAGTCATTGATGCCGCGATGGATCCTAAAAATATTTTGGGACTTCGCACCCCAGCGGATTTGATGGCCGTGATTGAACGCCTCGATCCCGATTCGTATAAAGTTCTAAGTGAAATTGTGGCGAAGTTTTCGCCTAATATCGTCATAAACCAAGTGCGCTCCCAGGTGGATATTGATGTGGGACGTGCGATTTGCAGCGTTTGTCGAAGATATTTTGGAATAGAAGTTCGCTATGCGGGCTACTTGGAATACGAAAATGCCGTATGGAAGGCGATTCGGGCAAAAAAACCTTTCATCCAAGAATTCCCTCACACTTTGCTGGCCAATCGCATTGAAGCTCTCACTCGAACTCTGCTCGGAGAAGAAAAGGTGCTCTTTCCGTGAAAAAACAAGAAAAGCTCACACCCAATTACTACCTCACTTTGGATATCATCCCCGGGGCCACACATAACGAAATTTTGCACGCCTACAACCGGGCCAAGATGACCTACAGTGCAGGAAGTCTGGCGAGCTATAGTTTATTAGAAAGTGAATCTTCCAATTCTATTTTAAACGATATTGAAAAAGCCTTTGATGTTTTGGGCAATCCCGCTCGTCGGCGTGAATACGATTTGAAAATGGGCTTTGAGACTTGGTCGGAAGAAGTTTCAAAGGCGACTTTGAGCGGCAAGGGGCCGTCGATTTACGGTCGTGCGACGGAGAGTAGTGCTGAAAGTCCCCCGTCTGTTACAACTTATAATCAGAAACCACGCTTAGAAGTTCTGCCTTCTCCAAGTCCCGCTAGCGAGAAGCCAATACTTAAAAGTGTGCCCGACCCCTCGCCCGCCTTTGAACCTAATCCTGAGTTCGAAAAGCAAATTGCAGAAGTGCAGTCCTTGGACGGCGCTTTTCTACGTGCGGTTCGAATTTATCGCCAATTCTCGGCGGAAAATTTAGGCATACGCTGCAAACTAACAGCTCACCATGTGATGGCCATTGAAGACGAAGAAGCGGGCAAGCTTCATCATCCCACCTATCTGCGCGGCCACGTGGCCATGCTTTGCAAGCTTTTGGGTATTCCCAATGGTGAAAGCTTGGCGAAGACCTTTGTGCTCCGACTGCAGGCCGAAGGTAAAGTGAGTCGAGGGAGTTTTTAGTAAGGCGTCAGTGCACTTTATGCAGACGTCACCCACCCTGTGCCAGGTCATCCGCATCCAAGTGAACGATTGACTTTCAAAATCCCAAAACCGCAGTCATAGCCTTTCGTATCCCATCAAAGATTTCATCCAAAGGTGCCGAGTCGTGCATATAGGCGGGACTCGTAACAATTTTATGCTTCTTATCTACATGGCATTCATTGGCCTTAGTCACAAAATGCTTGTGACCCAGTTTTTCAATTTCCTGCGCGGCTTCCCCGGCAGCCCCCAAAGTGAGTTCAAGTCCCTCACCCTTAAGCGCCAAAGCCACTAGTGCTGGTGCAATGCATATCGCCCCAATGGCCTTCCCGCTTTTATGAAAATCTTTGATAAGAGCCTTAATCTCAGGTCGCACTTCACCCTGTGATCCCTGGCTCGCAAAAGTACAGAGGTTTTTGGCCACCCCAAAACCTCCTGGAATCACCAACGCTGAAAAATCCGCACTTCGCAGCTCCTTTACATCTTTAATTTGTCCCCGAGCAATACGGGCTGCCTCAATAAGCATGTTGCGCCTTTCACCAGGTACCGGCTGCAGGGTAAGGCAATTCACCACATCAACCTGAGGGGCATCGGGGGCAAAGATCTCCACCTGTGCCTTGAGAGCACTTAAAGCCCACAGCACCCCAACGGACTCCCTTATTTCGCTTCCGTCTTTAAAGCCCGAACCACAAAGAATGACAGCCACTTTTTTCATAGTATCCACGATCCTCCCACGATCAGATTACTTTGAAAAGCCGCCATGATTCCGCTATGAGGCGCCCTGTGGATCTATCCAAAGACTTCCCTCTAAACGTCGAAATTCCCCCGGAAATATCTCAGTACGGCACGCCCGAGCTCCCGCGATTGGACCAATGGCTGGCTCGGCGCTTCCCGGAGGTTTCGCGCTCGCGTTGGATACGTCTTATCGACACCGAACATGTGCGTGTTAATGAAAAGGTGGCCTCTCCCGCACATCGCCTGCATGACCAAGACAAAATTGACCTCATTGATACCGAGGGACTTTTTGCGGAGGTCTCCCAAAATCTTCATGCCAATTTGAAGTACTCCGGCACTCTTGTTCCTGAAATTCTTTTTGAAGACGAGGACATCTTAGTTTTAAATAAGCCTCCGGGCCTTGCCGTTCATCCCGGATCAGGTCTTCCGCTAGAAGAAAGTTTGGTGGCTTGGCTGATTGAAAATAAAAAAGTCTTAGCCTCCACGGAGGGAGACTTCCTTCATTGGGGCGAAGATATTTTAGAACAAGCCCGCCCAGGAATTGTGCACCGACTGGATAAGGGGACTTCGGGTGCCTTGGTGGTGGCAAAAAATCCCAAGGCTCATAAAAACCTAGCTAAACAGTTTGAGGATAAGGTGGCGCGGCGCAACTATATGGCCTTGGTCGAGGGAGATCCGCTCCGACTTTTGACCAAACGCCCCTCGCAGTTGGAATACCTGCTTCGTAAAGTGCCCTGCCCGGTGGCTTTTCGAGTGAATGGTGAAAGCAGCTTTTCGTTGGCCACCTATCTTGAGCGCGATCCCAAAAGCCGTGTGAAGTTTAGCGTCAGCCCTGAGTTGCGAGGCAAGCGGGCGATCACGCACTTTGACTGTGTGGCGAGCCACGGACGTTTTTCGCTTCTGCGCGTGAAACTCGAAACGGGACGAACCCATCAAATTCGAGTGCACCTTTCCTTCTTGGGCTTCCCAATTTGGGGAGATGATATTTATGGTGGACACCAAAATCACCGACTTTTTTTGCATGCTGAGAGACTAAGCTTGGAACATCCGAAAACTCACGAAAAAATGGAATTCTTAGCCCCCTTGCCAGAGGCCGACCGGATCTGGCTTGAAGAACAAAAACTTCTTGCATGAGGTATAGGCTCCAAAGTTTTTTAATCCCATGGATTCTGATGGGGGTACGGCCCGCGTATTCCAATGGATGGAAGCAGCTCGGCTCTCTTCCCGCTCTCGCCGACTTCAGCTGGCATCGGGTCCCTCTTTCCTTCAATGGAGAAAACTCCAATCCACAAGTGGCATTGGATTCCAGTGGAGCTCTGGATGTCGAGTGGAACTCATTGAATCGAAAACGCTACGATGTGATTCAGTTTACAACCGGTCGTCATGACTTTCATCTGGTTCAGTTTCCTGACCAAAGTTTTGGAGTTTTGGATTCTAAGGGTGAGGAACTGGCTTTAAAATTGCCGGATCATTTTGAGAATCTGGGCGGTCTTCCTCGAGGAACAGCCGACCTGGGAAGTGCAAGGCACGTTGTTCATTTTGATAAGGTGGTGAGTGGGGAGTCTTATAAATTATTGGCTTTGGATTTAGGCCCCTCTTCTCAAAGTCCGGGACACGACTATCTGCATCTGCTTGTAAGAGAGGATGGAAGAGCTCTACCTCTTTATTATGGCAACAAGGATCTTCAGAGCTTCAGCGCTGAGGACTCGAGGCTTCCTGATCTGTTGCGTTTAAATTCTGACAGGACCCTTCTTGAAGTGTCGGGTCCCTACCAAATTCAAGTCGATATTTTAGATTTCAGCATCGAGAAAACTTCCGCCCCTATTTTGTGGGCGGCTTTGAATAAAGTCTTCAAGACGCCTCCTTCTCGCGACCTGATTTCCCCTAAACTATCGCATCGAGCTTTTGAGTATTTTAGCGTCATTTCTGGTGGGCCTAAGACCTATACCTTTCGAGCTCGCAACGAAGTTACTTTGGCTAACAATCTTTCCCTCCTTATTCGACATGAGCGAGCCTTCCCTCATCTCTGGCCCCCTCCCCATGTGCTTTTGCCCTCGTTAAACCAGCGGTCTAAGATTCAGGGAGATCTCCAGCACGTTCTTCCCGTCCTCATTCAAAAGTATTCCCTCCCGCCAAGTCAGCCCTTGGTGATTTGGAATGAGGCCTTGCGGCCAGCCATGATGGAAAGTCGCAGCATTTCTCAAATTTCGGCATGGGATACTTTTTTAGATGAGGCTTTTATTATTTCAACTCGGGCTTCCCATGACGGGCTTTGGTTTGTGCACGTGAGAGATGAGGAAAGCCGTCTTTATTACTTTGGCCCACAGCGAGGATCTTCTTTTTTAAAACTTTTAGGCACCGATTGCCGTTCTCACCTGCCTTAGAATAAGTCATGATGCATCAATGGAATCTCTTGTTTTTGATTTGGCTCAAGGCTGGTCCAAGGGCCTGAGGCTTTGCTTTGCAAATATCTCTGAAAGTCAGAGTCTAGAGCTAAAAAATTTCTCCCACGTAGACCAAGTTCATGGGAATCTTATCTTGCCGCTTTCCGCATCCACCCCCTCTCTTGTAGGGAAGGGGGATGGTTTGTGGGCAGGGGGCGAAGACTTTAAAAAATCTAAAAGAAAGCTTTTGGTCAAAAGCGCTGACTGTGTGCCGCTTTTGTATGTGGATGCGAAAAGTCAAAATGTGGCCGCCGTCCACGCCGGGTGGCGGGGCTTAGCCCAGGGGATTCACCTGAAGCCATTCTCTACCGGAAATTTTGATCCCAAGAGCACGTGGGTCTGGCTGGGCCCCTCTCTCAATGGGGAGACCTTTGAAGTTCAAGAAGACATGTATAAAAATTTCGCTTTGCGGCTTCATGATCCCGAGATTTTTCAGTCTGGCGCTAAAGCTGGGCTAAAATATTTTCATCCTTGGCGAATGATTGAAAAAGATTTTGATAATTTGGGTGTCGAGCTTCTCTATAATGTGGAGGTAGATACCTTTAAAATGGAAAGTTTTGCCTCGTATCGTCGGTCAAGAAAAGCAGGATTAGAAAAAGTGCCCAGCCTCAATTATTCCTGGCTGGGATTTATTTAGCAAAATCAAACGGAGCGGGGCGCGGGAGTTTGGCCCATGGAGGGGCGCGAGCCTCCCCCTTTACGATGTCCTCGAGAACCATTGTTATGACTGTAGCGGCTTTTGCCACCACCGCCGCCACCACTTCGGTTGAAAGGACGAGAGAAGCCACGAGAGCTACTGCCTTCATCATCGGCCTTGCCGCCTGTGAGCTGTGCCAATTTACGCACAATGTTTTTCCATAAAGATCTTTCTTCTGGGGAAACGAGAGAA
The DNA here is from genome assembly GCA_964477895.1 of uncultured Bacteriovoracaceae bacterium. Classification (GTDB taxonomy): domain Bacteria; phylum Bdellovibrionota; class UBA2428; order UBA2428; family UBA2428; genus CAYZFQ01. The sequence continues at coordinate 34,735 of CAYZFQ010000009.1, read as the reverse complement.
AGAGATTTCCCAGTTTTCCCGGCACGCCCCGTACGGCCAATGCGGTGAATATAGTCTTCGGGCACTTGCGGAATGTCGTAATTAATCACGTGTTCTACGTTGGAGATATCCAAACCACGAGCCGCAATGTCCGTGGCTACTAACACTCGCGCTTGTCCGCTCTTAAAAGCTTCTAAAGCTCCTTCGCGTTGACGCTGGCGCAAGCCTCCATGAATCACGCTGCTCGAAATTCCAGCTCGGTATAAATTTTTGCCGAGACGGTCACAACGGCGTTGGGTTTTGACGAAGACCAAAATCAAACCCTCCCGTGTAGCGATTTCATCCAATAAGATACGGTCCTTGGATTCCGGTGTGACATCTACATTTTTTTGCTCAATGGCGGCGTTGGCTTCAAAGCTACGATTGAGTTGAACTCGGCGCGGATTTTTTAAATAATCTTTTGAAAGCTTCTGAATGTTAGGCGGCAGTGTTGCCGAGAAGAGCAAGCTCTGGCGTGTGGTCGGCAGTTCGTCACGAATGATTTTAAGCTGCGGAGCAAAGCCCATATCCAACATGCGATCGGCCTCGTCCAACACAAGAAAGTAAACTTTGGAAAGGTCTACGAAGCCCCGGTCCATGAGGTCGATCAGGCGACCCGGAGTGGCAATAATGATTTGAGGATTTCGACGGAGTTTACGGATTTGATAATCCATAGAAGCCCCACCAATTAAAACAGCACCACTAATGTTGGTGTCTTTGAGTAAAAGCTCGGCACTTTCCACGACCTGGGTGGCCAGTTCTCGTGTGGGTACCAAAATAAGAGCTCGGGACTCCGGCGCTTTTTCAAGCTGTGTGAGCAAGGGGATGAGGTAAGAAAAGGTCTTTCCGCTACCGGTTTGGGCCGAGGCCAGGAGGTCACAACCTGACATGGCGATGGGAATGCTTTGTTCTTGAATGGGAGTCATGGTCTCAAAGTTCAAAGCTGCGATATTTTTCGCTAAAAAGGGTGGGAGGTTTAGTGATTTGAAGTTTTCCAAAGAGGGCCTTAGATAGCACGGAAAGGCCCTAGAAACGAGATAAATGCTCGCGTCTGGACCTTTACCCCTTCCGACTTTAAAGTCATTTCATGGCAATACGTAAGCTTTTCCCCACCCATCTCTATTTAAAAGAGCTTTTAAAGAAAGATGCACAGCTCGTTCGAGAACTCTTAAAGGAGTCCTATAAAATTAGAAATCACGATGCCGAGGGGCAAAAGTGGTCAAAAAAGAACTATCCAGGAGGCTATACTTCCTACTCAAGTCTCTCGGAACTCTATAAGATGTCGTCCACCTTTGAGGCATTGAAAAAGCGCTTGGACCGCGAAATTCTGAGCTTTGCTAAAGACCTCGATATGGATACTAAAAATTACAAGCTAGAGATCACCAATCTTTGGATCAATATCGTCCCACCAAAAACTTATCATGCCCTGCATTTGCATCCGCTTTCGACCTTAAGTGGAACAATCTATCTGCAGGTTCCCAAAAATTCGGGGCAAATAAAGTTTGAAGATCCCCGTCTGTCCAATTTCATGGGGAGCTTGCCCCGCACACATGAAGCTGCCGAAGAGAACAAGAGGTTTATCTTCTTAGATCCCAAGGTGGGACAGCTGGCCTTGTGGGAATCTTGGCTACGTCACGAGGTTTTGCAAAATCAGTCTTCTGAGGACCGGGTGAGTTTGAGTTTTAATTACAATTGGTTTTAGTTACTCATTGCTTAAAACCTAAGCTTCCAACCCATCACCGATCCAAATTCACTTCCGATATCGGAAGTGAATTTGGATAGGCTATAAAATACAAAAGAGATTTACGCCCAAATGAATTACTTTTCCCTAAAAATCTTATCCCAGGAAATATAAACTCTGGGAATATGAATCCAGCTCGCAGCCTTAGGAAAATCTCGAGGGGGTCTTTCGCAAAATTCTTTAAATATTAAAAACTGTGTGAAAGCCGAGAGAAAGGCATGGAAGGCGTGGAGGTTCAGCACCAAAGTTTCCACATCTTTATTGTAGATCAAAAGATGAGGGAGTTTTTCAAGAAGCTGTTCTAAAAAGGCTTCGCGGGTGCGGAGGCCTTTTTCTAAATCGGCATAGTCGGTGATCATCCACTTAGGCAGCGAAAGAGATGTGGCTAGCCTACTCATGGTGGCACGGGGAAAAACTTCATTGAGTGGCTGTGGCAAATAAGACTTTAAAAACTGCATTCGTGCGGCCAAAGGCGCCCCATTGGCGCCAAAGCCATCACTAATCGGAAACTTTTCGGGGCAAAGGTGCCTGAGCCAGAGCTCAGCTGGCCGCTGGAGGTAGGGCACAAAGGGCCGGGGTTTGTCTTCAAGTTTCTCGTAAAGGGCGTTCATCCACTTAACCTGGGGGTCCTTGGATTTTTCGGGAAAAGGCCACTTTTTGCCTGGATTCTGCAAATAAGGGGGAAGGCTTAAGGGAGCATGCACGCCAATCCCGCAGAACTTTGTGGCTTCCTGGCGTAGGCTAAGCATGGACCTCACGATATCTTCTTCGGCTGAGCCGGGTGCCAGCTCCTTTTCACTCTTGGGATGGGCACTTTCGACCTCCGTGAGGGCCAATCGCTCCGTTTTAGGGAAATAGTCCAGGACGGCCGTGCAGCTTTTGTTATTTTTGACACCCATCAGCTCAAGTCCCACCGACCGGTAGAAAAGCTTCGCCATCAGGTCTATCTTAGCCCACAAATGAAAGTCTTTGGCGTTACGGGCCTTATGGGCTCAGGAAAATCCACCGCAATGTCCTACATTGCAGAACTCGGCTACCCCATGATTGATGCGGATCAAGTTTCACGACTCGTCGTGGACCGCAAAACGGAGGTGGGCAAAGAAGGCTTTGAAAAAATATACAAAGCCTTTGGGGCCTCAGTGCTTAACAATCTGGGAGAGTTGGATCGAGGGGCCCTTCGCAAGCGCATGATGACCAACCCAGGCGACCGGGAAAACTTAGAAGCGATATTGCATCCCCTCATTTTAAATTACATTCAAAAGCAAATGATCGCCTGGAAGAGTTCAGGCAGTAAGTTGGGCTTTATCGAAGGCTCACGACTGATTGAATCGAACTTCCATAATATTTTAGCCGCAATAGTCCTTGTCACCACATCGGAAGCGGATCGCACCAAACGCCTGATGAAACGAGATTCCATGGGCAAAGATGAAATTGTCATGATGCTGCGTTTGCAAGACGAGCAACTGATGAAGCGCATTGCCCGCTACACTTGGGTTAACGACAAAACGGTGCCGGCCCTTAAAAAGCAAATCGATGAATTTTTGACCTCGAGGTTAAAGGAACTATGAGCGCCTTTGCAGTTATAACAGGTGGGGCGCGGGGGCTGGGTGCCGCTATGGCAGAGCGTTTGTTGGTTGAGGGTTTTTCGGTGGAAGCCTGGGACCTAAAGGCAGAGAGTGAGATTAGCCATCCCAAGTTTTCCATTCGCGCGGTGAATGTGGCGGATGCGAAAGCGGTTAAAGCTGCGGCCGCTGAGTGCCTTGCGAAGAATGGAATTCCAACGGTATTGGTGAACAACGCAGGAATTACCCGAGACGCTTTGATTCATAAGATGAGCCCAGAGGATTTTGAGCTCACTTGGAAAATTAATGTGGAGGGAACTTTTTTAGTCACTCAGGCTTTGGGTTCCGCCATGCGTGAGGAGGCTAGCGCGAAAATAAAAAAAGGTGAGGCTCCAGCTTTTCGCAGGATCATTGGAATTTCTTCAATAGCAGGAATTAACGGGAACGTGGGCCAGGCGAATTATGCGTCTTCTAAGGCGGGCGTCGTCGCTATGATGAAAAGCATAGGTAAGGAATGGGGGCGCTATGGGATTTCCACCGTGGCTATTGCTCCGGGGATGATGAACACTGAGATGATTCGTACTGTGCCCAAGGAAATTCAAGAAGATTTTAGAAAGCGCACTCCGCTTCAAAGATTTGGGGAAGCAAAGGAGTTGGCCGGGCTTGTGGCCTACCTCGCGAGAGAGGAATCGGCTTATCTCACTTGCGATTTGATTACATTTTCTGGCGGGCTACTGCTTTAGTGTCAAAAATTTAGGGTTCCGAAAGCTTTGTGGCCTCGCTACCATTAGGGAAAAAGGCGGGTTGGGATGCGAAATTTTACAAGGTGTTTAGTTTTTCTGATTTCATTTATTTTTTTACTCAGCTCAGCTCACGGGCTTAGCAACACGGATGAAAAAACAGGGCATCACTCTATAAGTGAAGAAGCTCGGGCTGCTTCACGAAATCCACGCGATCAGAAGGTGATATCGGCCTTCTGCGCTGCAAATCCCCATCTTAACTTAGCTTTTGCAGCTTTGGCGGAGGGTGGGGGCAATGATTCGGAGTACGTCGCCGCGGATCTCGACCGATCGGATATTTCAGACCTAAGGCTAACAGTTCGCGAGCTGAAAGATTTTGCGCTAGCTATCGAAAAGTTTCAACTACAACTGAAAAAAACGAATTTAACTAGAGACGATGCCGACAGTCTCCTTGAAGCTAAGCTAAGTCTCCGAGCTCTAGCCGCGAAACATAAGCTTCCCATAGATTTGGATATTGGAGCCCCCAATGAGGAGTGGAGGAAGAAAGCGGAAACTTACCAAATGTCTATTACCCGAAAGAGAGCCGAGCGTAACAAGGTCTTTACCAAAATACAGCAAGTGGAGTTTCTAGTTGAAAAAGCCCTTCATAAATTTAAGTTTTTGGAGACGTTACCTCAGGGGCAAAAGTTTTTTGCTCGCCTTGACCCAAAGAGCAGCGTTGTGAGAATTTTCCTGACTGATAGTGGCAGGGCTCATTACGAGATTAGCTACAATCCTCAGAGCGGGGACTTAACTGGCATTACCGCCTCGGGGATGAAGCTTGTGGCTTGTAGGTGAGAGTCTTACCAGAACTTGGATCGTAAATTTTCTGAATACTGCTAGACTTTTAGGTATGAAGGGTGGGCTGTCGGCCATTTTATGTCTTTGCAGCCTATCCACCCATTCCCGCGGAGACCCCGGCCTAATGTAGGAGTTTGGCATTTTTTTACTACCCAGTGATGGGGCAGAACTTGGTGAAATACATAATCCGTAAGTGGCACAAAAATGCCAAACTCCTACATTAGATCCACAGCCGTTAAAAGCAGCCACTTACCGAATCTACTTCCGATATCGGTATTGCCATTACTCGTAAATTGCTGGGAAGGTGTTAGACTTTAGCTGATGATGGCCAGGGGGCTTGGAGTTACGCTATTATTTATCGGCGCCACAGCCCATTCCCGTGAATACCCCGACCTCTTTCCTACAGCCCAAGCCCTCGCTATGGGGCGTGCCGTTACGGCCACAGCCCGCGGAGTGACCGCCCTGCAATTTAACCCCGCAGGCCTTGCCGCCAATGAAAAAGGCGAGTTTCGTGCCCCGGATTTAGCGATGGTCCAGGGATCTCGAGGCATCCAAGACCTTCGCGACACTTTTAAAGACGCCAAAAATAGATCTGGCGATCCTGTGGCTAAGCAACTCCAGCGCTACGATGGAATGAACGCCTCTTTTGGGGTGGACCTTCTGGGCGTGTCCTATACTCGCCGGCGTTTCGGTATTGCAATCAATCCCTCGAGCGTGAACACCACGGTTCGGGTGCGCACGCCCTCTCTTCTTTTTGTCAAAGCCGATGCGAAACTCATTAACGACACCGGCGTGGCTTTGGGATACGGCCACCCTTTTTTTAAAAATCACCTGCGCTTAGGGGCTACGCTTCGTCCTTTCATTTGGCGCACCGGCTTTGATGCTCATCTGGAAAACCGAGATGTGGTGGAAATTTTTTCGCAGCCCGACACTTCCGAGCGACTTAAAACTTTTGCAGGTTCCGGTTGGGGAACGGACTTTGATGTGGGAATGCAAGCCAATACTAATCCCTTCTTTCCAGTGGGTGCAAAAGTTCATTGGGGTTTGGCTTTTCAAAATGCAGTAGGTACAGAATTCACAAACGAAATGGGTGGAAATACTTTGACGGGAAAGGTTCCCCCCCTCCAGCAAAAAATTAACGTAGGCACGGCTGTGACTTTTGAAAAATTGGGACGCCTACAACCCACTCTTAGCTTTGAAATTCGAGATATACTTGTGCGCACCGATAAGTTTGTTGAGCATGTGCACTCGGGCTTTGAACTTCTGCTCCAACCCAAGAAATGGCTTTCTACGGCCTTTAGGGGGCACTTTTACAAAGGAAATATAGGCGGAGGCATCGGCAACATCCTGGGTCCTGCCGAACTTGAGATAGGGTCTTACGCTGTGAACTTAGGCAATGGCCCGGGCATAAGCGTAAATCGTCGTTATTACTCCCAACTCTCATTGGTTTTTTAACTTTTTAAAGAGTGGATGTTTAAATTCTAGGCTAGCCCAAGGCAATGGGCTATCTCCTGGAGCTTAGGAGATATTCATGAAAATTTTAATGTCGACTTTGTTTTTAGTGCTTTTTTCCATGAGAGTGCAGGCTGAGAACTCAAATCCCGAAGTTGTTCAAGATCCCGCTAAACTTAAGAAAATGCTTTCTTTTGTGCCTGGGACGGTGGCCGAATTGGCTCTTCCAGCCTTGGTGGATGGACTGTCGATCGAGAGTATCGAAGTTCGCACCGAAGAAAAAGTAGGCTACGAATCCAGAGGGGAACGTCCCGGACTGAGCTGTTTAATCACCTACAAAATTAATTTTCGCCTGCAGGAAGTTGTTACGCCCAGCAGAGAAATCCAGTTTTCACAGGCCACCTACTGCAATCACTTTCGTCATGATTTGAGGCTCACGACTTCTGCCATTGATCCGGCCCTCATGGAGGCGCGTAACCTCGAGATGGCCGCCCTAGGTTTTTATCCCTAAGAAAGTTTTTTGATCAGTGCTTGGAGTGCGCCTTCATTCATGATGGGCACACCCAGTTTTTCCGCTTTGGCCAACTTGGATCCGGCCTTTTCACCGGCCACTAAATAAGAGGTATTTTTAGAGACCGAGTCACTCACCTGGGCGCCCAGAGATTTGAGCTCGTCTTTTATCTCATCGCGGGGACGAGAGTGAGAGCCGGTGATAACAAAAATCAAGTCCTTCAAGGGGCCTGACTTTTGGGCGAGCACCTCCCGCTCAACAAAGGGTCCTTCCACTCCGAGTTCTTGGAGTTCCTCTAGTTCTCTCAAGAAGTGTGGATCGCAAGCTGCCGCGCGCAAGCTGCGGGCAGTTTCGGGTCCCACATTGGGGAGTTCTAACAGTTGCTCCTCACTCATTCGAAAAAGTTTTTTAATTGATCCTGTAGCTTCCACCAAATCGGCCGCCGTATTCTCCCCAATGAGCTCAATGCCTAAGGCAAATAAAAAGCGGGCTGGCTTCTGAGATTTGGACTGCTCAATGGCTGAGATCATCTTATCTATCGACTTTTCGCCGAGGCCTTCCATTTCAATTAATTGGGGGCGTTTGTCACGAAGTCGGTAGATGTCGGATAATTTTCGTAAAATTTTTAATTCATAGAAACTTTCAATCCACTGATCGCCCAGACCCCGAATATCCATGGCGTGGCGGGAGCAAAAATGCTGGATTCGTTGTACCACTTTGGCGGAGCAGGCCGGATTCGAGCAGACATGGGAACTCTTGAGCTCTACCACCTGGCCCTTGCAAATGGGGCAATGCGTGGGCATTTGAAATTCTTTGGATTGGGGCGGTCGCGATTTTAAGTCGACTTTAACAATTTCGGGAATGACATCGCCCGCTCTCCTCACCCACACCGTGTCGCCTTCGCGTACATCCTTCACTCGAATTTGCTCTAGGTTATGGAGGGTGGCGCGGGCCACCACAACTCCGGCTAGGTTCACCGGTTTGAGATGGGCCACCGGAGTGAGGGCACCCGTACGACCCACTTGGACCTCGATTTTTTGCACCTGGCTAAGAGCTTCCAAGGGGGGGAGCTTATAGGCCAAAGCGTATCGAGGTGAGTTTGAAATATTTCCTAATAGCTCGGATATTTCTGGATCGTTTATTTTAATCACTAAGCCGTCGATGTCGTAACCCAGTTTCCCAGTCTCACGAATCTCTTCGTATTCGTGAATCTTCGTTTTTATGTCGGCAAATGTTTTGGCCAAGGTGTAATTGGGATTCACCTTAAAACCTAGTTGGCTTAAAAGTTTTAGAATTTCATTCTGAGGCTTTTTGATGCCTACGATCTGGTAGGCAAAAAACCTCAAAGGTCGACTCGCGGTTATTTTGGAATCTAGCAATCGCACTGAACCCGCCGCCGCGTTGCGCGGATTGGCGAATACTTTTGAATTCGCTTTGGCCAAAGACTCATTCAAATTCTTAAATCCCGCATGGTCTATAAATACTTCACCACGTACCTCAATCAGGTCCGGAACATCTGGCTCTTTGCGTAGACGCAGGGGCACGTCTTTGATAGTGCGCACATTCTCCGTGACCTCTTCGCCCACTTCCCCGTCTCCCCGAGTGGTCCCAGTGACCAGTACGCCGTTCTTATAGCTAAGGCTCATGGCTAAGCCGTCGAGCTTTTCCTCTAAAATACATTCATAAAACTGAGAATCTTTTTTTAGATAGCGAGCCGCACGATTGAAAAAATCCTGCACGTCCTCAATCGAAAATGCATTGGCTAGCGAAAGCATCGGTTTTAAGTGAGTGTGTCGAACAAAGGCGGCGCGGGGTGCCCCCCCCACGCGGCCCGTGGGGCTATCGGGTAATTTTTTGTCAGGAAATTGACGCTCTAATTCCTGCAATTCCTGAAAAGCGTCATCGTAGCTTTTGTCTGGCACTTCGGGATTATCGAGAACGTAATAAGCGTAAGCCCAGTCATTTAATTGGCGAACAAGGGCTCGAATTCGTGCATCTGCCTTCACTCCTGACTTGTCCATCTCCGCAGATCTTAGTTACAATGGTTGAGGGGAGAGGGCAAGTTGTGAGTGCATTTCAGGGGAATTCTGCGGCACTGCCGCAAGGACTTGTTGTTGAACTAAAAGATGTTGATCGCGATTTTTTTATCGAGAAAGATTCCGCTGTTGGGGCGGCCTCGATTAAAAATTGTTTGCATGCGCTCTCGCGCGTATCACTGCGATTGAAAGAAGGTGAATTTGTGTTTCTTACGGGACCTTCAGGTTCCGGAAAAACCACTTTAATCCGCTTGGTGCTCGGGCTCGATCAGCCCACCTCAGGAGAGGTTCATACCTTAGGCAAGCCGGTGTTTCGGATGTCGGAGACTGAGCGTCGTAAACTTCGCCAGCAGGTGGGCATTGTCTTTCAAGATCATCGACTTGTTCCAAGTCTGAATGTTTTTGAAAATATTGAGTTGCCGCTCCACTTCATGGAAATGAGCAAAAGAGATCGGCAAAAAAGAGTGCTGGAGATTCTTGAGACGGTTCAGATGCGAGACTATTCTTTTCAGAGCGTGCAGAGTTTGAGTGCCGGAGAAAAGCAGCGAGTCTCTATTGCCCGCGCTCTCGTCACGTGTCCGCGCCTCATTATTGCTGACGAACCCACGGGGAACCTCGACCCAGTCTCTGCTCGTTCTTTGGTTAAGATGCTGCGTGAACTTAAGGGTCATGGCACCACAGTGCTGATTGCCACTCATGATATGAGTTTAGTGCGAGATTTCGGCGGACGAGTGCTAGAGTTGGTGGGGGGGTCGTTACCGGTGACGGAGCCCAATAAAATGAACCGCGCCTATAAGGTCCCTAAGTTTTGGATGGCAGGAACAACATGATTGTAAAGTTAGCGATGAAACACCTTTTTTCGAAACCTCTCTCTTGTTTTCTCACGCTGATGGCCGTGGTCTCGGCTTTAAGTTTACTGGGGAGCTTCTGGACCGTGGTGGAAAACTTAGAACGTAAGCAAATCCCTGTGGTCGAAGGCGAGCGCGGTTCTCTGAGTTTGTTTGTAGACCCCAAGCTGAGTGAGGCACAGGTCGCCGAACTCAAAGATCGCCTGCACAAAGATAAGCGCATTGCCAAGGTCACCGTGCTGAGTGCGGCCGATACCATGAAAAATCTTGGGGAAAAATTGGGGCAACTTGAAGAGAAGCTGACTCAAGTTTTCACCGACAAATCACTTTCCTGGACCTTTCGGCTTAAGCTAGAAAAGAATGTCTTCAAAGGTGACGAGTGGAAGAGTCTTTTAAATTCTCTGCGGGCCATGCCGGGTGTTTTGGATGTGGATGAAGGGCGCGATTTAGCTCCTCAACAACATAGCACAGCTCAGAAGCGTGTATTTAACTGGGCCAATGTGCTTTTTGGCACTGTTTTTCTTTTGGTGGCTTTGCTTGTGAGTCATTTGATCCGACTAGCCTTTGAAGGAAGTCGCTCTGAAATAGAAACCATGAAAGTTCTGGGAGCCCCAAAAACTTGGATGTTTATGCCTCTCTTATTAGAAGGTCTTTTTTTTGGAGTGGTGGGAAGCGTGGCGGCCTTGCTTTTGTTGAGTCTGGGTGTGTATGTGGTGCTGCCTAAATTTGCCACTCTTTTACTGGCTCCCGGATTTGAGTTTTCTGCCCTTTCCACAGCTTCCGTACTGCGCCTACTGGCTTTTGGCATTGGGTCTTCATTGACCGGAGCTTTGTTTACCTGGCCGTTGATTTCTTCATCACCCAAGGAAATATGAAGCGAAAGATTTTAGTGACATTTCTATTCTGCGCCGGAGGAAATCTTGCAACGGCAGCTCTTAGCGAGGAGACCTCACCCTTTGCGGAGCAGCTTCATTTGGTAGACCTTAAGATTTCGGTGGTGGAAGAGCAGATGCGTGAGAAGGTTCGCCTTTATCACAGGCTTGAAATGGGTTCCGATGCCCCGCAATTTCTATGGGAAGATGCCGCGGAAAAAATCCAAGATAAGAGAGTCTTGGCTCGTTATCTTAAGGTGAGTATTCGGGAAAGTGCGGAAGCCATTGAAGGTCTCAAGAAGCAACGACTAGAAGTGCTCCAAGAGAAAGACTGGCAGCAAATCGCCCTAGATAAAAATCCATCGCAGACTGACTCGAAACTCAGCAAAAACTTTCAATGCCAAAGTTTTCCAGCTCAGGCCCCCTCGGAGCTTCGTGTTCAGTTGAGTCAAGATTTTGGCAAACGCACGGACCCTGAAACAGGATTGCAGTGGAATTCTCAAGGATGGTGGTTGAGCCAAGTTCAACCTGAGGTAAAGAGTTGCGCTGCGGGGACGGTGGTCTTTGCGGGTCCGGTGCCGGGTCGAGGGCGGGTCTTGATTCTCGATCACGGGCAGGGGGTCATGACCCTTTACGCCAACCTTAACGAGGACCCGGATCTTGTTTTTACAAAAGGTGAAAGATTGAAGTCCGGGCGAAGGCTTGGGACTGTGCGTGAAAAATTCTACTTTGAAGTGCGCCGGGCCGGGGTGGCTCTGAATCCGCGATTGGTCTTTTCCAGTCAAAAATTAGCGATCCTAGGACTCTGAGCCCGCTCCCTTATATACTGTAAGGCATGAAATCGATTTTGCGTGGTTCGTGGATCATTACCCTTGGCTTTGTGGGCCTTTCATCTTTTATTCTTGGGAGCTGCTTTGAACGCGGCTCGGTAGCCGACAAGGCTCCCTATCGAGAGCTTGAAAAATTTTCCAAAGTATTGCACTACATTGAGGCCAACTATGTGGAGACGGTCAAGGTGGAGAAGCTCATTGAAGGCGCGATTCGTGGCATGCTGGAAACTCTGGATCCCCACTCGGCGTACCTTTCTCCCGAAGTATACAAAGAAATGAAAGTAGAGACTTCTGGAAAGTTTGGGGGACTAGGCATTGAAGTCAGCGTGACGGACGGCTACGTGACAGTGGTCACACCCATCGACGATAGCCCGGCCTTTCGAGCGGGAATCAAGGCCGGCGATAAGATCATTCAAATCAATGGCAAGATGACCAAGAATCTTTCGCTCCCGGAGGCCGTGACTCTGATGCGTGGAAAGGTGGGCGAAAGTATTCATCTGGTGATCAGTCGCAAAAGGGTTGAGGGGCCCCTGAAGTTTAGCTTGAAGCGTGAGTCCATTCGAATGCAATCAGTGAAATCGCTATTGATGCCTCAGGGAGTGGCGTACTTTCGCATTTCTTCTTTCCAAGAGCGCACCTCGGAAGATTTGGCAAAGGAGTATGAAAAAATTGCGGCTAAGAAACCTGTAGGAATTATCCTCGACCTGAGAGGAAATCCGGGCGGACTCTTGGATCAGGCCACTCGGGTCGTGAACCTCTTTGTGGACGAGGGGCCGATTGTGTACACGATTGGCCGCGATCGCGCGAAAAAAGAAGTGGAGTCAGCTCAGCGCGGGCGCAAAGTGACGGATTTACCGCTCGTGGTATTAGTCGATGGGTCTTCGGCCTCGGCCAGTGAAATCGTAGCGGGAGCTTTGCAGGATTATGGTCGAGGAATTATCGCCGGCAGTCAGACTTTTGGAAAGGGTTCCGTCCAAACCATCGTTCCGGTGGGCGACGAGGCGGGTCTGAAAGTTACGATTGCGCGTTACTACACTCCTTCGGGTCGCTCGATTCAAGTGCGAGGGATCACTCCCGATGTTTTGATCGAATCCATTGATCCGCAACTTATTGAGACGGCGCAAAAAGCCGCTCGAAAATATCGAGAAGCTGATTTGGATCGGCATTTTGACAATGAAGAAGACGGCAGTGGCCAATCTCTGAAAGAGAATGTTGGGGAGAAAGACGATAAAGTGGCCAAGGTTCCGGAGGCCGCCAGTCTGCCACTCGAGGAACGACTGAAAAAAGATTTTATGGTGATTCAAGCGCAAGGGATTTTAAAAACTATGACGGTAGTCAAGAGCGGCCTTAAGAAGCCAAATTTCAAAATGGAAGAAGAGCAAAAAATCGTAAAATGATTTAGTGTGGTGGAATGTTTCATGTTCCCCAGTTGATATCAGATTTGGCCTTAATTCTTGGGGTTGCGGCCATTGTGACTCTTGTCTTCAAGCGCCTAAAACAGCCGGTTGTCTTGGGTTATCTTGTGGCTGGACTTCTTGTGGGTCCCCACTCTCAAATTCTTCCCACGGTGAACGAGATCACATCCATAAATGTGTGGGCGGAACTTGGCGTGATTTTTCTTTTGTTTAGCCTTGGCCTCGAATTTAGTTTTAAAAAGTTGATTAAGGTTGGACCTAGCGCTTCTTTCACGGCTCTGGTGGAAGTGATCGCGATGCTGGGTATTGGCTTTCTCAGTGGGAGGCTCTTAGGGTGGAGCACAATGGACAGTCTCTTTCTTGGAGGCCTTCTGAGCATTTCATCAACGACAATAATTTTGCGTACCTTTGATGAACTGGGGCTTAAGGGGCGAGGTTTTGTGGGCCTGGTTTTTGGAGTCTTAGTGGTAGAAGACATCGTGGCCGTGCTGATGTTGGTCTTGCTCTCGACTTTAGCCGTGAGTCAGCAGTTTGAGGGCGGTGCCCTCGTTCGCGAGTCCCTCAAACTCACTTTTTTTATGGTTCTTTGGTTTATTTCAGGAATTTTTTTATTGCCTTCGCTTTTTTCAAAAGCTCGAAAATTTTTGAGCGATGAAACTTTGCTGATTTTAGCCGTGGCCCTTTGCTTTGGAATGGTGATGTTTTCCACGCAAGTGGGCTTTTCTCCAGCCCTTGGGGCCTTTGTGATGGGATCTCTCTTAGCCGAGACTCGAGAGGCGGAGCGCATTGAACATTTGATCTCTTCCGTAAAAAATCTTTTTGCTGCGATCTTTTTTGTTTCGGTGGGGATGTTGATGAATCCCGCCTACCTTCGTGAATACTGGGTGGAGATTTTGCTGCTGAGCGGGATCACGGTTGTGGGGAAAGTGCTGAGTTCTTTTCTCGGAGCGTTGTTTTCCGGTCAAAGCTTGCGACATTCGGTGCAAACCTCGCTGAGTTTGGGTCAAATTGGAGAGTTTTCATTTGTTATCGCTGCTCTCGGCACCTCTCTTAAGGTGACCAGTGATTTCTTGTATCCCGTGGCGGTTGGGGTGTCGGTGATCAGCACCTTGCTGACCCCCTATCTTATTCGTTCCTCTGACCCGATTGTGGGTTTTATCGAGCGCAAGCTTTCGCCCGAATTTCGCTCTCGTTTGGATCGCTACAATGTGTTCAGTCAGCAGGCTTCCCAGAATAAATTGTGGAAGCAAATCTTCATTGCGCGGCTCAGTCGGGTGGCTGTGAATTTTGTGATTGTATTGGCCATTTTTCTTTTTGGCCGAAAAGTTCTGGGGGCTTTGGTGTTAAATTGGCCTTTGCTTTCGGTGGTGCAGGGGCAAAGCATGGTTTCCGCTATTGTGCTTTTGCTCAGCGCACCTTTTCTTTGGGCCATTGCCTTTGGGGGGTCTAGTGCGGCTTCCTTGAAGGAGCTGGTAAAAGAATCAAAAGAGCTCGGTCCACTTATATTTTTTGAGATCTTTCGTATTCTTCTTTCGTTGTTCCTGTTTGTTTTCTACATCTCTCGATTTTTTTTACCTGGACTCAGTTTTGGATTGGTGACTGCGACCGTGGTCATAGTGGCCCTCGTGCTTTCGTGGCGAGGATTGGCGGGAATATACCGATCCTTTGAAAATAGATTTTTCTCCAATTGGCAGGATAAGGAAAATTTTCAGAAGAGCGGTCTTGTTCCACATTCCTTGCCGGCTTTGGCGCCCTGGGATGCCCACATTTCATTTTTTGAAATACCCGCCGAGTGGCCTCTGGCCGGACAAAGCCTTTCATCTCTTAAGGTTCGCGAGCGCTTTGGGGTTAGTGTGGCCTTAATAGAGCGAGGTCGTAAGCGTCTCCCAGCTCCCGGGCGCGACAGCCCTCTTTTCCCTCGGGATCGGCTCGGTGTCATCGGTACAGATTCTCAGTTGGATAAGTTCAAGCATTTTATTAATGAAAAAGCCCATGAGCACAGCGACATAGAAAACATTCCCTATGTTCTGAGATCTTTTTACTTAGATTCGGCCGCTAAGTTTGTGGGAAAAATGATTCGAGACAGTGGCATTCGAGAACTGACAGATGGCCTCGTGGTGGGAATCGAGCGAGATGGCGTGCGTATTCTTAATCCCGACTCTAATATCGAACTGCGCCGTGGAGATCTGCTTTGGTTGGTTGGCAACGAACAAAAAATCGACCAGCTGAAAAGCCTTTAAATACAAATATTTAAGCAGCTTAAAATTTCTTGATCTGAGGCAGCCAGGAGTATAGTTTGTGCCCCACATGAACAATTCAAGGCTTCTGGTATTTTCCCTCAGTTTTTTTGCTCTTCTATTTAGCGGCCGAAGTTTTGCTGACGGCTTTATTTGCTACAGCGATCACTTAGGTCTGGAAGTTGAAATCAATCACTCAAGAAATCTTCGATTGGGAATCCGCACTCAAGAAGAAATGACGATCAAATTAAGGAGTGCCCCAGGCACAATGACCAAGCCTTTTCTCCACTTTAGCCGCGAGCTGAAAAACATCGCTCGGGAAATTCCAGTTCCCGGCGAGGGCATGTTGTATCATGGGCAACTTCTTGGAACAGTCGCTCAGTCGGTCCGACAAATAGGTCCTGTGCCGCTTCGGACGCTTAGAGAGGTCTCAATGTTTATCGATTATAATTTTATGGAACCGGTGATGCCTGGAGCGAGGGTATCTGGATTTTTGATTTTAAGTCCGAAAGCGGGCGAACCCTTTGACTACAAGATGATTTGTCATCGAACATTGCTTCACCCCAATATTTGCGCCAAAAATCTCATGCTCAAGATGCCGCTTGAGTGAGGAAGTTTTCATTGGCTCATCCCCGTGGGAGGTGATAGCTTTTTAGGGTGCAGTCGAAATTACCTGCTTTCTTCAACACCCCAAAATTTTCTCGCGCTCTAGCTGCCTTGTTGCTTGCCATCGGTGCCTTGATTTTTATTGTCTGGAAGTTTCCAACGCTGAACACGCCGCTCACTGATCTTCAAGAGCAAATAGGAACTCTTTGTCCGCTCACGGCGATTTCTTTTTCTTTTCTGAGTTTGTCATTGATTTTTGCTACGGTTTCCTTGAAGTTTTCCGTTGTTCTTTATCAAGGGTTAGCTCTCTCCCTAATGGGATTTTCGATTTACTCTTTGGCCGCTCGTTCCCTGGGGGCTGCAAGCACCTGTGGCCTACATACATTCTCTATTCTCTCACCCTTCAGTGCACTCATTTTTTTCGCACTTTCGGTTGGCGTGCTGTGTTTGCGTCCCAGGGTGGGGGTGATGAAGGTTTTTTGCAATCGTCAAAACTCAGGGGGAATTGCGAGAAAAATGTTAGCCGTGGCTCTTGGAGTTCCTCTTCTCATTGAGGGACTGAGGGCCTGGGTTTTCCCAGGTTCAGAAACGACCCATCCTTTTGCTGCTGCGCTGACCTTGCTTCTCTACACGTCCTTATTCCTCGCTTTTATTTTTTTTCATGCCCGGGCATTGGCGCACAATGAGGTCCAGCAAAGCCGAGGGGAAGAGCGCTTTGCTACGGCTCTTGATGCTGCACATGTGGGAACATGGGAGTTGGATCTAAAAGCGCAGCTGAAAAAGATCGACATTCGTCTGGCCCGGATTCTGGGTCTTCCGGCCCTCAATCAAGCGGAGACTTTAAAAAGTTTTTACGCGCGTGTGATTGAGGAGGATCGCTTACGAGTGATTGAGGCTCTCGATGCAGCTGTCAAAGACCGAGTTCCTTATGAGCAAGAAATGCGCATCTTGCGTAGTGATGGACAGATACGTTGGTTGCGAGACCGTGGTCGTTTTATGATCACCGCTTCGGGCCAAGAAGTTTTTTCTGGGGCTACTGGCGACATCACTCATATCAAATTAGCAGAATCCGAGAACGCGCAGTTGCTGAGTCGGGAGCAGGAAGCCGTTCGCGCCCGGGATGAGTTTTTGGCCATCGCAAGTCATGAACTTAAGACTCCTCTCACAAGTTTGAAACTTCAGACTCAAATGCATCGGCGCAATCTGGAACGGGGGGATCCGCATGCGTTTTCTCCGGATAAGATGAAGAGAATGGTGGAAAGCAGCGACAAACAAATCGATCGCCTATCTCGTTTGATTGATGAGATGCTTGATATCAATCGGATAAGTGCCGGGAAGCTGTCGATGCAAATTGAACTCTTTGATTTTTCGACCGTCTTCTTGGAAGTTGTCGAACGGATGGCTCCGCAGTTTGAAGCTGCTGGATCGGAACTTGTCGTCGATTGCGACTCTGAGGTGATGGTTCAGTGGGACCGCTTCAGAATTGAGCAAGTGCTGAGCTTGCTTCTCCATAACGCTCTTAAGTATGGAGCAGCTAAGCCCGTTTTCCTTAGCTTGCATAAAAGTGAGGACCTTGCTGTTATTGAAGTTCGTGACCAGGGCATCGGAATTGCTCCTGAAGATCAAGAACGTATTTTCCAGCGCTTTGAGCGCGTGGCTCCCGCCCAGGAGTCCAGTGGTTTGGGCTTAGGTCTTTACATCGTTAAGCAGATTTTAGAACGGCACCGGGGTCGGGTATGGATTGAAAGTGTCTTAGGGCAAGGTGCAAAATTTGTAGTAGAGATCCCATTAAAGTTATTTAGAGGTGTCACATGAGAGCTATTTATAAACCCGTTTTAGTTGTTGAAGATGACACTGACATAAGAGATACGCTTCAATTAATCTTAGAGGA
The DNA here is from genome assembly GCA_964477895.1 of uncultured Bacteriovoracaceae bacterium. GTDB lineage: Bacteria > Bdellovibrionota > UBA2428 > UBA2428 > UBA2428 > CAYZFQ01. The sequence continues at coordinate 17,136 of CAYZFQ010000009.1, read as the reverse complement.
AGACCTCTATCCGGTACTTTTGGCCCGAAATGGCCAGGAGGCCCTCGATCGGTTGGCGGAATCTTCAAGACCCCCGGGCCTTATACTTTTAGATATCCAGATGCCGATTATGGATGGCCGAAGTTTCCTGAGAAAAATTCGTAGTGATGAGTCGGACCCTCGGTGGAGGCAGCTTCCGGTTGTGGTGCTCACCGCCGCCGGCGGAATGGAAAAGCTCGATCCAGAACCCGATGGTTTTTTGGCCAAACCTGTAGCCATCGATCGTTTGATGGAAGTGATTGAGAAATACTGTAAGGAAAAAACCGAGATTTAACTTTGTTCCACCTTTGCCATCAGTCGAGGTAGGGCTTCGGCGACTTCATGGGCCAATACTCCCCTGTTGATTCCGTCCTGTGCCAAGAGGTCTGCTGTCGCTCCGTGAAGGTAAACGCCGAGGCTTGCCGCTCGCCCCACATCGAGGCCGGAGGCCAAGAAGGCGCCAATGATCCCCGATAACAAATCACCTTGGCCTGCTGTGGCCATCGCGACCGAGCCGGTGGGATTTATGAAAAGGGTATTGTTCCAGGCAACTAAGGTTTTTTCACCTTTTAATACAATCGCATTTTCAGCCCCCACTTTTTTTTGTAGGGCCAAAACAGCTCTCGGGCGATCGGCCTGCACATCATTAAGGCTCCATCCCAAAGTTTTTGCGGCCTCACCCGGGTGGGGTGTGAATACCTTAGGACCCCTGGGGTACTGAGGAAGAAAGAGAGCTCCGGCATCTATCACACCCGGGAGGTCTAAATTTTGCTTTAAGAACTCTTGCACGGCCGGAACTTGTTCGGCCTCCTCCAGACCGGGACCCAGAACAAAAGCGGTGCATTTTTCGCCCCACCCAGAGATGAGTTCTGGCAAGGCCAAGAGCGCCCACTCGGCTACCTCGGATTGAAGATAGACAAAGCCACATCCAGCCTTAAAGGCCCCTTGGGCACACAGAAGTGCGGAGCCTGGGTAACGTCTCGAGCCCGCCACTATCTGGAGCTTTCCAAAACTTGCCTTATGTCCATCTGACCTCCGTTTGGGAAGGTATTCACAGATTTGAGCCAAGCTAAGTTCAGGGATTTCCATAACTAAACATTAGTCGCCGCCCAAGCTTTGGGTCAAAGAGAATTTGTCTGGCTGGACCCATGAAGAAAACTTAACTAAGTCCTCAGATTATGAAATTTTGGGACGAAGCAGCACTTTCGAAACTCTATTTGCGACCCTTTAATGATCTGTTGTTTGAGGCTCAAAGAGTGCATCGAGAGCACTTTGACCCCAATCGTATTCAAATGAGTTCCTTGTTGAGCATCAAAACCGGTGGTTGTCCGGAGGACTGCGCCTATTGCCCTCAATCGGCGCACTTTGCAACGGGGCTTAAGTCGGAGCCTCTTATGAAAAAGGAAGAGGTTTGGGCTCGAGCCCGCGAAGCCAAAACTCAGGGAGCCGAGCGCTTTTGCATGGGGGCGGCGTGGCGCAGTCCCAACGAAAAAGATCTCAAAGAAGTTTGTGAAATGGTGGCCGGGGTCAAGGCGATGGGTCTGGAAACTTGCGCGACTTTAGGTCTGCTCAGTCCCGAGCAAAGTTCCCAACTTAAAGAAGCCGGGCTTGATTTTTACAACCACAATATCGATAGCTCGCCTGACTATTATAAAAACATTATCAGTACTCGTAATTTTGGAGATCGCATCGACACCTTGAACAACGTTTCGCGCGCTGGGATGAAGGTTTGTTGTGGAGGCATTGTAGGAATGGGGGAAACTTTGGAAGACCGTCTCAAAATGATTTCTGAGCTCACAAATCTCGAAACGCCTCCGGAGTCTGTACCCCTTAATTTGCTGATTCCGATAGAAGGCACGCCACTGGAAAAATCGCCTCCCTTGGATGCGCTTAGCTTTGTGCGACTTATTGCTGTGACTCGAATTGCGCTGCCCCGCAGTTACGTGCGGATTGCGGCTGGCCGAGAGTTTTTAAATGAGGAAGCCCATGCCCTGTGTTTTTTTGCTGGAGCCAATTCTATTTTTCTTGGCGAAAAACTGCTGACGGCAAAGAATCCTTCGGAGAATGTGGACATGGCGCTATTGGGTAAACTGGGGCTGCGGACCTCGGGTCATCGGGGTGAGGTTCAGGGCTTTGTTTAGAGGGTGGGTGACGACCTGAAAAAGTTCACTGACGCCTTTTATGACGCCTTTTAAAAATTAGGAATTATTAAGCACGATCCTACAATAAACTTAGCTATGACTTCCCCATGTCTAAGGTGGGAAGAAAAATCATACTTTTTGTGTTTCTTATTTATGGGGGGTCAGTCTCGGCGGAAATTTTAACGCCGGTCCGGCAGAGTCTCCATTGCGCGAGGGGAACGGATAGCCCATTAGATATACTTCTTGAAGATACGGGAGACTTTAAACAAAGCCAGCGAGAGGGACGGAGTGTGGAGACTCCAGTCGCGAAAATCCAGGTCAACCAAGAGGCTCCTATCATGGGGGTCTTTGTAGAAATGCGGGGCATTGAGGCCATTCCCTCTTTCCCTGCCGCCATTTACGACGAGCTGGGGCTCGCCGAATGGCATCTGAAGCGCTTAAAAACTTATCTCGTGCCTTCGGAGCAGGGTGAGGAGCCTGAGCTTTATCTCACCCTCATTTATAAAGACAGAACTTCGGACCTGCCTTTTATGCGGAATCGGACTCTTAGCTCAGAGGACCAAGCTCTTATTTATGCGGGTGCTTTTGGCATGTATAAGGGCGAGGCTGTGATTTGCCGTTAGGAGGCCAAATCCGCACCCCTTTCTGCGGGAAAAGAGAATCCGGATAGGCTATAAAAGACTCTGTGAGAAAATCTCAAGTTGGTCAGTGCGATAGCTGCAGGAGCGAGGTCAGCTATCCATTTTGCGAGATGCACGACACCAGCCGAAAGCTCCTGAATTCCCACAAGGCCGTAGTATCTTTTCCTAAGGGTAAAATTATTTTTACGGAGGGCTCGGAGGCCCTGGGCGTTTACTGTATTTCCCAAGGCATGGTGAAAACGGAGCGAGTGAGCCGATCGGGTCGGCTCCGCTTGATGAATCTCCTTAAAAGCGGAGACATTTTAGGAGGCTCTAGCATTTTTTCCAAAACCACCTATGCGGACAGCGCGGTGGCCGAGGAAGACACTGTGGCCTGCTTTATTCCTCGGGAAGTCATTGTGGGCTTGGTGGAAAAAGAGCCCCTTTTGGCGATGAAATTTTTGGGGGATATCTCTCGAGAATCGAAATATGTGGCTGAGCGCCTTTATCAATTCGGAGAATTGGATGTTGCGGGCCGCGTGGCCGGCACTCTTTTATTTTTGAAAGAAAATTTTAATACCAAGAAATGGACCCGTGCCGAAATTGCGGCTTGGGCCGGCACAACCGCTGAGTCCGTGGTTCGATGCTTAACGCAGTTCGAAAAAAAATCCCTCATCACCTTGCAAGGGCATCGAATTGAAATCCAAGACAAAAAAGCCTTGGAAAAAATCACCCATCTTTGAAGGCTTTTTCGCGGTAGAGGGCTTTGAGTTGGTCCCGATATTTTTTTCGAATGTCTCTGGAAAGGACATTAAAGGCCATGACGAGCATAACGGCTGCCGGAAGATGAAAAAACATCATCCAGTCCGGGTGTCCGTAAAGTCTTTTTGCCACTATCCCAGCGCAAATTAAAATTGCCCATAGAACGAGTGCGATCCAGCCCGATCGTTTTGAAGTATTGTTCAAGCTTTCCCCTTCACGGTAGCTTTGCGTTTATTTAAATAGCGCCAGGCCATAAGTAAAATAAGTAGCAGGGAAGCTGTAAAAAAAATCCCAAACTCTTTGTGAAAGCTAAGGTCTTGGCGTGGTACCACTTCGAAGGTAGCTCGACCCTCAATGCTACTTAATGTGTAGGTGCCGGGATCTACGGCGTAGAACTCCACAAATTTTTTCTCGCCGGCACCTGTTTTGATGTCTAAAGAGACTTGTTCAGTCTGCCCCTCTCTTGTGAGGTAAAGGGGTGAATTCAGTTCGGTGGATTTGTGGGGACTGTGAAGGACGATCAGTTCCCCGCTTTCGTAAGTGGATTTTAGCCCAGCCGGTGCCCAAGCTTCGTTCATGGTTTTTTTCTTCCCTTGGCCGCCGGAACTTTTTTAAGCACCCAGTAACTCAATGTAAAAATTCCACCCACGAGTACGAGTTCCAGAATGTGTATCCAAAGGTCGAAAGTCATGGGAGGGGTCTCCAAATGAGAGAGCGCTCCGGGGTGACTCCCGCCGAATAAATTCCAGACTTCGCTTGGGCATTTACAATAAGAACTTTCCCCATTGCGGGCAGGGTGTCGGAATAGAGAATGGCCGCCACTTCTCCCGGCGCAAACTGTAGTTCGGGTAGGGCCACTCGTTTACTGTTGGTGATTAAAAGTCGGTTCGTTTGGCGTCGACGTTCCCCATGAGCTGAGAAAAATACAAAGTGAATGTTGGTGGGTGAAAAGTTCTCACGTTCCATAAAGATCTTGTCACCCGGGCTGTGGGTTAAAGCGATGGGTTGAAAGCCGCAGCTCTTTTGAGAGATGACTGGGGAAGGGGGAATTTTAGTGAGCTCCAATTCAAATTCTTGGGCCCCACAGGTCTGCGCTTCCGAAAAAACTAAGGAGGGAGCCGAAGGCTTAGGAGTGCTTCTTGTAATAAAAGCTTTCTCACTGAAGCTTAAAAGGATTCCCAAGCCTAAAGCCGCCCCTATCCACGCGGCCTTTAACGAACGGTGCTTTTGCTGAGTGCTCAAAAGCACGAGTGCCATCGCGGCCAGGGGAAATGAAGAAATGGCGTGACTCCAGGCTAACCATCCTTTGTGGGCCCCAGAAAGGATGGCTTGGGCGTCCCAAGCCGCGTAAAGCAATATCATTCCTGCCAAAAGAGAAGCCCAAAAATCAAAGCGTTTAACTTTGAGAAGATAGGCCGCTAAAAGCAGGCCGGGAATAGCCCAGGCATCCAAGGTCGTATAGTCACGCACCAAAACTGAAGTTTGCCGAAGGAGTATGGGAATGATGAGTTTGTGAAGTGCCCCGTAGAGGGCAGAAAAAATAAAAAGGCCCCGGTAGAGCGAAAAATTCCTGATAGCTTTTTCATCCGGACTGAGCATTCGGCGAGGTGGGGGGTCGGGTAAATCAAAATCGTGCTGGCCCACGCCGCCTCCCCATTTACTTATTTAGCCAAAGTTTTAAATCCGGAACCATATACTTTGCCAAGTAGAAGATAGCGAAAAAAAGCATGAGGGTCCATGCTAGCCGCAGGACCCGAGGCACCGCGTTGCCTTTGTAACGTAAAAGATCACTTTCTTTCTCCGAGGGCACGGGAATATTATCGTCAGTCATGTTCTGTTTTCTCTCCTTCGGCATCCAGGGGAATTTGCGAATGGCTCGCCTCATTGGTGAATTTGCCGTTTGCAAGTCCCCAACCATAGAAGCAGAGCGATGCCAAAAGACCCGCTCCAATGACCCAAATAAAGAATTGCAGTACGGGACGGGAATCCACCCCACAGTAAAGACAAGGAAGAAAGCTTGGCCCGTAGTCTCGCAGCTTTTTCATGCCCCGTTTTCCCCAGTACCCCTAGTCCAAATGCCTTCTCGCTCCAGCAAATCAAATTTCGTGTCTTCAATAGCCGTCGAATAGCTCACTTGGGTGTAAATAAATCCATAGATCTGAAGCCCTAAAAAGATGCTGATAAGTAGGGCGTAAAATCCTGTGGCCCATACGGCCCCCTGTCCCCAATCACTCCCCATCAAAAAACTAAGTCCCGTCAGCGTTCCAAAGCCCAGAATGCAAAGCAAAGCACTGAGAACTTTTTTCACTGCCAGGCCTCGGTGGACTTAGTGTCCGGGGTCGGTGCATCGGCGGGCTTCTCGTCGGCACGTGGACCCTGGGTGATGGCGTTGTGATCCCAAGCGCTAACGGCCCGGTTCTCAACATGTTGACCCAAGCTTTGAAGGTAGGCGACCAGAGCCACGCCTTTAGCCTTAGGCTGAGGAATGCCTGCGGCATCCACTTCAAAAAGCCAAGGATAGCGAGGCATGACACTGTCAGGGACCGTGCTTTGGGGATCCCAAAGGTGAGCAAAGTGCCAATCGTTGCTTTTGGCTCCAGCTTCGCGCGAAAGATCAGGACCTACGCGCCGGGTACCCAAAAGCTGAGGGAGGTGGAGCACGGTGTTGTATTCTCCGGGAGTTGAAACGGGTCCATAGCGCAGACTTTCATTGCCCACGGGTCTTACAAATTGACTATGGCAATGCCAACAGGCTTCGGCGATATAGACATCTCGACCTTGTAGTAAAGCATCTCCATAAAGTTGCGAGGAGGCGTAATATTTTTTGAAGTTTTCTGGAACTTCTAAAGGTAGGCCCTGACGGGGATGGATTCGGTCCACCATAAGCGCCGGAATGATCCCCAGCGAAAGCGTGGCTCCTAGAAAAAGGCAGAAACCTGCAACCAAAAAGATTGTGCTGAATTTTTCAACAAATTTCATACGGATGTCCCCGAGCTTGCGGGCGCCATAACTAATTTTTGCTTTTTAGCTTCGGCCCAGGTGAGATAGATATTTACAAGAAAGCAACTTTCTCCGGTGAGGATCATCACGCCACTAAAAGTTCGAGTCCACCAGAAAGGCATGGAAGCTCGCACCGATTCAATAAAGGGGAACATACCCTTCCACATCATTCCCTGAGTGAGGCCTGCGGCTAATAAATCGATCTGCATCAAAGTGATCCCCAGCATGGCCAACCAATAGTGCCAGCGTGCCAAAGAGTCGGAAAAAATTTCCACTCCCCAGATTCGAGGGAGCAACCAGTAGACCCAGGCCGTGACCCAGAAGGTGAAGACTCCAAACAAAACAAAGTGAGCATGCCCTACAACCCAGTCGGTAAAGTGAATGATTTCCTGAGCGGAAAGCGTAACCTGGACCGCACATTGAATGCAGGTGAGTAAATAAAAGAGGGCGCCTGTAAAAATCCATTTTACGGGTCGGTTGTGAATGAGTTGCTGCCAATCCGAGCCGATAGTGGAAAAAATATTAAAAATGACCGTGTAAACCACCACATGCACTCCGATGCTGGCCACGATGGAAGCATACTGGGCCCACATTGGGATGGGGGAGTAGAGGTAGTGATGCGCGCTGTTGAGTGGATAAAAAAAGGCGAGTCCCCAAAAGCCAATGATCGAAAGAGCATGGCTATAAAGAGGTCGTTTCATTACAACCGGAAGCAGGTAGTAAACGGCGGCAATCCCTAGTGGAGTAACAAAGAGGCCCACAAGATCATGAATGTACATGGAAGAAATGGTGGCCCCCGCGGTGCCGGCGAAAATATATTCCGGGAGAAAATTCCCCATAACATAAACGAGGGGGGTCCAAAGCAAGGCGGCTAAAATATACCAAAGCGAAACGTAGAAGGGGTTTTTGCGAGCCTTCCACATGGGCACAATCCAGTTCACGACCATGACGACCACGGTGAGGGCGATGAAGGGATCTAAAATTTTTGGAGTTTCGGCCCACTCGAGTCCCTGGGTGTGCCCGCCCAGAATAAGCACTACCGAAGCTAAGACTGCAGCATTGTAAATTCCAAAAGTGGCCCGTGCGAGTTTGCGTGACCACACTGAAAATGAAGTTAGTTTAGGAATAATGTAATAAATAATTGCGAAGAGTCCGTTGGCTAGAAGGCCATAGGCCACGCCCTGAGTATGAACGATGCGCACTCGCCCAGGGCTGAGGAACTCCACGCCCGGAAAGGGGTATTTTTGCAAAAACTGCAGGGAGTAGGAAAGCCCGGCAAGTAAGACCACTACTAAAAAGCCGAAGAAAGCAAAAAAGTGCCACTGCACGAGTTTGTAGTCGACAAGACTATCTAAGTGCTTTGATTTTTCAAATTGTGACATAGACATCACGAATCTCCACTAATTCCAGTTCTCAGCAGCTGAGGCGGCTGGAACTTCTTTCTGCTGACGGGGTTTCTTAAAGGCGGCCTCTGCTTTGAGCAAATCTTTGTTCAAAACCACAGTAGCGTCATAAATTCCTGAAGCCTGGCCTCTGAGGAAAAAGACATAGGCCACGAGGTCCCAAATTTGTCCTTCATTGTAGACCCCGTTGTAAGAGGGCATGGGAGTTCCATCGAGGCCACTAAGGATCACTTTGTAAACGTCCTCGGCACGTTTCCCACTTTTGATATAAGGGCGGCTGAGGTCGGCGGGACGCAGGGGTTGGTTGTCGTTGTCGACCAGACCTTCGGCACTGGGCCCGTCTCCTCGGCCTTGGTCACCGTGGCAAGTCAGGCAACCTTCCTCAAAAAGTTTTCGACCTCGAAAGGCCGAGGCTAAGAATAAAGTTTTATTTGCGAAAATTTGCGCTGGTGCCGCAGGAATAAAAAGAGGTGTTCCCACATCTTTTTCCCAGTTTGGACGCAAGCTTTTAATATAAGCTACCAGGGCATATTTTTGCTGGGTCGTGTGGAAGGGAAATCCTGGCATGCTCGTGCCCAAAATTCCCTGCTCGATGGTGCGCAAGAGATCTTGGTTAGTGGGCAAGTTGCCCAAGGGAGTGCTGCGAAATTTAAAGGCCCCTGCGACGAGGTTGCGGGGTTTAGGATTCAGCATGGGAGCGGCACGACCTTGGCCATTGGCCTCGACTCCATGACAGCCCGCACAATCCTGTCGAAAGATGCTTTGGCCCGACTGGACCAGTTGCTGGCTGGCTAAAAACTGAGAGAGGGAAGCGCCCGTATTGGCAAATGTTTGGAGAGGGAAAAAAATCAGACCAATGACTAAAAATCGTATCATTTTAAGTGGCTTCCTTTGGAGACATTCTTGGTGAGCGCAGTTTCGCTCAAAAAGGTAGTCAAAAAACTGATCTAAGTCAGGTTTTGGAAAAAAATAATTTGCGGTGGGGCCCACTCCGTATTCGACGAAATCGAAATGGTAGAGCATCCTAGAAGCTATGATGAATACAAAACCGATTTTTGTTTTTTTGAGTTGTTTTTGGCTTTTGGCGGCCCAGTCGCAGGCTCCCAGTCCCTCTGTGGGAATGGGTAAGGGTCTCTACATGAGTCCAGGTGCTAATTCATGCATGTACTGTCACGGTGTAGCGGGTGAAGGCGGTAAGGTTGCAGCAGCGGCCAAGCTAGACCATCCTAAGCAATGGAAAGTTTACAAAGCTTTGGGTGGAGAAGCGGTTTACAAAAAAGATCCCAAAGCTTTTGTAGAGAAGATGAAAAGCGCTACGGTACACTTGATTCAAGTAGGAGCCATCCGACACAACGGGACTTATGGTGCGGACGGATACAATAAGGCGGCTATTGCGGCATACAACGTTCAGATGTTGGGGCTCGGTGGGGCGCCTAGCATGGCTTGGTTGAAGAAGTACCAAGACAAAGGCATGACCCCAGAAATTGCTGCAGAGTCTGCCTGGCTTTTTGTGCAGACCTTGGATAAAGATGGGATCTTTAAGAATTAGAGACCCTGATTTTTTTCATCATTATTCGGCAAAAATATAATCGGAACTGTTTAAGCTTAGAGTATTCAAGTTAAATCCAAAGAAGCCTTGGAGGTTCGCAGGACTATTTACGAGACTTCCCCCGACATAAAGATCGGTGCCGGAGATAAAGGTTTTGTAAAAAGTGGTGGCGGAAGAGAAGCTAAGGCTTGTTTCAGCACCACTGACTTTGTCTACCGAAGCGAACTTGGTGCGAGCGCTGCCACCCACGTTATTGAAGGCTCCTGCGAGATAAAGATAGTCGCCATACAACTCTAAGCTTCGCACTTCTCCATCTACGTTAGGGTCAAAAGCGGTGGCATTGCCTGTGCTGGTGTCGATGGCCCCAAGTCGGTTGCGGTTTTGTCCACCCCCGATAGTGGTAAAGGCTCCGCCGGCGTAAAGAGTAGAATCTTCCAGTTCCAGGGCATAGACGGCGCCGTTGGCCCCAGGATCAAAGGTATCCGCGGCACCCGTGCTGATATCGAGGGCTGCAATGCGGTTTCGGGCCTGGCCTCCAATGGTGGTGAAGGAACCACCTACATATAAAAGATTATCGTTTAGAGTCATGGCCTCAACATTCAAATTGGGACTCGGGTCAAAGTTTGTGGCGAGACCCGTGGAGGTATCGAGAGAAGCGAGTTTTGCTCGGCTTTGCCCTCCGATTGTTGCGAAGGTTCCCGCTGTATACAAGGTGTTGGCGCTCAGGAGAAGTTTTGAGACCGTGTTACTGGGGTTGGGATCAAAAGCTGTCGCAACGCCTGTACTGCTATTGAGGGCTGCTAAGTAGTTACGGCTAGCCCCACCCACAGTGGTAAAATCTCCCGCAACGTAAAGAGTGTTGCCCGAAAGAGCAATGTCGCTCACGTCGTCATTGGCATCGGGGTTAAAATCAAGAACAGTGCTTGTGGCAGTATTTAGGGCGGCGAGGTGATTTCGCTCTACAACTCCTGCAGAGGTGAAGCTGCCTCCAATAAAGAGATCGTCTCCAGAAATAAACATAGTGTTGACCGATCCGTTGAGTTTGGCGTTCATAGGCAAAACGGTTGCGCCTACGGTATCAATGGCCGCAAATCCAGTTCTAAGTTCCCCAGTGCCAAACTCGGTAAAAGTGCCGCCTGCATACAAAGTGCTTCCACTCATTGCCATATTCTTAACAGACCCAATCGTAGAGTAAGAAGCCAAGACAAATTCCATATTGGTGTCGATCACATCAATTCCGTTTTGGCCCCCAACATAAAGATTGGTGCCATCGAGGTAGAGGCTTCGTGGGCTCCAGATAGATAGACCTCCGGGATTAAAGCTAGTTTCTCCTGAATTCCAAACGTCTAACATCGCGAGTCCAGGGCGCACGGCTCCACTATCAAAGGTATTAAAGTCCCCTGCTATGTAAAGATTCGTTCCGCTGAGAAGCATGGCATAGACAGCGTTATTAGGATTTGGATTAAAGCCCCCCAGTGAACCATTGACTGCACTAATCACGGCAAAGTTGCGTCGAAGCTGACCCGCAGCGCCCACGAAGTCGCCTCCTACAAAAAGAGAGGAGATTCCATTGTGCACAATGGAATAAACAGTCCCGCCGAAAGTGGGGGCAAGGGCGTCGAGCGTGTTGGAGCTCAAATTCCACACTGCAAAGCGCTGGCGCATCGTGCCTCCGTCAATTTGAGTGAAGGAGCCGCCAATATATAGCTTGGTACCCACGAGTGTTAAGGCATGAACGTGGAGGTTGGGATTGGGATTAAAGTTTGGATCCACGCTTCCGTCGGAAAGGATGTGTGCCAAAAAGTTGCGGGAAGTGTTCCCCACCTTAATAAAACTACCTCCAATATAATAGCCGCCGTTAGAATCTGAAATTGCAGCATTGATCGACCCATGAACCTTGCTCAGTGTTGCCAAGGCGTGGGAAGAGGAAAGAGTGTTAGATCCCGTGCCGGTTGAAAGGCGGTTAAGGAATATCCCACCGCCCGAATAGGGGCCAATATTTGTAAAATCGCCCCCAAGATAGAGAATGTCTCCACTTTTCGCGAAGGCCTCTACTTGTCCGTTGGTGACATAGGGAATCGTGCTGACAGAGGCAGAAGAGCTGCTCGAGCTCTCAGCGGGAGCACTCGTTGAAGGATTTAAAAACATGCCCGAGCAGGCATTCAACAGCAGCGCGAACAAGCTAAGGCTTATCCGCATAATTTTATGTATAAGATGCGCTGCCTTCCTAGAGTTCATCTCACTAGTATAGGCTCTCTTTGAGCCGCCTAAGATTAAGTTTTGATGAAGAAAATGGGGCGAAAACGGAGGCTTTTAGCTAAAGCTGAGGCCTAAGCTGAATCTTGTAATTCTGCCCAAAATTGCTGTCCCAGCTGCCCCAATATTCAAAAGCGACTTCAACCTCAATCTCTGTTCGGTCAGCGTTCATCCGAGAAAGTAGTGCGGTCCAAAGTTCGGGATCAGTGGATTCTGTAGTTCGTAAGTAGGCCATCGCGGGGGCCGTGTAATTCCAAGCGCTAGGGCAACTGTAGCCCATCGTTCTTTTGACTGAAGTGCGGCTTCCATCATCTTGTGTAAAAACATAAATCACGTTGACTCTATTGCCTTCATCTCCCCTTGAGCCACCACATCCAAAAAGCCAGCCCCCGTAGTTTATTTCAAAATTATCATAGGGGGCACCCTCAAGTGTGAGGTAGGCTGTTGCGGGGCTTGTGCGTCCGTAATAACGCTCAGCTTGGCTGTTAATGGAAAGGATTAAAAAAATAAAGGCACTAAAAAGTTTTTTCATGGGAGCCAAAACACTCTAAAAAAAACGACTTTGCAAAAAAAACCTTCTTAAACCTTCGCTGCACAGTGTGAGCTGCGCTGCGGTGCAGATGTGGGACTAGCCTTTCCCCCGAATGGCTTTTTCCAAAGCCACAACGGGGAGGACAATGGCTCCCATTCCAATGGCCTTAATCCACTCTACAGCTGAGAGTGGAGCTGAAGAGAAAAGTGAATTAAGCGTGGGCATATAAACAAAGGCTGCATGCAAGGCGAGTAGCGAAAATATCCCAACAAATATGCTTTTGTTTGAAAAGAAACCGACGGAAAAAACTGAATTTTTAATGGACCTACAGTTAAATAAATAAAATATCTGGAAAAAGACCACAGTGGTTACCGCCATGGTTTGCGCCACCTTTAAGGCTTCGGATTGCTCGATACCATGAGATAGCAGAGCCTGATATTCCATAAAAAAGAGAGAAATGGCGCCAGCTGCCATGAGACTAGCCACGATGACTGTTCGCCAAAGCACAAAACTATTAAAAAGTGGCTCGTTAATGTTTCGGGGTTTGCGCTTCATGACGTCAATTTCCTTGGCCTCAAAGGCTAGGGGAATGGCGAGGGCCACGGTGGCGACAAGATTGATCCAAAGAATTTGCACCGGAAGAATGGGCATCAGAACTTGTGAGCCCACCATTGGAAAAAATAAGACGGCCAGCAAAATGATGAGGGCTTCCCCAAGATTTGTCGGCAAGACAAAAGCCAGTGACTTTAAAAGATTGTCGTAGACCCTTCGCCCCTCCTCGACCGCAGTTCGAATGGTCGCAAAGTTGTCGTCGGTAAGTACCAGCTCGGCTGCCTCTTTAGAAACAGATGTGCCCGTGATGCCCATGGCGATTCCAATGTTGGCCTGTTTCAGGGCGGGAGCATCATTGACTCCATCGCCGGTCATTGCCACGACTTGGCCTTGCGATTGAATGGCTCGCACGAGTCTAAGCTTATGTTCGGGAGCTACGCGGGCAAAGACATTAGAGCGTAGAGCGAGTGCTGGTAGGTCTTTATCCGAAATTCGAGATAACTCCTCACCCGTTATCGCTCCCGCTTGGTTGGCAATGCCCAGCTGACCAGCAATGGCTTGCGCTGTCTCTTTGTGATCTCCGGTAATCATCTTAACGATGATTCCCGCTGAGTGACAGTCTTTTATAGCTTGAATGGCTTCGGGACGTGCCGGGTCGATCATGGCTTGGATTCCAATGAATGAAAGATTTTTCTCGAGAGAAATAACGCTGATAGTAGTGTCGGAAATTTCCATCTTTGCGAAGGCAAGAACCCTGAGTCCCTCACCTGCGAGTTGATGAATTTGCTCTGCGATTTTGTGGGCGTAGGTGGAATCTGCAAAAGAACAACGCTTAAGGACAACTTCGGGTGCGCCCTTTAAAATCAGAAGGTTTTTGTTTTCTGGGCCTTTGTGGAGGGTGGCCATAAACTGATTCTCTGATTCAAAGGGGAAGCTATCTAGCCTTGCCCATGTTTCTCGTACTTTTCGGTAGGAGCCCACAAGTTTTTCATAGCTCACAACAAGAGCTCCTTCTGTGGGGTCGCCTTCGATAATCCATGCCGAGTTTTTTTGCCGAAGCTCTGAGTCGTTGCATAAGGCGCCTGCCATCAAAAGGTGCGTGAGATCAGCGGGGAGTTCCCTTAGACGTTGATCATCCAAAAAAGCTTCGCCCCTTGGCTCATATCCTACGCCACTCACTCGCACGATATTTTGAGGGCTTCGAAGGACCTGAACTGTCATCTCATTTTTGGTGAGCGTGCCTGTTTTGTCGGAGCAAATCGTGCTGGTGCTCCCAAGAGTCTCGACCGCCGGTAGGCGACGAATCACGGCCTTTTGTGCCGCCATACGTCTCACCCCTATGGCTAGAGTAATCGTGACAATGGCGGGTAGGCCTTCGGGAATGGCAGCAACGGCTAAAGTTATAGCGGCCAGCAAAGCTTGGTCCCAGCCCAGGCCCCGCCACCAACCCACAAGAACTAATAAGGCGGCAACTCCTGAGATACCAACAGTAAGCATTCCTCCGACTTTTGCTAAAGACCGGGTCAGGGGGGTTTCAAGAGAGTGGGTTTGCTTTAGCATTGAAGAAATTTTTCCAAGCTCTGTGACTGCTCCTGTCCCCACCACAATTCCTTTGCCCGTGCCGTAGCTTACCAAGGTGCCCCCATAGGCCATGTTACGTCGGTCACCTAAGGCCGCGCTTTCAGAAACGAGGCCCAAATTTTTCTCAACTGGAACGGATTCCCCCGTAAGAGCAGCTTCTTCGACTTTAAGGTTTTTTATTTCCAAAAGACGCATGTCGGCCGGGACCTTGTCGCCGCTCTGGATAAACACAATATCTCCGGGAACCAGGGCTTGGGCATCAATCTCTTTGCGCTCGCCCGCTCTGAGCACCTGCGCACGCTCTGGAACCATGGCGGAAAGTGCTTCAAGGGCTTTTCCTGCTTTAAACTCTTGCACAAATCCAATGATGGAGTTGAGAAGAACAACGCCTACAACAACGATGGCATCGGTCACTTTATCCATTGCCACCGCAAGCACGGCAGAGGCTAGCAGCACGTAGACTAAGGGATTGTGAAATTGTCTGAGAAAGACTTTTAGCGGCCCCTCGCCGCTTTGCTTAGGGAGCGTGTTAGGGCCATGTGTTTGAAGTCGCTGCTCGACTTCGTCTAAATCAAGGCCTCGTTGGGTATGAGAGGAAAAATCAGCAACTATTCTCTCAGGTTCTACGGAGTGCGCGGCGGAAGATGAAACATTATGAACCAAGGGAGACCTCCTACATTCGAATGGTCTTGCCCTCTTAATCCACGAAACGAGATTTGTATAAACCCGTATTGACGACTCGTGGTCCTTGATTGAGTCTTGCGGCGATAAGCCTGAAAAATCCCTGCTTTTTTCTTATCTGTCGCCATCTTTAAGCAAAAGCAGAGCACGTTGACTGACTTTGATTAAACCCGTTCGCGGGCTATCGAGGTCACGAATTAAACAAATGACTGAAGAGAGGAGCAATGCCAATACAACTGGGCTCCATCTGTGCAAAGAACGACTATAAGCTAGAGACATCCCCACATTCAGGAGTCCGATGAACGCGATAAATAAAATTACGAAATAAACAAACTCTGGGACTCGATTTTGAAGAGCGTTGTAGCGTTCCGAACGCAAATCGATAGTCTCATTGAGCGATGAGATAAATAGAGCGGCGATAGGACCGCGGTCGTGTTTGGTAACTTTTATGCTCTCGTCCCAAAGTTTTTTCTGGATTTGAAGAGTCCTTAGTTCTGCTTGTTCTATTTTATCTTGTTGATCTCCCGCCTCAAAGAAAGCCAATCGCGCATCAACATAGTTTATGAGAAGTTGTCGAATAATTTTCCCCGAATCTTCTTCAAGTAAAAGGGAACGAAGCCGAGTGGTGTCAATCGCGTTGGCTTCTTTGACAACAAGATCCTTACGCATCTCATAACGATTTATCGACATCGAAAAGGTAAATCCGATAATAAGGGCCAAAAGTCCGAGTATCGTTGTGGGCACAAACTCAGAAGTGTCTTTAAGTAGGGGCTTTCTTTTCATGAGAGCATTGGCAATCTGAAATCCCAATTGAGCAGCCATAAAAAGCAGTGCAAAAACAAACGCAAATAAAATCCATAAATCTAAACTGTAAATCATAACTAGAGGTGACCCATCGGGTTACTACGCAGCATCGTTGGCTTTTACATCAAAGACAAAATATTTAAAAGGGATGAGTGACCCGAGAGATGGGTAACAGCCCTTGCCCCAGAAAGGACGTCCCAGCCAGAAGCCACGATTTTCGGGTTTTCCCTGTCGCCATAAATGCACGCATCCAATGAGCTGTGCTGGATTTACCTTTTCAAAGAGGCCCCACATCCACTGATCTATTCCCTGATTCGTTGCATGGAATTATGTTCCTGTTTTTAGAAAAGGCTTGGGAAGTGTTTTGATCTCTTTTGAAGCTTCGTAAAGATCAACCGCTCTTTGGGCATTTAGCCAAAAATCAGGGGTGGTATTAAAGGCAGCTCCTAATTTAATAGCGATAGGCACCGTAACAGTAGTTTGTTC
Source organism: uncultured Bacteriovoracaceae bacterium (assembly GCA_964477895.1). GTDB lineage: Bacteria > Bdellovibrionota > UBA2428 > UBA2428 > UBA2428 > CAYZFQ01. The sequence continues at coordinate 751 of CAYZFQ010000009.1, read as the reverse complement.
GTTCACAATGCGGTTAATGACTTTAATGTCGCAGCCAATACGTTCGGCAAGCTGCTTCTGTGTGAGTTCCATAGGGACAAGAAACTCCTCTCGAAGTATCTCACCGGGACTTGTTGGTTTGCGTGTACTTTTTCTTAAACTTTGCATCGTCATAATCCTCTTAGTGGTAATCCACTACTCTCACATTTTTGGGGCCTTGAGTTGTCCATTCAAAAACAATCCGCCATTGGTCGTTTACCCGTATGCTGTGGCATCCGGCCAAATTCCCTTTGAGAGCTTCGAGCCTATTCCCCGGAGGGGAATTTAAGTCTTGGAGTTGGTCGGCATAATCAAGCATGTCGAGCTTTCGCATGACGACACTCTTAACTTTGGACCATCCAACCTTGCCCTTTAGGGTTCCTTTTTCAAAAAACTCTTCAGTTACTGCGTCCTTGAAGCTTTGAATTCCCAATAATTTCACTATACCTCCATGCTGTATACCTTGCAAGGGTATATTCCTCATGTCCTGAGCTCTGAAATATCAACTACTTCCGTCAGCTTTGTGGCTGGTAGTGAATAACTAAGCTTCTCCGTTGCCCCTGCCAGATCCGTACCAACGACTTTTAGTTAAGCGTTGGTCGTCAGCGTTTGGGTGATGAAGGTAGATCTGAGGTCGTGAAACTTAGGCTTGGGCTGCTATAGGGTTTTTGGATTAAAAGAAAAATGGTCGGCGTGGCGAGATTTGAACTCACGACCCCTTGCACCCGAGACA